>JBDTAV010000093.1:0-141626 GCA_039924385.1 Steroidobacteraceae bacterium
CGCGCTTGGCGGGGACTGTACACGCGACGGCGCAGCCAGCGCGCGGGAAACGGCCCCCGGAGCAGCGGCCCCGCACGCGAGGGCCGCGGCTCCTTGCAGCAGCGCGCGGCGCCGGACGACTGAAACGTTGTTCGAGCTACCCGCCGTCTTGAAATTCTTGATTTTTATCACAGTACCGCGACCGCGCGTTTCATTCCTGCTTCGAGATGCCCGCTCTGCTGCATGACCGGCATCATGGCAGCCAGTATCGCTCATGGTAACGTTTATCGTTCTTGATATCTGACTCCGATGGCCCGGCTGGCCGATGGCGCTAGCGCTCTGTTGTCCTTGATTGACCTACATGTTTCCCCTACGCGTCCTGACACATCGGCTGATAAAAGTAGCGCGTGTCAATGCGCAGTGGGTCGCCTATATTGGATGGAGAAGTTTACCCAACCGGCTGCCATGAGCGCGGCAGCCCAGGCAAAAATTCCCACCCCGCACTTAGTAAAGCTGCTGCACTTGCAACCACGCAGTGGTCGTTTAGCGCCTATGTATTTGATTAATAATAATTTTCTTGCTTGAAACGCACCTGACAGCGCCAATTCCTCGGCGCCACCGTGGCGTCTGGCGGATGATTCGCACTCGATTGTGAGGAGTGAAGGCTGTGCCGTTCGAAATGACCAAGCCGGTGGGAGCTGAATTTCCGCTCTTCGCCTTCAGCCATTGCCGCGATGTGGCGGTGGCGGTGAGCCGCGCGGGCGGCTTCGGCGTGTTGGGGGGCGCACGTTTCTCAGCGCAGTCGCTGGAACAAGAGCTGAAACGGATCGACGATCACGTCGACGGCAAACCCTGTGGCATCGATATTCTGATTCCCGAACATCAAGCCGTAAAACCCGGGACCAGTGCCGAGGCGATTGCTGCGATGGTGCCGGACGGACATCGCATCTTTGTTCAAGGCCTGCTGCGCCGAAGCGCCATCGAACCCAAAGCCGAGCCGCAGCAGGGCCGCGCAACCACGGCGTACGACGGCGAACCCTTGCTGGGTCAGGGCGTTGGCTTGATCGACGGCGTAAAATCGGCCGCCCGTGTCGTTCAAGATTTCAAAGAAGATTTTGCGGAAGCCATGAGCACCGTAATGGGCTGGAGTGAATGAACAAAATTACGCCTCGAGATTTTCATAACGCCTTCATCGCGGCCATGAAGTCGGAGGAGAATGCCTTTCGCACGGCCCTCGGATTTGAACCCAAATCTTATAAGTACTTCATGCGCTCGACCATTTATCCCAAGATTGCCAGGCATCTCGGCCTGTCGTCTTGGAATAAGGAGTACTACACCCTTGATGGCATGTTTTACGAGGAGCGCGGCGTCGATGCCACGGGCAAGTTCGCCTCCTATGCGAATTGGGTTTCGGTCGCAATCGAACATGAAAACGACGCGTCCCGCGCCCAAGAAACCATGAACAAGCTGCAGATGTTCAACGCACCGCTGAAGGTGCTGATCACCTATGCCCCGCCGGGCAGCGCCACCGATTCGCTGCTGCGCAAGTATGAGAACATCATCAGGGCTTCCGACGTGTTCAATGACGTCGCGACCTTGAGGCAACAACTGGTGATCATCGGGACGCCAAAGACGGTGGCGGAGTGGAGCTTGTATGCCTACGAGAATGAAGGTTTTGTATTGATGCTGCCGGCGTGAGATGACAACCAACATAGAGCCCAACAGGGCCGTTTTCTTGAGCTATGCCTCCGAAGATGCAGAGGCCGCCCTGCGGATCTGCGCCGGTTTACGCCAGGCTGGAATCGAGGTCTGGTTCGATCAGAGCGAATTGCGCGGCGGGGATGCGTGGGATGCCTCGATCCGCCGGCAGATTAAAGCCTGCGCACTCTTTGTTCCAATAATCTCCAGGAACACGCGCGCTCGCGGTGAAGGCTACTTTCGTCTCGAGTGGAAACTAGCCATCGATCGCTCGCATTTGATGGCCAGCAACCTGCCATTTTTTCTGCCGGTCGCGATCGATGACATTCCGAGTACCGACGAGCGGGTGCCCGAGCGCTTCAGTGAAGTGCAGTGGACGAGACTGCCCGATGGGGAGACTTCGACTGGTTTTATCGATCGCGTCAAGCGGCTGCTTGAGCCGTCGGATGCTTCGAGCAACCCAGTGGCGGCCCGAGTCGCCTTGAGCGAAACGGGTCCGAAACTTGCTCCTGCGCCCGCGCCGCCAAGAGTCCTCTGGGCCGTGGTCATTGGACTCGTCGTCCTTGGAATCGGTTATGGGGCGATCCAACGGCGGGTCCTGTCAAAACATGCGGTGGCGTCCTTGGCGCCAGTTTCGCACTCGGAGGCACCGCGCACTATTCCTGAGCAGTCGATCGCAGTGCTGCCGTTCACCGATGTGAGCCAGCAAAAAGATCAAGCGTACTTTTCGGACGGATTGTCCGAGGAACTCATCAATCAGCTCTCGCGGATTCCAACTCTGCGGGTGCCCGCGCGCAGGTCATCGTTTTTTTTCAAAGGAAAGTCCGATGACATTGCAACGATCGCGCAGCGGCTTCGCGTCGCGCACGTACTCGAGGGCAGCGTTCGCAAGGCCGGCACGCACTTGCGCGTGACCGCAGAACTGATACGCGCCGACAATGGCTACCACATCTGGTCCGAGACTTACGACACGGAACTCAAAGACGTATTTAAGATGCAGGACGAAATCGCCAGCGCCGTGGTTACGGCGCTGAAATTGAGGCTTGCACCCCTGCAACGCACCGCCTCGCAAAATACTTCCAGTACCGAGGCATACAATGATTACCTGCTGGCGCGTCAGCTCTATGCCCGCGGCGCAAGCGGTGACTACATGCACGCGGTCGAGTTCTCACGCAAGGCGATTGCATTGGATCCTAACTATGCCGCGGCCTACGCAGACCTCGCTCTCGCTGAGTTTGCCTTGGCCGATAGGTCCGGCGATGCGGCGGGTACCCAACGGGCGGTCGAAACTGCGGACAAGGCCGTGGCACTGGCACCAGGGGCCGCGGCTGGATATTCGGCGCGCGGCTTCATTCGCTCCAATTTTTCCTGGGACTGGGATGGTGCGCAGTCTGATTTTCGCAAGGCACTCGAGCTGGAGCCGAACGATGCCGAGGTTCAAGACAACTACGCTCAACTCCTGCAAAGTCTCGGGCGACTGCCCGATGCGATTGCGGCGGCAAGAAAGGCGACTGAGCTCGATCCCTTGTCGGGCCCTGCGTGGGAGAATCTTTCCCGATTCCTGACTGACAATCGCGACTATGCCGCGGCACGCGCGGCGAACGCGCACGCTCTGGAGTTTAGTCCCGAGGGCACGTATGCACTCAACAACTTAGGGACGCTGCAGCTGCTCGAAGGCAGTCCAGCCGATGCGCTGCGGACATTTCGCCAGATCGGCTTCGAAGGCTTTCGTTTGCAGGGCGTCGCCATGGCCGAGCACAGCCTTGGAAATGCCAAGGAGTCGCAACAAGCACTCGACGATCTCATTGCCAAATATGCGAAGGACGGGCCCTATGAGATAGCAGATATCTATGCGTGGCGCAAAGACAAGGACGAGGCGTTCCAATGGCTCGAGCGGGCGTACAAACAGCGTGACGGCGGCCTGTCGAATCTGAAGTCCGACCCGCTGCTGGCGTCGCTGCGCACGGACGCGCGCTATGAGGATTTGCTAAAGAAACTGAGTCTGCCGCGCTAGCCACGGAAGCCGAAAACGGCTCTGATGTTTATCGCTCGACCATGAACTTGGCCTCTGCAGGGTCAATCGCGAAACGCCCGGCGACAATCCGGCTGATCCATTCAGCCGTCTCGAGCACGCCCCCAAAACAGAAGAAATGAGGTGCAATCACCCGAGTTGAGCTGGGCAGCTGCATCAAGCGCATCACATGCTGCTCGGTCGTCGTCGATTACCGCTGCACGTTTCGCAGCGTGCGGCCGCTCGACTTTTCATTCCGATGGACGGTGCTGTCGGGGATCTTGTCCGCGTCCAGCAGCGTCAGGGCTGCAGGCCCGCGCATATTCATTTCCTCATCAGCGCGCCGGGGTTTCGGGAACTGGTTACCGCGCTCTACTTTCTCGGTCCCTATCTTGAAACCGACGTCGTGTTCGGTGCATCGCCGGAATTGGTGGCGAATGAGAAACCCAGCGACCCGCAAGCACCGGCAAAAGGCTTACCCAGTGTGCACTTCGATTTCACGCTAACGAGCGCAGATTCGGTGGATGCTTCCGGCGGCCGGGTGGGAGCCGATCCCACCAAACTCGTCGGCGCGAGCCGATTGCCGCCGACCGATGGTATTAAACAGTGGGGTGCACCATCTTCGTGCGGGCGCACGCGACGGAGGGTTGGTCGGGTCGGCCTTGGCTGCGGGACCCGAGCACGAAGGTCGTTCCGCCCAGAATCAGGCTGTTCACCAAGAGCGCGAGGCCAACGGCACCGAGTTTGATCGCAAGCCGAGTTTTCATTGTATTACTCCGTGGGCGTGAGCTTATGTCTGCGACTTGCAGGATTGACTTGGGTTCCTCGTCAAAGTTCAATCTGATCGCCTTCGCGAAGACAGTACACCCCTCTGGGACTCGCATTTCGGCGGCGTCGGCCTGGCCCTTGAGAGGATTGAAGCAGCGCAGGCGATACGCCCTAAGCGGCGGCGTGTCATTGATGCGCAAGATCTCCTGTTGTGCGCATCAACTCCGGGAGCGCGAAGTGCGCAATGCGCGGCAAAGGCGCAGCTTTTCCTCAACACGCGCATGTTGCAGCGCATCGCCGGGTAACCGGCATCCCTACCGTAATTCCACTATTGAGCGATCGTTCATTATTTAGTGCTTCCACAGAGGGTCTACTCCGGTCTCACGACCCGGCTGCGGTGCGCAGCTCTTGTCAGCCGGGTTGGGAATGGGGTTCTTTGCCCGCTTAGTCACTTGCCTGTTCTTCTTGTGTTCCAACAGCGTTTTCGGCCGATGAATATCGCTTCAATAGCAGTCACAGCGTCCGGCTAACAGCGCGTAGCGAGCCTTGGCGAATTTTTCTGCACTAATGGCTCCGCGGCTTCGCTTCGGGCGCGGACGTGAGCGCGCCAGGTTGTGACAATTGCGTGGCGCTTGCCGCAAGATCTGCGCTTTCCTGCTCGAGCATTGCCGCACAATTCTTATCCTTCGCGAGCCCCGGATCGATGAACGCCAATACAGCTGCCACCGGCGTAAGCAGCACTCCCAAAGCCGTTGCTGCGCCCGCTTGCGCCAGCAGTTTCTCGGGCTTTATGCCAATGGTAGGATCGGCTAGAGTCCCCCCTAAGCTCACCGGCGCGCGCAAGCGAATCAAGCGCAGGCGCTTAGGATCACCCTGAAAGGAGAAATCAAGATCCTCATTGGAGAGCTGGGCCCTGCCGCGCCCCGTAATCAATACGTTGGTGGTATCGATGAAAAGCGTCTTTGCCTGAAGGGTCCCATTGTTCGCCTGCAGATCGATCACTCCGCAGCGAATCTCGGCTTTCGCACTGTTCTTTGCGAACAGGAGCCCGAGAGCCCGTAGGACATTAATTCCCGTTAGCTCCGCCAAGGTGTCACTAATTTCACCGTGCGGGATCGCGAGGCTGAGCCCTCCGTCTGCGGTAGAGGCAAGCTTATGAATGGAGGATCCAAAGCCATGGATCTTAAGCCGACCCTGGAGTAACCCACTCAGCGGCGCATCAGTAGCCTTTGCCGATTTGAACTCTTTCAAATCCACCTTGTCCGTGTGCATATCGATAAAGGTTTCAGGGATGTCATGGCGGGCATCAATTTGCACGCTGCCGCCGAATTGTCCCTGGTCAAACTCGAAGGACAAAGGATCGATCTTTAACTCCCCATTCAGCAAGAGTAAATGAAAGCTGACTGCCTTTAAAGGCAGCTTGGGTGCGGTGACCGAGGCTGCTCGGAAACTCACGTCGGCATCCATTCCGCGCACTCGCCTGAGCTGCAAGTCAGCATCGGGAAGTAGTTTTTCCGTCTTCTGGGCCTTCGCGGCGGGCTTCTGATTCGTCAATGTCGGTGCCGCAGGAGCGGCGCCTAGAGTGGGTGCCAAGTCAGCAAAATTTAAGTTCCGGGACAGAAGCTGGGCTTTTAACGCCAAGCGCTTCTTTGAACTATCAACCCCGATTTTGCCTTCGATGTCGCTCTTGCCGATTCGTCCTTTAAAATCATCGAGTTCAAATCGTGCTCCCGAGCGATGCACGGTTGCGGTCAAGTCGTAGTCGGCCGTGTTCGGCAGCGCGAGCCCTGTCAGATAATAGGCATCGGCCAAGTCCTTGCCACTCAAATGCAGTTTGGCGGTAAATTCTCCCAGATCGAAAGGCTTCGAAATCGTAACTGCGGCGCTCGCATGAATAGTCGAGGCGGTGATATCCATATCAAAGTCATAGGGATGATCGGGACTTAAGTTAATCAATGGCCCACCATTGAACTCAAGCTTAAAGGGTTTCGCGTTCAGCGAGCCTGCTGCGCGCAGCAGAAAAGCGTGGGCAGTAGTCTCGACGGTCTTTTCAGTCGCCACGACCGAACCGGTCAACTTGAGCTTCTCTAAAAGATCGCTGATATCAATTTTGCCATCTTCGATCAACAGTAGCCGTACGGAAGGAAGCTTCGTCGGCTTTGTATTGGGCACCGGGGTAGCAGCCCCGGTATTTGCGAAATCCCAGCTCGCTCGGCCTTGAAGATCGCGTTCCAAATTAACTTCCGGTGAGGCGAGTTCGAGCTTGGGCAACACCAGCTGGGCGCGCAGCAATCGCCCCAGGCTCACGCTGACCGAAACGCGTTTCGCCGTAAACATCACAGCGTGTGCTGCCCAGGGCGGATTGTTGATTCTTAGCCCTTCAATATCCGCGCTCGGATTGAGTGACCACAGATGCACACGAAGATTGCCGCCAATCGAGGATTCCCGGCCCGTCTTCGCGCTGATCACTCTCGCCAACGGTGCCCGCATCGCATTCCAATCCGTCAGCATGGACAAAAGAATGATGCCGCTTACGAAACACGCAATGAGGATCAACGCCCACTGGGTTTTCGGGTGCGATTTAAAAAAGCTGCGCATTAAGTCCCTACTGAATCGTTTGGCCGGCACCCCGGATTATGAGCTAAGCCGCAGTAGCGCCTATTTACGTCAGCCTCGCGCTCGTGTAGGACTAGTGACATTTCGATTGCGAGCGAGCCCTACAGACCCCGAAGCGTTTCAAGAACAATGGGTTTTCCACCGAGAAACTTCCACCTAAAGGAGTAAACCATGCCTTCAGACAAATATTCCGGCGGCGTCCCGCCATCACTCTCAAGCGGCAACAACAGGTCAAATAGAGCGCCATATTCAAAATACGCGCGAAGATTTGAGCACGAATTTGAGTGAGCTCGAGCACAAAGTAAAGTCGGTCACTGACTGGCGCCAATACTTTGAGAATAACCCCGACGCTTTTTTGGCGGCGGCCTTGGGCGGAGGGCTGTTGCTTTCCCTGATTGGGAGCCAAAGACAGCGATCTAGGCCTGCCCCGAGTCCCCTCCCCGATATTGCGCGCAGCGCCGCGAACACCGGCCCAAGTGGGCCGGTAAGTGAAACTGTTGGCGAAATCAAAGGCGCGCTCATTGGAGTGGCTGCCACGCAGGCGAAGAGTTTTATCTCGAAGCTTGTTCCGGGATTCGAGGAGCAATTGGCGAGAGCCGGCAAAGGAAGGTCGGAAAATTCGATACATAGTGTGTAGAGCGCATGCCAGCGAATCAGCGAGAGCCTCCGATAGGGCATCATCTTCGATGGCCCGGGATAATCAATCGTGGCAGACACTTTAAAAAGAGCGGCCGGCCTTACCGGGTGCGCGGCGCGGCATTGGAGTTCGGACAACGCCTCTACGACTGGGGCAGCGCTGGCGTTTTTCTCCGCGTTTCCATTGGCGCCTTTACTGGTCATCATTCTAACCATCACGGGCTCGATTGTTGGCAGTCAGGCGGCCTATGGCCAGATAGGCTCGCAGTTAAATGCGCTTTTCGGGACATCCACGGCAAAAATAATTCTGGATGCCATGAAGGCTCGGAAAGCCCAGTCGCGATCATCGATTAGCCTAGCGTCGTTGAAATGACGAACGCGAGCGTGGCAGCGGCCATCAACGCGGTGGCGCTCCAACCGAGAATCCTCCACGTTCGAGAGATTGTGAAGCGCCCCATAACCGAGGCCTTGACGCTCATGAGAAGCAATAGCGCCATGACCGGCACCGCGACTATTCCGTTAATTACGGCAGACCAGACCAAGGCCTTGACGGGATTCAAGCCAAAGAAGTTGGCGGCAGCGCCTAGCAGCGTTGCTGCAATAATAGCGCCGTAAAAAGCCTTTGCCTGAAAGGGTTGTTTCGATAGACCCACTTCCCACCCTTGAGCCTCCCCGACCGCGTAGGCGGCCGACCCGGCAAGAACCGGAATGGATAAAAGTCCGGTACCGATAATTCCTACTGAGAAGACCGCAAAGGCGAAATTGCCCGCTATGGGCCGAAGGGCTTCCGCCGCCTGTGCAGCGGTATCGATTTGCGTGATGCCGGAGGCGTGTAAGGTCGCTGCACCAGTAACCAAGATCGCAAGTGCCACAAGATTTGAAAATCCCATGCCCACCAAGGTATCGAGCTGGATACGCGCTAAAGCCCTTTTTCCCTGGCGCGGGTTTTCGAGCAGCGACACCTGCTTAGGGTGCGCCTTCGTGTCCTCGACTTCCTGAGCTGCTTGCCAGAAAAAAAGATAGGGGCTAATGGTTGTCCCCAGAATGGCAACTACCATCATCCAAAAATCTTGTGTTTTAGAAAAAGTCGGTAGCACGAGACCTCGTGCGAATTCTATCCATGACACATGCACCACCAACAGGGCCGCAAAGTAGGCGAATAGAGACAGTGTCAGCCACTTTAGGATCGCAACGTAGCGAGTGTATTGCAGGATCACCTGCGCCATCGCGCAAATCAGGCCGAATGCCGCTACGTAAATCCAAGCCGGCAATTCGGGAAGTAACAGTTTCATCGCCGCACCCATGGCTCCCAAGTCGGCGCCGATATTTAAAGTGTTGGCGATGAAGAGGAGCCCGACAATACTCATAAGGAGCCATCTTGGATAAAACTCTCGCAGATTGCCCGCAATACCCCGCCCGGTGGTGCGCCCGATACGTGCGCAAATTGCTTGGATTACGACCATGAGTGGGTAGGTCAACAGAAGTGTCCATGCCAATTGGTAACCAAACTGGGCGCCCGCTTGTGAATAAGTCGCGATGCCGCTGGGATCATCATCCGCCGCTCCTGTAATCAGACCCGGCCCCAACACTTTCCAGAGCCGCGGTTTGCGCGGCCCGACCACGCGACTTTTGGCTGGCTCGCCGGCGTCGCGAGAGTCAGCCTTCCCCTTGTGGTGCGATTTTACTTTGTTTGTCTTCACGACTAGGCCATCGACCAAAACAACATTAGCCTTCCGAGATGCCGAGATCGCTCCGGTGCGCCGTCCTTAACGGCGATTTGCTCGCCGGATTTTGATTCCCGGCTGTCGGATCTCGCCACATCATGCTGCCTTGGCATTGTTACCCCGGCAATAGAAGGGTTCAATCGACAGTAAGGGTAGGAAGCGCCCTACATTCTGACGACCGAAAACGCCAATTGAACTTACTAGCGAAAGAGCCCAACGTCCCCGGTGAATTTCTAGCGCTTAATTACCAAAGGAAAACCACACATGGGTCGCGGAATTCTTCTCTGGATGCTTGGCGTGCCTCTTCCGATCATTCTGCTGCTTGCCATGTGCTCGCACCGCTAAGGCGCGTCATGGCCGAACAAGTCGTTTCTCTTTACCCCGATGAGCTGGCATCACCGCTGCCTTCCAAGTCGGGTGCATCCTGGCCTGCGATTCTTGCCGGCGCCCTGGTCGCCACCGCGATCTCATTGACGCTGATGGCACTCGGCTCAGGCCTTGGGCTCTCGACGATTTCTCCTTGGCCGAACAACGGCATCTCGGGCATGAGCCTGGCGGTGACCGCTGCCGTCTGGCTCATTTTGACCCAGTGGATTTCCGCCGGTATCGGTGGGTATCTGGCAGGTCGCTTGCGCATACGGTGGATCGGAACGCACCCACACGAGGTGTTTTTCAGGGATACAGCGCAGGGATTGATTACCTGGGCGGTCGCGAGTCTGCTGGTCGCAGCAACTCTTGCAGCCACGGTGCACTCTGCCGCGGGTGTGGCCGGCCATGCGGCGGCGGGACTGGCTTCTCAGGGTACAAAGAGCGCGATGACGAGCGCCACAGCGCCTGACGCAGGCTATGACATCGATCGGCTTCTCAGGCCCGCGGATGCGAACGCCCATGCCCAAACCGGGACCGATCCCCGTCCTGAAGTGGCGCACATTATTGACAATGCAGTCCTCACGGGCAGCGTGGCTGATGGCGATCGCGCTTACCTGGCGCAATTGATCGCAGCGCGTACCGGACTTTCGCAGCAGGATGCGCAAAAGCGGGTGGATGATTTTATTGCAAGCGTGATGGATGCCGAAGCGAAAGCAAAGGCCGCTGCGGATGCGGCGCGAAAGACAGCTGCAGAGGCGTCAATCTTTCTGGCGCTTTCGCTGCTCGTGGGTGCGTTCATCGCCAGTGTCTCCGCGGCTTTAGGCGGTCGCTTGCGCGACGAACATCCTTAAACAAAGAATATCTGAAGGGCTGATGCCATGGATTTCATTATTTTGCTCATCATCCGGTTGCTTCTTTTCGGCAGAGGTGGCGGCCCGGCTCGCTCGTAGGAATGCGAATTCCTGAACATGAGGTGAAACGATATGAAAGTCGAGCAATCGACAGCGGGACGGCAAATATGGGAAGGGTGAGATCATGCTTCATTACGCCATCATCCACGCCGTGGTTCACCGCTCAACGCCGACTTAATCGGCGACCACATTGTATCCAGATTGCCGATCTACTTTTGACCACCTCCTGCCTTGTCAACAGACACATTCTTAGACTCTAGAGCCCCGGCTTTGCGCTTATCCTCGAGCCGATGGCAGTCGCCTTTTATGGGTATCACGTGAGCGCGATGTTGCTCACTCGGAGCAGTTACCTCCTTGCCGGATGCAGAACCTGCCCACAGCATCGAAACGATGCTTCGGGCGGGCTTCGGGTTACTCAACATAATTGTGCCCTTGCTATAGCGACAGGACGTTGGACTACAGCGCATGGCGGCTCTGAGTAAGTGATTGAGTAGTTGCGATCAGACATCATTGCTGCCATTACAAGCTCAGAACAAGGTCGGCTACAAAGAGCCGCTGTTTCCATTATTATTCCCTAATTAAGGAAATACGAAGGCCCCAGAAGGCACGACGGTGGGTGTCACGGCGGGTGGTGCAATCGGCGGCGCTATCGGAGTTCTTGCCGGCGTCGATGCCCTTGCGATACCTGGCATTGGACCCTTTATCGCTGCAGGTCCTATCATGGCCGCTTGCGGGCTTAGGCGTCGGCGGTGCCTTGGGAGGATTGGTTGGTGCGCTCGTTGGCATGGGCATCCCGGAATATGAAGCCAAGCGCTATGAGGGGCGAGTGAAGGACGGCGGCACCCTGCTCTCGGTTCACTGCGACACCTCGGATGAGATTACTCGGGCCAAAGACATGTTGAAAAGCACCGGCGCCGACGATATCTCCTCGACGAGTGAGAGCAGCTCGGATTCTAAGGCCGCCGTTACCAGGCCGGCTGCGATCTAAGCGCCTCGCCTCTACAATCACCGAAGGAATGCACATGAATCAATTAGCTCTTTTTGCGGCAATAACGCTTTCCGCGTCTGTGGCGTTAGCGCAATCTCCTAACCCACCGGCGCCAGCCGATAATACGAAGATGAATAAGGCCCCGGCGAACTCTATGGTCAAGAGCTCGACCGCGGATGGACAGAGTAATGCCACGTCAGATGTTAAAATCACGCAGCAGATTCGTAAGAGCGTCATGGCGGATAAGAATCTCTCGACCTACGCACACAACGTTAAAATCGTGACAGTGAATGGCGTGGTGACTCTTAACGGCACGGTGCGCAGTGCCGAAGAGAAATCGCAGATTGCCGTGAAAGCCCACGCCGTCGCGGGTGACAATGTGACCAACGACATAAAAGTCGCACCACAGCGCTAACGAATGCTGTGGCCCGCGTGGCAGCAGTGTCACGAATGGCCACTGATCCACGAGCTAAATCAGAACGTACTTCGGAGTATCTATGGAAGACCAAATTAAGGGTTCAATCAAGGACATCACCGGCAAGGTTCAAGATGCCGTTGGCGGCAGCACGGCTGATCCCGGCTTGCAGTTAAAGAGCAAAGTCAAACAAGCCTCGAGACAGTTCCAGCAGATGTATGGCGCGGCGATCGATTCCTTCCGTGCGACAGCGATTGGCAATCCAGTGATCGCTTTAGCTGTTGCCGGAGGTGTCGGATTTGTTCTTGGAGCGCTGTGGGCCCGCCGAGACTAAGTCAATTGGATTAATGTGAATCACATTTGTATCGCGGCTGAATACGCCGAACATGAGATGCAGGTGGCGGCGGCCGCGGATTGGATTATCGATATGGGTGCGGGCGCCGGAGATGCGGTGGCCGCATTGGCGCGGCCGGGCACACCGCCGCAGTTTGCCGCAAACCGGGCCAGCAAGAACGCGCGCGTATATGACGTTGCTGCTGACGCTACGCGCTAGGATAATGTCAGATCAAGTCGTAGCAAAAACAACTTACGCCAGTTGTTTTTGCATGCGAGAGCGGGATCGACGCGCCCATAATGATGCGACGGTCGTGGCCGAGCGTTTACTAAACCGACTCTTATCACCAAGACGACATTGCGAAGTTCCTGAAGGAAGCCCAACCGCCGAGATCCCGATGCCAAAGCAGCCGCGCAGGCGACGACACTGGCACCTTGATAGGATCCAATCCGTCGCGGACTGCACCGGTTTCAAACCCCAGTAGTTCTCATGTAACTGTCTCGCGACTTCGTCTGCTGAGGTGCTGGAAAAAGAAAACGCGCTTCGAGGTCTCGCACCGACAGGGGACGCGATAGAAGGAAGCCTTGGACCTCGTCACAATCACGGCGTCTGAGCCACTCCAGTTGCCCGGGGCGCTCCACACCTTCGGCCGTCACGGTTATCCCCAGGCCCTGTCCTAAGGACAAAATGGCACTGGCGACCGCTGCCTCGCTTGCTGATCGGTCCAGATCGCGGACAAACGCCTTATCGATTTTGATTCGATCGGGTGGGAAGCGCGTGATGTACGCTAGCGAGGAATACCCGGTCCCGAAGTCATCCAGCGCGATCTGGCAGCCTAAATTCCGCATCCTACCTAGGGCACCTTGCACCGAAGTCGAATCATTCACCAGCAATGACTCGGTGATTTCGACTTCAATGTAGGATGGGCAGACACCAGCATTGCGCGCTTCCTGTTCGATCATTCGCGCTGGGTCTCCATGGAGGAGTTCCTTAGCGGAGATGTTAATGGCAATTGGCACCGTAACGTTGCGAGCCTGCCACTTTTCCAATTGCTGACACGCGGCGCGAACTACCCAGCTTCCTAACTCGATGATTAAACCGCTGTCCTCGGCGATTTCGATAAAGCGCGTGGGCTCTATCTCCCCGTATTCATCGTCGTGCCATCGCAGGAGTGCCTCAACGCCCATTAAGCGATTGTCTGCTACTCGAAACTTTGGCTGGTAGTGCAAGCAGAGCTGGCCAGCTTGGACCGCGCGACGCAATCTACCCTCCAGATCAAGCCAATCCCTGAGCCGCGTACTCATATCCGACGTATACATTACGACCGATCCCGTCGCATCAGACTTCGCCCGATACATAGCAGTATCTGCATGTTTCAAGACCATCGCGACGTCTCGGCCATCATCTGGATAAGCGGCGACGCCGATGCTGGGAGCCGAGTAGAATTCCAGCCCGCCGTAAGCAATTGGCGCCTTGAGCGCCTCGTGGCATGCGTCTGCTATCTCGACCGCTATGGTGCGAGCGTTTGCATGGCACAGCAGGACTACGAACTCGTCGCCGCCGAAACGTGACACAGTCATGCGATTGCACATGGGTTGAAACCGCACAAGTGCTTGCGTCACCTTCGCAGCAACATTTTTCAACACTGCATCACCCACCGAATGACCGAGCGTATCATTGACCCTTTTAAAACTATTAAGATCCATGTAGATGATTGCGACTTGTTCACCGAGAAGCGCGGCTTCCGCAAAGAACTGCTCTGCGGTGTCAACGCAACGTTGTCGATTGGGCAATCCCGTCAGCGTGTCAAAGAATGCGAGACGTTCGATGCGTTCAGCGGCCGCGGAATTCCGAAGTATGTAGGCCAGGCGCCGCGGTAGTAAGGCCCAATTGACGGGCTTTGAAATGAAATCCGTTGCTCCTGCATCGAACGCCAGACCAATCGCGGTGGAATCCTCATGGCCCGTCACCATGACGATCGGCACGCTCGCAAATCGTGGCTCGGCACGTAAGCGACGGCATATACTGTAGCCGTCGACGCCTGGCATATCGACATCTAATAGAAAGATCGACACATCGTTTGCCAAAGCCGCATCAAGCGCCGCAGCGCCGTTCGCAAACGCCAGTGGCGTAAGACCCGCGTCCGCGGCGGTCGCTGCCAGCAGCAGCCGGCCGCTTTCTTCATCGTCCGCGATGATGGCGATGCTTTTACCTGCATTTTGATTGCTCATACAGTTTCCCGCAACCGCAACTTGGCAAGTTCCGCACTGAGCAGCGGAAGCGCCGTAATGAGGCGATGGGCCATCTCCTGCGCGCGCGCGGCATCGTCAAACGCGCACGCCTTCTCGAGCATACGCAGCTCCCGGCCGAATTTAAGCGCACCCACATTGGCTGCCGCGGCCGCAAGCTTGTGGCAAACGGCTGCGGCGGTGACATAGTCACTGCGTGCGAGACTGATTTCGAGTTCGGCAATGGCTGCGCGCGAGGAGACCTGAAATGCATCCACCAGTCTTGAAAATAAGTCCTCGTCTGCCGATCGCAGAGTGCGCAATGCAGCGACGCTCACGGCATCGACGATCGCGAGCGGATTGCGCTCCGCCGAGATCTTCTGAAAGGCACCCGTTTCGTTCACCGCAGCCGGCTTCTTTATCCATTTTTCAAGGAGCTCCCGGAATTGCATAAGCGTATAGGGTTTAGTCAAGAGATCATCCATCCCTGACTGCGAACATCTCTCTCGGTAGCCGCGCTCTTCATGCGCGGTCAAAGCAACAATCGGCGTTCGGCGCCCAGTCGATTCGTGCTGACGTATCAGCTTGGCGGTTGCAAATCCGTCCATGTCAGGCATATTCAGATCCATCATTACAAGATCGAACCTTTGCTTCAGACAGTGCTGAACCGCCTCCGCTCCACTTCGGACCCATAAGCAGGTACAGCTCAGCTCTGATAGATAGCCCTCGGCAACGAGTGCGTTAACCGTTTCATCTTCGACCAGCAGGACGTGGCCGCGAATTAGCTCGGTCTGAGTTTGGCTGGTCGTAACATTCCTCATTTCAGTCACAGAGCTGAGTGCGACTTGAAGCGCCTCCTCTAGGCTGGCGCGTTCGACTGGCTTATATACAACCACCGCGGGATCTATGGTGCGCTTCTCCTGCAGCCGCTCGAGTTGTCTTGTGCTCGCAACCACCACGAAACGCGTTCTCGTCGATTGCGCCGCATCCGGCTCCTCGAAGAAGAACGACTCGTGAGTGCCGAGGTCTACGATAACTGCATCCGCGGTGCCGTCCTGCGACTCCTGATAGCCGAGCGATGCAGCGTGGCGTACGAGCGCCTCTTTGAGAGAGTCCCGATGCGTTAAAATCCGCAAAGAAGCGCCGGCTCGAACTGCGAGACTTTTCGAGGGGCCCGGCTCGGCGATCGGCATCGGCAGGTTCAGGCGAAACACTGAACCGACCGCAGGAACGCTTTCAACCTCGATGCTGCCGCCCATTCGCTCCGCGAGCTCGCGGCAGATCGCAAGACCCAGGCCGCTGCCGCCGAAGCGCCGTGTGGTCGATTCGTCAGCTTGCGAGAAGGGCTCGAAAATCCTGGCCATTGCTTGGGAGTCTATTCCGATGCCAGTATCGCTTACGGAAATTTGTACCCTCGCCACGCGTGACTCATCAATGCTGATGTTTGTCTTGACGGACACCTCACCCTGCGAGGTGAACTTAACGGCATTGCCGATGAGGTTCATCAGTATTTGGCGGACTCGCAGCTCATCGCCCATGAGTTGTATCGGCTCAGCAGGAGGACAAACCACACATTCAATGTCCTTCGCTTCTGCCCCGCCGGAGAACAAAGTAGCGCACTCTTCGACGACTCGGACCAAATCGAACGGCAAGCTCTCGAAACTAATTTTGCCAGCCTGCATTTTGGACAAATCCAGAAGATCATTGACGATTTGTAGCAGCACATCGGCCGAAGAGCGGATAGTATCGGTCAGTCGCTTTTGTTTGGAGGATTGCGTTGTTCGAGTCAATAGCTCCGTGCTGCCTACCACACCATTCATTGGCGTGCGCAGTTCGTGACTCATCCGCGCTAGAAACGTACTTTTCGCTTGTGAAGCTTCCTCCAGTGAGCGGTTGCTTTCGAGCAGTTCTCGAGTGCGCGCTGCAACTTCGGATTCGAGACGCTCTTTAGCTTTCACGATCCGCGACAGCTTTGCACGGCTCATTCCCATTCGATAGCCAATGAGCAACAACACCAGCATCACATAAATTGCATAAGCGATGGGCGAGCGCCATGGCGCGGGGTCGCGGTGAACAACTAACTTCAGCGGCGGATCGCTCCACACGGAGTCCGCGGTGGCGGCGCGAACCTCCAACAGATGATCGCCTGCATCTAAGTTTGTCAGGGTAATTCGATGTTGCGTGCCTAACTCGATCCAGCGGTCGGAGAGGCCCGCTATTCTATATTCGAGCTTATTGCGCTTCGGGGAAGTGAAGTCAAGCGCCGCAAAATCCAGCGAAGCAATGCTGGCGTTGTAGTTAAGACTGACGCGATCCAACAGCCAGTAGGGCGTGTTGCTACGGACCGGGACCCCGAGAACTTCGAGACGCGTCAATGCTACGCGTGGGGCAAGATCGTTTTCGCTAAGGCGCGAAGGATCGAATATATTAAAGCCTCCCGGGCCACCGAACGCCAGACGCCCGTCGCGCAGTCGAAGAGAGGCGTTTAAATCGAATTCCTCGCCTTGCAGTCCGTGCTCGCGATGAAACGTCTTAATTTGTCGGCTATCTGGATGAAAGCGCATGAGGCCCGCGTTGCCGCTTAACCATAGATAGCCGGCAGCGTCCGGTACGATGGCGTAGATGGTGTCGCTTGAAAGCCCGTCTTCACGTGAAACGACGTCGAAGATGATGTCATCGGGCTTTTCAGCGGAACCGACTACCCGGGCGATCCCGCCCTTATCGGTGCCTACCCAAATTTCCCCTTTATTGCTGATTGTCACGCTGTAAATGGTATTCGATGGCAGGCTGGCGGACGAACTCGGATCGTTCTTGAATGCCTTAACGACAGTGCCGTCGGGCTGGGCAAGGTCAAGGCCGCCGCCGTTCGTGCCGATCCACATGTTGCCGCGGTTATCCTCTGCGATCGCGGTGACGCTATCGGCGCTAATGGCTCCTGCGTGGCCCGAGCCGTGCGAAAGCTGCCGGATTACGCCCGTGCCGGGGTCGAGAATATTGAGTCCTCCGCCATACGTGCCGATCCACAGTTCGCCGCTGCGCGACTCGAAAATTGACATGAGGCCGGCGGCGCTGAGACTGTGCGGATCGCCGACTCTTGCGCCGATAGATTCCAGCTTGCCGCTCGGTGATAGCTTCTTCAAACCGTCCGCCATCATTCCAATCCACAGGTTGTCGTGCCGATCGGTCAGCAACGACATGACGCGCCGATCGCCGAGCGCATTGGTCTTGTGCAAAATGGTATCGATGTCAGTTGTCTCAGCGGTTTCGGGATTGAAACTGACTAATCCACCGCCTAATGAGCCAATCCACAGCTGTCTATTGGCCGCATCCGCGAAGCTCGTTACCAGCTTGCCCACAAGCCAGCTCGGCCGGTGACCGCCAAGTTCCCAGCTATGCGGATTCCAGCGACTCACCCCTCCTTGTCGGGTGCCGATCCAGATCAGACCGGCCGAATCTTCATACAGGGACATGATGTATGAATCTCGCAGCGAGCCACTGTCACTCTCTTCGTGTCGATAGTGCGTGAATTCTTCCGTCGCCGGGTCGAGGAGATCGAGCCCCTCTCTGGTTCCCACCCATAGGCGCCCCGCACGGTCTTTGAGGATCGCTCTAACTTCGTTGCTGCTGAGAGAGGCGGCATTGAGCGGATCGTGTCGATAGTTTTTCCGCACGACGCCGCTGTCATTCATTTTGGTAAGGCCGCCATCTAGAGTGCCGACCCAAAGCGCGTCTCGTCCGTCGATCAGCACCTGCGACACCTGTGCGCCGCTCAGCGATCGGGGATCGGTTAGACCAGGATGGAAGTGTACGAACTCGTTATTCGGCGCGAGCCAATGATCCAGGCCCGCCGCGGTGCCAACCCACAGTGTCCCTTGTTTATCAAAGCCGAGAGTAAGAACCCGATCATCGCTCAGTGTTTTTTCGTCTTTAGGGTCGTGGCGCATGTGGGTGACTATTCCGGTGTCGGGATCGATGGCATCGACGCCTGAACCTGCCAGGCCCACCCATACGTGACCCGCATTATCGACGGCCAGAGCGCGGACGCCATCACTGGCGAGTGTCTTGTCATTCGCAGGATCATGGCGGAACACAGTGAAGCTGTCGGCCGCTCGATTCCACCTCGCTATTCCCGCGTCCTTTACCGCTATCCAGAGATTTTGCCGGCTATCCTCCACAATCTGGTATACAAAATTCCCCGGAAGGCCATTGTTCGTGTTGCGCGAGTAGGCGTATCGAACCAAGTCGTGACCGTCAAAACGTACCAGTCCGTCCTCTGTGCCAAGCCAGATAAAACCCTGCGAGTCCTGCAGAGTCACCATGACAGTGCCCTGCGGCATGCCTTCGGAGGGCGTCAAGTGCTCGAGGATTAGAGCGGGCGCATCGGCAGCGCGTACTGCTGCGTTACAGAACAGCAGCAAGCACAATGTCATAATCCGCCGACACAACGCGTGTTGACCTTCCATGGGCATACCATGCACTAAGTCGTGGCGAACGGGCTTGACGTACATCTATTTCATACCGCAAAAATCTCGTGGCCGTTTGAACAAAGCGAGCAATTCTTGAGATACCTCGTCTTGAAAATTGCAAATAAGTCGCGGAAAACACGCGAAGGTCTGCACGGCTTACATAAGCAAGCACGATTAAGTAATTAGCGTTACGCGACGCTACATATGCGGGTTTGACAGGGGGATTATTTGAACCACGTCACAAGAGCGAGTCTTTCACGCACGTGAAGCTGTGCTCAAATGCCGACAGTTGCCTAGCAACGATTACACGGGATTTCCATGAACAAGCTGCGGCCGGTCGCATTTCTTCTGCTGACTCTCGGCGCATTTTGCTCCTTAAGCTACGCAGCACCCAGCGAGGCACAAAAAGCAAAAGCTTTTGCCAACCCCTGGGAAACGCATATCTCCCGTTACATTGTCGAAGGCGCGTCGGTCCAAGGGGCACAAGCAGCCGTTATCCGTGTAGGCGGCAAAGTACGCCGGACGCTGACCATTATCAACGGCGTCTCCGCGGAGCTGACGGGCGAAGAAGCGCGTAAATTGCAATCGAGCGGAGAGTTACGTCTTTTTAAAGATGCAGCGGTGACAACCAAGGCGGCCCCGCCGCCCCCCGCCCCTCCCGCGCCCAAGGGGCCCAAGGGGCCCAAATCATCAGCTAGCCCCACGACGATTTTGACCGATGGCACAGGAGTGGCCGCGAAGAGAAACCAGTACGAAACCGACTACCCGATTTTGGTGGGCGCCGACGTACTGCAGGCACGCGGTATCACCGGCCAAGGCGTGACAATCGCCGTACTCGACACGGGTCTCTGGACCGGCGGCGCCGATAATTTCAACCCTCGCATACTCGCAAGCGTGGACATTCTCAATGGCGGGCATCCAGTTTCCGGCGATGCGTACGGTCACGGCACTCACATTACATCGATCGCAGCGAGCGGTAGCGTCACACCCAACGGTCACTACTTTGGTATTGCTCCAAATGCCAACCTCGTGATCGTTCGCGCATTCGACGGCGAAGGTCAAGGCAGCTATACGAACGTGATCGCGGGCTTAGGTTGGATCGTGGCGAATCAGCAAAAATATAAGATTCGCGTTGTGAATTTGTCATTCGGCGCGCCACCTCAATCAAACTATTGGGACGATCCGCTCAACCAAGCCGTGATGGCCGCGTGGCGCGCGGGGATCGTGGTGGTCGTTTCGGCAGGGAATGGGGGGCCGACGCCAATGACGATCGGCGTGCCAGGCAACGTTCCTTATGTCATAACAGTGGGCGCGCAGACGGATAATTTCACTCCGTTCGATCCCACTGATGATCGGCTCGCATCATTTTCCTCGACTGGGCCGACCTACGAGGGCTTTGTTAAACCCGAAATGATTGCACCCGGCGGTCATATGGTCGGCTCCATGTCGTACCAAAGCTATCTTGCAAACATCGATCCCGGCTCAATGAGTAAGGATGAGTTTCTGTTCACCATGTCTGGTACGAGCCAAGCCGCGGCCGTCACCTCCGGGGTTGTTGCTCTCATGCTGCAAGCGGATCCCAGCTTGACACCGGACACGGTGAAGTGCCGACTTATCGCCTCCGCAAACCCGGCCGTAAATTCATCTGGAACCCTCGCGTACAGCGTGTTTCAGCAAGGTGCGGGACTCGTTAACGCCACTAATGCCGTCAACAGCGTTGCTGCAAACTGCGCCAATCAAGGCTTGAACGTCAGTGCGGATATCGCCGGCACCGCGCATTTCGGTGGACCCGCCAATCAGGACGCCAGTGGCAATTTCTATATTATGGACATGGCCAGTTCCACTTGGGGTTCCCCGCTCTCGGGCGATGGCTATACCTGGACTCAGGGTTATACGTGGACCCAAGGCTACACCTGGACCCAAGGCTACACGTGGACTCAAGGCTACACGTGGACTCAAGGTTGCGCCCTGAATTCCGGCTATGCCTGGAGCACGAACTTGCCGTGGTGGAATACTAGAGGCGGTCTAAATACCGCTGCTGCGCCTGCGTCGATCGAAGACTGGGTGCCAAACGAGTAAATTGACGCCCACCGCTCGATACGAAAATCGGAAATTTCCAGGAAACTTGAACGTCCAGCACTCTCTAGAAACTATCCACAGGGAACCGTTACTCTCGGCACAAGCGGGTAAACGCCTCCCGCAGGCGGCATTTTCGGCATCCTTCGCAGGGCTGTAAGAATCCGTTATCGCGGGCGGCGCCTGCATCGGCCGCAAAAACTTTTATTTTCCCACAGGATCCCGCTGGGGAGCGCCCGGGAGGAGTCGATCTTGCGTTAGCACCGGATTCGCAGCACCGCTCGCTCTAGGAAGTCATGCAAGCGATGCGCTTCAGACTGTTTCGTCAGCCTCAATATTTCTGCCCAATCCGCAGCCGCCGATATGGCCTTGAGATACCCTTGCCCGCCCACCGCCCATATGACGAAGGCACCAAACGATGGCTTTGAGGGGTGCTCGTGCAATAGAGCGCCAATACCCCGCCATTCAACACGAGCAGATATTTATGAGGATCAGGTACTGTCCAAAAGGATCGCCCGTAAAATTCTCCGGCAGTGTCTCGGCCAACAATAATCCGCTTTACGAAGCCCCCGCAGCGGTGCGCCATCACGGCACGCCCTGATTCGTGACGCACCACCACATCGAGCGGTACAGGGAATCAGCAGAATGTTGGGTGCGCGCTGCAGCAGCCAGGCGAGTGCAACCTGCATCGGCGTTCTGCCGAGCGAGTTGGCGACATCCGAGAGTTCAGTCGACTGCGGAGGCGTGAAGCCGCCGCGCGGGAAGAACGGTACATGCGCGATGTCGGCGCGAGCCAGCTCGTCCATCAGCGCGTCGTCTTCTCCCGGCCCCGCGAGCTGCATGGCGTCGTAGCCCACTCGCTTCATGCGGCGAGTCCCCAGCGCGAATGTTCCTGATCCGCTGATATGGATCATGAGTCCTCACTGGCATGTCCTTGCGCCAGTTTAACTGACTTGCTAGTCCAATCGGACCGGAACGTCCTTGTTCAAAACCGGCAGGCCCAACTGCGCCTCGTGCTCAGCCGCCAATGCACGATCATCATGCTGCCAAGGATGGAAATGAGGTCTGAAGAAGGACAACCACGCCGGAAAAATTTGTCGCAGCAGGCCGGGGTAGATCAGCAAGTACGAGAACATGCGCAGCCAGGTGCCCGGTCCGTCCATCCCGTCCTGTTGGAGGAATTGGCGCATGGCGCGCACGCGACCGCGCAGGAAGGTGTGGCTGATGTGCAGCATCACGAGGGAACGAAACTTCCAGCGCTTATAGGTGGACAGCTTGTGCGTGGCGGCGAGAAAGGTGTCAAACGCCACTCCCTTGTGCTCGATCTCCTCGATCGCGTGCCATTTCCACAGCCGCGCGGCATCCGGGGATGCGTTCCTGAAGTGACGCTGGTTCTTCAAACACGCATGCGCGATGATAGCGGTGAAGTGCTCCAATGCCACCGTGGTCACCAACCCGAAGATGGGAGGCTGGTCTTTCATCTCCGCCAGACGGGAATCCAGATCGGCGTGCATTGCGCGGACATCGTAGCCGGCCTGCTCGACCTGACTGTTCAGGTGGTTGTGCTCGCGGCTGTGAGCGGCTTCCTGCTTGATGAAGGCATCGATTTGCGCCTGCTGCTGCGGCGGCACGCTGTCCCGGAAATTTCTGACGCTGTCGATGAAGAACGCTTCGCCCTTCGGAAAGGTGAGAGACAGGCTATTGTAAAACGCCGTGGCGACGGGATCGCCGCCGTTCCACCACCGCTGCGCGCTTTTGCCGCGGGCGAACATCACATTGCGGGGTTGGATATGCAAATCCGCGGGCGTGGGAGAGAAATGATCCATGGGAGCTCCTACGATAATCGCTATTTATGTATTCGTCAATACACTATTGACGAATACATAAATTAACCTAGCGCAACGCAGCAAGTGCCTGCGCGAAGTAATCCCGACGTTTGGCCGCGCCGGCGCCCAAGATGTCGCCCAGCAGCGGCCCCACCGAGGATTCTGCATAGGCCGCGAACGCGACTATCAAGGCAATGCGCGAGATCCGCTTTGCATCGCTCTTGGAGCGCGGGCGCGCGCGGCTCGAAATGAAGTCGGCCAGCATGCGATTCACCGGCTCGAGCCGCGAGGTTTCTCCCGAACGCACCAGCCACCCCAACACGCGCCCAAGCCCATTCTGGCTGAAGAGATCGAAAACCCGGACGACCACGGCGCGGTAATCGTGTTCGAGGTTGTCCATCTCCACATCGACCGTCTGCAACCCGACCAACAACTCGCGCACCAGGTCTTCGGCAATCGCGGCATGCAGACCCGCGGCCGAACCAAAGTGATGACTTAAATTGGGGTAGGTAACCCCTGCCGCATCCGCCACCGCACGCATGGTAAGGACTTCGTCGCTCCCCTCCACGATCAGACGCCGAGCGGCTGCCAGCGCTTGGGCACGCATGTCGGAGGCCGCGCGTCTAATTCGCGGCGTCCGCCCGGCCCTTGCAGAGTGTTTCTTCACGGTCACGAAGTCTGCGCGATGCTTGCCATGGCAAGCAAGAGCACTAGATCATGCGCTCCAACCGGACGTAGCTCGCTTCCATTCCTTGCTGCATGCCGCTCGCGAGCATGCGGGTGCGCGTTTCAACGTCGGGCAGCGTCATACGCATGGTCATCAACGTACCGCTGCCGTCGGGTTCGAAGCTCGTTTCGATATGATTATCCGGCGTGGCATCCGGCAAGTGCATGCGCTCCACGTGCACGATTCGACGGTGCGGCTCGAGCTCGAGGAATTCGCCGGTCAGATAAAAGCCTCCGCCCTTTCCATTGGCCCATTCGTATCGGATCTTGCCCTGAGGTTTGGCTTCGCAGATGCACACGGGCATGGCCCAGCCTTCCGGGCCCAACATCCATTTCTGAACCAGTTTCGGGTCGGTATGCGCCCGATATACCGCCTCGGGCGGCGCGGCGAAGCGCCTGGTCACCACACCATGCTTTTCGCCTTCCGCCTTAAGAGTGAGTTTGCTCATCGCTTTTTCCTTCCCCTTGGAGGCTTCATATCTGCCAATACAACGTCGAGTCGGTCGTAATTGCTTGCCAACGACTTGCGGAGCATCGACAGCCATTGATCAATCGCCTCAACACCGCCCCTTGCCAGACGACACGGCCTTTTCGCGCCCTCGATCCGTCGTGCAATGAGCCCGGC
The DNA here is from genome assembly GCA_039924385.1 of Steroidobacteraceae bacterium. Lineage (GTDB taxonomy): Bacteria > Pseudomonadota > Gammaproteobacteria > Steroidobacterales > Steroidobacteraceae > Bog-1198. The sequence continues at coordinate 24,397 of JBDTAV010000093.1, forward strand.
GCTCTCAAGCACTCTTAAGTGCTTCGAGACAGCGGGCTGAGACATATCAAATGGTTGCGCGAGTTCCATGACCGTCTGCTCGCCTAAGGCAAGTCGCCCAAGTATGGCGCGGCGCGTCGGATCGGAGAGCGCGGAAAAAGTGGTATCGAGATCTAACATAGCCATCAGGTTATATAACTATTTAGCTATAGTCAAGCAGCCGCGCGAATCCCTTAATTCAGCGCTACCCTGGCCGCGTGAGTGGCACAGGAACCGGACCCCGTATTAGCAGTCAACATCCAAGGGAAATGAGAACCCCACGCGAGGTCGGGAAATTCAGGCAAATGCCGGCGAAAACTTTGCGCCCCACTGTCCTTTTCATCGTGTTAGCGCTTCACGTGGCGGCGCTGGCATTGCTGTTGGCCGGGTCCAAAACCCTGGCCATTATCGGCGCGGATCAACATCCCATCGAGCTGGTAGTCCTCGCCCCCGTAAAGCCGCCGCAGTTGAGGCTCGAGAACACCCGGCCGCAACGCTGGAGCTCTGATATTGCCGTCGCGCTCGCGCCGCCTGCGCTTAACTCCTCATCGCAAACAGGGCCTGGTTCTGCGCCGGATGGTCGCGGACCGGCGGTGAATTGGGCGGCGGAAGCGCATCGTGCCGTTCGAGCGTTCGAGATCCGTACCCATCAGGCGGGGAATAGCGCCCTATCGGTGTCGTCCTCGTTGGATGTATCAGGTTCGCGCGAGCATCACGCCGGCGATGAATTGAAGACCGCCAGCGGCGATTGGATCGTATGGATCAATGCGGACTGCTACCAAATCGCCAGCTGGCACTCGGGCGCGCCTTCCTTCGGCGCGATGTCACCCCGGATAATCTGTCGGAAAGCGGCCGCAACGCCGCCCGGCGACTGATACTTGTGAAAGCCGGCTGGAAAATCCGCATGACATTGGTATCCTCGTTCCGATGCCGCTCCCCACGGACCGCAAGATCACGCAATCGCACGCGAAATGCGACGATGCGGCCCAAATGGCGATATTTTTAGCGTCAATTCCGGATGCCGATGGCCTCGCCGCTCTCTTGATGGAGCGCCGGGTCGTTTCTACGCGCACTTTCGATGATGATGCAATGATTGCGCGGTTTGTGCGAAGCAACGGTAATACGGTCGCCTGTTACACCGTGGAAGCGGTCACAATCGATGAGGCCGAGATGATCGCAGCCCAGTGCGAGCTGTTGAATGACTGGAATGTAGAGAGCTTTTCGAACGCTGTGCACGTGGCGCTCGATCCGGACCTATAGACCAAAAATACCGACAGGCGTAGCTTTGTCAGCTCGAAATGCGGGAGCGCCATCGTGAAATTCATACCGCTCTTCTGGTCTGGCATTTGGCGCAAACCCGCGCGAACCGCATTAATTTTCTTTCAAGTCAGCGTCGCCTTCGCGCTTTTCGGCATGCTTCAGGGCCTGAAAACCGGTGTCGATCATGCCGTCGCGGCCGCGCGCGCGGATCTGCTCATCGTGCACAGCCGCTTGAGCTATCTCGCCGAGCCGCTGCCGGCAGGCTCACTCGAGCAGATCAAGTCTCTACCCGGCGTGAAATTGGTCGTGCCGGTGGACATCTTCGGGGCCACTTACCAAAAGCCCACACAGCGCCTCGGGGTCGTCGCGCTCGGTCTCGTCAAGGACTGGCCGTCGGCGTTTACTTACACGATTGCGCCCGAGCACGTCTCGGCCTTCCAGAAACTGCGCACCGCGGCCTTGATCAGGAACGAAGTGGCAGAGAAATACGGTTGGAAAATCGGCGACCGAATCCCGTTGATGTCCAATACCGCGCAGCTGAACGGGTCGACAAACTGGGCATTCGATGTGGTAGGAACCTTCAGCGATAGCGACATCGGCGGCGGACTCGACACCATTTTAATCAATTTAGGCTACCTCGACGAGGCTCGCGCGCTGGGAAAAGACACCGTTCAACATTTCAACGTTGCCATCTCGGATCCGAAGCAGACGGCGACCGTGGCCGACGAAATCGACCGCCGCTTCGCCAATTCCTCGCAAGAAACCAAAACTGAATCGCTGCTTGAACTGGCGCAGTCGCAGGCGCAATCCATCGGCGACATGAATTTCCTCATCCGGGCGGTCGTCGCCGCGGTGCTGGTGGCGCTGCTTTTTGCCACGGCAAGCATGATGATGCAATCGATCCGCGAGCGCAGGCTGGAGCTTGCGGTTCTCAAGGCTGTGGGCTTCACCGATCGTGCAGTGTTTCTGCTCATTTTGGGAGAGGCTTTGCTGGTGTGCATTGCCGCCGCGGCATTCGGGCTCGTTCTGGCAACGCTGCTTCTTCCATTGGCGGCAAGGTTTGTACTGGGGCTGTCGATGCCCAAGATCGTCGTTGCGATCGGCCTGGCGCTTGCCATCGGCATCGCGCTGATCAGCGCCGCGGTACCGGCCGCTTTGGCGGCTCGGCTCAAAGTTGCGACCGCGCTGGTAAACGGCTAGCGCAGCGGCATGCGTTTTTTCCGGCAATTCCTCGGTATCTTGGGCGTCAATCTGTCAGGAGCGGCGCAGCGATCGGGATCGGTGTTGACGATCATCGTTGGCGTGACCTGCGCAGTTGGCGTGCTCATCTCCATGTTGGCCATGGGAATTGGCGTGCAGCGCGAAGGGATGGCGGACGTGCGTGCCGACCGTGTGATTCTGAACAGCACCGGCACGCGCGGCTTCCAGAGCAGCATCCCGAAGAATGAAGCGGTCATCGCCCGCGACCTCCCGGGCATAAAAAGGGATGCCGACGGGGCGTCTATCGTGGTGTTCGAGTCTCTGATCCCCATCGAAGCTCACAGGCGTGTAACGGAAGTCCGAACCTTCTTTCCGCTCGTGGGCACCACCGCCAATTTTGCCGAGTACCGGCCGGAAATTCGCCTTACCGGTGGGCGAATGTTTCATCCCGGACTTCATGAGCTCTTCGCCAGCACTCCCTGCAGCCGCCAATTCACGGGATTTGAAATCGGTGATCGGCGTTCGATTCGCGGCGCCGACTGGACCATCGTCGGCCACTTTGAGCAGGGACATACACTGCAGTGCGTCGTATACGCCGACATCGATGCTCTCATGTCCAGTTTCAACCGCAACACCTACAGCCTCGTCTCAGTGATGCTGCAATCTCCTGCGGATTTCGCTGCGTTTCTCAACGCACTGCAAGCCAATCCGATGCTGCACCTTGAAGCGCAACACGAGCGCGAGATGGTGCGGGAAAGTTTTAAACCTCTGAAAGGCATCCTGGATTTCGCCAGCTACTTCGTCGGTACCATCATGGCGATCGGCGCGACTTTGGGCGCGGTGAACTCGCTGTATGCGATTGTCGACTCGCGCCGTCGCGAGATGGGGACATTGCGCGCGATCGGCTTCGGCTCCGGCGCGATTGTTGCGTCTATTCTCTGCGAGTCGCTGCTATTTGCGCTGCCTGGCGCGCTCGTGGGGGTCGCTTTGGCCTGGGCATTTTTCAACGGGTTCTCAGCAAGTCCATTCGGCTACAACCTTCGACTGGCGGTGACGCCCTCGTTGGCGCTGATCGGCATCGTATGGGCGGTGGGGATGGGATTGATCGGCGGACTGCTTCCTGCGCTGCGGGCGGCACGGTTGCCGGTCGCGACGGCGCTTCGCGCGATGTGAGGCTATCAGCTGAATTACAGCGCTGCGTCAACCGCGGCTCTAATGCCGGCGCACATCGAGATTCAGCGCTCTCGCAATGCGAGTGGCTATGGCGAAGGAGTCGCCGTGCGGCCGGCTGGGATACGGCCGGGAATCGCGGTTCCAGGCATCGCCCAACTCGAACCAGTCGGCCGCCTTGCCGGAGATCCCGGTGCTGAGACCGGCATCCAGCGACGCGAAATAAGTCTGCCAGCGGACCCGGTAGTAGTCGCGCGTAAGCCCGGCCCAATCTTTATTCCCATAGTCATGTAGATCCGCGCCTTCGCTGGCCTTTCGGTCGCCCCAGGTCGTGAGCAGGGAGCGCGCGTCATAGTTGAGACTTTCGGCTTCTTCAGGCGTCGACGCCCATGGCGGCACAAAGCCAAGCCAGGTGCCGACCAGAAAGAAGCGGCTTGAGGCAAGCAGTTGATCCTGCAAATCCATTAGATGCAGCCAGCGCTGCGTCAAGCTGTGCAATTCGGTCCGCTTCTTGGCGTCGACCGCCGCTTTGATTCGAGGCAGGAGCAGCCGGCTCTCGTTCGCCAAGGTCTGACGAGCGATATCCACAAGATCGTACGCGTAGGTTTCGCTTCTGCGCAGTTGCGGCGCCACGCGCAGCAATTCAGGCAGCACCTGCTTGAATTTCTCGGCATCGTAGCGCATTGCCTCGGGCGACCAGTGCGAGGCACGGTCTGCCGTGAGGCTGGGCTGTGCGTTGAACAGGGATTCCTGTGCGGCGTCGCGTTCACTGTTGAACTTGACCTCATCGACACGAATGCTGTAAGCGGTATTCAGCAGCATCTTCCAGGCCGCGAGCGCATGCGGATCGGCGCCTCCATAGCGACGCTGCACATAGTCCGCGGTCCATGCTGCCGTGTCGATCGCCTCGTTTCGCCATGCCATCTCAGTGAATAGATCGAAGGCAAATGGATTGGTGTCCATGCCCTCCGTAAAGACCGCGGTGCCGGCCATGTTGCCGTTAGTACTACCCAGGCGCTGCAGTCGCGTGGTGATATTTTGCACATTCGCACCCAATGTCGTGCGCCCGCCGAATTCCCAAATGCCGCCGAACAGGAAAGGCGCCCTGAGAAAATCCTTCATGCGATCATCGCGCGGCACCCGGTCGTGATCAATATCGATGATGAGCAAGTGCCGGCGATCGACGCCGCTCAACAAGTCCTGGCGCGGATTCCCCTGCCATGCCAGCATCATCCAGCTGGCGTCCGGGTGCGCAGCGGCCAGCGCATTCTGCAAATCGCGCGCCCCCTCCGGCACGGGAACGTCGCCGGATTCGCCGCCCTCCTGAAACACCTCCATGTCGTAGACGCTGCTGTCGCCGAACAGATCACGTTGACGGCGGTAAAAGGCTGCCGCCAGCTTGGCAAACATCGGGTCACGCGGGTCGAGCCACCCGGGCCGCGTGAACCCAGCCCATTCGCCTTGGGCGATCACGTGAGCGCTGGGAAATTTCTTTTGAAAATCCGCGGGAACAATGCCGTAAAAGCCGGGAAGCACCGGCGTGATGCCAAGCTCGCGCAGGCGCGCAATAATTTGCCGGGCCGACACCGCACGCTTCTGCAACAGCTTTGCGCTGATCGGGCCGGCGAAGCAGCACAAATTGCCCAGCAATTGCCAATTCTGGTGTGCAGGCAAGGTGATCCACGCCCGGATTTCTGCATATGAATACCCGACATCGTGAAACGTTTCATAGAGCACAGAATCCATGCCGCGCTCAACGATCATCGCGTTGATCCCGGAAAGCGCCAGGATATCGATCTCATGCTCCCAGCGTGTCCAACTCCAATATGGCGCCGTGTAACCGTCGACGTTCTGGTTGAGCGCATAGCGGTAGGCATAGGGGGTTTCCTTTTCGATTGCGGCGGCGGGCAGTGGCCACGCGCGCGACGAACCCAGGCGCGTGCCATTGGTGGAAATCGTCACGTGCGCAATGTATTTCAAGTACCAGTTCACGCCGAAGAGCAGTGAGCTCGGCGTAGTTCCTTCGATCTTGATGCGCCTATTCGCACTCGAAATGCGAAACCGCTCATGGCCACCGGCGGCCGCCATCGCGCTCAAATCGAACTGTGCGGCCTTATCGCCCAGCAAGCGGCCGAGGACATTCTGTTCCGGTTTAATGTCGAAAGAAGCGTGCACGTCTGCGCGTGCCGCAGATATCGCCAGGCACAGTCCTATCCCAAGCCAAAGTCGTGAGGCAGACGCTGCCAAAGTCTTCATGCCAGGATTCTATCCGCTCCAGATTGTCGTCAGGTCCGTCGGCGCGATAGCATAGCCTCATGAGGCGAGTATCGAGGCTTGCGTTTAGCCTTGCGGCCACCAGTATATTGGCAGCGCTGCGATTGGCATGGCCTGTATCCGCGGCCGGCGGCCTGCACCCGGGAGCGCGCGCAAAAAGCGCATTTTTTCTCTGGGCACGCTGCGATACCTGGAAATCATCGCGCCCGATCCCTTGCAACCCGCCTCGACCGACCCTCGTCAGATGGCAAGTCTGAAGAATCCCGCGCTGGTGGGTTGGGCCCTACACCGGCACGACCTCAAGAAGTTCGCATCGGTTCTGCAAGGCGACGGCGTCGAGTGCGTGGGGCCAAAGTCAGGCTCGAACGCGCCCACAGGCTGTCGCCTGACCGGCCTCCGGATTGCCACACCCGATCCGGTTGCTCTGCGCACGCCCGCCGGAAAGTTGCTGCTGGATGCGCCCATCCAGCAGTCCAAGGAGTTGCGTTTAGCCGCGACCATCGTCGGACCGAAGGGCTCTTTGCAGTTGCATTCGCGCTGAATTGTGCGCCGATTCCCGCAGAGAACCCGGACCGATATGCCACCCAAGGCGTTTGTATCTTGGAGTTCCGGCAAGGACAGCGCGTTCGCTCTTTGCGAGGCCCGGCGACTTGGGCTCGCCGAGATTGTGGGCTTGGTGACCACCGTCAACGAACGCTACGACCGAGTCGCGATGCACGGCGTGCGTTCTGAGTTGCTCGACCGCCAGATCGACGCGTTGAACTTACCCGCGATCAAGGTCTTGATACCAAGTCCCTGTACGAACGAGGTCTATGAGGCGCGAATGGCCGATGCCTGCACCGCAATCAAAGCGTCCGGCGTTCACCACCTTGTATTTGGCGATCTTTTTCTGGAAGACATTCGCGCCTATCGCGAACGAACTCTCGCAGCGATCGGTATGACGCCAATCTTTCCGCTATGGGGCCGCAACACGCGGCGGTTGGCCGCCGAAATGATCGACAGCGGTCTCGTCGCTCATCTGGTGTGTCTCGATCCGAAACAAACCCCCGCCAACTTTGCGGGGCGCCGTTTCGACGCAACGTTGCTGAACGAGATCCCAGCGCATATCGATCCGTGCGGGGAGAATGGCGAGTTTCACACCGTGGTTACCCAGGGTCCGATGTTCTGCGCGCCCATCGGCGTCTCGATTGGTCCGACAGTCGAACGCGACGGGTTCGTCTTTACCGACGTGATACCTGAGTAACGCAATACCCGAGTAAATGGCTTCAGGCACTTACTTCTGGCGGTACGCATCCGCCAATAGGTCGCCATCGATTCCGGCATTTTCCTTGCTGCCGGTCGCAAAACGATACAAGGCGGCCGTGTAAATGCTGTGCAAGGTCGTACTCACCAGACCGAGCGCAATCATTATGAGGACAAGGAGCGCCATTGCCAGGAAGATCGATGCCGGCGCCCGCGTCGACATCGCGGCAAATACGATCAGTAAGCTGAGAATGCCGATGGGTATGGCGACCACGGCCACGCCCAGACTGATACCGCCGTTGCCGATGACATTCTCGCCCCAATTGCGCCGTAATAGCGCAAGGCTGCGAGAGATCGCTTCGATCGGGCCGACGTCTTCCTCGATCAATACTGGCAGCGTCATTGCCGTCGCAATCGTCCAACCTCCGCCGATAATCGCGATGACAATACGGCCAATGAATCCCACCCGCTCCTCGATTGAGCGCAGTATCGTGCCGACCGTGGCGGCGATGACCGCATAGCCCAAAATGGCGGGAAGGCGCGCGAGCGCCATCTGCAAACCTTCGCTGACGCTGGCGGATTCGCCGTCGAGCCGCTTGAGCGCCACGCCGATCAGCGCCGAATTGAAGAACATCATCACGGTGTAGCTGACGAAATAGAACGTATACATCGTGATGTAGAACAATAATCGACTGGTGTGCGTTGTGTTGCCGTCGGCAAGCGCGGGTTGCAAGCTGTGATAAAGCGCAAACACCGGCAGCGCAAAGGATCCGAGCAGAACCAGCAAGACTACCGAGGACAACAACGGGAATACCAGCAACGCAGGATCTTCCTTGAGCACGTTCCAGCATTGCCCGGCGAGCGCCCAGCTTCGAGAGATCTTGTCGAACATGGACCCTCCATAGCTACCGCGGCATTGCGCCACAGATCAGCCGCTTTTGGGTGATCATTTGCCGAAACTGTGAATTGGCCGCATAGGCGATCATTTTACATAAGCCCGAATACAGCCCGCTCAGACCCCTGCGGTGGATGTGCGGCTCGGTCGTGCCATCAATGTTTGCGTCGATCATTTGTCGGTTTTCGCAGTAACAGATACGCGACGTCATGTAAGTTTTACAGGACGACTGCTCACCACGTCGTGAACAGTGCTCGACACCATGCTGAATTTAATGGCTGCGTCGTGGTCAAATACGCCCATGCTGCAATTGCTTCCGCGATCGACTGCCATCTCTCTCGCGCTCATGCTGAGCTCTTGCGGCGGCGGCGGGAATCAAATGAGTTCCACCGGCTCGACGAGCCCGCCGAGTTCGGGCGGCGCACCCGCAAGCGATGCCACGGATTATTCCCTGGCCGCGAATTGGGTTTGTCGTCCCGGAGCGGACGTGCCGTGCACGACCAGCTTGGACGCGGAGGTGCTCAACGCGGATGGAACTACCGTAGCGCAACCGTTTACGCCGGCCGCCGATCCGCTCATCGACTGCTTTTACGTCTATCCCACGGTCTCTCAGGAGCAAACGCCGTACGCAGATCTCGCCGACAGCCCAGAAATTCAAGCGGTCACAAGAGAACAAGTGGGTCGGCTTTCCTCCCGCTGCCGGGTCTTTGTGCCCATCTATCGCCAAGAAACCAGCTACGGTTTGAACCACGGCGCGCCGCACTCGGACAATCCCATGCTCGATGTGCAGGGCGCATGGGCGTACTACCTTCAGAATTATAATCAGGGCCGCGGCGTCGTTCTCATTGGACACAGCCAAGGGACGATATTGCTACAACAACTGATCGCGAACAGCATCGATGGATCTGCGAACCAAGCGCTGTTGGTGTCGGCATTTCTCGCCGGCGATCCCTCGCTGGGCGTACCTGCGGGTGGCAAGGTTGGCGGTACCTTCGCTCACATTCCGACCTGTGCCGCCGCATCGCAAACCGGGTGCGTCTACGTATGGGCCAGCTACCTCGCCGGCGACACTTCTGCGCCGCCCATATTCGGCGCCGCCAGGGGCGATGGCCTCGTCAGCGCTTGCGTCAGTCCCGCCGCCCCGGGCGGGGGTTCCGGCACGCTCAAGTTCTACTATGCGGGCAAGAATCCGCCCGCGTGGGTGGAAGCGATCGGACAATTCACCGGCACGTGCCAAGCAAACTCGGGTGCCAACATATTCGTCGTCACCGTGCTGGCCGGACAGTTTTCTGCGCAAAACACCCGCATTTTGCAGGCTGCCGAAGTGGCGCCGGGGTGGGGGGTCCATCCCCTCGACCTGTCGCTGGTTCAAGGCAACATCTTGGATGTTCTTGACGCCGAAATAGCGACCTGGCAGCCGCAGCACTGACTAGCACCCGAGCCTGCGGCCCGGATGCAACCCGCACTCGCGCGATTCGCTGCGTTCCCACCACCACCGTCCCGCGCGTTCGCTTTCGCCGGGCTGTATTGCGCGGGTGCACGGCGCGCAGCCAATGCTGGGAAAGCCTGCGTCATGCAATGCATTGTAGGGTAATTGCCTCCTGCGAATATATTCCCAGACCTCTTTCTCGCTCCAATCAAGCAACGGGCTGACTTTGTGCAGACCGTAGTCTCCGTCCCACTCGACGGGTGCTGCCAAGGAGCGGCTCGCCGACTGACTGCGCCTGATTCCCGTAACCCACGCGCCCCGTCCCAAGAGCGCGCGTCGAAATGGCTCAACTTTTCGGATATTGCAGCACCCGCGCCGCTGTCTTAACCCCTCTTTAAAACCGTTGATGCCATTCGCGCCCACCCATTCCTCCAAACGCTCCGCCTGCGGATAGTAGAATCGCAGTCTGCGAACGAAGCGTTCTTCCAAGCGCCGCACCAAATCAAAGGTCTCAGGGAATAGGCGCCCGGTGTCGATGCTGAAGATCTCGATTTCGGGTACCTGCCCCCAGATCAAATCGGTCAGAACGACGGACTCGGCCCCGAGGCTGTTCGCGTAACAAACATTCTTGTACTCCGAAACCGCGAACTGCAATTGCGCAACGCTGTCCGCAGCGCGTTCGCGCAGGTTTTCGGGCAAATCAAAGGAGAATGACGTTTTCGAGCGGTCTCGCATACGAAACTGTAGGGCGTCCAGAATCGGATGAAAACGACCCTGCAATTATAAGCAGATGCCGTTTTGTGCTGGTGGACCTAGAGTACAAGCCAACAAACAACCGCTTGGGTCTCTATAGTGAGCAAATGATCGATCTTGCCCTAACGCTGTCCGGATTCGTCGTGGGAATCATCGTCGGGCTCACTGGCGTTGGCGGCGGCTCACTCATGACGCCGCTGCTGGTGTTGTTCTTTGGCGTTCACCCCGTGACAGCGGTGGGCACGGATCTTTTGCACGCAGCGATCACCAAATCCGGCGGGACCTATGTACATGCGAAAAAGAATCGGGTCGACTGGCGCATCACCGCTTTATTGGCCGCCGGCAGTCTGCCCTCCGCCGTCATCACCCTTCTCAGCCTGCACGCCTTCACTGGTGGGCTCGGCAGTTCCAAGATCATCACCACGACGCTTGGGCTCGCGCTAATTTTCACCGGCTTCGCGCTGGTGTTGCGCACTCGCATGAAGCGCCTTTCGGAAGCCTACGGTCATACCGCCCTTCCGCGCCATCCGGGTTTTACGATCGCGACGGGTGCGGTGCTGGGTATTCTCGTTTCTCTCTCCTCGGTGGGAGCAGGCGCGCTGGGCATTACCGCCCTCATTTTCCTTTACCCGAGACTCGCGGCGCAGCGAATCGTCGCGTCGGATTTGGCGCACGCGGTGCCCCTAACGCTGATTGCGGGCGTGGGCCATTGGCTTTTCGGCGAAGTCGATTGGCGGCTGTTGATCTCGCTGCTGGCCGGCTCATTACCCGGTATCTATATCGGCAGCCATTTGGTTGGCCACATACCGGAGAAAATCTTGCGCGTCCTGTTGATCGTGATACTGTTCCTCGTTGGCGCGCGGCTGCTCATATTTTGATTGCCGCCGGCTCCGTCAAATAAATTCAGCCGGCAGCGACCTCGGCGCGAAAACCGCTCTCACCAATGGGCGGGTATTCGGCCATTCGTCATCGATCGTTCGCCGGTGGTCGGATTTGATCCGCATCAACCTGGGCTTTTCTGGCACGCCGCACTGGGCGGCTACGGTATTCAGACGGCGCCCGCTTTGAGCCGCGCGGTAGCAGCACTCGTCATGGGCAAGCCAATTGAGGATGCCCTGCTCTCTTTCGGGGTCACAGAGGCCGCGCTTTCACCGTCCCGCCTGGCACACCATTCGGCGAGCAACTAGCTGCCCGCCGACGGGTCAAGACATCTCAACGCCGGCGTGCTTTCGCGCGCGACAGCGCTTTTCCTGCTCGCATTGAAAATCGCCATCTTCGCTGGTGCAGCCGGACAACGTCGAGGCCTCATGCACCAGCACTCCGAGCTGCCGCCCTGCCGGCGTCTTGCCGGCGCTGAGTCGGGTTTCGAGCCACCTCGCCATGCCGTTGATGCTGCAGTTGATGGTGCCCGTCGGCCCGACCGCATCCATGTTGAGAACCGGAATCGCCTGCAGCTCGCCTTTGATCACGACATGCGGGGCCGCGACGTCGCTGCGATCAGAAATCCTGCTATAGCTTGCCGCACAGGGCTGCATTTGCAGCGGATCCAGAATGCGCTGCGTGACGAAGTCTTCCCACGATTTTCCCGTGACAGCGGGAATTATCTGGCCTGCCACCATGTAGAGCAGGTTGTCGTAGTCGAATTTGCTGCGAAATCCGGAGACGGGCTTAAGATAGCGCAGACCGTGGATAATCTTATCGCGGCTGAAATCGGTGGCCGGAAAAAACATGAGATCGCCGGCGCCCATGCCCAAACCGCTGCGATGTGTGAGCAGGTCGCGAATCGTGAATTCGCTCGTCACATATGGATCATGCATGCGAAACTGCGGCAAATAGTCGATCACCTTGTCGTCCCAATGAATCTTGCCCTCGTCAACCAAGAGCGGAGGGCGGCGGTAGTGAACGTCTTGGTGTTGGAGCCGATTTGAAACAGCGTGTCAGCATCAACTTGACCCAGCTTATTGAGTTCACGCACGCCATAGCCCTTGGCGTACAGCAGTTTTCCGTCTTTGAAATGCCCACCGCCATGCCGGGTACCTGGAAGGCCTTCATCGCGCGTGCCACTGTTGCATCGATCGCTGCAGGCGATATCGGCAGCGCGGGTAGCGAGCCGGCCCAGCTTGCTAGCGACACTTGAGGATGATGAGCATGCGGACACCCATTAGATCTGCAGCGACGGCAATTTTCATCCTCGCGGCATCGTTCGGCAGACCGACAACCCTGACAGCAGCGCCCGATTCGGCGCCGGGTGCGGCTCCGCGCGAACTCACCCAGTCGGATGCCGATGCCTGGCTCCATGGGTTCATGCCCTTCACGCTGGAGTCGAATGATATTGCCGGTGCCGTGGTCGTTATCGTCAAGGACGGCCAAGTGTAGCGCGGCTTCGGCTACGCGGACCTGGCGGCGCGTAAACGGGTGGACCCCGCGACCACGATGTTTCGAGCCGGATCGATCTCCAAATTGTTCACCTGGACCGCCGTGATGAAACGATGGGAGACGAGTCCACGCGAGAACGGTTGATCAGCGCGGCGCCGAATTTATTCTGCGAGAAGGGCTATCAATCGACCAGCGTGGCGGATGTCCAGCGCGAGTCGGATTGTCACAGCGGCAGCTTCTATCATTTCTTCCCTGCCAAGCAGGATTTGCTGCTGGCTGTCCTGGGACGCTACCGCGCAAGGATTGTGCCCATGCTCATTCAGCCCGCTTGGGTCAACGTCCACGATCCGATCGAACGCATCTTTGCGCTGATGGCCCGTTATCGGCTGCTGCTCGACAGGGCCCACTGCGCATACGGCTGCCCGATCGGCAGTTTGGCCTTGAAGTTGCACGAGCCGGATCCCATCGTACGGCGGCCGCTCGCCAGCAACTTCACCGGTTGGATCGATCAGGTCGAGAACTGTCTAATCGATGCACGAAAGGTTTTGGGTCGCGACCTCGACACCCGGCCCACGGCCAGTTTTGTGCTGACGGTAGTGGAGAGGGCCGTAATGCAGCTTGTCCAAGTCCAAAAGACCGCGTTGCACGGCGACCATGATCGCCGCTGCCGTGAAGTTTTTGGAGGTTGATTGGATGCTGAAGACCGTGGCCGCACCGACGCGGCCCCCGAGTGGTTGTCGGTAACGCCCAATCCCACCACCCAGACCGGCTTACCCTGGGCAGACGGTGGCGCGCGCCCTGGGCAGCATTGAGACGGCGCAAGGGAACCGACGCCGATCATCAAGGAACGGCGATTAAGACTTGCCATTCGCATCATCCGCGGCGATGATTTGTGCCGCTGCGTCCGCGCCCGTCGCAAGGGCCGCATGCACCGTGCCCCAATGCCCCACGACATCGGTGTGTTCTCCGGCAAAATACAAGGTGTCCTCGATCGGAATGCGCATTTTCCCTGGCGCATCCAAGGCACCCACTTGTACATAGCTGTATGCGCCCCGGGCGTATGCGTCGCTCTGCCAGTTGTGCATGTGCCAGCTACAAAGCATTTGCCGGACATCAGGCAGCTGACGCGAGAACATCTTCGCCAGCGTCGAAAGACTCAGGTCGCGCAGCGCGCTTGCGTCGCCGTCCGCAGTGATGAGCTTGAGAAGCGATTCAGCCTTGGGGCCGCCCGCCCACGCCGTGAGCAGCGGCGCTTCATGAGGCGCGGTCGTCCACCAGGTCGGCGGAGATTCGGTGGGCGCAAACAAAAAGCTCAATTGCGGGTCCCAGAATTTCTGTTTGAATACCAAAGTCAGGTGCACGACCGCACCCATCGCCAGCCGATCGGCGTGGCGCAAGAGCTCCGTCGGCCGCGGAACAAACTCAATCGCCTGCGATTGAAGCACACCCAGCGGGACCGTGATCACCGCTCGATTCGAATGATACTGTGCATTGCCGTCGGGACGCGTGGTCTGGACCGAAACCGCGCCCCGTTTCCAGACAATTTTCTTCACCGGCGCCTCAAGGATCAGCACGCCCCCTGCGGCGGTGAACTTTTCGGCCAGGAAATCCGGAAGGGACGCGTAGCCAGAGTCGAGTCGAAACAGGCGATCTGAGGCAATTGCATCTTGCGCGGCCTGTTGTTTGGCGAGCGCCGCGACGGAGATACGGCGTTGATCGGCTGCGTTGAAGCCCTCGACGTAATTGCCGGCCGCCCGCGCCGTCAGCGGATCCAGTGCTTGGCCTTTGAGATACTCGGCGAAGCTCAAGTCGCTGCCGGTGGGTTGCGCGCGCATCGAGTGCCTCACCTGTTCCAACACGCGTTCTACAACTCCCGGTTGCTCAATGGCCGCCGTCAATCGGCTGCCATCGAACCGGAACGAGGAACCCTCAATCTCAAAAGTGCTCAACTCGGCCTGCCTGATGAGCGACCAAGTCTCTTGCGGCAGGCCGTGAACAAATTCAGCGCCTAACTCAACGGGTACCGGGAGCGGCGAACTATCGAGCGAAATGGATTGCGTCCAGATGCGGCCGCCGATCCGACCGCGCGCCTCCACGAGGGCGACGCGCCGCCCCGCTTCGGCAAGCATGACTCCTGCGCGCAGTCCCGCAGCGCCCGCTCCGATGATGAGCACATCGTATTCAGCGGACATCATGAATTTGTACGCACTGTTATTGCGCTCGCCGGCATATATGTTGCAGTCGTCTCTTTGACGATCGTCGTGTCTGTCAACCGATCGTCGTCAGAGACGTTTTTCACAGGCATATGGGGCTCAAAATAGGCCGCCGCGCACCGAAATGGGTTGGCGCATTTGGTTAACTCATTCTTGAAGTGTTAAAGGAGATGTCATGATAATCAAATCCAAGGCGCTCATCCTCGCCAAGCCTGTGCTGCACGGCATTGGGCGCCTCGGTAAGCGTCGCGCAGACTGTTGCGGACCATCCTCGCGTGAATGAGGTCAATCAACGGCTCAACAATCAGCAGGCCCGCATCAATCAGGGGCTGGCCAATGGCACGATGAACGGCAAGCAGACCGCGCGTGACGAAGCGCATGATGCCAATATCGCAAAGCGCGAAAGCGTTGATGAAGCCAAGCACAACGGTCACCTGACAAAGAGCGAGCAGCGCCGTTTGAACAGGTCCGAGAACAAGAATAGCCGCCGCATTTATAACCAGAAACATTAGGCTAAAGTCTCGGCACGCGCCACTGGTTTACGCCCGTGGCGCTCGAATCAAAATATCCTAATGGCCGAGCGCCCTGGCGAACAGCGCGGATACCCCGGTATTGATCGCAAAGCCGCCAAAAATCAGCCAGCCGAACAGCAGCGCCGCCAGCCCGAGCGGTTTGATGCCGGCCGCGCGTATCGCGGAGACCTGAGTACTGACCCCGAGCGCGGCCATCGCAGTTGCCAGGACCAGCGTGTCCACGTCAATCGCGGCGCTGACGAAGGAATGCGGCAACAGCGCCATTGAATTGAATCCCGCCACCGCAATGAATCCGAGGGCAAACCAGGGAATGACGCCGCGCCAGGACTGGGAAGCGATCGCCGGTGCCTCGACTTCCTCGGCTACCTCGGCTTGCGCGGCGGTGCGCGACAAATACGCCGACAGCAAAACCAAGAAGGGCGCCAGCATCATGACGCGCACCAACTTGGTGATCACGGCGGTATTCGCCGCGGTATCGGCGACCGCCTTGCCGGCCGCGACCACCTGAGCGACCTCATGCACAGTGGATCCGGTAAAGATGCCGTAGGCAAAGGGCGTGATCGATAGCCAGTGCATGCGATCATTCAAGTGATAAAGCGCGGGATAAACAAAAATGGCGAGCGTGCCAAAGGCCACTACGGTGGCGACCGCGACGCAGACTTCCTCGGCGCGGCCGCGCACCACCGGCTCAGTTGCCATCACCGCAGCCGCGCCGCAAATGGAACTGCCGGCCCCAATGAGCATCGCAGTGCGGCGATTCAAACCGAAGAGCCGGGTACCGGCCCAACACGATAAGCAAAAAGTGGTGCTCAACACGATGGCATCGATCATGACGCCGACGACGCCGACCTGCCCAATGTCCTGAAAGGTCAGACGCAAGCCGAACAAAATAATGCCGGCGCGCAAGAGGATCTGTTTGGAGAAGGCAACGCCGCGGGCACTGTAGCCTGCGATGCGCGGATAAACCGTGTTGCCGGCGATCATGCCGCCCACTATGGCAAGCGTCAGTGCGCTGATGCCGTTCGCCTGCATCCAGGCGCTCTTTGCGAGCTCGGTTGCGAGTACCGCGATCGCGCCCGTCAGCAGAATGCCCGGCAGAAAACTCATCAATCGCTGTCCGCGCGGGCTTCCCGGCTTCGCCGGTAGCGCCGGAGGATTCGCCGCTGCTTGCATAAAAACCTTGGGCCCATGCGTCAGTGCGCCGCGGCACTATGCGCGTATTTGATCTATTCGCAAAATCGATTATTTATGTATAATCAAGTTGTTTCATAACTTGATGGTACATGCGAATGCGCTTGAGCCTGCGTCAATTGCAGATATTTCGCGCCATCGCCTTGAGCGGCAGCACCACGGCCGCGGGCCTATCCGTGCCCCTCTCGCAATCTGCAACAAGCGCGGCGCTGAAGGAATTAGAACGCGCCTTGGGCGCGCGACTTTTCGACCGCGTGGGAAAGCGGCTGCTGCTGAATGACAACGGCCGGGCTTTGCTGCCGATGGCGCTTGCGGTTTTGGATGGAGCACGCAGCCTGGAAAGCGCCTTCCTGTCGAATGCTCGAGCCCTGCCCGTCGAGCTGCATATTTTTGCCAGCACCACGATC
The DNA here is from genome assembly GCA_039924385.1 of Steroidobacteraceae bacterium. Classification (GTDB taxonomy): domain Bacteria; phylum Pseudomonadota; class Gammaproteobacteria; order Steroidobacterales; family Steroidobacteraceae; genus Bog-1198. Next base: position 41,358 of record JBDTAV010000093.1, read on the forward strand.
GGCAATTATATTTTACCGTCGCTGCTGGCACGCTTCAAGGAGCGCGTCCCTGCGGCGCGGCTCGAGCTGCAGATCGGCAATACCCTCGATGTCGTAACCGCGGTGCGCGATTTCGAAACCGATATCGGCTTCATCGAGGGGCCCTGTCACGCGAAGGACATCATCGTCGTTCCCTGGCTGGAGGACGAACTGGTGATTGTCGCCTCGCCGTCTCATCCGCTGGCCAAAGCCGCGAAACGGCGCAAGCTGAAAGTCCGGGAGCTCGCCCAGGCGGAGTGGCTGCTGCGTGAAGCCGGATCCGGCACGCGCGAAAGCGTGGAGCAGGCGCTATTGCCGCATCTTCTCAATATTCCCGCCTCGATGACGCTCGGCAGCTCCGAGGCGATCAAAAACTCCGTGGCGGAGGGCTTGGGAATAAGCTGCTTGTCACGCTCCGTCGTGCGCAATCTTCTGGCCGCCAAGCGCTTGAACGTGCTGGCGACAGCCCTGCCGCGACTGACACGAAGCTTTTTGATGATTCGGCACGAGAGGAAGGTGCTGTCCAAACCGCTGCGCCACTTTGTCGCGCATTGCCAAGTCGGCAATCCCCGCGGATGGGAGACGGTTTCCTAGGGCGTCTTGTCGCTGCGAGACGCTGCAAACGCCGGCGTTTTCTCCTCGGTGCCCACCTCTATCGCATCCTGCAGCAGCTTGAGCGCGCTGCCCGGATCATCGGCGAAGGCGAACAACTTTAGGTCCGCGCGGCTGATCATTCCGTGGCGGATCAAGGCTTCAAAGTTGATGATTTCGTTCCAATAGCTGGAGCCGTACAGAATGATCGGCAGCTTGCAGGCGAGCTTGCGCGTCTGCGCGAGCGTGAGCACCTCCATCAGCTCGTCCAGGGTGCCGAAGCCCCCGGGGAAAACCACCATGGCCCGTGCAAGGTAGGCAAACCAGAGTTTTCGCATGAAGAAATAGCGAAATTTGAACAGCAGCTCGCGCGTGACGTAAGGATTGGGCTCTTGTTCGTGCGGCAGGCTGATATTCAGGCCGATCGTGCGGCCCCCGGCATCCCGTGCTCCCCGGTTTGCCGCTTCCATAATGCCGCCCCCTCCGCCGGAGCAGATGACAAAACGGTGTACGTTCGAGCGCAGGGTTGACGACCACACGGTAATCAGCCGCGCCAGCTCACGCGCGTCGGTATAAAAGCGGCCGAGCGGCCCTTCCGCCGACAGACGAGCGGATCCGAAGAACACAATTGTGTCGTGCACGCGCTGCAGCCGTAAATGACGCAGCGGACTTAAATACTCGGCGATGATTCGCAGCGGACGTGCGTCGTCGCTCGCGAGAAATTCTGGATCAAGATACGCGAGGGAATCTTCAGGATCGTGATTTTTCATGTTACTCAAGTTCTTGCAAAGTCGATGAAGCCGCGCGCGACATCGGTGTGCAGCAGCACCACCTGCACACGATCTCCCACATCCAGGCCCTCGAATCCCTTGACGACCTTCCCTTCGGTCGTGGGTGAGGAAATCCGCACCCAGGTGCCCTTATCCGATGCGCCGGTGACGATAGCATCGAACTTCGCACCGATGCGCGAAGTCAGTAATGAAGCAGCCGCCGATTTGTTCACCGCGCGCTCCACCTTCGCTGCGTTGTGCTCCTGCAAGGTGCAATGCGCCGCCAAATCCTGGAGTTCCGCATCGGTGTACGGCGAGGCACGCTTGGCGAACGCCGCCTTGAGCAGGCGCTGCGTAATGAGATCCGGAAAGCGCCGATTGGGCGCCGTGGAATGCGTGTAGTCGACGACCGCGAGGCCGAAATGACCCGCAGTCGCTTGTCCGGGTTTGTCCAGGACGTATTCGCCCGACCCCAAAAGCTTGATGACTGACAGCGACAGGTCGGTGTAGAGATCAGGCGCACTCTGGCGGCACTTGGCGAGAAATGCGTTCAGTGCCGGCGCGCTCGGTTCGTCGGGCAGCTTTTCTCCCAGGCGAGCCGCGAGCGCAACGATGCGGTCCCAGTGCTCGGGTTCGCGCAACACGCGGCGCAGCGCGCTGAAACCCTTGGCGGTAAGAAATTGCGCGGCAACGCCATTAGCGGCCACCATGAACTCTTCGATCAACTGTTTGGCTCGATTGGGCTCGTCCGGAAGAAGATCGCTCAAGATGCCCGCGCTGAACACGGGCTGCGTCTCGATCGTCTGCAAATCGAGCGCGCCGCGTGCGCGGCGCACCGCGCGCAGCGACTGCGCCACCTTGTCCTGGGTACGCAGCTGCCCATCCATGCCGGGCACAGCAGCGACGCCCGCGGGCGCCGGGCCCGTGCCCGCCAGCCAGGCACCGACGGCGTTGTAGGCCAGCTTGGCGCGATTGACGACCCATGCGCGATACAAATCCGACCGGACGATCGCGCCGGCGGCATTGATGGTCATGTCGCCGACGAGGGCGAGTCGTTCCTGGTTTTCTCCCAACGAGGTGAGATCGGTGGAGAGCTTCTCGGGCAACATGGAGAAAATCGCCGCCGGCGTATAGACCGAGGTTGTATTGATGCGCGCATGATCGTCGATTGGCGAGCCGGGCTTGATCATGGCATCCACATCGGCGATCGCGACCAGGATCCTGATCGTGTTCGGACTTCCTGAATCGGCGACCGTGAGCTGATCGAGATCGCGCGAGTTGTCATTGTCGATCGACGCCCATAGAAGATGGCGTAGATCGCGAATATCGGGACTAGGATCTCTTGCCGGCAGGGTGATCGATGCCAGCTGCTTCAAGGCCGCGTCGCCAAAATCCGGCAGCAGGCCCTTGCTCGTCATGGCTTGGCGCGCAACGTTCAGAAGGAGGCTGCCTTGCGCAGCCGCTGTGCTATTCATTTGGAAATGTCCTTCAGCCAAACCAGCAATTTGTGGCAACCGTGATGCGGATGTCACGGCCGTAGAAGGGCGTGACTTCGTGGAAAACATAGGAGGGGAAGATCACCAGCTGCCCTGCTTCGAGCTTCAATTCCACGGGCGACAAAGCATACGCACGCTGCAAGGTCGCATTCGAGGGATCCAGGTACGCGTTGGCACCTTGCCTGACATCGAGAAATCGCAGCACGCCGCTGTCGGGATGCTGCGCAACGCGTTCGCCCGCGCACACGCAGTACACCGCGGACCACGATGCCAGTGGATGATTGTGGGCGACGAAGGATCCTGCGTAGCGTGAGATATGAAACCAGGTGTGATTTTGGAAACTGAGCTTGGCGATATCCTGCGATTTTAGCGAGGTGGTTTCGATCACCATCTGCGCCACCGCGTTCAGCATAAAGCTGCGCAGCTCCTGCACGCAGCTTTCGGGCCAGCGGAAGAGATTGAAGCGGCTCTCGAATGTCTCGGTTTGCGGCAAGTGGCTGGGCGTGGGATTTCGATGCTCGTCGGTTTCGCGCTGCAGGAACAGCGCGGAGAGATCGCGGTTGAGGCGCTCGCAATTGGGCAGCCGCGCTTCGCCGAAGGGCGTTGAGAACAGCGGCCGCACCCTGAGTGCGTTGCCTACCATCGAGAAAAGCCTTGCTGCCCGGGCCCGATGAAGCGGCAGCGTGCGGTGACCAACAACAATTCGCCCGCAGCGCGCAGCAACGCGACCTCGTGAGTCAGCGATGCGGGAAAGATCACCAGGCTCCCTGCCACCGGCCGCCACGAGTAGTGCGATTGGGAATACGGAATCCGCAGCGTTGAGTTGGTCGCGTCCTGAAAGGTTGAGCCCAAGCGGGATTCGTACAAGCGCACCACGCCGCTATCGGGTCGACCCTCGACGGGCGGCGGCGCCGCCACGCAATAAATGACGCACCACGCACTCAAGGGATAGTTCGCCGCAGGTACCGACCCATTGGTGCGCACAATGGTGAACCACGCGCGCATCTCCAATTTGCAGGATCGCAGCTGCGCCTCGTCCAGATCGCTCACGCTGCTCACCAGCGAGTTGACTGCGCCGGCCATTCCCTCCGACAGTCGCCGCACCGGCGGGTCCGGCCATTCCATGAGGTCATCGGTGCTGGAAAAGCGCAGTGGATTGAGCACGGGCCGGCTTCCGGCCGCGGCGCGACGCGCGAACAGGGCGTGCAATGCAGGATTCAGATGCTCCGCTTCCGGAAGCGCCGCAACGCCAAGCGGCGTGGCGAAAATCGGCAGGACGCGCAGGTTAACGGCGCTCATAAGAGATCCGCAAGCCCATGGCGCAACTCCTTCAGTTCGTCGGAGTAGTGGCGCGCGCGGCCGGACGAGGTGCTATAGAGCGGTTCGCGCACCTGCCACACGCTGGCCGTCTGGATGGCGGAGCCGCGGCCCGCGGCCTTCGGCACCTGCCCCGGCCAAGCAATATCCAAGAACTCGCACAAGGCTTTGAACTGCGGCTCCGGATCCCTCACCAGCGCATCATAGTTGAGCTCAAAGATATCGGCGGCGAATTCAGCGTTCCAATGCGCCATCAGGCGCCTATATTCCCGGTAGAAGTGTCCGATATCCAGGATGTTCAAGGCATAACTCAGCTGCTGCTCGAGATGCAGAAAGAAAATGGACAGGCAGTTATCCAAGGGATCGCGCGTCGTATGCACAATTTTGGCATCCGGAAACAGATGCTTGATAAGACCGATGTATAGAAAATTGTCGAGGCGCTTGTCGGTCACCCAGGAGGCGCCCGCCGAGGCGCGCAGCAGCTCGGCTCGATAGCGCGCCGCGATGCCGTCCAGTCTTTCCTGGGTAATGGCTGCCAACGAGTCAAAAAATGGCGTGAGTTCAGTGTGGATCAGCCGCGGCAGAAAATTCATTTCGCCGCCCGCGGCGATCCCGGGAATCCCAGCGAGCATCTGTTCGGTGAGCGTCGATCCCGAGCGAAACATGCCGACGATGAATATGGGGCGCGGCGGTAGATCCAATACATGGGCGCTGGCGCGCGGCGTGCCCTCAGCTATCATGCGATCGACGAATGCGCTCTGTTGGGCGCGATCATAGGGAACGACCTGCGCTGCGACGCTGGTGAAACTGGCCTGATTGGCTGCGGTGTAGGCTGCGAATGCCTCGTGGTAGTGCGCCTGGGCGTCGAGCAGCCGGCCCAGCGCAAACCCCAGGCTGGCCCGATGGCTCATGGCGGAGGATGCCGCGAGCGCGTTTCGAAGCCGATCGACGAGCGCGTCATCGACGCTGCCCGCCGGCTGGAGATTTGCGAACCGCGCCAGCGCCTCGAAGGTCGCAGGTTCGATGCTCAGAATCCGCGCGTACAATGAGCTGGCCTCGGCGCGCTTGCCGAGGTCTTCATATAGGTTCGCCAGATTCAACAGCGCGGGGATATAGGCCGGATTGAGCGTAAGGGCCCGCTGAAGTTCCGCCGCCGCGGTGACGTGATCGCGCAAAAAATCGCTGAAGATGACGGCGCGATTCAAATGGATTTCTTCCGGGCGCGAGATGCCGGCGGCAAGCGCGCGCTGGTACGAATTGAGCGCCTCTTCGAAACGAAAGGTCTTGCGCTGCAGGATCGCGAGGTTGTACCAGGCGTCGGCCAGCTTCGGCCAGCGTGTGAGAATCGCCCCATACGCCGCCATCGCCTCGGCGACCTCATTCTGGCGATGCAATTGCGCCGCCCTGCCCATCGCTTCGGAAACTTCGCTCAAGATCACCTCAGCCGCGAGTAATCCGTAATTTTCCCATATCCGGCCGATTCCGGTAGCCTTGAGCACAAACAAAAATGACGGCGTGAAATGGCTCGAAATCTTGAATCTGACCTGGAAACGCTGCGCACAGTGCTGAGCTTGGCGCAAAACCGCGATTTTGCGGCTGCTTCAGCCCTGGCGGAGGAGACCCTCGATGCAGGGTTTGAGCATCCGATGCTCTTGAATATCGTGGCGACGCGCCTCGAACAACAAGGCAAGTACCTCGAGGCGCTTGGCTTGCTGGAACGCGCCGTGGCGATTGCCCCAAACGATGTCGGCGCACGCAATGCACTGGCGCTGTGCCTGCAACGACTCGACCGTCCAGCCGACGCCCTTTACCATATTGATGAATTGCTGAAGCAACACGCGGAACTCGCGTTTGCCCATGTCAACAGGGGCAATGCGCTCATGGCACTCGGCTCGCTCGCGCTCGCCAAGCAGAGCCAGCTGCGTGCCTTCGAAATCGAGCCCAAGAATTTCTCGGCGACGGCGGCGCTGGCTTCGATCGCCACCCACCGGGGCCAACACGCCGAAGCCCGGCGGTGGGCGGATCGAACCCTGGCGGCTGCGCCGGGATTTCCCGACGCAGTCCTGTCCCTGGCTGCCGCGGATTTGGCCGACGGCGAGCCGGCATCCGCCGAAACACGGCTGCGACAGTTGATCAATGATTCGCGCGCCGGGGCCGCCGATCGGGCGCGCGCGACCGGATTGCTGGGGGACGTGTTCGACGCCGTGGGCCGCTACGATGAGGCCTTCGAGGCATACAACACCTGCAATCAATTGCTGCGGCAAATTCATCATCGGTTTGCCGATTCGAACCTCTTGGGATATGCGCGCGCCCTCAACACCGCGCTAAAAAAGCTCGACGCCCGCGGGCCAACCCCCCGGCCGGCATCGGCATTCTCCGAGGCTGCGGGCCATGCGTTTTTGCTGGGCTTCCCGCGCACCGGCACCACTTTGGTGGAGGTCGTGCTGGACGGCAATCCGCGCGTCGTGAGCCTGGAAGAGCATGAATTGTTAGCTGACGGAGTGCTGGCTTTCATGCGTGAGCCGGTGAATTTCCAGCCATTGATGCGCGTCGATGAGGCTGAGTTGGATCCGCTGCGCGAAGCCTATTGGCGCGGCGTGCGCAGCGCCGGCGTCGATGTCGCGGGCAAGGTGTTCCTCGACAAGCATCCCTTGAACAGCTTGAAGTTGCCGCTGATCGCGAAGCTTTTCCCCGAGGCAAAAATTCTCTTCGCGATCCGCGACCCGCGCGATGTAATTTTGAGTTGTTTCAGGCGCCGTTTCCTGATGAATCCGCCGATGTACGAATTCCTGACGGTGCCTGGCGCGGCGGCTTTCTACGACGCGGTCATGGAGTTTGCGTATACCGCCAAGCACGGCCTCGCGCTCGGTTGGCGTGAGGTGCGCTATGAACGTCTGATCGAAGATTTTGAGCAGGAGATGCGCGGCATTTGCGAATACTTGTCGCTGGATTGGATGGCAAGCATGAGCGAGTTCGGGCATCGCGTTCAATCCCGCGAGCACGCCACCCCCAGCACGGCGCAACTGTCTCAGGGTCTGGTTACCTCTGCCACGGCACAGTGGCGGCACTACGAGCCGCACTTGAAGCCTGCGCTGGCGGCGCTCAACCCGTGGATCGAGCGCTTGGGGTACTAACGGAGATCTATTTTTTCCGGCGTACCCAATAGGAATGATTCGAGGACGTCAGCAGGAGAAACGAGCCGAGCGCCGCCTTTTTGATGGTAACGGCATCGCCCGAGTTCAAGCGCCCGTCGTTATCCATCACCGTCCAGGTTTCACCGCTATCGAGCACCACCAACGTATGTCCTACCTGATCGGAGCTCACGACCGAGATGTGCGCGGCAATTGAGTTCGGCGCCACGCCGCTAAGGTGCTGCTGCGCGGGCGTCAACCCAAAGTTTTTTGGATCGGCGGCGGCCATTGCAGCGGCCGACACCGGTGCTTGAGCCGCCGGCGCAGTGGGCGCCGCCGCTACCGGCGCAGATGCGGGTACCGTTGCGCGTACGGGTGCCGGCGCAGGCGGCGGTATGCCCTTTGCGGCAGCGCTCAGCTTATCAGCCGGCCGATGCACCAGTGCGTCGTAACAGGCGAGGCGCGAGTCCGGCGTGGGAATGACCGCGCAGCGCGCCATATCTTCGTTGCTGGGCGCGGCCGCCGCCGCGGCCGACATCAGAATCAGCGCAGCGTCGATTTTGAAGCGGTTCATGCGCCGTTGACCGGACGCTGCGAATAATACTGACCGTAGACTTCCGTCGCGGTTTGGATCATGTCGCACTCCGCCGCACTGAGCAAGGGATTCCAGATGTCGAAAATCAACACAGCGCGCGGTGTGTCCGACAGATTCCAGGCTTCGTGCTCGATGGTGTCGTCGAACACCCAGGCTTCATCCTGAATCCACTCGCGCGTTGTGGCGCCGACGCGAAAGCCGCAATTGGGCGGCACGATCAGCGGCAGATGCACCGTACAGCGCGTGTTGGTTATGCCCGTATGCGCCGGTATTCGGGTATTCGGATCGAGAATCGAAAAGAACGCGGTGGGCGCCCGGCCTTCCACGCGGCAGCGCGGCACCACTTCCTCCAAGGTGCGTGCAGTCACCGGGCAGCGCGTAATGTGGCCCGCGTTCGGCTGGCTCTGGTTCCACAGAAAGTACGCGCTCCACTTGCGCGAGCGGTTCAATTCTTTGAATTGATCGATGGGTAGCCCGTCCGGGAAATCGATGTAGGGCTGCAGTCCGTCGCGATCGGCGACCAACACCCGCATGAGTTCGGTTCTCATCTCTGGGCTCTTGGCCTCGAGCGCCGGTAGCCAAGGGAATAAGGAGCGGTCGAAGAAATCGATTGCCGGCAATTCAGGGAAAAACATCCACGTCGGTTGCGAGTGGTACACCCGGCGCTTGCCCATCAAGGTGTCCAAGCAGGTATCGACGCGCCGCTGCACTTGGCCGCCGTGACGCTCGCGAACTGCCGCCAGCGGTTTTTCGAGGACTTGGCTCAGTCCCGCCCGATCAGCGTCGACTTTGGCTTTGGCGACCTCGAAAGCGGATTTGAGATGCGGCGGAACGGGCGCGCCGACGGGCAGGGAATCGAGCGCTGCTTGGTAGGCTTGCGCTGCGTTGCGCGGATCGCCTGCTTGCTCGAGATAATCAGCCTTTTGCAACAGCGCCGACAGATGACGTGGCTCGAGCGCGAGAGCCATCTCGATGGCATCGAATTCCTCAAGGCGACGGCCGAGCGCTTTCAGGCTGCTGGCAAGATTCGCCCAGATCGAAGGCTGATTGGGATTTGCGGTGGCCGCGCGACTGAACAGCAGTTGTGCCTGATCGGCGGCGCCGCGCGCCAGCATACGCACGCCCAGCTCATTGAGCACGGCTGGGTGATTCGGCGCGCGCTGCGCTACATTGGCAAGCAACTGGTCGGATTCCGGCATACGGCCGGCGGCCTCTTCGGCCTTGGAAGCTTGCAAGACACGAATGATCGTCGCTTCATCGAGCGGTGCGGGAGCGGCAGAATTCACCGCGTCATTGTATAACACCCGCTTAAACGCCGTTAATTTGAGGAGAATTTAACATTGAGCGCCTCCGCAGACCTTGAGCTCATGCGTGCATCGATGCTGCTCGAGACGGATCCGGCCGCGGCGGCACAGCATGCCAGTGCCGTGCTCGCGAATCATCCCGAACACGATGCCGCGGCATTGCTGCTAACCACTGCATGCCGGCGGCTGGGCAACTCATCAAGCGCACTCGGCATTATCGAGGCCCTGGCTAACGCCCAACCCGCATCGGCCCTGGTGCAGCTGGAGCTCGGCCGTACTTACGCAGCGTCCGGCCGCGGCCGCGAGGCCGCGGCGGCGTTCGAGCGCGTGCTTGCGCTTGATTCCAGTCTCGCCGAAGCGTGGCGCGAACTGTCTGCGCAGCGCCTGCTGAAGGCTGAGACCGCGGCCGCCGATGCGGCCTACACCCAATACCGGCGGCTGACCCTCGACCCGCCCGATCTCGCCGATGCCTATGCCGCCTTCGACCAAGGTCGCTTGGAAACGGCGGAAGGCTTGGTGCGGCGGCGCTTGCAGGAGGGCACCAACGTGGTCGCGGCCTTCACCCTGCTGTCCGCCATCGCATTGCGGCGCAGCGATGACTTGGCAGAGGAAGCCGCATTGCGCCACGTCTTGCTGCTGGCGCCCTGCGACAGCATTGCGCGCGAGCAGCTGGTGCGGCTGATGGTTCGGCAGGGGCGCACGGAGGAAGCCCTGCCCCTGATCGAGCGCTTGCTGGCGGCCGAGTCGGGCAACAGCGCGTACCTCGTCCTCAAGGTTCTGGCTCTGCAACTTGCCGAACGGCATGCTGAGGGCCTCAACATCATCAATGAACTCGTTGCGGTTCACCCTGACAACGCCGACTTTTGGCTGCTGGCCGGCAATCAGCAGCGTTACATCGGACATCCGGACGAGGCCATCGATTCCTACCGACGAGCCATCGCGCTGCAGCCGGGACACGGCATGGCGTATTGGGCGCTGGCCAATTTCGAGACATTTCACTTTGCGGCGAACGACATCGAAAACATGCAACGCGAACTCACGCGGGTCCCGCCGGCTGGCGCCGATGCCACGGGACTGGAATTCTCTCTCGGCAAGGCCTTCGAAGACCAAGCCGATTTCGCGACATCGTTCGCGCATTATGCGCGGGGCAACAAGCTCGCTCGGGACTCGTTCCACTACGACGCGAAGGCCACCACGGCCTTCGTGCAGCGCTTCAAAGCGACGTTCACCCCCGGATTCTTTGTCCACCGCGGCGGTTGGGGCGAGACGGCGCGCGACCCGATTTTCATCGTGGGTCTGCCGCGCTCAGGATCGACGCTGCTCGAACAGATTCTGGCGAGCCACTCTCAGGTGGAAGGCACGCGCGAGCTTGCCTATGTTCCCACCATCGCGCGGGAATTGGCGGGGACGCCCGATACCGCCGCGAGATATCCTGAAAATCTCGCATCGCTTCGCCAAGCACAGATTGAAGCCCTGGCGGCGCGCTACCTCGCCAGCGCCGCAAAACACCGCCCGCTCGGCAAGCCGCGCTTTGTCGACAAAATGCACGGCAACTTCGCCAGCCTTGGCCTCATACATTTGATGTTTCCGCACGCGGCCATCATCGATGCCAGACGTCACCCCATGGCAAGCGGCTTCGCTTGCTATAAACAGCTATTTAACCCCGGCATGAAATTCGCGTACGACCTGCAGGAACTGGGGCTGTACTACCGCGACTACGTGGACCTCATGGAGCACGTCGAAACCGTGCTCCCGGGCCGGGTTTATCGCCTGCATTACGAACGGCTGGTTACCGACACGGAAAACGAAGTGCGCCGGCTGTCGGATTATTGCCAGTTGCCGTTCGAACCGGACTGCCTGCGATTTTACGAGAATAAACGCGTCGCGCAGACCATCAGTTCAGAGCAGGTCCGCCGGCCGATTTACACCGCGGGACTGGAGCAGTGGCGCCATTTCGAACCCTGGCTCGAACCCTTGAAAGCGGCGCTTCGGGAGTTGCCGCAAACCTATGCGCATTTCTCATAATTTCCGGGGCAAAAAAAAGCGGCGGGTTCTTAAGCCCGCCGCAATTTTGTTGTTACAGATTATCTATCGTTAGATCAGAACTTCACCTGCACATGGGCATACAGGTAGCGGCCCAACGTGTCATACGTGCCAACCCAGGTGTTGTCGTTGCATGAGGTGTTGGGGCAATCCGTGTAGCTGCCGTTGGCGATGATCGGCGGTCTCTTGTCGCCCAAGTTGTTCACGCCGACCCGAAGGTCGATCCCCGTGGCCGCAATCGGCGCGGACAGCGACAGGTCGATGTACGAATACCCGCCGATGTGCGCCGTCGGCAGGAAATAAGTCGCCGCCAGCTGTGGATCTTGGCTCGAGTGGTCAGTCTGGCTCGGACCGATATAGCGCCAGCGCACCGACAGGTCGAGACCCGCCCAGGGTGCCTGCCAATCGGTGTTGAGCACATGTCTCCAGTGGGGGGTGGGCGGCCCGCAAGTGCTGCCCCAGTAGCCAGCGCAGTTATACGCCGGACCGCCGGCGACCGGCGCCGTATAGAAATTGAGTACGCGTGTACCCAACAACTGGACGCCCACCTTGCCGTAGCCGGTGTCGAACGAGTAGTGCGACGCCAAGTCGATGCCCTTGGTGCTGATCGTGCCGATATTCTGTTCGGTGGCCGTCACGAATTGGGTCGTGTTGAACCAGAGCGAGCCCGTGCCTGCGCCACGATGAATCAGGTCGCAACCGATGCCGCTGTTGCCGCAGTTGTTGGTGATGGTATTGGAACTCAGCGACTCAATCGTGTTCGCGATCTTGATGTAGTAGAAGTCCAGTGACGCGACCAAGTTAGCCACGAACGTGGGCTGGAACACCAAGCCGTACGTGAACGTGTCGGCGATTTCCGGCTTCAAGTCGATGTTGCCGCCTACCGAGGTATTGATTTGCGCGGCAGGATTGGGGGTGATATTGCCCCACTCCCCCGCCGTGACGCCGGTCCTCGCGCAATACGCAAAGTCATGGCCCTGAATGGTACCCAACGTCGTGCCGACTGTGCCGCCGATGACCGGCCCCCAGCAAGGATCCGCCGTGCCCCCGGCCCCGATGACCGCCGGCGAGAACAAGTCACCCACACTCGGCGCGCGCACCGCGCGGTTGTAGCCGGCGCGAAGCTTCACGTCTTGAATCGGCGCGTATTCGACGCCGAATTTATACGTGTTGGTGTCGAAGCCCGAGGTGTACTTGGAGTAGCGATAGCCGGCATCGAACGTCAGGTCGTAGGCGGCGGGAAGATCGTTCAAGACCGGCAGGCGCGCCTCGGTGAAGATTTCCGAGACGTGGAATCCGCCGTTGATGGCCGATTGCGCGCCGTTGCCGCCGGAGTTCAAGCCATTCGCAAAGATATAGTCCGGATCCAAGACGTAGCTTTCCGAACGGTACTCGCTGCCCAGGTTGATGCTCGGGCCCGACGATGCGGTGGGCAATTTGATGCCCATCTTTTCCAGATCTGCCGTGACCGAACCATCGACGATGAATTCCTTGGCGGTCACCGAGTAAGTCGCCGGAACGTCAATGTAGGCGATCGCCGCCGGCGTCACGCCGCCCTTGGCGAAGATGTTCCAAGGAACGCAAGTCGGCGCCGTGCCGTTGAGTGCCGACACGCAGGCCGGAAGTCCGGTCTTCGGATCCGTCACCACGTTCAGCGCATTGGTCCCACTGGTGCTATTGATGAAATTCGCTTCGCTATCATGCATCGTATTGATGCCGACCTGTCCGTAGAAGTCGTAAGACAAGCCTTCGATCCACTTCCCCTTGACGCCCAAGGTCTCGCGGAAAGAATTGGACAGATAGTTGTCTTCGCGCGGACCGTTTTCCACCGCGCGCCGGCCCACATACAAGTTGATGTTGTTGGTGCCCGCGTTTTGGGGGAAGGCAATTTGATTCGCGGCAACGGTCGCCGGTGCGCAGAGGATCCCGACCTCCGCCGCGCTCAGCAAGGGATTGGCGCAGCTGATGGTCGCGGCCGTGTATGTGAACAGACCGCTGGGACCGTAATTGGCTTCAGAGCTGTTGCGTGCGTACATGAAATCCGAATACACGTTGGTGTTGTCGTTGATGTCGTAGTTCAAGAACGAACCGGCGGTGTAGCGTTCCGCGGCGCGTTGCAGGAAGCTTAAGCCACCGTAGTTGTAGCTATCGGTTGCGCTGACGTAGGGCCTGAAAGCGCCGGTGGTCGGATCGATGGCGTAGGCAGATGCGGGGGTTTGGGATACCAGCGGGCTCGTGGGAGTGGTTTGGCCGAAAACCGCAAATCGTCCCGTTGCCGGCGTTCCCGAACCGCCGCAATGCAAGCCTCCGGGGCCGGGCAGCGTGCTCGGCGTGTTCAGGCTGCAACCCGCGTAGTCGTACTGATAGCCGACCGCCGGGGAGGTCTTCAGGTAAGTGGCATACACGGTCGCATTGCCTTTGCCGTCGGCAAAGTTCGAACCCGCGATGAAAGACACATCCTTGTTGAAGCCGGCATCCACCGTGCTTTGCGGTGTCGGATCGTGAGCTGCGGCGAGAGCAGCAAGATCAGCCGCATTGTTGTTGGTAAAGCGGCCAAAGCCATAATTCGCGTCAACTCGGACGCCCTCAAAGTGGGTGTTCAACACGAAATTGACCACGCCCGCGACGGCGTCGGCGCCGTACACGGCGGATGCACCGCCGGTCAGCACATCGACCCGCTCGATCAGTTCGGCGGGGATCTGGTTGATGTCCGGGCTGCTGGACGTGTTGTTGCCGGCCGCGCTCAAGCCCGCGCCTGGCGCCAAACGCGTGCCGTTGACGAGCACCAAGGTTCGCTGCGAGCCCAGCCCGCGCAAGCTCACCGTGGCGGTGCCGTTGGAACTGATGGAGGTTCCGCCGCTCTGTTCAGCGACGACCTGCGGCAGGTTGTTCAATAAATCTTCGGTGCGCACCAAGCCCGACTTCTGGATATCGAGCGAGTCGAGGCTGGTGACCGGGCTGATCGAGACATCGTTCGGTGAAATCGCGAGGCGCGATCCGGTGACGACCACTTCTTGCAAGGCGGTGTCATTGGCGGCGGCCGGAGCAGTTTGCGCATAGGCCGGTGCGCCGGCCGCTGATGCGGCTGCTGCGGCCAACACAGCACGCACCGCGTACTGCAGTTTAGTATTCCCCATTCTTCTCTCCCTTAGGTAAAGAAACAATCAAGCGCTACGAGCTCCGTGCCGCGTCATTCATCCCGACGCGGCCGAAACTATTTGTACGATGATTACAACACGCCACCCCGTGGATGGGAAGCCATCTGGCGGAGTCCAGAAGAGTTAATTGCTTGACACACGCGCAACGGATGGCGGGACTTAAGTCGATCATGGCCGTCGCGCTCGATCTGCCTCACTTTGAATCGTTTCGGCGCCTCTCATCCCCCATATCGAGACGTTCGTTCATCAAGCCGAAAAAATATCTCTCAACTCACTGTTTATAAAAGAGAACTTGATCGTGCTGGACATGCGAAAAATGCGCCGCGATTTCCATCGAAGCATGGCGCCCGCGCGCGAATGCTCCTGAAGCGCCCATGCCGGGTCTTGGTATATCAGTTGTCCGCCTGCGCTCGCCGCTGAATCGGGTTCGTCGCACGCAGTCAAACCCGCCCCCCGACACGGGTATATCAAGTTTCGCCTGAGCGAAAAAACAACGGCCGCAATCACGCGCGCCATCGTAGGAACGCGCTGGCCCAAACTGGGGAAATTCACCAGCAGACACGCGGCACTTGCGCAAGCTAACCTCAAAACCATGACAACCTACCATCCGAAGTCTGCTGCAGACCAACCGCCCACCCCGGGCGGCGATCCTGATCAACCGTCAAATGATGTGCCCAGGCCTTCCTCTCGCAAGCCGGCGGAGGAGTCCGAGCATAAAAACAAAAGCGGATTTGGGCACATTGGCAACAACGATGAGCCGCGCCCTGATGGATCCCCGCCGCCTCATCCGATTTTCTAATGACCCCTTGATGCGCTAAGGTGGCGCGAACCGCCGTCCTTCACTCGAGCTTTAGGAAATGACAAAAAAACTTCTTGGCGCAGCGATTGGTTTTGTATGGCTGTTCGGCGCCGGCGGCCTGACTGCGGCGCCTGCGGATCCGCCTCTGCCGCCCGGCGGGGCAGCAATCCTTACATGGACGCCTGAGCAGCAAGCTTGGGGCTATCGGAACATGGAAAAGCTCGCGCCCGTGCGGGTCTTCAAGCGCGGCAAAACCGTGCATCCGCTGCCGCTCGGGGCGCAGATCGACCCGACGTTCAATGCCGGCGACAAGACCTACAACACGGAACGCTACATGCGCGAATTTCGCGCCTCCGGCGTCCTCGTCATCAAGAATGGCAAGATCGTCTTGGAGCGATACGGACTGGGCCGCAGCCCGCAGGATCGATGGACCTCGTTTTCAGTCGCAAAGTCTCTCACCTCCACGCTGATTGGCGCGGCGCTCAAGGACGGCAAGATCAAAAGCCTCGATGACGCGGTCACGCTGTACATTCCCGAACTGAAGGACAGCGCCTACGAGGGGGTCACGGTGCGTCAACTGATCACCATGACCTCAGGCGTGAAATGGAACGAGAGCTACACCGATCCGAATTCGGACGTGGCCAAGGTGGGCTTGAGCATCCTTGAACCCGGCGTGAATCCGGTCGTCAGCTACATGCGCCGGCTGCCGCGCGAGGCAGCACCCGGGAGCAAGTTCGTCTATAAGACCGGCGAGACCGACCTGGCCGGAATCCTGCTCTCCAACGCCGTCGGCGAACCGCTGGCGCAGTATCTATCCGAGAAAATCTGGCAACCGTACGGCATGGAACAGGATGGCATCTGGGTGGAAGATGTTGCCGGCCACGAACGCGGCGGCTGCTGCGTCAGCATGACCTTGCGAGACTACGGCCGCGTCGGGCAATTCATGCTGGATCACGGCAAAGCGGCGGGACACGACGTGGTACCTGCCGGCTGGATCGAGGACGCAACGGCAGAGCATGTCACGAATCCTCCCTATGGCTATTTCTGGTGGATCATTCCCGGCGGCTTCGAGGCCGAGGGAATCTTCGGGCAGACTTTGTCCGTGTTTCCGCAAGACCACTTGGTTGTGGTCATCAACTCCGCCTGGCCGGCGGCTTGGTCGGAAGAAATCAATGCCGTCAGAATGAAGTACCTGACGGCGCTGCGCGCTGCAACCCGCTAGCAGGAGCCTCGAGCACTAGTGCTGCGCAGTGCGAGCGGCGGCGTGTCATAGGATCGGCGCCAAGCGCGGCGTAGCTGCCGCGATGAGGCGAAGCCGGTGCGTTCCGCGACGCGTTCCATGTCCAAGCGGCTGCTGGTGAGCAGCTGATGCGCCCGGCGGCAGCGCAGGCGGCAGGGGCGCGATGTCCGCGAGAGGAATGCCGACGGCCGGGTGGTGGTCTCGCAGCATTGCTCGGTGCGAATCCCCGTTACGATCAAGTGCCGAACGCCCCTCTCGGTCAGCCAGACCGATAGTCCGCTGCCGATGAGCGCGCTGTGACGATGCTTGTAAAAAGTGACGTCCGGTGCAATGGACAATGACGCCATCGTCTTGACGTATCCCGACTCCAGCAAAAATGCCCCCGATTCTTCAACATGAAAAATCTGCGCGATTGGGATCTGCCTGGTCTTGGCGCCATCTACCAGCGCCCGCACGCGATCTACAAAGGTCGGCGCGTCGGCTTCACTCCAGTAGGGGCCGATACGAGATCGCGGATGACCTCGAGCGCCTCGTTGATTTTTTCCAGCCGGGCCGCGACTTGGGCCGCCAATTCGCCGCCTGAACGTCCGCGCACATAAGCCGATGTCCTGGCATTGAGGAAGCGCAAATCCGCTTCTATTTTCATCAACTGATTCGCAACGACGCCGAGCGGCAGCACGATCGACAGCTCGAAATTTGCCTGCGAGGGCTCGCTCATGGCGGCTTCATTGCGGAAGGCGCGCGCTGCCGACAATTATTTCGTCTTCCATCAACACCGGCGGGATCATACCCAGCCCGTTGAAGCGATCCATAAATTCCCGCAACTTAAACGCCTTGCCCGCCAATTCCTGCTGATGGGCGTATTCGGCCATCAGTCGATCGACCAGTAATTTGCCGGTGATGTAACTGGTGCCGTAACCCGGCTGCCGCAGATAGAGGAGTTGCTCGAAACCGGTGAGCGAATCTTTGGGGTTGGCCCAGCCGCGCGGGGTCCATGCAGCGTGAAATTTCCCAGCCTTTTCCAGATCGAATTCATCGGCCTGAACATACAGCGAGGCCAAGCCGCGCGCCGCACGGTTGGCGAGCATGATCCACACCAGTTCCTTGGCGCGCGGATTGTCATCGTAGAGGCCTGCGTGCATGAGTATTTCCTCGAATGCCGTGGCAAAGCCTTCGGCGCGATTGTCCCAGATGTTCGATAGCGATGCGCGGCGCCGAATTGGACTGGCGTGCGGCTCATCGCGCATCCGGGACAGATCGAGCCAGTGATAGTCATGCGAGAACAGCAGCATGGGTTCGCGGTGCGTCACTCGCGTGAAGAAGACGCGCTGCTCTTCGGGCACGAACTGACCCATCTGCGGAATCAGCGCGGCCTTAAGATAGGGCTTGTCGGGAATGATGTCCTGTGTGATAAGAAATTTTACGAACTTGTCCAGCCGCGCGATCTTTAATTGATCAAAAGCAGCCGCGTCATGCGCCGGCTCAAGCTGCGGCAGGTTCCGATTGTTGTGCTCCTCGAGCTTCAGCGAGGCTTGCGCGCGTTCCAATTCGCGCCGCAGCAGCACCACTTCTTCATCCCAGGTAAACGGCACGAAGTGCACATTCTGTTGGTACCAGGTGTAGTCAGCCTTGCCGACACCGGACGGTCCTCGCTTCCGCGGCGCCTCGTGCTCCAGCCACGCGATGAAATCGTTGGTGGCCTTCTGCGCGCGGGTGATCGCAGCCTTGAGCTGCGGCGCGGCCGCGCCAATATCGGCAAGCTGGCTACCCTCCAGAGTGCTCACCGTCAGCGTCCCTGCCGCCAGCGCGCCGAGTGTGCGCGATTGACCGCGCAGCTCCTGCGTCCCGTACACCCACAAGTCCCTTGCATCGCTGCTCTTGAGATTCTCCCGGGCTTGATTGAGCAGCGTCGGAATGGCGCCGATCCTGGCGATGAGTTCGTGTTGGGCGGCGCTCGAGAGCGGAAAGCGGTAGGTGTAGAGTTCAATCTGCGGATAGACGTTGGGGCCCTCGCGCAAGGGAACGTCTGTGCGTGCCGACCACACGCTGACGTAAAAGGCCGGATCGCGCGCCCAAGGCCTCAAGACCCTCAAGTTGAAGTCGAGGCCGTTCATTTCTGCCCGGACCAGCTTGTAGTCATTGAGCTGCGCAATCGGCCAGCCTTGCGTATCGATCGCGGCAAGCTTCTTCTGCCAGCCGGGTAAGCCCGAAGCCTTGGCCGCCATGGCAGTGGGGCCGTAGTCGGGCACATCGCCCTGCATGAGAGGATGCTCGAATTCCCGCCATTGCTCGAAGAGCGTTACCAAGGCGGCATATCCCGACGGATCGGTTGATTGTGTCGCGGCCGCAGCGCCGTGCGCCGGCAAACCGCTGAGCAGCATGGCCGTGACGGCTACCGCAGTTCGTGTGTCTGAGATTCCCATGATTCGTCCTATTGCCTGCTCACATTGATGTAGTAAAGATCGGTGGCCACCTCGAAATCGTCCTTGGCAATGTTCGTGCGCATCCGCTGCCAGTCAGTCGTGGGCGTGATGATTCGCCAGTCGGTTTTAAGCCCCACGCGCACCGGCATGACAAAATGCTTTTCTTGAGCCAGCCAGCGATATGAAACCGTGTGCGCCTCTTCATCGAAGCGCAGTTCAAGGATGGGAATGGCGGCGTGCCGCAAGTACTGGTCAAAAATCGGGCGCAATTGCAGGCCCGTGCGCTGATTGAAGTAAGCAACCATGTCGTTGGTCATGATGGTCTGGTACTTGAAGTGCTGATAATAATTCCGCAACAGCGAATACCACTTGTCGTCGTCGTCGATGACGCTGCGCAGTGTATTTAGAAACAGCGCGCCCTTCTTGTATTGATCCGCCGGCGGCGTGCTGAACACGCGCTCCTCGGAGATCACCGGGTATTCGTTTTTGACCTTGTCTTTGCCGGTGTTGATATAGATGAGCGCGTCTTTCTTTCCCCACATGTATTCGACGAACAGCACCTCGCTGTAGTTCGCCCAGCCCTCATGGATCCACATGTCCGAGCGGTCCTTGGCCGTGATGCTATTGCCAAACCACTCATGCGCGCTTTCGTGCACGATGATGAAATCGAAGCGGGTGGCGATGCCTTGAGCCGGGTGACCCACATAGCCGTTCTCGAAATGATTGCCGTAGGTGATGGCGGTCTGATTCTCAACCCCCGAATACAATGCTTGAACCAGCTTGTAGCCGTCCTTGGGGAAGGGATAATCGCCGAAATCGTGCGTGAATGCGTTGAGCATGTCCTTCACTTGCACGAATTGACGTTTCGCCTTGTCCAGATCCTCGGGAAAGACGTAATAGTCGAGCGTCAGATCGCGGTAGCGATCGGAAAAATGCACGTATTTGCCGACGTTCAATGACACGTCATAGTTGTTGATCGGATAGCTCACATGCCAATTCCAGCGCGTGTAGCCGTCGGGCAGATCTTGCTTGCCTTGAAAACGGCCGCCCGACACCTCGACCAAGTCACTGGGCGCTTCGACACTGATATCCATGCTCTCCACTTCATCGCGCCATTGGTCCTTGTTGGGCCACCAAACACTGGCACCCTCTTCCTCACAGGCGGTGTTCACCAGGGGCCGGCCCATCGGGTCCTTGCGGAACACGAAACCGCCGAAGCGTCCCATTTCGACCGGGCGGCCGGCGTAATAGAACTCGATGGTGTAAATCCTGCCCTTGAGCAGCGTTGTCGGGAAATCGACGTAAACGGTGCGGCCGGCCGCGCGCTCGAAGCGCAGCGGCAGCGGCGCTCCTCTGGGCTGATCCATAAGAATCTTTTCGATTTTGAACACGGGCACGAGATCGAGCTGAACGCGGCTGCCGTTCTTCAGCATTTTGAAGCGGATGGAATTCTCGCCGCTCAGAGTTTGCTGCTCAGGATCAACCCGCACGTCCAGGTGGTAATACAGCAAGTCGTTATTGGCGCGATA
Organism: Steroidobacteraceae bacterium; assembly: GCA_039924385.1. Classification (GTDB taxonomy): domain Bacteria; phylum Pseudomonadota; class Gammaproteobacteria; order Steroidobacterales; family Steroidobacteraceae; genus Bog-1198. Next base: position 61,772 of record JBDTAV010000093.1, read on the forward strand.
CGGGCCATAGCCGCCGCGCAGATGATCGGCCTCAGAAAAAACGGCCGACGTCTCGGCACCAACCGTCGCTGGTGCGAACAGCGCGGCGCCTATCGACAATAGCCAATGACAAGATCTCATGGGGCCAGACAATGACGGTCAATCGAAACTAATGCAATATGCGGATTAACGATCCCAACCGAGGTGGCGCCATGAGCATCAGAACTCTCAACCGCAGGCAGGTCGTCGGCATGGCAGGCGCGGGCCTGACATTACTGGGCTCTCGCGCAGTGCGCGCCGCCGGTGGCGCGTTGGCGAATTGGGCAGCCCCGGATTTCGTGGTGCTAAATGCGAGAATTTACACGATGGATCCGCAGCTGCCGCAGGCGGAGGCCTTTGCCGTCAAGGACGCACGCTTTGTCGCGCTCGGTTCGACGCGCGACATGAAGAACCTCGCGGGCAAAGCCCGGACGATCGATGCGCAGCAGATGACCATCGTGCCCGGGTTCATCGACAGCCACAATCACGCGCCCGGCAACGAGCTGCTGTATGAAGTGCTGGTCGGAAATCCCTATGAGGTCGAATTCGTCACCATCGCCAGCATCATCGACAAGCTGCGCGCCAAAGCACAGCAGACCCCTGCCGATACCTGGGTCGAAGGCTATTTCTTCGACGACACCAAGGTCAAGGATCAGCGCGCGCTCACCCGGCAAGACCTGGATCAGGTGTCCACGCAGCTGCCGGTGATGGTGCAGCATCGCGGCGGACACACCGCGTTCTATAACAGCAAGGCACTGCACATGGCCGGCATCAAGAAAGATACGCCCAATCCCGCGGGCGGCACTTTCGATCGGGACGCGAACGGCGAACTCAGCGGCCGCGTCACCGACCGGGCGCGGGATGTGTTCGACGCCGTGGGCAAGCACATGGCCTATTTCGGCGAGGAAGGCATGCGCCGCGATCGAGACGGTCTCGCCTTTATTTCCAAGCAGTTCGTGCGCTATGGACTCACCAGCGTCTGTCACGAGGCGGGTAATCTGCAGGCGTTGCAGGAGGTGCGCGCCCGGGGTGCGCTGCTGCATCGGGTCAGCTATGAGGCGGAGGGACCTGAGCTCGCGGCGTTGTTGAGCGGCGGCATGTCGACCGGCTTCGGCGATGAATGGATTCGCCTCGGTGCGACCTGTGAGCATACGGCGGACGGATCGTTCTCCGAACGCACCATGGCCATCAGCGTCCCGTATCCGGGCAGCAATGGCTACCGCGGCAATGTGACCGAAACTCAAGAAGTTTTGAACGCATGGTGCGAGCGGGTGCATCGCGCTGGATTTCAAATGAATTGTCACGCCAATGGCGATGTTGCGATCGATCATGTCCTCAGCGCCTACGAACGCGCCCTGCAGCTAATCCCGGTTGCCGATGCACGCCCGAAAATCACGCATTGCACGCTCATCACCGACGACCTTGTGCGCCGGATCAAGGCCATCGGCGCCGTACCGGCGCTCTTCACGTCATACGCCTACTACAACCCGGATAAATTTCACTTCTATGGAGAAGAACTGATGAAGCGATGCATGGCCTATCGAACGCTTCTCGATGCCGGAGTGCCGGCGGCCGCGGGTTCCGATTTCGATCCAGGCCCCTTCTCGCCTTTGATGGGGATCCAGGGCATGGTGACGCGCACGGGGTGGAACGGCGAAGTATGGGGCGCCAATCAGCGCATCACGGTGGATGAGGCACTACGAGTCAACACCCTGAATGGCGCCTACGCCACGCGCGAGGAAGCGATCAAGGGATCGATCACGCGCGGCAAGCTTGCTGATTTCGTCATGCTGGCCGAGGATCCCCATACGGCGGATCCCGCCAAGATCAAGGACATCAAGATCGTGCGCACGGTCGTCGGCGGTCAAACCCAGTTCTCCGCCTAAAGAATGCACCCAGCAGGAGAAAGCCTTGTCACGACAACTCACACGCCGAGAAACTCTCGGCGGATTGCTGGCCTGCACCGGCGCCGCCGCGTTCAGTCGCGCCGGCTGGGCGAAAGACATTAAGGCACCGGTGGGAGATGCCGCGCCGCTCACCGAGCTTGGCATGCAATTGAGCGCGGAGCAGCGTGCAGCCGGCGTGGCGTTCCTGAAGCGTCATGCGAGCGTCGACACGCATAGTCATCCCGGCAGGTTCTTTCTCAAGCGCCTTACCGAGCAAACACCGACGACGCGCGCGTTCGGTGAAGCCTTCGAAGATCAGGCCATCGCGGACCTGTCCGCGGGAAATGTCAGCGCCACCCTGTTTTGCGCCGTGGCCGATATGCGATTGATCGAAATGACACCGACTCAAGGCCTGCGCGCGGCCCGGGATTGGACACCGGGAGAGGCGTACGCCGACTACCGGCGGCAGCTCGCAGAACTGAAGAAGCTGCGATCGAATAATCACGCGCTGATCCCGGGATTAACTCCCGCGGACATCGACGCCGCACACCGAGAACACAAGACGGGCGCGGTTTTCGCCGTGGAGGGCGGAGACTTCATCGAAGACCGTCTCGACCGGGTGCACGGAGCCTTTCACGACGGCGTGCGCGCGGTGACATTGGTGCATTACCACATCAATCAGATCGGCGACATACAAACTGAAGCGCCGGTGCACAACGGATTGACGGCGCTCGGCAAATCCATTGTCGCCGAGATGAACCGGACCGGAATTATCGTCGACCTCGCACATGCAACCGTTGCGGTGACCAAGGATGTTCTGGGCGCCTCGAGCAAACCGATCATGATCTCGCACACGAACATCGCAACGCCAGGCGTGAATCACCCGCGTCTGATCAGCATCGAGCACGCCAAGCTCGTGGCCTCTGCGGGCGGCATCATCGGCTCGTGGCCGTCAGGCATTGGCCAGAGCAGCTTTTCGGACTATATTGACTCGATCCAACGCCTGGTCGATACCGTAGGCATTGATCACGCGGCAATCGGCACCGACATGGACGCCAACTTCAAGCCCGTGTTGAGCAGCTACCGGGATTGGAGCCTGATACCTGCGGCGCTGCTCGCGCGCGGAATGCATGACGATGAGGCGGCAAAGATTATGGGCGGCAACTTCCTGCGCGTGTTCAAATCAAATCTCAAGCTACCGACACGGCTAGGTTGATGGATACCAAATTTCAGGCGCTGCTGACCCACTACCACGCGCGCATGGCGGAAGAAGACGGTCTGATGAAAAGCGATCCCGCGAGCTTTTCCAGACGGCGAGATGAATTCCTTCTGGCTGTGGGCCCCGAGGTCGGCCGGCTGCTGCACGCGCTCATTATCGGGCGGGGCGCCAAGCGCATACTGGAATTGGGAACATCCTACGGATATTCCACCGCGTTTCTCGCCGATGCGGCCCGCCACACCGGCGGCCGGGTTTACACCATGGATCTTGCCGCCAACAAACAGCATTATGCTCGCAAGCAGCTCGAGGAGGCCGGCCTCCTGCCGCAGGTCGAGTGGATGCTGGGCGATGCAACGGAAATGTTGAAGACCCTCGACGGACCGTTCGACTTCGTACTGGTCGATTTGTGGAAGAACTTATACGTGCCTTGTCTTGACCTGTTCTACGGCAAGCTCGCACAGCATGCCGTGATTGTGGCAGACAACATGCTGTTTCCCGAAATGGTGCGCGCCGACGCCGAAGCCTACCGAGCCGCCGTCACCCGTAAGGGAAAATTGCAAAGCGTACTGCTGCCGATCGGCAACGGCATCGAATTGTCTTGCCTCTGGAAATGATCAAGCGTGCGACGCCCAGGCGGGTTCGCCTGGCGTGTACGGAAGACAGGGATCGAAACGGCCCGGCGCTTCGACGTAGCGCAACGCCTGGCTGCAGCCAATCTTCGACGTGAAGAAGCCCAGAAGCGCGAGTTCCTTCATCATGCGGAAATAATGAGCGGGTTCCCGTCTGGCGGACTCTGCCGCGACGACCGGGTTTCCGGGCAGGCTCTCCGCCTTGGCTTCGGTCGCATCCCCGCGCACCACCGGCGAGAGCCCCTTGCGCTTGCGGTCCGCCGCTTCGCGATCGTCCATCACGCGCTTCTGTGCGTGGTCGAGCGTCGTGAGCAGCACAAGCCGCTGCTCCGGGGCCGCGGCCATGAATGAGACGCCATTGGCCTTTCTCATCGCCTGGTCCACTTTGCGCATGCCGTCCAAAAAAACCTTCTGTTCCGCGGGACTGTAGCAATCGGTGACCATGAGCGCCATGAACGCGCCGGTTTTTACCGCCCTTGCGCCGGGCGTTTTGGTGGCGGGAAGAATCGTTTCTGCAATCTCGTCCAAGTAGGCAACATCTTGAGCGCTGAACTTTCCCAAGATCCGCTCGACAGCGGAATGTGCCTTCTCCACCGCGGTAAGCAGACTGCTGCCGCCGACGAATGCAACCCCGCCCAGCAATGCACTGACGCGACGAATCGCCTCGCGCCGGTTGATGAGCTGCAAATCCTCTGTGTCGGATGATTCGTTCATGTCAGCTCAAAGGTTGCGGCGGTTAAGCTCGTTCACCGCAAAGTCCACCGCGCGAGCAGTGAGCGCCATGTAGGTAAGCGAGGGATTCTGACAGGCGCTGGAGACCATGCAGGAGCCGTCGGTGACGAAGACGTTGGGCGCATCCCAAACCTGATTGTGCGAATTGAGCACCGAGGTTTTCGGATCACGGCCCATGCGCGCCGTACCCATCTCGTGAATCGCCATACCCGGAAACGACCCCGCGTCGAATGTCGTGACCATTTTCGCCCCGGCGTGTTCGAGCATTTCCGCCATGTCTGCGATCATGTCCTTGCGCATTAGCCGTTCGTTCTCGCCCGTGGCGCAATCAATCTTGAGAACCGGCAGCCCCCACTTGTCCTTCTTCACGCTGTCCATGCTGATGCTGTTGGCGTGATTTGGCAGCATCTCGCCGAAGGCAGTGGCGCCAAACTTCCAGGGGCCCGGCAGAGTCATCTCATCCTTGAATTCCGCGCCTAGCCCCAATTCCTTGACGGCCCGCGTCCATCCCTCTCTGCTGGCCGCTCCCTGGTAGCCGAAACCGCGCAAATAGCCGCGTTTGTCGCCGAATAAGTTGCGATAACGAGGGATGTAGATGCCATTAGGACGCCGGCCGTAGTAGTACTTGTTATCCAACCCAGGCAGATTTCCTTCCGCGCCGCAACGAAAATGATGATCCATCAAGTTATGACCCAACTCGCCTGAACTGCTGCCTAAGCCCTCGGGCCAGACATCGGTCGCGGATCGCATCAGCAGCCAGGCCGAATTGAGCGTGGAGGCACAGACGAAAATCACCTTCGCCGTATAGTCAGTCCACTTCTCTGAGACGGCGTCGAGCACGCGCACGCCGCTGGCGCGCTTACGATCCTTGTCGTAGAGCACTTCCGTGACAATTGACCAGGGCTTCAAGGTGAGCTTCCCGGTCTTCACCGCCGCCGGCAGGGTCGAGGACTGCGTGCTGAAATAGGCGCCGTAAGGGCAGCCCAGCCAGCAGGCATTCCGATATTGGCAAGGCGCGCGCCCTTCCAGAGGTTTGGTGGCATTCGCGACGCGTCCGATGATCATGTGGCGTTTACCGTCGAATGCGCTTTTCAGCCGCCCGGCAACGAGCTCCTCGCCGCAGTTGAGCGGCATGGGAGGTAAGAATTGTCCGTCGGGAAGCTGCGGCAACCCGTCGCGCGAGCCGGAGATCCCGGCGTGCTGCTCCACGTGGTCATACCACGGCGCAAGTTCGCTGTAGCGAATGGGCCAGTCAATCGCGACGCCGTCTTTCGCGTTGGCTTCAAAATCGTAATCGCTCCAGCGATAGCTCTGGCGCCCCCAAGTCAGCGAGCGGCCGCCTACTTGATAGCCCCGATACCAGTCGAAGCGTTTGACTTCCGTGTAGGGCGAGTCTTTTTCGTTCACCCAGAAGGCAAGGTTTTTCTCATTGAGAGGATAGTCCCGCTTGAGCACGGGGTAGGCTTGTTCCATCGCGTAGGTTCGGCCGCCGCGATGCAAATATTCCCAAGGCCCCTTGGTGGCGTTGACGTAGTCCTTGACGTGCTCGACATTGCGGCCGCGTTCCAGCAGCAAGACCCGCAGCCCCTTCTCGGTGAGCTCCTTGGCCGCCCAGCCCCCGGAAATACCGGAGCCGATTACAATCGCGTCGTAATGCACCGACATCTTTGTACCTTACGTGAATTTTCGGCTTATTCTAACGCTATTCAGCAAGCCCGATATCGAGACATGAGTTTATTCTCGCGCAGAAAGTTTCTCGCACGCTCCGCCGGCATAGGAATGCTCGCGGCCGGCGGTCTCGCCGACCCGATTGGTGCAATCAGCGCGCCGCTGACGGAGTCTAGCGGCAATTCGGCGGGCGCCGGAAGGCTCAAGCAATCGGTGTGCCGTTGGCCCTACGCGCGGATGTCGCTGCCGGACTTCTGCCGCCGAACCCGGCAGATGGGATTTGCAGCGATCGACTTGCTGTTCCCGGACGAATGGGACGTCGCGGCCGACGCCGGCCTCACCGTGTCCATGGGATATGCCAGTCGACGCGACAAGTTCATCGCAACAGGTTTCAACGATCCTGCCAATCATGCGCAGCTTCAGGGAGAGCTGGAAATGGCGCTGCCGCGGGCGGCGCAGGCGCGCGTGGCCAATCTCATCGCCATGTTCGGCAATCGCGTTCCGGGTATCGATGAGCCTGCCGCAATCGCCAACTGCGCGTCCGGACTCGCCAAGCTTGCGCCCCTCGCCGAAAAACACGGCGTCACTGTTTGCGTGGAACTGCTCAACAGCAAAGTGGATCATCAAGGATATCAGGGCGACCACACCGCGTTCGGCGTTGCAGTCATGCGCGCGGTCAATTCACCGCGCGTGAAACTGCTCTATGACATCTATCATATGCAGATTATGGAGGGCGATGTCATTCGCACGATCCGCGACAACATCAACTGGATCGGGCATTTTCACACCGGCGGCGTTCCCGGTCGGCACGAAATCAATGACAGTCAGGAATTGAATTACCACGCCATCGCCGCTGCGATCGCGGATCTTGAATTTAAGGGCTTTGTTGCGCACGAATTCGTACCCACCCGCAGCGATCCGCTTTTGTCGCTGGCTGAAGCGCTGCGAATTTGCACCGTATGAATGCGCACGGCACCCAAACGGCAATCGTTCCATTCGAATTCAAGTGAGGCTACCGAAATGAAAACTGGATATATAAGGATCAGAAGGTATGGAGCGTTGGCGGGCCTCGCTCTCGTGCCGTTTTGCTTTCACACCGCCGATGCGCAAACGCCGCAGCGGGATCCGAAAGCCACCGAACAATGGGAGCCGGTTCCGCCGGTCGTCACGCCGGGCGCGCACCCCGGAGCGCCGCCCTCTGATGCCATCGTATTGTTCGACGGCCGAAACCTGGATCAATGGGTAAACACCAAGGATCATTCGCCGGCGGCCTGGAAGGTTGCTCACGGTGCGATGACGGTGGTCAAGTCGGTTGGCAATATCGAGACCAAGCAACTCTTCAAAAATTATCAATTGCACCTTGAGTGGCAAGTTCCAAAGGGAATTTCCGGCGAGGGGCAGGCACGCGGCAACAGCGGCCTGTTTCTCGCATCCACGGCGTCCGGCGACGGCGGGTACGAGGTTCAGATTCTGGATTCATTCAAAAATAAAACTTACGTCAATGGTCAGGCGGCGAGCATCTACAAGCAGTCGCCGCCGTTGGTCAATGCCATGCGCCCCCCGGGTGAGTGGCAGACTTATGATGTGGTGTGGACCGCGCCCGTCTTTGAGTCGGACGGAACACTCAAGACTCCCGCCTATGTGACGGTATTTCACAATTGCGTGCTGGTCCAAAATCACTTTCAGCTTACTGGCGAAACGCTCTATATCGGACAGCCTAAATATCGGCCCTACGATCGCGCCGCGATCAAGTTGCAAGCGCACGGTGATCCATCCGCGCCCATCAGTTTTCGAAACATCTGGGTTCGGGAACTCAACTAGCCAATGCTCAACCCACTGCGTGGCGGGTTGTCAGCATCGATTGGCGCGCGGCAGGGATTATCGAGAAGCCTCAGTTCTTAAGGTCGAACCGAATGCGAAAGGCGTAGCACGAGTTCACGGGCTTGCCGCTTTCGGTGGTGGCGCGATAACGTCCGGAGCCGGCAATTGCCAGCGTCAGCGCGCCTTCGTCGAGTCTCGAGCTTCCCGTCGATTGAACGATGGTCGGATCACTGGTCGGCAGCAGCTTGTTGATCTGATGAATCTTCAGTTGAGCCGGAGTTTATGCAAGAACACCGCGATTAAAGCTTGCGAACACTTCGCTGGCGCGTCGGAGGCCGGTTGCCGTCAGCCGATAAAGGCGGCGCCGCGGCCGGCCAGAGGTCGATGGATTGATAGACTCCCACCGGCTGACGAACCATCCGGCCGCCTCGAGCCGCAATAAAATGGGATACAGGGTTCCGGAGGCCAGTTTGCAGCGCTGATGTACTTCGGCGCCGGAAAGCTGATCGATGGGATTCTCGAGAAACGCCTCCAACACCTTCAGAGTCTGCAGCGACATTCTGACTTCACGATCTTCTTTACCCATAGTAGTAGGTCTACATAGGGGCGGGACTCAATGCAAGTTCCTATCTGGACATCGTTCCAACACCCGTAATGCATTGGTTTTCCTACCGATGCGACTTGGCGTAGGTGTCGAAGGCAACGGCGGCGACAATGATCAAGCCGATCACCACCTGTTGCCAGTACGACGATACGTGCATGATCACCAAGCCGTTGGTAAGAACGCCGATCAAGAGCGCCCCGATGACGGTGCCGCCCACTCCGCCGCGGCCGCCGGCGAGGCTGGTGCCGCCGATCACCACCGAGGCAATCACGCGCAGCTCATAACCGATGCCGCCGACCGCCTCGGCCGCGCCGAGCCTTGCGGACAATAGGAATCCGGCCAATCCCGAGAGCGCGCCCACGATCAGATACACGCTGGTGATGATGGCCGGCACGTCCAATCCGTTGAGGCGCGCCGCCTCCGGATTGCCGCCGACCGCATAAATATAGCGCCCGTAACGCGTGTAGCGTTCCGTGACGAAGCCTGCCGCGGCGATCGAGCCAAAAAGCACTATGGGTACTGGTATGCCCGCGACCGATCCGTCTCCCCACCACCGATAGCTCGCATCGAAGCCTGAGATCGGCGAGCCGTCATTGAGAATCAGCGTGGCGCCGCGCCAGACGGTCATGCCGCCCAGGGTTACGATGAACGGTGGGACACTGAAGAAGGTCACCGCCTTCCCCTGCAAATATCCCACCAGGGTTCCGACCGCTGTTGCGCTGACGAGCGCCACGAGGCAGCCTGCCCACGATTGCGCTCCCACCGCTTGCATGACAAGGGCGCCTGACATGCCCGCGAATGCCAGCAGCGATCCGACGGCAAGATCCACCCCCGCCGTCAAGATGACGAAAGTCATGCCGACCGCAATGATGCCGTAAATCGAAACCTCGGTAAGGATGTTGGTGACATTGCGCAGCGACAGAAACCGCGAATTTTCGAGCCCGAAGAACACAACCAGTGCGAGCAGAAACAACGACGTTCCGTAGCGCCGCAGCCACGCCACCGCATCGAAACGGCGGGTGGCAGGACCTTGATCCGGCAGGGTGTTTTCGCTCATCGCGCGGCGCTTCGCTGAAGGTCTGCGCCCGTGGAAATGGCCATCAGTTCCATCAGACTGTTCTCCGTCGCGTCGCGCCCGTCGAGAAAACCGCTAATGCGGCCCTCGCGGAACACGACGATCCGATCACTGAGCGCGAGAACTTCGGGCATCTCAGAGGAGATGATGATCAACGCAATGCCGCTTTGCGCCATTTCGCATAGCAGTTGGTGAACCTCCGCCTTCGCACCGATATCGATACCCCGGGTCGGCTCGTCAACGATCAATACTTTAGGCTGCAGGGCCATGCAGCGCGCCAGCAATACCTTCTGTTGATTGCCGCCGGACAACGTGCCGACCGCCGCGCCTGAGTTGGCCATCTTGATGCGCAGCGCCGTCCGGTATTTCTCGACCAGTTGGCGTTCCTTCGCTTCGTTGACAAAAATGCGCCAGCGCGCGATTCGCTTCAGACTCGGCAGCGTCATGTTCTGGGTGATCGACTGCTCAAGAAAACATCCCTGCTGCTTCCGATCTTCAGGCACCAGTGCGATCCCGGCGCGAATGGCTTCCTTGGGCGATCGCAGCGGACTCAATTCCGATCCATTGAGATACAGCACTCCCCGATCGCAATGATCAGCGCCAAAAATGATTCGCGCCAGTTCGGTGCGCCCGGCGCCCACCAGGCCGGCAAATCCCAAGATCTCACCGCTTTTTACCTCGATCGACAAATCCGTCAGCGCAATGGCATGCCGACCGCCGGATTCGCGCGCGCGCGCGATACCTTTCACCGCCAGCACTGTTTCGCCCAAGGATGCAGTGCGCGCACGCTTCGAGACTTCCAGGTCTCGGCCGACCATGAGGCGCACCAAGTCGCGGGTCTGTACGCTTTTCACATCGCCTTGCGCAACATAGCGGCCGTCGCGCAACACCGTGAAACTGTCGCAAACCCGCTTTACTTCATCCAAGCGGTGCGTCACGTAGACAAAGCTCACACCATGCGCCTTTAGCTCTCCGATGACGCCGTGCAGGATTTCGACTTCGCGCTGACCCAAGGCCGCGGTCGGCTCATCCATGACGATGAGCTTGCCTTTTTTTGCGACGGCACGGCCAATCTCGACCATTTGTTGGTGCGCGACGCTCAGATGGCGTACTTCCCGCCTTGGATCAACGTTCAACCCCAGGCTTTTGAGCAACGCGCGCGAATTGTCGTGCATCGCGGCCCAGTCGATGAACCCGCGGCGCTGAGGCTCGCGGCCCAGGTAAAGGTTTTCGGCAATCGACATGAACGGCAGCAAATTGAATTCTTGATAAATCGTAATGAGGCCTGAGCGTTGCCGTTCGCGCGGCGTGTCGCCCGGCTTGAGCATCGTTCCATCCAGGATGGCTTCGCCCCGATCGGCGCGCAAAGCACCCGACAGTATTTTCAGGAGCGTTGATTTACCCGCACCGTTTTCGCCCAGCAGCGCGTGTACTTCCCCCTTGCGCACCTGCAGTTCGACTTCATCCAAAGCCCTGACGCCGGGAAATTGTTTGCAAACATCGCGCACATCCAGAAGATTCGGCACAGGACTGACGCCGCTACCGGACTTCGCCAATGCGCTCGGCCTGATTGACGTTGGATTGCGTAATGAGCACCGGCGCAATGCTCGCGCCCGCGATCGGAGTATGTTGGCGGATTTGCGCCACCAGTTGCCGAAGGGCGGTTCGCGCCTGATTCATCGGTGATTGCTCGACCGTGGCCGCCATTTCGCCGCTGCGCACCAGTTTCAAGGCCTCGGGCGTCGCGTCGAATCCGATCACTTTGACGCCGGAGACGCCGCTCGAGCGCAAGGCTTCCAGTGCTCCCAGGGCCATCTCGTCGCTCTCCGACACAACGGCCTGCAACGACTGGCCCCCAAGCGAGGTCAACACGTTCTGAGTGACGGTGAGGCCGTGCTCCCGCTTCCAGTCGCCGGATTGCTCTGCGACGACTTGATATTTCGCCCCGGCGGCTGCCAGGGTTTCCTTGATGCCGCGCGTGCGGTCAATGGACGGACTGGACCCGAGCTGTCCGGTGATCAGCAGAACTCGCGCGCCGTCCGGAAAGGCATCGATCACCCACTGCGCCATGATGCGACCACCGGCAACATTGTCAGCGCCCACATGCGGGACTTTGACGCTGGTATGGTCGACTCGGCGATCCAAGGTCACAATTGGAATTCCGGCCTTGATCACTTCTTCGACGCCTGGAGTCAGCGCGTTCACATCGTTCGGCGCAAGGATGATGCCCTGCGCGCCTCCGGTGATGGCGGCCTCGATGTCTGCCGTTTGTTTGGCCGAGTTCGACTGGCCGTCTTCCACAGAAATGCTGACGCCGAGCCGTCCAGCCTCGGCGTCCAGCTCGCGTTTCACTGCGACGAAGAATGGTTCGGTCATGTCGTGCAGACTGGCGGCAATCTGGATTGAATTTCCGCCCGATTTACCCGAGCACCCGGCGCTGCCGAGCAGCGTGCCCGCCACAAAGAATGCAAGCGCAGCCCAGCCCAGTTTTTTGAAGCTCATTCGCATCATTGCGGCGCCTTTGAGTCGGGCGGCCCGGCGAGCCACGCATGCTCAGGATCGTTGCGATAGACCCAATTGCGCTCGGGACCCGCCATGACGTTCAGGTAGTACAGGTCGTAACCATGAGCTGCACCGACGGGATGATAGCCGCGGGGCACCAAGACGAGATCGCCGTCGTGCACGCAAACCGTTTCGTCCAGATCACGCTCATCGGTGTACACGCGCTGGAAGGCAAATCCTTGCGGCGGACTCAGACGATGATAGTACGTCTCCTCCAGCACGGTTTCTTTTCCCAGGGTCGCAGTGTCGTGCTTGTGCGGCGGATAACTCGACCAATGTCCTCCCGGCGTGATGACTTCCACGACGAGCAAACTGTCGGCCTCCTTGGTTTGCGGAAGAATATTTCGGACGTAGCGCGTGTTCGTGCCGCTGCCACGGATTTCTTTGCTCATTTCGGCGGCAGCAATGGCGCGCGGTGAGCGTCCCCACTTGCCGGGCGCCGAGCATACCGCCAACTCCACTTCGCTCCTCGCAGTCACCGTGTAGGTCCGGCCGGCGGGTGCATACACCGCCCCTGGCGGCAAATCGTCGAACACTGAACCGCGATGTCCGATGTCATCAAAGTGTTCGTCATCGACGACGATGTCGGCGGTTCCCGCGAGCACCACCAGGCAGGTCTCGCGCTCCTTCGTACCACCCCGCACGAACTGTTCAGGCGCGAGGCGATGGATCTGAAATCCGATGTGCTGCCAACCGGCACTCTCCGGGGTGATGTTGAGCACACAGCCCGCCGCATCAGGCTTGCCGGACTGAATCAGAAGCTTGCTCATGAATGCTCCACTGCCTGCAATCCGGCTGCCGATGCCTCGCGGCGTAAGGTTTTCAGGCCAAGAGCCGCGTAAGACTTAGGGTTCGCAACGGCCGGATCCTGTTCCGCTTCGACGATAATCCATCCAGCATAGCCAATTTTTGCGAGCGCTTGCATCACGCCTGCGAATTCAAGATCTCCGTCGCCAGGAACGGTAAACATTCCGCTGATCACACCGCTCAGAAAGCTCTTGCTCTCGGATTTGACCCGGCTAAAGACGCGCGAGCGGATGTCCTTGCAATGCACATGCGCGACCCTAAGCGGATGATCGCGAATGAGCGCCAGGGTGTCGATCCCGCCGAGCGCCGCATGACCGGTATCAACCGTCAATCCGACCGATCGGCCGGTCGAATTCACGAAACGATCCAGATCCTGCTGCGATTCCACCACGGTGCCGAGGTGGTGGTGATACGCCATGCGCAGCCCGGCTTGTGCGAGGTAGTCAGCGACCTCGGTCAATTTTCCCCCGAACTCCTCCCAGGCAGAATCGGCCAGCCTGGGTGTCGCTGACATCGGCTTGGCTTGATCGCAATGAATTGCGTTGCTGGTCTCAGCAATAATAAAGACGCTGCAGCCCATCACCCTGAGCAGGCCCAAGTGAGATTGCAACGCCTGGATTTCCGCCGCGACCGAATGGGTGATGAGGTTGGCGCTGTACCAGCCGCCGACCAATGCCAGTTGATGCCGACTCAGCAAGGCTCCAAGCGCCTTGGGGTCTTTGGGAAATTTTCCGCCGAGCTCGATGCCCGCAAATCCCACCTCGCGGGCTTCGTCGAGAACGGATTCCAGGGGCGTATTGCCGCCGAGCTCGGGCAGATCATCATTCATCCACGCAATGGGGCTCACGCCAAAGCGGATGCTCATGCGTCAATCTCCCAACCGTCGGTTCTTACGCTGAGCCAAGGACGCTGCTCGAGCTTCATGGACTTCGGCGCGGGACGAGACCTCAGGGATGGCCACATCCCACCAGGCCCCCCCTGCCGTTGTGGAGATGGCAGGATCGGTGTCGATCACGATCACGTGGGTGCGCGCCGATTGGCGGGCGCGTTGCAATGACTGTTCCAGTGCTTCAATCGAGCCGGCCTTTTCGGCGATCGCGCCCAAGCTCGCAGCGTGCGCGACAAAATCAATGTCTGGAAGAGTGGTGTGGGTCGAATCCTCCCACAGCGTGTTGAAGGCCGCGCCGCCGCTCGCCTTTTGCAGGCGATTGATACAGCCAAATCCCCGATTGTTGAGTACCAAAACCACCAAGTGGTACCCCAACGCCACCGAGGTGGCCAGTTCTGAGTTGAGCATCAGATAGCTGCCATCGCCGACCAGGACGTAAACATCGCGATGCGGCTGCGCCATTTTGACGCCCAGGCCCGCGGCAATCTCATAGCCCATGCAGGAGTAGCCGTACTCGACATGATAGTCATCCGGCGCTCTTGATCGCCATAGCTTGTGAAGCTCTCCCGGCAATCCGCCAGCCGCAGAGACGACCACCGCGTTTTCTGAGCAGCTTCGCCACACCGCGCCGATGACTTGTGCATCGGAAGGCAGGCCCTTGCTCGGCACGCGTGTTACACCCTCCCAAGCGAGATTCCAGCGCGCAACTTCCGCATCGTTCAAGGTCCCGTCTCGAATCGGGCGCCATCCCGCCAAGCGGTCCGTGAGTGCCGTGAGCACTTCGCGCGCATCGCCCACCACCGTCGCCGCTGCGTGCTTGCCGGCGTCATAGGCCGAAACATTGACCTGCACCAGCCGACAATTCGGTGCGGTAAACAGTGCGCGTGATCCCGTCGTAAAGTCCTGTAGTCGCGTCCCAATACCGACGACCAAGTCGGCTTTGGCTGCCGCGGCGTTGGCGCAACTACTGCCCGTAACGCCAATGGCGCCGAGATTAAAGGGATGATCCCAGCGCAGCGCGCCCTTCCCCGCTTGCGTTTCGCTCACAGAAATGCCAAAGCTGCTCGCGAACGCCGCCAGCAGTTGTTCCGCGCCGCTGTAGTGAACACCGCCGCCGGCGATGATCAAGGCGGCACGTGCTGATTTCAGCCAGACCGCTAGTTGCTCGATCTCGCCTCGATCGGCCGGCGGGCGGCGAATGCTCCACACGCGGCGGCGAAAAAACGCCGCCGGGTAGTCATAGGCCTCCGACTGCACGTCCTGACAGAAAGCCAAGGTCACCGGACCGCAGGAGACCGGATCCAGCAGCGTATTCATGGCATGCGGCAGCGCCTCGATCAATTGTTCGGGGCGGGCGATGCGGTCGAAGTAGCGAGACACCGGTCTGAAGCAGTCGTTGGCCGAGACGGTGCCGTCGGCAAAGCTCTCAATCTGCTGCAGCGCCGGATCCGGACCGCGGGTGGCGAAGACATCTCCCGGAAGAAACAGCACCGGCAATCGATTGGCGTGCGCCAATGCCGCTGCGGTCACCATGTTGGTCGCGCCCGGTCCGATCGAGCTGGTGCAAATCATGGCGCGATGACGCCGCAACTGCTTTGCGAAGGCGATGGCGGCGTGGGCCATGGCCTGCTCGTTATGCGCCCGATAGGTGGGAAGTTGCTCCCGCGCAGCGTGAAGCGCTTCTCCGAGGCCGGCAACATTGCCATGGCCGAATATGGCCCACACGCCCGCAAAATAGCGCACCTCTTCCGGCGCCGCATCGACGTACTGATTGGCCAGATATCGAACCGCCGCCTGCGCAGCGGTACATCGAACCGCCCTCATGGCGTCACCGCCGTGCGCGCGCCCTGCCACGCGTTCGCCAACCGCGAGAAATTCGCGGCCATCGCCTTGCAGGCGGCAGCATCGCTAATTGCGCCTGCGAACCAGGCACGGGCCACACCCTGAAAGATAGTTCTACCAATGGCAAATCCTTTTACGATTGCGTATGGCGCAGCGGCGGCGAAGCATGCGATGAGTTCAGCCTCAGGCTGCGACAGTCCCAGCAGCAGGACACCCCGACACAGTGGATCCTCTTGTCTAATCGTATCTTGAATAGCTTGCCAATGGGCGGCGCTGCCGCTCGGCGGCAGTTTCCACCAATCCGGCCGCACATCCAGAGCATAGATTTGCGACAGCGCGCGCGACATCGTCTGGGAATCCGCCGGCATCTCTCGCGGTAGAATGACCTCAAGCAGCAATTCGTGGCGCGTGTTGCGGCATGCATCGAATAAGCGCTGCAGCTGGCGATCCTGCCGCTCCTTAAGATCGGCGGGATCGTCCGGATGATAGCTAACGAGACATTTGACCACCTGATTGAGCGGCCAGCTCGACAATTCGATGGCGACATCGGCGGAGCCTTCGAATTCGAGCGGACGAGATTGCGGGATTTCGATGGGACGGCCTACCCAATAAGGCAAATCCGCCGCCTCGCTCAAGGCTTCGAATCCGTAGCGTCCATCAAGCAGGACCCCAAAACGCCGCTCAAAACCTGCGGCCGCGTGCAACGCGCGCAACCCCAAGGTCTTGAAGGTTGCAATCCGCTCATCATCGACGGCGCCAAAATTCGCGGAGTCTGCAAACTGACTGCGGTGATCTATCGCCAGCACCATTAACTCAGGATAGTCGTGTCCGCGCGTCGACGCCCAGTGCACATGATCCAGATGGCGGGTGAAGGATTTTGTTGGCCGCTCGCCTGCTGTGCGCAGAACTGATTGCAACTCAGCCCACGTCGGCATCGCCGGCGCGCAGCCGTGACGCGATACCACGATCGCGCCGCAGGCATTTCCCATGCGACAGCTTTCCTCGAGAGATTCATCGTGCAGCCACCCGCGCAGAAACCCCCCCATGAATGCATCGCCGGCGCCGAGCACATTGAGCACGTCAATCTTGAACCCGGGCACCACCAAGCCCAATTCAACATCATCGGGGATAGCACTTGGAAAAGCGACGCAACCGCGCGCGCCGCGTTTGCAGACCAAGGTTGCCCGCGTTTTCGCTCTGATATTTTGGATCGCTCCGACGAGCCGTTCCGATCCCCCTAAAATACAAAACTCTTCTTCGGTGCCGACGATCAAATCGCACCAGGGCAGCGCCGCCTGCAGGCGTTCGGTTACGGCGGCGCTGGAGACGAAGCGATTCTCGCCCAAATCTTTTGCCGTCAGGCCCCAAAGGACCGGCCGGTAGTCCACGTCGAATACCACACGCCCGCCTTTTGCTTTCACCCGCCGCACGGCCCCCAAGCTCGCTGCGAACACGCCGGGCGTGGAGAGATGCGTGCCGTTGATCAGAACGGCACGGGCCAAGGAGAGGTACGCCTCATCGAGATCCTGCTCGCACAGCGCCATATCGGCGCAATTCTCACGGTAAAAAATCAGCGGAAACGACTCGCGATTACGGATCCCGAGTACCACCAGGGCCGTCAAGCGCGCCGGGTCGGTATGCACGCCGCGCACATCCACGCCCTCGCGCACCAGTTCTTCGCGAATGAAGCGCCCCATATGATCGGCGCCGACTCTCGTCAACAATCCCGCTTTCAATCCGAGTCTCGCCACCGCAATCGCCGTGTTGGTCGGACTGCCGCCTACGTACTTGGCAAATGACCCCATATCTTCCAGTCGTCCCCCGACCTGCTCGCCATACAAGTCCACGCTCGAGCGGCCGATGGCAATCAGATCAATGGTTTTGTCGGTAAAATGCAAGGAACTCACGCAACGAGAAGTGAGCGTTTTATTATACTCGCCTGGAATCATCGTTCGATCGAGCCCGATCGATCCAATCTAGGGGAGCGACAATGTTCAACGTTGCGATATTCGGGGCGGGCCGGATCGGGCAAATTCATGCACGCAACGCCGCGGCGCAGCCTGAGCTGACGCTTAAATTTGTCGTTGATCCAAACCGTGCGGCCGCCAATGCGCTCGCTCGGCAAACCGCTGCCGAGGTCGTGGATATGGATGCCGCCTTGGGCGACGGCTCCGTTGCCGGCATCATTATCGCGAGCGCAACGAATGCGCATTTGGATCAGGCCTTATTGGCAGCAGCGGCGGGTAAAGCGATCTTTTGCGAGAAGCCCTTGGACCTTGACCTGGCGCGCGCGCGCGGTGCCGCCGCGCAATTGTCCGGCGCAAGGATGCTGGTGGGTTTCAACCGGCGCTTCGATCCACATTTTGCCGCACTCAAGGCGAAGATTGAGTCGCAGGCTATCGGCACGCTCGAGAGCTTGAACATTGTGAGTCACGACCCCGGCCCACCGCCAGTTTCCTATATCCGCGCGTCCGGCGGCCTGTTCAAAGACATGGCAATTCATGACTTCGATATGGCGCGGTGGTTGCTGGGCGAGGAACCCACCGAGGTCTTCGCAAGCGCGAGCTGTCTGGTCGATCCTGCAATCGCAGCGGCCGGTGATGTCGACACCGCGCGAACTTTACTGCGGACTGAAACCGGCCGGCTGTGCGTCATCAGCAACACCCGCCGTTCAGGATATGGTTACGATCAGCGCGTCGAAGCATACGGCTCTGCCGGCACGGTGCGGGTCGACAATGTACTGATGAGTACGGTGTCAACCGTCACAGAGCGCGGTTCTACAAGCGATGCGTTGCAGAATTTTTTCCTCGAGCGCTATGCGGAAGCGTATCGCCTTGAAATGGGGCATTTTGTGGATATTTTGCGTGATGGCCAAACGCCCTTGGCCGGCTATCGCGACGGAGTCGCCGCGCTCGTCCTCGCCGAAGCGGCGGCGCTGTCCGTGCAGCGCAACGCTCCTATTAGCGTCGCCTCGGTCTAAAAGAGCAAACCCATGAGTCACCGATTCAGTTTTTCGACCCCATCGGCAATGTTCGAAGATGGTTATAATTCATCATCCCAATTTGCGCGATGCCTTTGGCGCGACTGAAAATGCGATTCATCACATTCAAGCAGCCCAGGCCAACAACAAGGGGCTCGAGTTTGGCGGGCATGCAGAAAAGGCCATCGACGCCTTGCGGCATGTCCAGCAGGAACTGGCCGAGGGCGACAAGTGGAACGACGCGCACCATAAGTAAAGGGAGGGGTTTACACCTTCAGCCGAACCGCGCCGGTTCCGCAGTGTCTGCGTGCCCGGCTCTCGAACGTGACTGCCATTGTAAAGTGTATGCCGCTTGCGGATGAAATCCATCAATCCGAAGCCGGACCAGGTCGATTGCTCAAACGGCGCTTGAATCTGCCTGCGCCAATCTCGGTGGGCAAAGCACACGCACCATAGACGTGTAGAGTGGACAGTTGTTTCGCTTTTAGCCCCGAGGGGGAGGACAGGGCGGCGCAGTGCCGTCGTTGCACAGGCCTGTGCGCGGATCCCGATGACCCGCGCCAGTGCTGTCTTCCTGCGGAGGGTTGTTAAAGCAACCCGACATTAGCCAAGCAGCAACAAATATAGAGACGATTAACTTCATGACTGGCTCCTGGTCGCTAAGCCGATAGTTCATCGACCATTGATATCACGCCGGACAAAACTGCGCCGCCCACTCTTAGACGGCAGCTCTCGATCTCAAGCCGGGTGAATGACCTCTCCACCGTTTTGCCCTTCACGGCGATTTCGACCGTTGATCCGCTAAGAATATGATCGGCTGCCTCGATGTCTCTGTATGTGACGCTTCCGAAAAAGCCATGCTGCACAAGCCGACCCTTGATTTCGTGCCTGATCCTGGAAAGGGCCGTATCGAACTCCTCTCGACATTGCTTCTCTTCCACGGGCACCTCATCGCAAAGCTTGATTCCGATTGACCTTACTCCTTCTTATGTATATTTGCTGTTCTTCGTCGGATGGGCCGTTTGAATTCCCGACCCCAGTACTGCCGTAACCAAAAGTTGATCGACAAAATGAAACGGTAGACGTATAAAAGAGACGATCAATGATTAAGATCTAACGGATATCTAACGGATCATTCAACTCTATGCAGACACGACCGACCATATCGCTGTAACCCCAAGGAGTCCTCAACCACCTATGCACCAATCGAATCCTTCAAACCTCGCCTCTTCTCGTCCTACTCTCAAGCTCAAACCCGGTACGCGAAAATCTCCCCGCGAGATTAAAACGACACCGCCGCCCAAACCACAAAGCAAACTACGACAAAAACCGGGAGCGGCATGGTCGGATGGCCATAAACAATATTCCTAAAGTGATCCGGCTTCAGCGTAACGCTCGCATCTGACTTGCAGGACTACACCATGCCAATAATGAGAGAGTGGCGCGCCGAAGTCCGCCTGGCACTGAAAGATGAGTACGTGGCATACGTTAGGGCCACCGGCATCGTCAGCTATAAGCAAACACCCGGCAACTTGGGTGCGATCGTCGCCACCCGCGACATCGATGCGGAGCGTACCGAAATCCTGACGTTGAGTTGGTGGCAGGATGAAGCATCCATCAAGGCATTTGCCGGCAGCAATATCAGTCGCGCCCGCTATTATCCGGAGGACGACCGCTACTTATTGACGCGACCTGCGACCGTTGCACACTACGATTCAATGAAGCCGTAATATCCGGCACCTCGCAGCTTGCCCATGTGCAGCTATCGGACAGGACCGACAAATAGATGTCGGTTTCTTCCCAATGTGGCACCGGCGTGTGTGCGGTGCAGCACGGCGCGGAGGATCCGACCTACTACAAGACTGTCGCAAAGTTACGTGCGGCTGGCGCCGTGGCGCAACAAATTTATCAGCATCTCAGCATTGAAGATTTGCGCCATGCCGCCGATCGCTTGCGCGCCGTTTATAGAGATTCCGGCAATCGAGACGGTTACGTGAGCATCGATCTCCCACCCACTCTCGTCTACGATGCAGACGCCACGCACTTGGAGGCGCGGCGGCTGTGGAGCTTGATCGCCAGGCCCAACGCCATGATAAAAGTACCGGCAACCGATGCCGGCTTGGTGGCAATTCGACGCTTGACGGCAGAGGGAATCAATGTGAATGCGACTTTTATTTTCAGTATACGCCGCCACCGACAGGTGGCACATGCGTATGCTTTGGGATTGGAGGATCGGGCCGCCGAACGATTGCCGCTCGAGCGCATTGTGTCCGTAGCAAGCATTTCGGTGCGTCGCATTGACGCCGCAGTTGATCACGAGCTCGACGCAATCCAACGGCCCGAGAGGGCCGCTCGCATAAATCATCTGCGCGGCCACGGGGCGATTGCAGTGGCGCAATTTGCATACCAAGATTACAAAAGCATGATAGCTTCACTGCGTTGGCAACCCCTGGCAGCATGCCATGCGCAGCCGCAGCGCTTGCTGTGGACCAGCGCGGATAGCCTTCAGGCATGCGACAGCGATCTGAAATACGTCAATCTTCTCATCGGTCGCGACACGATTAGCTCGATGTCGCTGGATGCCGCGGAAGCCTATCGCGACCACGGTACTGCGGCGCCGACGATCGAGCGCAATCTGCTCGAGGTACTCGCCCAGCTCGGTGATCTTGAGACAGTGGGAATCGATCTTGACCGTGTGAGCGCGCACTTGGAGCGTGAATGCCTCAGGGAGATGGCGGCCGGCGTCAATACGGCGTTGACACGACTTGCTGCAGCGGCGTGAAGAATTAATTTAGAATCCGGTCGAGTCAGACTGGCAAAAGCAAACGCTTAAGGAGAGACGCATGATCGGCTACGCCACCATCGGAACAAACAATCTTGCACGCGCGCAAGCATTCTACGATGCTCTATTGGCTGAAATTGGGGCAAAACGCCTGATGGAGTTGCCGCATGGATTCACTATGTACGGCGCCAGATTGGATCGGCCGGCGCTGGCGATCACCCCTCCTTACGACGGCAAGGAAGCCACGCCGGGTAATGGCAACATGCTGGCTCTCGTTTTCAGCGAGAGGGCTAAAGTGGATGCGCTTTACAAGAAAGCCTTGCAACTCGGCGGATCTGATGAGGGCGCGCCAGGTGTTCGCGGCGAAGAGGGCCCGCAAGCATTTTACGCCGCCTATTTCCGAGATCCCGAGGGAAACAAGCTTTGCGCCTACCGCGTTGGTCCCGCATAGCCACACTCAATCGCGCCTATTCTGAAAGACGACGCGCGGAGTATGGCTGCTGCGCGTTGATCCGCGGTCGTCCGCAACTGGTGGGTGAATGATTTGACGCTTGGTTACCCCCCATAACCAATCTGAAAGTGCAATTGGTGGTGGATAACGTCTTCGACAAGCAGGCGCCCACCAGAGAGCGGATTGATTTTGCTTTTTGCGGCCAACACCAGTTCTTTTCCTATTGTAGGCACCCTCACCTGTAGGTCGCTTCCGTGCGATACAGATAATCGCGGTGCGCCGCGAAATCCACGTCGGAAACAAACGCCTGACTAACAAGCGGGTTGGCCTTGAAAGTCTCCCCAATTGCGGCATTCGCCTTGTCCAATCCCTCCGCTTTCGCGGTGATGAATGTGATCCAAAATGTCCCGGGCGCCTCGGTGTGCTCCGCCTGAACGTCCACTTCGTATTCGATCAGCGTCCCATCCGACAGCAGCTTCTCTAACAGCGGCACAAAAATGTTTTGCTTAGGATTTCCACAGCGCCGCCCGGCGCACCAGCATTCAGCTTATAAGAGGTCGTTTGGGTGTAGACGCCGTGCGAGGATAGGGAACGACGGCTGTAGAATCGACTAACATAGATGTCATCCCAATGCTTCGTCGCTCTGTTCAGGACCGGAGCAGATGTTTTGCGCAGCTCATCCAGCACGCCGAAGAGCCGCCATTGACATGGCGGACCACCAAACCACATGAGTGCTGCTGTCCGCTTGATTCAGCAAAGTCTCATCAGTCCCGTATCCAACTAGAGACCCGCCGGCAAACGCCTTGTTAAAGTCCGCGAGCGCCCTGTCTAGCTCGGACCATTGAGCACGCGGAATGGCCCAATTGGAGACATAGGTGTACATCGGTGGCCTCTCTTCGACCTCATTTGATTGCGCCGATGCCGGGGTTGCCCAGGCAGCCACCATGGCCAGCGCCGCGGCGGCCGCGAAAACGCTCCACACCTTATCGATCATGGTTCAACTCCTCGGTATTCGGCAATTGTGTTGGCAAGCTTTACTGCAGCCACACATCGCGCGCGGCCGCGTGAGCCGCACCGGGCCTTGCGTGGTCGACCCCGGGATCTCGAACGATCGCCGGGCTCACGAGCGCCCTCGCAACAAGGAGCCTGCGCCATAAAATTCGCCTATGTCGGCGCTGACCCGGCTTACCAGGTCGCGCTCCGCGATGCTGAGGCGAGGACTCCAAATATCGAAAATCAGTATGGCGCGCGGCACTTCGCTGTCGTTCCAGGCTTCGTGTTCGAAGGTGTCGTCGAACACCAAAGCCTTGCCCGGATGCCAATCGCGGCGCTCCGCGCCGACCCGAAATCCGCAGCCTGACGGGACGATCAAAGGCAGATGCACCATAAGCCGCGTATTCGCGACACCAGTGTGCGCAGGGATACGGGTCTTGGCATCGAGAATGGAGAACAGGGCGCTGGGACTGGATCCTGGGAGGTCGCCGCTTCAATTGAATCCAACCAGGGAAAGTCGCCGCGCTCGTAGAACTCGATCGCCGGCAGTCGCGGAAAGTACATGAAGCTTGGCTGCGGCCGATACACCGGCTGTTTACGCAGTAAAATCTGCAGGCATCGATCGAAGCGCTGCAGCGGCTCGTCCGCATAACGCGCGCGCAAGCCGTGCATTCGACCCTCAATAAACTTTTCGAGTTCTATGTCGTTGGTCGCGACGACCTGCATAGCGTGCTGGAAAACCGGCCGTAAGGACTGCGGCGGAAGAGCAGCTGAAGGAACGCTCTGCAGGACATAGCGGTAGGTCATGGCCGCGGAGCGGCGCTGGCCTTGAAGTTCCAGCAATGAAGCTTTTTACAGCATTGCGCGCAGATTGCGCGGCTCGAGAGCGAGCGCCTTGTCGATCGCCGCCATCTCCTCCGCCTCTCGTTTGAGGCCGCGCAGCGCGGCAGCCAAATTTACCCAGATGGATGCGTGCGAAGGGTCCTCGCCCACCGCCTGCGTGAGCAGCATATACGCGCCCTCGGCATCACCGCTCAGCAGCAATCGCCGCGCGGCCTCGTTAAGGACCAAAGGATGTCTTGGCGCTTCGGCCTCAGCGCGGCGGACCAGGTGGTCGGCCTCCTCCGCGAGGCCGCTCGCCAAGGCCTGCGCCGCGGCCCCGATCAGATCTCGGACGCGCCGATCGTCATTCTGACTAATCATCCCATCACCGCGCCCACATGCATGGCACTGCAGCCCGTCGGGGATCGCTGCGATGGGACGAGTTTTGCTTCGCAGGCAAGTTCTGGAATCTCCAAAACTTCGGCCGGCGTCAGATAGTTATCAATCTCAAGAAACATCGTTTTTGCTGCGCTTTTATTTAGCGACATCGCCAATGTGGATTGATGACTAACTCATCACAGGAAGCCGACAATCATTTCGCTGCGGATCTGGGCTCCGCGGATTGTTCTCTCACGAGTTTCATTTATGCTGTGTCAGTGCAACGACTAATAGTCCGACGATCCGTTCGGCTACTCAGGAGCGCAGCGTACATGAGTCTCAGCGGCTGACGACTCCCGTCGGCAATATTAATTGTCATTTCCGAGGACGAAGCAGTTGATAGCCGGGACAAACTAAATTTAGAGCAACCACCCTCGCAAGCGGCCATCAATTACCTAAATTCTCCCGTAACGAGCCAAAGCAACAGTGCACTCACCGTGGTGAATATCAATTTAGCCGGCGATCTCGGCAAATATGCGGTGCAATCGCCGCTCGCAAGTTCTGGATTGAAAGTCAATGTCGGCGGTGAGTATCGAGACCAGACCTCAGCGTTTTTGACCGATGCGTTTGCGCAGTCTGGAAATGCGGACGGGAACGGCGGTGCCAACCCGTCAATCATCGGCGGCGAAATTTCGCGAATCCGCAGCGGTCTCGTTGGCACGTATATAGACAGATATATCGACGAGCTCATAGCCCATAACCCGAGTTCTGCAACTGCGTCGGATTGTATGGGGCGACCTGCAGTTCTTTTAACACCGGCGCTGGAATTCCGGTATTCCGCTGGCGCAACACCCTGCGCACCACCTGGTCGACGCCGTGGAACGGGCTCGACGTCTCTCTGGCTTGGCGTTATTTTGCCGGGGTGAAAAGCGAGCAGTTCAGCGGCAATCCGAATCTGACGGCAGGCGCCGGCACCGTTGCCAATGGCGGCATTTCCAACACCGATGCCTTCATCAGTTCCTTTAGCTACTTCGATCTAACGGCTGCAATGAAGATCACCGATAAGGTGACGGTGCGCTTGGGCGTCAACAATATCTTCGATAAGGACCCCCCGATCGTTGGATCGAGCACGCTACCAGGACCGCCGGCCGGCAACGGCAACACCTTCCCGCAAGCCTACGACTCGCTGGGAAGGTACATCTTCGGCCAAATCGTTGCGCAGTTCTAAGTAGATGATGTGTTGGAGGTGAGATCAACTTTGATCTCACCTCCGCCGCACCTCAGCATCCGCAGTGCGCTCGAACATGTCATTAGGCCGACCTTCCTTGTTTGGGCACGCGGCGCTTGTACAATACGATTTTGTTGATTGAATTGTTGCGATCTCAGAGACAACAGGAATAACAGCATGAGCCGAAAGATAGTTGCGATCTTTTCAAATCCTACGTTGATCTTGTTGACCGCGTTCGGCCTAGTCGGTGTAGGGCAAGCACAGAATTCGAAAACGCCTTATGCCAAGATGGCGCCAATCAATCAATATTTGATGACGGAAAGTGCCGAGATAGCGCTTGCACGCAGTGCAGCACCGGCATCCATCTCAGGCGACGCCACGATCGTGGTGCTCAAACAAAACGGCTACGAAACAGTCGTCAAGGGCAAAAACGGCTTTGTGTGCATCGTAGAACGCTCATGGATGTCGCCATTCGATTGGCCGGAATTCTGGAATCCCAAGATGCGCGGTCCGATCTGCTTCAATCCGGCGGCCGTTCGGTCGGTATTGCCATACACGTACAAAAGGACCGACTTGATCCTGGACGGCTTATCGAAGGCTCAAATCATAGAGCGCCTCAAACAAGTGGTCGCAAAAAAAGAAGTCCCGGCACTGGAACCCGGAGCGATGTGCTACATGATGTCGCGGGAGCAGATTCTCGGCGATGCGGGAGGCCACTGGCATCCGCATCTAATGATTTATGGACCACGATCAGACAGTGCTGATTGGGGATCGGATCTTGCCGGCGTGCCGGTCTATCTGAATCCGCAGTTTCAGAACTCTCCGGAGCCGCTCGGTACATTCATGGTCGTGGTGGATCAGTGGTCGGACGGAACACCGGCACCGATACGTAAAGCATCCGTCGCGGGGGCCAAAGACGCGCAAGGAAACTGATCGCCACGCCGGCGGACGGACGCATTTAGAAATCTGCGATGACAAAACCCTAAGCAATGGCGCGCAAGCCGGAATTTACGTGCTTTGCCGGCACGATCATCCAAGAAGTTTACGAGACTCATCCTGCAGTCCGAGATGCATGTGCAAAGTCGATCAGCGGACACGCTGCAATGCTCGTTGCAGATATCGACGAAGCAATGCGCCTATATGGCGTGGATCGCTCGTTGAGCGCCGAGAGCCTGGCGCTTTACACCCAGGCGGTGATTCAAGGAGCGTTCATCCTCGCCAAGGCAAAGCAGGGGCCGGCCGTGGCAGTCGACTGCCTGGATCATTTGCGTCGGTATATCAAGATGCTTTTCACTCCGCGCCAG
This sequence comes from Steroidobacteraceae bacterium, assembly GCA_039924385.1. GTDB lineage: Bacteria > Pseudomonadota > Gammaproteobacteria > Steroidobacterales > Steroidobacteraceae > Bog-1198. The sequence continues at coordinate 88,462 of JBDTAV010000093.1, forward strand.
CCCACCCCGAAACATGCCCGCCACTGATGAGCCCGGGCAAGGCGCTATCCGGAAACGGTCTACTCTTGTTTCTCCGCGTCGATGATTTCGCCTTGACACTGCAAAGGGCCCGCGCCCTCGTATCCAAACTCGACGAGGAGCCTCACGTGAACCCGCGCACTGAAACTAAGGAGTTCTCACTCCGAGATCCGGACGGATACTACGTCGCAATCAGTGCGCTCTCTGCGGCATGGTTGCAGTCACCGGGCGATTGTGGGAGCGTTCGAGACCGAATTGTCTGGTTGGTCGAGGAATTCGCTGATAGCGAGGCTGACCAGCTCCGGTCGGCTCTGGAATGTGCCATGTCCCGTTCCCGGCACGATGAACAATTGCCCGTGCGCCAATCCTCGAAATATCTCGGTAGTCTCTTCGATTGACGAGAAGTCATGGTCGCCGGCCACGACCAGCACAGGAGACTCAATTTTCTTCAAGTCACTAGGTTCGATCACAATTGACTGGCCCCATAGCCAATAACATTTCGTCACCATGACCATCCAATGATCGGGGCCATCCGGGCTGACACGGCCATAATCGGTCTGAAAAAAGGGCGGCAGCGAATTGGCGAGCCTGCGAACTCGTTCCTCGATCTCCGCGGGCGACATCCTCCTGCGTGCCTCCAACACTTCGGCAGACCAACCTCGCAGATTCGCGCCCGAAATGACAAGATGACGCACCAGTTCCGGATGATCTCGGGCCAAAAGGAGCGCAATGTCCGCACCGTCGCTATGCCCCACCACATCGACTGGGCCCACTTTGAGCTTTTGAATGATCGCCGCAGTATCGTCGGCCATAAGTTGGTAGGAGAGCTGCCAGGGTCCATCCGGGCTATGGCCGTGTCCCCGCTGGTCGATGCCAATGATCCGATGATGCGCCGCGAAGTAATCGCGTTGTTTCGCGTAGGCGCTGTCGAAGAACATCAGTCCGCCGTGCAGAAACAGCACCGGCGTACCTTGGCCGAAGGACTCGATGTAAAGCTTGGCGCCGTTTACGAAGTAGTAGGCATGGGTGCCGCCATCGCTTTCAGCAACAGCGGGAAACCCAGTCAAAGCGCCGAACGCAATGAGAACCACGGCCATTGCACGAGACATTCCGAGATATTCTCAAATTGCAGTCACAAACGTGCAACTATCGTTGCCTGTCCCAAGTCGTGTAGGACGGTCGGCGGGTCATGGATGGCGCCCACCGAGTTCATCCGCCACAACCGACTCGCCGAAATCCGCAAACTGGCCGAAGACGCTGTGGCACTCTGACGCTCTCAGCGGCGGCGAAACACATCCTTCAAACTCGAGACTGCGGTCGTTTCAGATGTCTCGAAGTTGTGTTCCTCGTCGAACAGAAATCGCGACGGATTGACCAGGTCGCTGCGCGAAACCAAACCAATGAGTTCGCGGGATTCGGCATTTTGCACCACAGGTATCCGTTCCAGATGATGAACGGCGAGCCGCGTCGCGATGGCTCTGCAGGTTTCATCGGGCAGCGCCATTACCGGAATATTCTCGCCAAACAAATCTCCGACCGGTTTGTCGCCGCCTGAGCCCTCGTGTTTCAGCAGCGCGGCGCGATCCAGCATGCCGACGTAGCGGCCGTTCTGCAGCACCGGAAAAGCTCGATGGACCTGGCCCGAGCCGAAATACGAGGCCAGCGCCGTGGCGACAGTCGTTTCTGCATCGATCGTTTTCAGTTTCCGCGTCATCACTTCCTGCACCGTGAGGCGTTCGAGCACATCGATTCCGTACTCGCGATGAATGTGCCGGCCGCGCCTGGCAATCTTTTCAGTCAAAATGGACCGGGGCATGGTCAACACGGTGAATCCATAGGCGGTGATGCACGCGGTGATCAGCGGCAGCAGTGCGTTGACATCCTGCGTGACTTCGAACGCGAACAGGACTGCCATGAGCGGCGCTCGCATCATGCCGCCGAGGGTCGCGGCCATGAAGATCAGCGGCCACAAAGCCGGCTCGCCGCCGGGCAAGAACGGGCCGAGAACGACCCCCAAACCCGCGCCCAGCATCAGCAAAGGCGCGAGGACTCCTCCTGAGGTGCCTGAGCCCAGCGCCACCACCCACATCACCGCCTTGCACAAAAGCAGACCGAGCGCGACGCTCAAGGCGAGATGATTTTGCAACAGGTCGCCAATGACATCGTATCCGACCCCGAGTGCCCGAGGCTGCAAATAGCCCCCGACGCCCACCGCGATGGCGCCGATGGCCGGCCACCACATCCAATGGATCGGCAATCGGCCGAAGACGTCCTCAACCTTGTAGAGCGACGTTGAAAGCAACCAAGACAGGCCACCGCTCGCAAGTCCGGCGAGAAAACACGGCAACAGAACTGCCGAGGTCACTGCCGAGGTCTGAAGCGGGAACAGCGGTCCCGCGGCAAAGAAATATGGACGTGTGAAACCCGCCACGGCGCAGGCAATGGCCACCGGCAGCAAACTCCGCGGGCGCAGTTCGAACAACAGCAGCTCGACCGCCAACATGACGGCGGCCAGCGGCGTGCCAAATATTGCCGTCATGCCGGCCGTCGCGCCGGCGACCAGCAACGCCTTGCGCTCGGCCCCGCTGATGCGAAGCTGCTGTCCGATCAGCGAGCCAATGGCGCCGCCGGTCATGATGATCGGACCCTCCGCGCCGAAGGGACCGCCGCTGCCGATGGCGATGCCGGACGACAATGGCTTCAGCAGCGCCACCGTCGGCGACATTCTGCTTTTTCCGAACAGAATGGCTTCGATGGCCTCGGGTATTCCATGACCGCGAATCTGCTCCGAGCCAAAGCGCGCCAGCAGTCCGATGAGCAGTCCGCCCACCACCGGGACTGGAATTACCCAGAGTCCGAGATGATTCAGCGCAGGCGACTGGGGCGCGAAGGAGAACGTTTGGAAGAAAAACACGTTTGTAAAGAGCCGGATCAGGGCGAGCAGTGCGAACGCCGCCGCCGTGCTCACGAATCCAATTGGCGCAGCGATCGCCGCCATGCCGAGTAGGCGCCAATTGGCGGTGAAATCGCGCCGGGTATCGCTCATGTACGGGAGCCAATGACCAGCGTCGGAAAACTGCCGCGAATGGACCTAAGTTCGGCCCGGTGCAATGCAACCAGTTTGGTCAAAAGCTCATCGCCCTTTTTCATTAAATGCACCTGCACTTCGCGGCCGTCGCGGGCGCTCGGCCGCCTTTGCACCAGGCCGCGCAATTCGCACCGGGAAATGAGCGCCGCGACACCGTGCGGCTTGGCCTGTAGGCGTTCCGCAAGTTCTCCCACATTGGCGAAATCACGGCCCGGAAATCCTTTGACATGAAGCAGCAGCAGGTACTGCAGCGGCGTTACTCCATTGGCGCGCGACGCAGTTTCTGAAAATCGCTCGAATTTGCGCATTTGATAGCGAAATTCGGACAAGCCCTCGAAGTCGGACTTTTGCAGTGTCCGATCATCACCTCGATTCTTCACGCATGAACTCTTGCACTAATTAATGTCACAGTGTGCCATATTTGGCGGAAGCGCCCTCGAGATTTTGCAGCCGCAGGCGCAGCGGCCGAGCGCGTCCGCGCACGACTACACCGGGGATTGCACCACACAGGCGATCACCTGCTCGTACGTGCCGCTACCGAGTCCGCCCGGTCCGAAAACCTCGTGCTGCGCAATCCACTCACGCGAACGGTTGAAAGCTTCCTCGGTGTGTATGGGTTCGAACACGATGCGTTCGCCGCATCCCCAGCGCTTCGTGTCCATCGTCGCGTGAAAGACAAATGGCGGTCTCATCCGCATTCCCAGCGCCGCTGAAAGGATAGTAAAGTCCGTTCTGCCCGCCGCCCGCGCACCAACACTGGCGATCGGGCATGATCGGCTGACGGACTTCTCAACAACAAAAAATATCCTCCAAAGGCCGCTTCTTGGTTGACCGTAGAAGCGTTTTGCGGCAATTTAAAGAGACACGACTAGTTCCCCTGTAATGGGGATTTAAGGGAACTCGGGTTTAAAGCCCGGGCTGCCCCCGCAACTGTAAGCGGTGTGCCTTACATCGAAAACCACTGGATTCGCAACATCCGGGAAGGTGATGAAGGGACTCCAAGCCGCGAGCCAGGAAACCTACTTTTCGTGGTCGCCCATCGAACGGCCGGGGTGTGCCGAACGAGAGGAAAATCCCTAGTGGCGACGGAGTAGGCTGCGCGTGCGCAGGCCTGCGCTGCCATGCCCATTGATTGGGTTATCGCGACGCGAGCCTCGCCCGATGCGGTCAAAGGAGGGTCGTCATCGAGGGAGTCGTCATGGATAAATCGCTCGGGCGGCGCAGCGTAATTGGCTGTCGCCCAAATCAATTCAATTTCGCTTACGCCTGTGCGGCGCTGCTCCTAATCCCTCTGACGGCGGCCTGGGGCGACACCGGCGACGTACTCAACGATACGTTGCAATCGGTGGTCGTTACGGCCACTCGGATCCCCACGCCGGAAATCGAAGTGGCAAGCAGCGTCACGATTGTGAGCGCCGAAGAGATCTCAGCAAGACAAGTCCGAACGCTGCCTGATTTGCTGAAGGAAGTTCCCGGATTGAATGTCGTGCAAGCGGGCGGCCCGGGCGGCCAAACCTCGGTCTTCCTGCGCGGCACGAATTCCAATCATACCAAGGTGTTCATCGACGGCGTCGACGTCGCCGATCCCAGCACATCGATCTCGTCGTTCGATTTTGGTCAACTTTTGACTCAAGACATCCAACGAGTGGAGGTTCTGCGCGGCCCACAGAGTGGATTGTATGGATCGGACGCCGTCGGTGGAGTCATTAATATCATCACCAAAAGCGGATCGGGACCCGCTCAGTTCAACGCCGGCATTGAGGGCGGATCGTTCGATACCTTCAACCAGACGGCCGGCGTCAGTGGTTCCAATGGTCGGTTCCATTATGCGGCGAACTTCCAGCATCTACACGCCGGATCCATCCCCGTCACTCCGTCGTATTATCTGCAGCCGGGACAGGGGAGAATCAATGACTACGACGACAACCTGACCGGCTCCACCAAGCTCGGCTTCGACGTGACGGACACGTTCGATCTCGGTTTGGTCACCCGCTACACCGACTCACACTTGCGACACACGGGGGATAATTTCGATTTCTTTCCATCGATCCCCGATACGGCACAGAGCGATTCAAACACCAAGCAGTATTATCTGCGCGCAAGTGCGCACGTACTGAGCTTTGAAGGAGCGTTTGATCAGACGTTGGGCGCCGCGTATAGCAACATCAAATCGTACGAAATCAGCCCGGATGGTCCTTCGGAGACCGACAATTTTGGCGCGAGGATTAAGTTCGACTGGCAAGGCGTCATTGCACTGGCCGCCAGTCAAAAATTGGTCTTGGGTGCGGAGCATCAGCGCGATTCCATCACAACGCCAATTTCCGCGAGCACCTCCATTGACTCCGGTTACGCCGAATTGCAATCAAGCTTCTGGAGCAGCCTGTACGATACCGTGTCGGTACGCTATGACGACAACGATCGCTTCGGCAGCAAGGTTACCTACCGCTTCGCGCCGGAATATCTTATTGCCGACTCGGGCACGAAGATCAAGGCGAGCATCGGCACCGGCTTTAAGGCTCCGACGCTGGTCGAGATGTTTCAGAGCTTTCCGGATTTTGATTTCTTCGCGAATCCGAACTTGAGACCCGAGACCGATCTAGGTTGGGATGCGGGTTTCGAGCAGACGTTGCTCGGCAATGGTCTGCGCTTCGGCATGACTTACTTTCGCATCAACATCAAGAACTTGATCGACACCAGTCCCGATGGCACGACGTACGCGAACATCGGTCGGGCAGTTACGGATGGCGTCGAGAGTTTCATCGCCTATCAGCCGATGAAGGCCCTCACGGTGCGGCTGGATTACACCTTCACGCAGGCCACTGATGAAAATGCGCATCTGACTCTGCTGCGCAGGCCGAAGAATAAGGAAAGCTTCGTGACCACATGGCAAGCGACCGACCGGGTGCAACTGAGCGCGACCGTGCTGTCGGTCAGCTCCTGGGTGGACGGCAATCGCGATTTCTCAATTCCCCGCTTAAATGCCTCGCCGTACACGAGCGTCGATGTCGCGAGCAATTACCACCTTACCCCGCACTGGGCGCTGACTGCACGCATCACCAATTTGTTGAATCGTCACTACCAAAATCCGGATGGATTCGATCAACCGGCGTTCGGAGCCTTTGCGGGCATCAACGCCAAGTTTTGATGCACCGAGCGCGTGAACAGCGGGTGTTCGAGCGATCAGCCGCGTTCAGCCCGCTGCGGTGGCACATGCTTTGCAAATGCAAACGACGTTGCGCGCTTCGGGTGGAATCGCTTTCAGAATTGATTCTGAAATGGTCACACTGGAACACCAGCACGGCGTTGAGGCCGTCGCAAGCCCACAACCGTTTGGTTTTCCGCAGAGTGGGCAAATACCGGGGCAGTGGTTTTCAGTCGATGCGCTCACAGCTCCTCTCTCGATTTTCCCGCCACCCTGATACATTGAAGCACTTATGCGGAGCCGTCGGAAGCCCAAGCGATGAGGGCCTCACCAGAAAGCGCGATTCGGTTGTCTCACGTGATCCGGCCGTGAGATTCTGGCTCGCCGCTGTGTGGGCGACTGCGCTTTGTTCCGCAACGGCCGCGGCACAGACACCCCGGCACGTCATGTCGTTGAGCATGTGCACCGACGCTCTGGTGCTTGATCTACTACCGTTAAATCGCATCGCCTCCGTTACGTTTCTTTCCAGGGATCCGAGCAATTCGCTTCTTTGGCCGCAAGCAGCCAGAGTCTCCATCAATTACGGCAGCGCCGAGGAGGTATTCGCGGCAAAGCCCGATTTTGTGCTGGCCGGCACGTACACGACCTTGGCGACCCGAATGCTGCTGAAGAAAGTCGGAATACCGATGATGGAGGTCCCCGCCGTCAACAATTTCGCGGAAATCCGTACCACCACGCGCAGCGTGGCGCACGCGCTTGGCGAGGACGCCCTAGGGGAGGCACTGATTGCGAAGATGGATGCGACTCTGCGGAAATTAGAAGCAACCAAGCCTCAACGCATGATTCGCGTCGCCGGATGGAATGGCGGCGGCTCAGTATCCGGGCGCGGCACGTTGTTCGATGCCATCCTCACAGCCGCCGGCGGCGTCAACATCGCATCGAGTGAGAGCGACGGTTCATTCGATCTTGAACAATTGCTCAAGGCACGCCCCGATGTGCTCGCTTACGGCAGCGAGACGAGTTCAGCACCCAGCCTGCACACCGCTGAGGCCTTGCATCCGATCGTCCTCAAGCTCTACTCTACACGTCGAATTTCGTATTCTAGCCCCCTCTATAGCTGTGGCGTCGTGGAGAGCGCCGATGCGGCTGTCGCACTCCGCGCCAGCTTGTTCAAAGTGATGCGAGGGCCGCTATGAGCGCAGGCATCCACCTCCGCGCGAAGTGAAAGAGTAGATTGACTGAGTATTTTCAATGACTTACCGTGTACGCCATCGCAATTGGCCGACGAGCCTAGCGGAGATATACTACATACGTCATACTTTATACTGCAAAGTGATGAGCACGCATTTGGCGGTAAGGATTCCATCAATACGCGGTCGCTGGAATGAGCGTCCAAGCGGCAGCGGGATTGAACGCGGTGCGTGTGTCTGCAAAACTTGGTTAGTGGCGATCGCAATTACAAATCTTAAATTCACGACGCAGCCTATGCGTCATTGCACGCGGGGGGTATAGCAAAATGAATGCGGCTCTAATAGACACACCCATCCAATACACTGGATTGAAAAACCGTTGGGCGCAGTTGGTCATGGGGATCATCTGCATGGCGATGGTGGCCAACTTGCAATACGGCTGGACGCTATTCGTGAATCCGATGCACGATAAGTACGGATGGACCAAGGCGGCCATCCAGGTCGCGTTCTCCATTTTCGTGCTTTGCGAAACATGGTTGGTTCCGGTGGAAGGCTACTTGATGGACAAATTCGGCCCTCGCCCGGTGGTGCTGGTAGGCGGCATTTTGGCCGGTCTTTCCTGGATTTTGAATTCGTATGCGAGCTCCTTGGGGATGCTGTATTTTTCCGCCGTAATCGGCGGTATCGGCGCCGGAAGCGTGTACGGAACCTGCGTTGGCAACGCGCTCAAGTGGTTCCCGGATAAGCGCGGTCTTGCAGCCGGGCTGACCGCCGCGGGGTTTGGTGCAGGTGCCGCGCTGACGGTGATTCCGATCGCGAACATGGTGAAGTCGGGCAGCTACGAGCACGCATTCTTTTCCTTCGGATTGATACAGGGCGTCGTAGTCCTGGTGGTCTCGTTGTTCTTGATTCGACCGCCGCTTACCGCAATTGTCGCTGCGGTCAAAGGCGCCGTGAATCCCATGAGCCGGCGCAACATCGGCCCAGCCGAAATGCTGAAGACGCCGGTGTTCTGGATGCTCTACATTTGCATGGTTCTGGTCGCTTCTGGCGGGTTGATGGCGGCTGCCGAGATTGCGCCTATCGCCAAGGATTACGGCGTTGACAAGATCCCGGTCACTGTTCTTTGGGCGACATTGCCGCTTCTCACGATGGCGCTGTCGATCGATTCGCTCGTGAATGGTTTCACTCGACCTCTCACAGGCTGGATTTCGGACCATCTCGGCCGCGAGAACACCATGACATTGGTGTTCATCGTCGAAGGAGTGGCGATCTGGGGACTGATGCAGTTCGGTCATAGCACGGCGGGCTTCTTGATCTTTGCACCGCTGATCTTCCTCGGCTACGGCGAAATCTTCTCGCTCTTCCCTGCGGTGAGCGGCGATACCTTCGGCCCGAAGTACGCGGCGACCAACAATGGTCTGCTCTACACCGCCAAAGGTACCTCTTCGCTGCTTATCCCCCTGGCCAGCGCGTTGAAGGCGTCAGCGGGAAGCTGGGTGCCCGTACTGTGGATAGCGGGTGCGTTGCCGATTACCGCTGCCGTGCTGGCGATATTCGTGCTCTCGCCTATGCGCCGCAAGATGCTCGACAAAATGGTGGCCGACCCCGTGACGACGAGTTAGCGCAACCACCCGATGAGCTTGGTCATAAATGGGGGGCTCTGCCGCCCCATTTTTTTTGTGTGAAGGCCGGCCGGAGTCTGCGCCATGGATCCCAGGCTGATCACTTCGCTGCGCTCCGCCGCGCACGTTGTCGTCTTTACCGGCGCCGGCGTTTCCGCCGAAAGCGGCATCCCCACTTTCCGCGACAAGCTGACGGGCCTGTGGGAGAACTTCGATGCTGCGGAACTTGCCACGCCTGCAGCTTTTGCTCGCGATCCAGCGTTGGTCTGGGGTTGGTATGAGTGGCGCCGCGGGTTGGTGCGTAAATCGAAGCCTAATGCGGGCCACTTGGCAATCGCAGGGATGCAAACCAAGGCGCCGCGCTTCACATTGGTCACGCAAAATGTCGACGATCTTCACGAACGCGCCGGAAGCCGCGACGTCATCCATCTGCATGGCGAGTTGTCGAAATCCCACTGCGACGCCTGCGGACGACCATATTCGAACCACGACACGATTTCCGAGATGCCGGCGACCGGGGGACGACTAGCCCCGCCCCGCTGCTTAAGTTGCGGCGCCCACATTCGCCCCGGCGTGGTCTGGTTCGGCGAGTCTTTGCCGCAAATGCAATGGCGCGCGGCGCGCGATGCGGCGCAAGGTTGTGATTTCTTTCTTTGTTGCGGAACCTCGGCGCTGGTTCAGCCGGCAGCGTCACTGGCGGACATGGCAATGGATGCGGGAGCAACGACGCTGCAAGTCAATCCTAATCCCACCGATCTCGATTCTTCGGTGACGTACTCCATCCCGGGCCCTTCCGGCACCGTCCTGCCCCAGCTCCTCAGCGAGGCCTGGTTGGAATGACCGCATGCACAAAGGCGGCCAATTCGTCCGCATCCAGCTCGCCGTCATGATTTCTATCCGCACGGGCAAACTGCATTTCGAGAAATCGAAATACCTGCTCCTTGGAAACCGTCTCGGTTGCCACTATCGATCGCACATAGTCTTGGATTGCCATGAAAGCCTCCGGCCACAAAAAGGGCCATGTGAAACGAGGCACACCACGCCATCGCGGTTCCATGGACAGCCATCATAGCGCGGCCGTACATAGAATTGGTGTCAAGACGAACCGATAAGCGCCTCACAATCTGCACATCGTTTGCAGCATTTTGACTTTGGATTTGCGATTCTAGCGGCGTGCCAAAGAACCTAGCCCGAGCAAGCGGCCACGCTTACACCCCGACCCGTTCGCCACCGAAAATCCAGGCAGTCGGGATTGTCATACTGGCGCGAAATCAAGTGGAAACGCTCACCAAGTGCATCGCCAGCATATTTGCCGCAAACAGCTACTCCGGCTGGCGCAATTCGCTCTGGATCGTTGTGGTTGCGGACAGCTGTACGGATGACACTGCCAAGGCAGCTCGAGACGCGCTAGGCGCCTTCGGTCAAGTCTTAGAGGTCTGCGCCCGATCCCGGCATGCCGCGCATCAGGTCGGCGCGGCTACCCTGATAGAACATTTCCGCGGGGTGCCCCGCCACTCGCTGCTATTGACGAGCACCGATGCAACAGCGGAATTGCCGCGCGATTGGATCAACCTGCAACTGCAATGCTCACAGTCCCCAATAGGATTGGCGTCAAGTCACTGACCGGCCGCGCGTTAAGATACGCCGGGATTACGAATCTCCCGGTTCGCCACGGAGGAATTCCCGCTCAGCGGCGGTGGACTCACGTCCTAAGACGGCATTTCGATGCGGAAACCGGCCGAAGCGTTCGATGAGTTGCTTGTGATGCTCCGCATAGGAGAGAACTTCTGCCGCTCCGAGCCCTCGGAAAAGCGCCACTGAACGGACCTGCATTTCCCGATCCTCGCTATGCATGAACGGCATGTACAGAAACTGGCGCTGACGCAAGCCCAGCCGTGTGTCCAGGCCCCGCTCCACACCCTGAGATGCCAGGGCTAACGCCAGGCGGTCCGTCGCATAAGCCTCGGAGGACTTGCGGAAAAGATTACGTGAAAATTGATCAAAGACGATCACGGCGGCCACCACGCCCTCGGAACCGAGTTGGTCGCCGCTTGGCGAATTTTTCTTCAATTCATCGCGCAGACCGCTGAAGCGTTCACGAACTGCGGCATCGATTCTTGGACCGCCTCCGAACCAGTCTGCGGGCCCCAGTTCGTCGAACCAGAATTGATCTACTGCTTGAATCCAAGACACGGACTCGATCCAGGACATCGGCAATCCCCTGTCGGTTAGTGCCCAGTCAAGCACATCGGTCCGTATCGTGGCGAGGAACCCGCCCGTAAGAGTCGGTGTCTGACAGACAGAGCGGTTCCCAGTTGCTTACATAGACGCATGCGCCACTGGGGCTTTTATCTTTGTGCGGTTGGTGCGGGCGTCGTATGGTTCTATGCCGCCACCTCGTCCAAGTCCCTTCCCCCAATGCAAACCCCGTCCACGTGAGCGTTGACAAGGCATTAATTTCGCACGGCGCAGCACTTGCCGCCATCGGTAACTGCGACGGCTGCCACACGGCGCGATGGCGCCGGTGACCGATGATTTTGAGCGGGTCGCGGACTTCGACGTGCATGCAATGAGTGCATACCTGTGGTCGAACCTAGATGGGAGCCATGCGGCGGGACGCCGGCGCGGTTTAGCGACCAGCCAGCATGGCGTGACGTGGGAAGCACAATACAGGCGGTGCGGCGCGAGCTGCAAAAGGCCGGTCAGCCATGAGCGTGATCCTGAACGTGAACGCAACGGACCACGAAATTACGGCGGACCCGCAGACCCCGTTGCTCTACGTCCTGCGCAACGATCTTAAGCTGAACGCGGCAAAATTCGGATGCGGACTCGGCCAGTGCGGCTCCTGCACGGTGGTCATCGACGGCAAGCCCGTGACCTCTTGCGTCGTGCCGATCATGCTTTTGCAGGGACGCCGCATTACCACGCTGGAAGGCTTGGGTTCGACGCACTCGCCTGGGCCGCTGCAGCAAGCATTCATCGACACGCAGGCCGCTCAGTGCGGCTATTGCATCGCCGGAATGATGATGCACGCGCACGCCCTATTGACGAGCGATCCTGATCCGAGCGACGCAGAGATACGCGCTGCGCTGGAGCCGAATTTGTGCCGTTGCGGTACGCACATGCGAATACTCGCGGCGGTAAGACGTGCATCGCAGCTATTGCTGGAATCGAAGCAGGTGCGGCGTTGACTGCCAGTCCCGTGTCGATCTCGCGGCGATCGTTTTGTCTTGCGGGGGGCGCGCTGGTAGTGAGTTTCCCGCTGCTGTTGCGACCGGGAGCGTCGCATGCGGCGCCGTTGCCGGGAAGCTTGTCGAAGGCGGCCTATCTTGACGCATGGATCCGCATCGATGCGGACGGCAAGATCTCGGTGTTTACCGGCAAGGCTGAACTCGGCCAGGGCATCAAAACCGCAATCGTGCAAGTGGCCGCGGAAGAACTCAAGGTCGAGCCCTCGCAGATTCAATTGGTGACGGCGGACACCAAGCTGACGGCGAATGAGCAATATACCGCCGGCAGTCACTCGCTGCAGGACAGCGGCACGGCGATACGTAACGCAGCGGCGCAGGTGCGAGAAATTCTGCTCGGAAAGACCGCAGAACGATTTGTCTCAGGCAAGGATCGATTGCAGGTGGCCCGCGGCACCATCACGGCCGAGGATGGCCGGTCAATCAAGTACGGCCAGCTTGTCGAGGGCACTATCCTGCACGTCGAAGCGCTGCCCACTTCCGTGCTGACGCCACCCGACCGGTTCACTCAGATGGGTAAGGCGCTGCCTCGGATCGACATTCCCGCCAAGGTGACCGGCGGCGCGGCCTATGTTCAAGACATGCGCTTGCCGGGAATGGTCCACGCGCGCGTCGTGCGTCCACCAAGCAGCGGCGCGAAGCTTCTGGATGCTGAGACAACGACCGTATCGCGCATGCCGGGTGCGGTCTCCGTGATACGCGATGGGAACTACCTTGCTGTGGTGTCAAAAGAAGAATTTCAAGCAGTGCAGGCCATGCGCCGCCTGGCGGGACTTGCGCATTGGCAAGAACAGCCGCTTCTTCCTGCACAAGGAGAACTGGAAGCCTATCTGCAGGGACTCGAGGCGGAGGATGCCGTGGTAATCAACCAAGGATCGCCCAATGCCCGCGCTGGTTCCCGCAGGCTGGAGGCGAAATTCACGCGTGCCTATCAATGTCACGGATCCATCGGTCCTTCTTGTGCGTTGGCACTGTTTGACCAAGGAGCCTTGACGGTATGGACGCACACTCAAGGCGTCTTTCCGGATCGGGCCGCGATCGCGGAAATGCTTCGCATGCCCGAAGAAGCCATTCGCTGTATCCATGTCGAAGGCTCAGGCTGCTATGGTCACAATGGCGCCGACGATGCCGCTGCTGATGCGGCTCTGCTCGCGCGCGCACTGCCGGGCACGCCGGTACGGGTGCAATGGATGCGCGAGCAGGAACACCTGGATGAGCCGTACGGTCCGGCCATGGTGACTCATGTCAAAGCTGTCATCAATTCGGACGGCTTGATCGAGGATTGGCATTACGAGTTGTGGAGTAATACTCACAGTACCCGGCCTGGCAGCGCTGCGTCATTGCTACCCGCGCGCCTGCTGAGCACTCCCTTCACGCCACCCCCCCAAAGGTGCACATTTCGCCGGAAGGAAGCGCCGACCGCAACGCCGTCCCGGGGTACTCGTTCGCGAACAAAAGCGTGATCTGGCACTTCCTCCGACAGATGCCGCTGCGAGTCTCAGCGCTTCGATCGTTGGGCGCCTATATGAATGTGTTTTCCATCGAGAGCTTCATGGACGATCTGGCCGCGGCAATCAAGGTCGATCCAGTCGAGTTTCGATTGCGGCAGCTGGACGATCCGCGAGCGCGCGAGGTCGTGACACTGGCGGCGCAGCGATTCGGCTGGGGAAAGCGACTCATCGCGCCGAATCACGTCGTCGGGTTTGCCTTCGCCCGCTACAAAAATCTCGCTTCGTATTGCGCAGTGGCCTGCGAGGTTGCCGTGGAGCCCGACACGGGTGATATTCGCCTGCTGCACGCAACAGCCGCAATCGACAGCGGTGAAATTGTCAACCCAGACGGCATCCGCAGTCAGACCGAAGGCGGGATCCTGCAGTCTATGAGTTGGACTCTCTTTGAAGCGGTGCAATTCAACCAAACGCGCGTCATCAGCGCGGATTGGGCCACGTATCCCATTCTCCGTTTTGCGCATGTCCCGGACTCTATTCAAGTGCACCTGATTCCCCGACCGGGCGAGCCTTTTCTCGGCGCCGGCGAGGCGGCTCAAGGGCCGGCGGCGGGTGCGTTAAGCAACGCTGTAGCGAATGCTATCGGGACGCGGATTCGTGACATACCCTTCACGCGTGCGCGAGTGAAGGCTGCGATGAATCGGCGGGCGACAGCGGGCGCGTAAGTGGATCATTCCCAATAACATGGCATGATTTGCAATAGCAGCCTGAGCACAAGGGATCTCATGGTCAGAACGTCATGCATTTTAGCGGCCGTGCTCCTCGCGTTTTCGCCAAGGTCGGAGGCCCGACCCTGGTCTGTCACCGACATCGCGCCTTTCCCGGCCGGCATCGACACCATCGAGGTGGCCTCGAACGGCGCCGTGCTCTTCAACGATCACGATATCGATTTGAAGCACGATTCGGTCGAGCAAACCTGGCTGATTCTCGCTTCGAATAGCGCGATTCGCGAGATCCCCCGGCGGTTTCGGATCGCGGAATTGCATTGGGCGCCGGATTGCCGTGGGCCAGGCAATTATGGGTCGTCAACGCGAAAACCGCGCTGGGCGTCGCGCTGTAAGATGGCGGACCAGACATAGCTCTTGCCGCGCGGCCAGTGCAGGCCATAGTCGGCCGGCACGAACCGGAATTTGAGAACGGCGATGACAATTAGAGCCACCAGAAGCTGCTGCAATAAAACGCGCCATACGCCGCGATGTTGGGCACCGCAAACCCAAGCACGGCCGTGATCAGGATAGGGATGAGCTTCAGGTGGAAACGTGGCTCGTTTTTGGATTCAGCGACGGTCATGCAGTGATTGGAATAGCTTGGGCCCGAGAAGCTTTGAACGGACTCTCCGACGCGCCAAAAACGACTGACATTTCGCTCACAAAGTGCTGAAATCGACGCATGATGACCTTCGGGGCATGCCCCCCCAGGAGCTGACGGCGACGCCGTGGCGCACCATCTTCTTGATTCGGCATGGGGGAAGTACCCGGCGCTGATTCCGCGGCTTCCGGCGTTGAGCCATACAGCCGAATAAGGCACGGGCGATGTTTGCTCGCGACAATGCTTTGCTTCAGACAGCAACGGATAAAATCCGAGTTCGGCTCATACTGTACATTGGGCAATTCGACAATAATGGCGTAACCGTGCCGGCGATGAACGGCAAACCACCGACAGTGCTCACATTCATCTTCTCGCCCCCAATCGCGCCAGCATGGCCGACAGGTCCTCAGGGCTGATATAAAGGTGCCCGCACACGCGACCCCATAGCATGGCAGTCGGAACGCTCCGATTGCCGCGCTCTTTTTGCGTTTCATTGAGTACATAGAGCACGATCCGCTCTTCACGCGTCAAGCCGTCACGGACATCTGGTACTTTTTCGAAGGGCCTTCTCACACAAAAAAACTAGCATCCGACTTCAGGCAAGTCGAGACTTCCCCCTCACAGGTTTCCGAGACTATCCCACAGGCATTGGCGCAATTACCTGACAAAGCAACGCCTCTACGCATACTAGACTCATTTTTATGATGTCTGTCTCTTCTGGAACGCAACCCCGATCATTTGACCCTCCGCAGGAACCTGAATGGCATCGTATGATTGCCGAGGCGGCTTACTACCTTGCTCAGAAGCGCGGATTTCCGGACAAGCACGCGCTTGATGACTGGCTCGCGGCAGAGCAGCAGATGAGACAGCTAATCTCACCCATTCTGGATTCCGAGGTGCAAATGAACGACACCCGCCCAAACCAAACCAAATTGGACCTTAAGGCTCCCCAGGCCACCAAGCAGGGAAAGGAATCCGATATAGAGGGTTCGCCTGCAAAATCGGTCCCCAGTACGCCGCAGCAAGACGGCATGTCGCGCTTCGAGAAATTTGCCGCAACGCAAGCCGCCGGCGACGGCATTCAGGGCGATACGCTCAAAAAAGACCAGACGGTTGACGAAAAGATCGGCGCCAACATGGCCGATCGCAAATGAACATGAGCACTCAAACCGGATCCAGTGAGCTGATAAGCGTTGATGACAGCATCGATGCAATCGCGCGCGAGGCACTCGAGGAAGCTCGGCGTATAGAAGAGGCGGAAAGGTATCGCAGCAACCCGGGCCCGGTTGTACCGCCACAAAAAGGGATGGTTATCCCGCACGGCCACCCCCAACTGTAGCAGCCAGCCTCGGACGGCGTAGTATTCTTCGTCTCGGATCGCCCGTTGGTACCGGCACTGGACTCAATTCATTGAGGCGCAGATCGGACGCCTTCAGGCGTTTCGTTTCAGCCGGCTCCCGAAACGTCCAATTCAGCCCCGGGCGAGAACAAAATCGGGTGAAATAGGCGTGCCGGCTTGTATTCCGCAATGCGTCTACGTCAAACCGTAGCCGCATCACATTTTTGAGGAGGGTCGCTGCCGTAATGTGCGGCCATGTGTCAGCGCTACGCTCTCCCAGACCAGCCTACCGTGGAGCGCGAATTCTTGCCGTCGCGGACTTGGTGGAGCTTTACTACCAAGTACAATGTGGCTGGCAAGCAATACGTGCCGGCGATACGCTGGCATGATGGACAATCCGAAGCCGTGATGATGCGGTGGGGGCTGATACCGTCATTCGCCGAAGGCCGCCCTGCTGAATCGCCCCTGATCGTCAATGCAGATTTTATCTTGGAATCGCCGGCATTCCGCACTCCCTGGCTGGAAACCGTCAGCCTCATTTCATCCGCTTAGCCAGCCGCTTGGTCTTTGGCGTGGCGGCCATTTGGGATCGATCCGTCAGCGAGGACGACGATGTGATCGAAAGCTGCTCGATCATCTGCGTGTCCCCGAACGACCTCATGATCCGCGTCGCCAACACCGACGGGTGCATGCCTGGCATCTTGCGACGCAAGGACTATCAATCATGGCTGCGAGGAACCCCCGTTGCGGCAAAGGCAGCCTTGCGCCCCTATAGCAAGAGCGGCATGGATGCCTACCCCGTCAGTCCACGCATCAATTCGACCTCACCTGACGATTCCGGCCTAATCGAAGCTGCGCAGCTCGTTGTCTAGCTTACGGGTGCGGGTTAGGCTTGTGCCTCGATGAATTTTCACTTATTCGAGGACTTTCGGCCATGGCAACGACAATCTCGTATCTTCGCCCTGATGGAAAAAAAATAGACGGCCATCTCGCCGAGCCCAAAGGCGCTGCCAACGCCCCTGGGATAGTGGTCATCCAGGAATGGTGGGGAGTGAATGATCAGATCCGCGGTGTGGCGGAACGATTGGCCGCAGCCGGCTATCGCGCGCTCGTGCCGGACCTCTACCGTGGCAAGTCCACGGTAGAGGCGGAAGAAGCCCACCACCTGATGACCGGTCTAGATTTTGCCGATGCAGCCTCGCAGGATATCCGTGGCGCCGTGCAATTCTTGAAGAAGAGTGGCGGCAAGGTCGGCGTGATGGGCTTTTGCATGGGTGGAGCTTTGACGCTGCTGGCCGCGTGCATGGCGCCGGAAAGCGATGCTACCGTGGTCTGGTACGGCTACCCGCCGTTGGAGTACATCGACGCGACAAAAATCAAGTCACCCCTACTGGGACACTGGGCCACGCAGGACGAGTTTTTTAAAGTGGATTCAATTGATCAGCTTGAAGAGAAGCTGCGCGCTGCGAATGTCGGCTATGATTTCTATCGCTACCTGGCGCACCACGCC
This sequence comes from Steroidobacteraceae bacterium, assembly GCA_039924385.1. Classification (GTDB taxonomy): domain Bacteria; phylum Pseudomonadota; class Gammaproteobacteria; order Steroidobacterales; family Steroidobacteraceae; genus Bog-1198. The sequence goes on from JBDTAV010000093.1 coordinate 106,438, forward strand.
TTTGCCAATGAGACCGCGGTCGGGCCGCACCGACTTCCCCAGACCCAGTACGATGCTGCCTGGTCTCAACAGGCCTGGGACCGGACTTTCAGATTCCTCGGCCGTTGGCTGGAATGATGCGGCCAAAAAGCCAATTTAATTTGCCGGTAGATTAAAACCAGCTAGCGATTATCGAGGAGTCCATACGTGGATGTTCATCCCCCTCATCACACGCCGCTGACTTGGCGAGATTTCTTACTTCAGCTGCTGATGATCACGATCGGCCTTTTTATTGCACTGACACTGCAGGCCGGCGTCGAATCCCTTCACCACCGCCATCTCGACAGCGACGCTCGCGAGAATTTGCGGCACGAGATCCAAAACAATCACAAGCGCTATGCGGAAAATGCCCAGAATCTGCAGAAGAATCGCCGCCAGTTGGCGCACGACATTGATCAGTTAAGAGACCTGCGTGGCGGCAAGGCGATTGACAGCGCTGAGCTGGGGTTGGGACTGGAATGGCTATACCGAGGTGTACACCCAGCAGGGGTACGTCAACGCGCGGGCGATCGCCATTTACAATGATGAACCGAAGTCTGCCGCCGCGCTGCGGGTCGCCAAAGACCCTTCAGCCTTGAGTCCCGCCGATATTCAATCCATGTTAATCAGCCTGGCGGAGACCGACATCCGGTTTGCGCACCACGTTGCAAACTGTCAATAGGTCGCTCGATGGCATGTACACGAAGGCGATGAAGACCTTGTGAGGAGCCCGGATTCTTTACGAGCCCTTCAAAAATCTTACTCGCCTTGGACATCACGTCCGCATTGCCGGCGCGGGGTCATCTGTTTTATTTGATCGTTACCCACGACATCACCAGGCCCTGATCTTTTGGATCCTGGTTGACACTGCCCCGTACCGTGACAAATTGATCGGCCGCGATTGCGACCGCATCACTTACCGTGGAGGAGACGTATTTCGAGTCAAAGAGACGCACGATGTGAGTTTTATCTTGACCACTGATCCACGCGACAGCGGCATTGGGCCTTCTGCCAAATAAGGCAACGGAGGCATCGGCGAGCACATATCCGCAGCCCGCCAAGACATCAAAGTTCGCAATCTGCCTCGGCGGCCGAGCGTCCTGCAGCCGCTCATCGAGCGTATATAGCGTCGCTCTGCCATCGCGATAAATAACGAGGGATGTTTGGCTGGATTCCACCATTGAGCGCAACTGCACAATGAATTCACCGGCAATCACTCTCATTGCAAAAGTCTCGCCCTTTTCATTGGCTCGAATGACCCGAAAGCTGTCATTGGAGCCCCAGGCGGTAAAAACAAAACTGCGGCCACCGGCGGTCCCAACCTTCATGTCGGGTACTTTCTCTACCAGGGCTTGTCCTTTATTCACTCCGTAGCCATCGAGTTCCACAAGCCATACGTAACCATGCGCGCCATCGTTTGCATTCCCAAGCAGCAGGATTCCGCCCTGCCAGGGAAAGCATTGATAGAAGTTGGAGTGAACGAAGCGAGCATCATCGTTCGGCAGTTCGACACGCTTTTCAACCAGGTTGCCCTTGTGATCGAGTATCACCAGTAGGCTTTCCGTCTGGCCATCTTTGTATTTGCCGCCGCACAGCAGTGTGTCGCCATTGGTCAGCGATACCGCTCCGTGAAATTCGGACTGTGGAACCGATTCACTGCCGGTATCGATTCTGCTGTCTATCGGATCGATAAACCGCCACAGAATCGTCCCGTGACTGTCCGTGGCGAGGACCCACGCAGTAAGGCCGGTTCCCGTGACGACAAAGCCGCCATCTGGAGTTCGCGCAATCGCGTCGACTCGCGGCTTGACGTCAGGAATGAATACTTCTCGGTACACGCTGATCGATTTGCCATGGTTGCCGCACGCCATCAGAAGTCCTGCAACGGCACCGATACCAATGCGCCAGATTGATGGTTCGATCGGCATGCTCGTCCTCAACCGATTGGACTGGCCATGATCATGGCATGTTCCTCTGAAACACCGATCCGGTTCACGGATGTTCGCCGAAATTCGTGGATAGACCTGACGGTCGCCGCGAAATCTATCGGCACGTCGCCTCCAGTTCCTTGTACGGCTTCGAGTTCGCCGGAAGTTTAAACTGCTTCTTTTGCATCATGAGTTCAAGAAAGGCTCCTCCGGTCGGCTCGCCGATATCCGGATCGTCCAGATAGACGGGGTCCGACATCGCATCCGGCAGGCTGATGAAACTCACCCCTTTGGCGCGATACAGTGTCAGCAGCTCCGGCAACATTCGCGCATCGAACGCCCCCACGTGCATCAGCAGCACATATTTCACATCGCGCCCATAGAGCAGTTGCGAGAGTTCTCGAAAAACACCGTAGTATTGATCCGCCACCGCCAAATAGCTGTCGTGCAACTTCGCGATGGATACATCGTCGTGCCTCGCTATGCAGCGCGCATAGGGCTCATTCCAAAGATAATCCTCACAATCCATGCTGACTTGCGCGATTTTGTACCTATGCGCAGACAGCCACGCGCGAACTACCCTTCGCTTTTCTACCGTATCGCCCTCGTGTAAATATGGGTATCGCAGCCAATGCCAGTCCGCCGTCCCCATCAAGCTCTCAAGCAATGGTTCGTTCCTCAATACCTCCGCCTCGAATTGCTCGGCCGTCTCCTTATTTAAATCCAGGTGCGCCCAAGTATGATTTCCCAACGGCTGCCGTGCCGCTCGCCATGCCTTCAGAACTGCCGTGGATGGATCCTCCTCGAGCCGCTTACCGTTGATAAACCCATACACCGGTGGCATTTTCTCCCTCTTCAGTGTCGCCAATATCGCTTGCGCTATCTCCAAGCGCGTCATTCCCGCGGGCAACGCACCGTGCGCCGGCAAGTCATCAAACGTAACCGCCATCTGCTGGCCCCACGCGAGGGCCGCAGAAAAAATCATCGACACCGCAAGGATAGAGCTCCTCATCACGGCAAAATTTTCCCCAGATGACCAGGAGTTGAGTTTGATTCTCTCGCAACCACGCCTGCCACTTTGGATATGAATTGACGTTGGTGCGGTAATCGTAAAATAGGTCGGTTTGAATCTCGGCCTGACCGGGTTGGTTCAGAAATGCAAATTCGTCGGTCCACAGATCTGGGTCATAGCGCTCCACATTGGGATCCTCGCCCACATGCCGCCCTCGTGTCGTTGCCAGTGACAACAGATTTGTGCGTAGGGTCTTTTCGTTGGCGGCGCGATCGGCCCAAAATGCGCCGCGCCTCCCAGTTAGCGCCTAGACCCTCATTGTGTGCCACAGCATTTTGAACGACGAAGGAACTGATCCGCTCGGGATGACTTAAGGCCATGCGAAATCCGACCGGGCCGCCATAGTCTTGCATGTAGAGCGTGTAGCGAAGCAGCCCGACTGCTTGAGTAAAGTGATTCATGATTTCAGCGCAGCGATCGAAGGTATAGGCAAATTCCTCCGGATCCGGCCAATCGCTGTGTCCAAAACCCGGATAGTCGGGTGCAATCAGGTGGTAGCGATCTGCAAGCCGTGGAAACAGCGGCTCATACATGCGGGAGGAGGACGGCAGCCCATGAAGCAAGAGAATCGTTGGGGCATCTGTCGACCCCGCCTCTCGATAGAAGATTGAGAGTCCGTCCACCTTTACGGCGCGATAAAAAACGTGTGCCGGCATAGGTCGCTCTCCTCGAAAGCCGATCAGGTGTGGCGATTATAAATCACTGAGGCTCACGCAGGTCGATACCAAAGTGCAATAGATGATTTCTGGTGCAGTGGTGCACCGTTGCCTGCCGATGACGCAATCGCCCGGAACTGTCACTCCAAAGTCGCGTAGCGCGTCAGTTGTTGCTTAGTTAGATCCCATCCTTCTATAGGAAACCACGCGCGCCAGCGTCAGCGAGATTGCACTTTGAAGGGCTTCGCGGTCATAGGGCTTTGTCACGGTAAACTCAGCAAGCTGCGAGTCTCCCGCCTTTCTTTGTTCACCGTAACCGGATGCGAACAGAAACGGCGTTTTGCTGACGCGCAAGGAGGCTGCGAATCCAAAACTGTTTTCAAATCCAAGATTAATATCAAGCAACGCAAAGTCGATCGAGGTTGTCTCGCACACCCTGATGGCTGCGGCTATGGTGGAAACCGCTACAAGTGACGCGGCGCCCAAGGATCGCAACAAGGCCTCCGCTTCCAAGGCAACGATTAGATTGTCCTCGACGATCAGTACATTGAAGCCCGCCAGAGGCCGGCTATCCGTCTGCGCCTCGCTACTTGAGGGCGAGACCACCGCCGGCATGCCAACATCAGATTCATCCGTGGAGGCGAGGTGCCTCTCGGGGATAAAAAAGTCAGCTTCCAAGCCGGCGGGCAAATAGGACACGGTCGCGGTGCCTTGCAGGTCGAAAGGAACCACCCGCTCGATGATCACGGAACCAAAGCCTCGGCGAGTCGGCAGCGAAACGACAGGCCCTCCCATTTCGCGCCATTTGAATCGCAATCCTTCAGCTTGCACGATGTTCAAAGTCACTTCCACACGACCGCTGTCACTGAGAGCGCCGTATTTGGAGGAATTGGTTACAAGCTCATGCACGATCAGTGCGACGGCCGAATAGGCCTGGGGTGCGAGCAAAATACGCGGGCCGTTGATGGTGAAGCGGTCACGCTGTGTCGGCACATAGGCAGATATTTCATCATCGAAAATCGCATTGAGCGGCCCGGGCCCCCAATTCTGACGCGTCACCCGATCATGGGCGCGGGCGAGCGCTTGCACCCGCCCGTTTAGCGATTCGACATACTTCGCGGAATCCCCCCCTTCGCCGTGTGTTTGACTGATGAGTCCGCGAATGAGTGCAAGGACGTTTCGCACTCGGTGGTTCAGTTCCGCGATCAGAACCTCCTGGCGTCCGCCGGCCAGACTTTGCTCGACCGCGTTCTCATGCGAACCGCGAAGAATAATTTCCATGAGTCCGGCGCGAATCTCTGCTGCGACTTTCTGCTCAGGTTCGGTGAAGGCGCGAGAGCGGCCTCGCACCGACTCGATGAATGCGGCAAAGCTCTTGCGGGGCGACATGCGTTGATCGTCTTGAAGGACCATTGCCTTGCCAGGCGCTCCGGCCCACCTGATGTCCTGCAACTGCTCGCGTCGGAACACCATGATGTAATCGCCGCCAGCCAACGAAATCGGAATGCAGAGCACGCCGGCGGCAATTGCGGACAGGACAGGAAACGGCGGCCGCAGCGACGCCAAATTGTCGCTCGCGAACACTTCACCAGGGCACGAGGCATCAAGAAATTTTGCGACGGATTCAATTTCGGCGGCCTCGGGAGCCACGCCGAACGTGGACACCCCGCCTCTGATCGTAATGGCCAGACCATCACACTGAATCATCTCTCGCAGCGCAGCTTGCAGCCAACCGGTGTCGGTAAGTAATGCACGGTTCGCCGCGATCAGCTTCATCATGCTCGCGACCGCTTGGCGCCCACGCCGATCCTGTTGGTCGGCGATGAGTCGCAATCGGCTTTCCAAGGTCATCGAATACATTTGGCCAAAGAGTTCTGCGGCTGTTCGGGTAACGAAGGTGGGCAACTTGGGTGTGTCGTGATGACACGCAATGAGACCCCAGAGTTTCCCTTCAATGACGATTGAGATCGATAGGGACGCGCCCACACCCATGTTGCGCAAATATTCGATATGCACTGTGGAGACTGCACGAGTGATGGCGAGCGAGAGATCAAGCGGCTCTGCGGGCGAATCGCCTTGCGACAGCAGCGGTACGGTGGCCGAACAAACGTCCGCAATGATGCGAAAAGAATTGCGCAGATACAAAGTTCGAGCCTGCAGGGGGATATCTGAGGCGGGATAGTGCAAGCCTAAGAAGCTTTCCTTCCCGGGCTTCAGAACCTCGACGATCACTTCTCCCGCACCGTCCGGCAGAAATCTATAGATCATGATTCGATCAAAGCCGGTCAGCGAGCGGACTTGTCGCGCCGCGTCCTGATGGAAGGCTTCGAGGGAGACATGTGTATTGAGCCGTGCGACCATTTTTCGCACGAGAGAGGCCGCATCCGTGCGACTATCCAAGCCCGCGGGCTCGCCCTCGAGCACCCACAACTTTCCGGCGTCGTGAATCGCGATGTCAAATGGTGTCCGACCGCTAAAGAGCGGAACGCCATACAGCCGTTCGACTCCACCGGATGCCGCCAAGCCCGTCATGCGATTACGAATTTCGTGCAATGATTCTGAATCGGCGAAAGAGTCCAGGATTGTTCCAAGCGCCGCAGCGGGCTTGATTCCCAGCATTTCTTCTGAATTTGCCGACACTCGATCAACGACCCACACCCGCGACACGGCGAGCAGAAATCCAAAGGACTGAATGCGTTCAAGCCGGGTGATTGGCTCCAAATCGCAAGAGGTCAAATTGGGCAATACGCTTTCTTGAGCGCCCGCCAGTGCATGCACCTGTCGCGGGGCTTGCTCACCGGGATTTGTCCCTGGGTTCGACGGAGGCTGAATCACGAGTCTCTCCATGAGATGAAAGCGGCGCCAATCCCTGGCAGGAATGCATGGTTTTAGGTAGCGAGTCCGGCGGAGGCCGGACATAGTTTATAGCATGCGAGTGAAACGCACGTCGCTAGAGAAGAGAGTACACCGAGCGGTGAGTATGGCCCTATTCGCTAGAATGGACACCTTTTAGAGAAATCTAGTCGAGATACCCGAGATTCTCCTTTTGTCTAACATAGATTAGGCCTCAGTGGCGGCTCCGCTGACGAGGCAGCCACCGATTCGTTGCGAAAACCCAGAATCATCCAGAAAACCGACGCTCATCGTCTTTTGTAGCGTATACCGGAGCGGCGCAGATTCGCGACCGAGATCGGTGCTGACATTCATTTTCGCCCGACTTTCGGGCTGCGACGAGACCTCAACGACGTGTAATAAGCCGAACGGCAACGTGCGGTCCCGAGCATGAGCAACATCATACCGATATCGCGAGATCCCTTAAGCGCCCTGCACCGGTCGCTGCGGGGGGCCACGCAAAGCGATCACCTATTCGTAGATCGACTGATAAGTCAGCTCGATCTAACTCGCCGCGAGGACTATGGACGTCTCCTGTCCATTCATCACGCTGTGCTTCAAGATCTTAAATCTGATTGGCGGCGCGAGGATCGCGATGATTTCCGCGCGATGAGCCGAAGATTGCAAAATGATTTGCGCGTGCTGGGCTTCCCCACTGCCAACCCACAATCAATTTCGCGTGCTCCACTAGCCAACGGCAGTCAATTGGGCATAGCTTATGTCATCCGCGGCTCGCGCCTCGGGGCGAGCGTGCTTCGTCCGCGCATACCAGCGCAGTTTTCCGCATCCTATTTCGATTTTGTGCCGGCACTTTCCTGGAATCAATTTCTCGCGCAGCTGCAAAGCATATCGAAAGCAGCAGCAGCCGACGTCAGTAACGCGGCTATTCAAGGAGCGAAAACCACCTTTGATCTGTTTTCGCGCCTGCTTACACAGACGTCGGCCTAATACGCGACAAATAGCTCTTTCGCGCTGCGCAGTAAAAAAAACGCTCCCGCGCAACAGCTTGAGTTATCACCGCCGGCAACACCAGCGACCAATGCAACAAAGCCGTGTATTTTATATCGATGCGACTTATCGGGACTGGAAATGGGTGTCGCGGGGGCGAAATATGCGATTCGCACCGGCGACCTGTCTCGCACGCTTCACAGCGCCCGAGTCAACATCACCGACCAGCCGCCGCAGTTTGCGCGCTACCGAACAGACAACGCACCGCAGCATTACGCATTGTCGGCCACCTAATGACCGAGTTTCTGCAGCAGCTTGACCTCGAATATTATCGCTCAGCGCTGTTGCTGGTTGCGCGTGCCGACCTTGCGCGCTTACGGCGAGACCGCTCGAGCCGTGCGGAAGTCGACAGACGACGCGAAATTCCGCCGGGCACGCCTCGCTCTGCAGGTTACGAATGACTGCCGAGGAGTCTGCGCGGGCCGAATCCGCAGAGTTGCTCGTGCACGTCGATCGAGAGTTGGAGCTAGATTTCATTAGGGAATTCGCCGCTGGCGGGGAATTGCTGAAGGGCCTAAGCGTCGATGTCCGCCGTGAGCGCATCCGGGTAGCCATCTACACCAACAAACTGGCGCACATGCCTTTTCGCGACGGCCCCATGACCTACGCGGAGGCGTACGCGGAATGCTTTGGGCGGCCGCTCGAGATGCGCAGCACCGTCAGGCATGAACCGAAATCAGCACGAGATAGCGACCGTAAGCTTATTGATTAGTGGCGGCAACGCCCAGATACTTCGCCTCGAAGAGGTTCCGGCTGCCGTCCAGCACGGGTCGAATGCCGGCTGCTGCGCGGTGCGCTTCAAATACAATCCGGTCCGCGCGCCGCGTCGTACAAATCCAAATATAGTCCCCACACCATATGCGGGACCGTGTAGCGTGTTGCCGGCCGTCAATCGCCCCCACCTATCATTGACCGACAGCACGCGTCCCGCCACATCGAGCACGGCGATGCACGCGGGCAGTGCGTTGCGGATTGCGGCCTGCTGGGCCGCCTCGCTTTCGCGCCATTGGTCTTGCGCGCGCCACAGAAAACGAGCGACCAAATCCACCTCTCGCGAAGCGCCTTGATGACTACCGAAATCTCATCGTAGTCGCTCTGCTGTGGCTTGAGACTCATAAAGCGTGAATGTCTAGTCCCAAAGTCTCCAGTACACGTGGAGTATCTATAAGCGTTCCCACAATTCTCCTGATCGGCAGCGGTGCAAGCCTCAGGAGGGTCGGCGTCATTCGAATTCCCTCCAATATCGCGCGTTGCGGTTCCTTGAACACGTCCACGATCTCGATTTCATGGCGGTTGGGCAAGTGCGCTTGGCACAGCGCGTGCAAATTTGCGGTGGCCTGGGCGGAATTCAACGTGTCGTCGGCGACATACAGGCGGAACTTATGCATTGAGCGTCGGGACATGTGGCGTTTACTTCGGCTTAGGGGCGTCGCCGCCGCGTAATTCGCGCATCCGCACGCTGCCATGCAGGATCACCGCCTTGCGGCTGGCCGTGGTACGTGCCAACAGGGTCTTTTCCAATTGCTTCGCGACTAGCTCGGTCTGCACAGCCTTAAGTCGCACTTCGAGCTCGGCCTGTTGTGCGTCGAGGGCAACGAGTTTGAGTTTGCCGGCGACCTCTGCCACCTCCTCCGCCACGCGTGCAGCGCTTTCTTTCTCCCAGCGCATGGTGCCCATTAAAACCTCACCGCCCGCGGTGAAAATGTCAGCCAATGTCACGCCGGCATTGCTGAGGATCAACTCACGCACTTGATTCGAATGCGCAGTACCTCGCGATTTGATGATGGACATGCCGCGATTGCGCTCGCCCGCCTGCACGACATAACTAAGGTGGATCCATGTGTCGGCCAACGTCGAGATATGCATCGGCGTGTCAGTTTCCGACTGCCCGGAGATCTCGTTGAGAAGACTGGTACAAACCAAGGTGATGCGATCCGCCTTTGCCCAATCGATCAGCCTTTGGCCCACGCCATGTACCGCCAATTCCGTACCGGAATTCGACAACGCCGAGACCGGATCGATCACCAGGCAGCGAGCCCGATGCGCTGCGGCAATTGCCTTGATCCGGACCAGGCTCATTTCGGCGCTGCCGACAATGGTGCGAGCCGAAACCATTCGCAACAGACCGCTCTTTATATAACGCTCAAGCCGGATTCCCACAGAAGCCAGGTTGCGAATCACCTCGGAGCCATCAGAGTCAAAACTGACGAACAGGGTGCGTTCGCCGCGACGGCACGCGGCCTCGGCGAATGCACCGCTCAAAGTCGTCTTTGCTGTGCCGGGAAAGCCCGTAATCAGGACGCAGGCAGCACGGTAGTAGCCGCCTCCCAACATCGTATCGAGTCGTTTAATGCCGCTTGTGACGCGTTCGCTCGTCACCTTCGCATCGGCGCGACCCAATGTCCGAACGATCGCCACGTCAAACCCACCATCACCGATCACGAAAGGCGATTCGTTTTCATCGAAACTCGAGCCGCGGTATTTCTGCACTCGCATATTGCGTTGTGATACTCCCGCGACGACGCTGTGATTCAGAATCACCGAGCAATCCACCATGAACTGCATAAAGCCGTAGGGCTGATCAGTGATGGAATTCGGTTGGTCCGCAGTACCTTTCAGCGTAAAGATACATGTCAATCCGCGATCGAAGAGCCATTTGTGAAGCCGGTAAATTTCTCGTCTTCTGGCGGCCTGATCTGGAAGCAAGCTTAAAACGATGTCCAACGCATCAAACACGATGCGCCGCGCTTTTATCTGCGTGGCCTGGAGGCCGAGGCCGGCCAGCATTCCACACAGATCGAAATCTCCCATCTGCACAAGATCGAATTTCGGCTGGGCATCGACAAGCAGCAATTTTCTGCGCTGCAATTGACCGAGCTTCCAGTCGAAACTCTCCGCATTGGCCATGATGCGCTGCGAAGTCTCTTCAAACGCGACGAATATTCCCGGCTCCCGGTAGATGCGTGCCCCATTCACCAGGTATTGCAGCGCGAATACGGTTTTCCCGGAGCCGGCTCCTCCTAAAACAAGTGTTGTGCGACCTCGCGGCAGTCCACCGCCGGTGATCTCATCGAAGCCGATAATGCCGCTTGGTGCCTTCTTCATCGCCGCCGGCGATGACAAGTGATCGAGCTTCATCCTGTTCCTTTCCTTAGGAGCGGTGCGCGAGGATCCTATCCGACACAGAATGGAGACTGCAAAGAGCCCCCCCCTGAATGGTGGCAGAGTAAGCTAATCGACGATGATCGTATGTACGCTCGCACACATAGACGAACTGCGGCGCATCATTCCGAATCGAAAAGTGTGAGTTCGCCGCGCAGATCAGGCGTCGTAAGGGCGCATGCTACTGTTGCGTACGTTGGCAATGGAAGGTCAAATTGCATGAGTCTTGAATCACCCCCGCCGCTCGCCCGGATTCTGGTAGTAGATGACCACAGCATCGTGCGCGACGGACTGGCTGTGCTCATCGGGCGCGAGCCGGGCCTGAAGGTCATAGGATTCGCCGGGAGCGGTGAAGAAGCCGTGACCGCAACGCGGCGCTTGAGGCCAGACCTGATCATCATGGATCTCATGTTGCCGGCTCTCAACGGTATCGACGCGACTCAGCGCATTATCACCGAATTTCCGCAGACCCGGATCATTGCACTTTCTGCATGCCATACGCCTGAACAGGTGAATCGCGCGCTGCGCGCCGGCGCGCTTGGCTTTGTCCTAAAATCAGCTGCGGCGGCGCAGCTGCTGCGGGCAGTACAAGTGGTGAGCGCCGGCAATCAATACATCAGTCCCGCCATCACGGCCTTGTTTGCCGAGGGCGCGCTGAGCATGCCCATCCCCAAGAGTCCGTTTGAGCGCCTGAGCAGCCGCGAGCGCGAAGTTGTGCAGCTTGTGGTTGCCGGCTCCACGAGTTCAGACATTGCGCTGCAGTTGTCATTGTCCCGCAAAACCGTCGATACGTATCGCGCGCGAATCATGGTGAAGCTGGGCGTCGCCAATCGTTCGGCCTTAATTCGATTTGCTTTGGAGTACGAACTGCCGCCTGTGTGACAGCCTCCGCAGATTGACGCCCCAGGACCCGCCATCACGCTGCCAGAGCGATGTGTCTTGTTTTACCCTACATCAGAGCTCGTTGAGTAGAGTTAGGCTGTCAGCGTCGAGTACCACAAGGAGTAAGGTAATGGACGAGCCGGTCACGTTTCTGGTCCCCGAAATCTGGCCCGACGAACCATGGATGGATGGCCTTCCCGTCGCCGAAGGCAACCTGGATTTCAGTCCTCAATGCAGCAATGTTCAGCCATTGATCGATACCTACTTTGCCCTCGAGCTGGATCTCGCCGAAGCGTTAAGACTGCGTGCGCTGCGGGTGGAATATCAGCCGCAATTCGACCTGAGCAGCGGCCGGGGTTGCGGCGCGGAGGCGCTGGCTCGCTGGGTCCGATCAACCGGCGAGGTAATGGCACCATCGGTTTTCATCCGCGTCGCGGAACGGGCCGGTCTGATTCATACGCTCGGCGCGTGGGTGCTCCATTCGGCATGCGCGACGGCATCCGCGTGGTGCAGTCGCCCAGCGCAGCCGACGACCTTGTCGGTCAACGTTTCAGCACTTCAAATTGACGAGGAGTTCTGTGCCGTCATCGAGAGAACACTGAAGCAAACTCACTTCCCCGCGAAGCAACTGGAGCTGGAAATCACCGAAACTGCTCTCATGGCCAATCCGGCGCTCAGCGGCGAGTATCTGAAAACGTGGAAGCAACTCGGCGTACGAATTGCAATGGATGACTTCGGAACCGGCTATTCAAGCCTAAGCTCTCTCTCTAGGCTGCCAGTGGATCGCCTGAAGCTGGACCGCCCCCTTGTGCATCGGATGACGATGGATAAGAAGAGCGCTGCGGTCGTACGACTGATCGTCTCACTGGGGGCGGAACTGGATATGGAAGTCATTGCTGAGGGTGTGGAGACCGAAGAGCAGCTGCGGATGTTGACGGACCTGGGCTGCCCGCAGGCTCAAGGGTACCTGCTCGGAAGGCCGATGGCGGCGGAACAGGTCCAGGTACTGCTTAGTAAGACCTGGGGCAACCGTGTCATCAGAGAAGTGCAACATTGATCGCAGCGCCGCATTGTCGAACAGGTCCACTATGAGACTTTTCGACGTCATGCCGGCCGCAACGATTGGCTGGGGGCGCGTAATCTCATAGCCCGAATCCGAGGAGCTGGCAAGTCGCTGGCGGAAAGATGTCAACGCGAGACTTTCAATCAGTTCTGTACGTTGACGATGACGCGGATATATGCAGCATCGTACAAGCAACTCTGCGCATAGTTCCAGGGCTAAACGTGCAAACTGCCGACTCCGGTGAACGGGCAATCGATCTAGCCTATGAGCTGCGGCCGGACCTCGTGCTGATGGACGTGATGATGCCCGGGCTTGACGGGCCCTCCACCTTGAACCGCATGCGGCAGAGCATTTTGTTGGCGGATATTCCAGTCATCTTCATGACTGCAAAAGTCCTGCCGGCAGAGATTTCTCAATTTCTTCAATTGGGTGCGATCGGTGTCATTGTTAAGCCGTTCGACCCTCTCAGACTCTACGCTGACTTGCTTGCACTTTGGCACAAGGGTGAAATCGCGGGCCTAAGCCAAATTGCGAGCAGCGCACGGTCTAACGCGGACGCTCAGATTGACTCACTGACAAGCAGTTTTCTTCAGCGCGCCTGGACGGATGTGATCAATCTGGCGAAGATGATTGAGCGCGCTCAAAATGGGGATCGCTCTGTATTCCCCGAAGTCGAGCGCGTCTCCCATTCCCTCCATGGTGCTGGAGCCATGTTCGGTTTTCCAAAGATAAGCGAAGTGGGTGGAAAGATAGCGCGTATGGTCGAGGGGCTCGCGTCAAATGCCGGACAAGATTCCGCAGGCGAACCGGAGGTACTGCAGCAGCTTGTGGAATCCAGCAAGCAACTCGCGCAAGAGGTCGAGGCGGCCTGGGAGGCTGCGCCGCAGAGCGCCGCGATGTTTCAGGGCCCCGTCGGGGCCAGATAGGACAAAATCGTAGTCGCAACCTGCGCGGCGGACACCTGAGACTTGATTAGCACCGCGGCCACTTTCCGGTACACGTCATGAGGCGCATCGGCGGCGGAGAGAATGATGATGGGGACGAGATGGCCAGCATGGCCGGCAATCAAATCCACCAATGCAGTTCCGTTTCCGTCCGGCAAGGATTGGTCCAAAATGACCAGTCCAAACTCCTGTTCGCGAAGCAGCCGTTCTGCGTCTCGCAAGTTGCGCGCCGGCACGATTTCCACCCTGCCGACAAGTGCCGCACGAATGACGCTGATCAGATCTTCGTCATCTTCCACGTACAACAGCTTCGGGACAGTGACGCTCGCACCTATCTCAGTTGAACTGGCCAGGGCAAAGAGCACTTTGTGGGCGGCGGTTTCAGACAACTGAGCGCCTCGGAGCGTTGGGGGCGCGGTGTCGACTCGCGGCATCTCGACATAAAAAACAGTGCCCTGATCGACTACCGAGGTAAATCCGATGCTCCCCCCCATGGCCTCCACAAGCTTACGCGCAATGCTGAGTCCAAGGCCCGTTCCCTCAAAGCGACGCGTAGCGGAAGCATCGGCCTGCGCAAATTTCTCGAAAATATGCGCCTTGAATTCTTCGGGAATCCCGGCGCCTGAATCCTCAACCTCAATTCGCATGTTTGCTGGGCCGGATATGACACGAATCACTACCTCGGCGCCCGGTGGAGAAAACTTAGCCGCGTTCGACAAGAGATTGGCGATCACTTGCATGAGCCGGTCGGGATCGGCCATTACTCTGTCGCTGGCGGAGGCCGGTTCAAGCAGAAAACGGATTCCGCATTTCTCTGCGAAGCCTGCATTGGCCTCCACGGATTGCTGCAGCAACACAGCCAACGGCACGCTGCTCATCTGCAGCGTCAATTTTCCTGCATCAATCGTACCGATATCCAGAATATCGTTGATGATCCGCACCAATCGCCCGCTGTTCTTATACGCGATAGCTACCATCTCGGCCGCATTTTCCGGGAGTGCGCCCATGGCGCCGGACTGAAGTAGTCCCAATGAGCCGCGGATCGAGGTCAAGGGCGTCCGAAGCTCGTGGCTGACGGTCGATACGAATTCATTTCTAATACGATCCATTTCGAGACGGTGTGACACATCGACGATTGAACTGAGAACAAACTCCCCTTCTGAGGTTACTAAAGGATTGAGACCGATTTCTATCGGCACCTCGGAGCCATCCTTGCGCAGGCCGTAGAGGTCTGCAGTCCGCGCCGACGGGGTGCTGAACGATCCCTTGCGAAAGTCGGGGATATTTGCGCGCAAGCGATCGGGTACCAGTACCTCGATTTGCCGGCCCAATAGCTCCGAGCGCGGGTAACCGAAGAGCTTTTCGATTTGTGCATTGACCAGTACGATTGAACCTTTTCGATCCATCAATAGCATTCCCGTCGGCGCTGCTTCGATCGCCAGTCGGAACTGGTCGTCGGCATGCTTGCGTTCGGTAATGTCGAAAGTGACGCCCAGCATTCGAATGGCGCGGCCCTCCGCATCACGCGTAATACGCGCCACCGCCTTTAGGTGCCGAATGACACCGTTTGGGTGCACCACTCGAGATTCAATGTCGTAGTCGCGTCCGCTAGCGAGCGCATCGACAGCGTCTTGCTGAAATCTCGCGTAATCTTTAAGTTTGGCACGACTTTCCCGCAACGCATCAGGTTCTTCGCCCTCTGATGCCAACAGGCCATGGAGCCGAAACATCGATTCGTCCCAGTGCAGTGCGTTGGCAGCGACGTCGAAAGTCCAGAGACCTAAGCCTGCCGCATCGGCGGCTATCGCGGAGCGCGCGCCGTCCTCTGCCAGAGTCCGATTGAGCGCTTCGAGCTGATCGATGCGATCGGCAACACTGATTTTGAGCATGTCATCCATTTGCCGCAGATCCTCCTCCGCTCGAACGCGTTCGACGACCTCGCGCTCAATGTCCGATTTCGCCTTTTGCAACGCGGATGGAGTGGGAAGGCTCAAGGCAGTGGGGAAGTACCTGATGAGAAGGATCGCCGTAGTGACCGATGCCAGGGCGGTGATCAGCTTTACGCCGCCGGAAATCCAATATATCGGTTGCCATATGGTCAAAATCTCCATCGCGTGCGTAACGCCGCAGGCGATGATAAAAGTTGCGAAGCACAGAAATATCCATTTGTGCCGCAGGTCAATGCGTCTGTGGACAAACAATAGAAGCGTGCACGAGATCGCAAGATAGGCCAGAGAGATGAGCCCGTCGGAAACGACGTGGAGGGAAAGTATTCCCGGCTGCCATTGATAGCACATGCCGTGAGGCATGAAAGTGTCCGTGGAAAGAAATCGTCTAATAAGAGAACTGATCATCTGGTACCGTCCTGGTGATGCCGCAATGCGCACCCTCCGTAGCGGCGCGACAGACTTTTCAGTATAGCGAGCCTGCGATGCATGTATGTTCGGTGGCGTACGGTCTGGAATGCCGCCGCAGCATAAAAAGGGCTTGCCGCGCTCAGAACCGCACTTTTCAGATTAAACGCGCTAGCGAATACCACTCGACGCCGCGAATGAGGATATTGCGGGCCTCCACTCATACCGCAGCGCAACGCATCACTTCATACGAGCGCACTTTGAAAATCTCGCTTTCGCGGAGCGCATAGCGGCGACCGCCGATCTGATACTCGACCAGGCAGCGGCTTCGCTGAAAACCCTAGCGCTCAGCCGCGTGACGCACCCCGCAGAATCACGCTACCACTTCGGACTTCGCTTTTGTTTAGGCGATGTGTCGAGTTTTGCCCTACATCACCGCCATTTTCCTCTGGCTAAGCTGCTTCGCAATCGGGAGTCCGAGAGAACAGGTCGTCAATAAATGAAAACCGTCCTATTGATAGATGATGACAATGTCTTTTTGCTCTCGATCGGCGTGCGCCTGAAGAGCATGGGATACTCCGTCTGTACAGCGAAGGATGCGGCGAGCGCAATCACCGTTGTCCGCAAAACCAGTCCGGACGTCATCGTACTGGACGTGTCGCTGCCTGGAGGAGACGGCTTCTTGGTGGCCAGGCGTCTTCAGAGCCTCATTTCATCGGCGGCGACGCCGATCATCTTCGTCACAGCGAGCGAAAAACCTGGGCAGCGTGAGCGCGCGATGAAAATGGGCGCAGTCGCGTTTATGGCGAAACCTTTCCATGCCACGACATTGGCCGACGCCATCGAAACTGCAATGTCACCCGCGGATACCTGGCAGCCCCAGGCCAACGAGTCGTAACCGGCACGCTCCGTATGCAGACACGAGAGAATTTCAGCATTCTTTTGGTCGATGACGACCTCATGGTGGTGCGCGTTCTGAACCGCATCCTGATCGACTTCGCGCCGCTGCGATTCGCATCTTCCGGCCGTGCGGCGCTCAAGCTGGCGCGTGAATCGACGCCGGATTTGGTTCTGCTGGATGTGGACATGCCGGAATTTAGCGGCTTCGAAGTATGTAAGGCATTCAAGAGCGATCCGACGCTCGCGGAGGTGCCGATCATTTTTGTCACCAGCCATGAGAGCGCGCAGCTGGAGGCCAAAGGGCTCGAGCTTGGTGCAGCGGATTTTCTAAGCAAGCCGCCTCACGCGCCTCTCGTACTGGCTCGGGTGCGAACCTATCAACGCCTAAAGACGCTTTCCGAAACTGTGCGCAGCGCCGTCAAGATGGATTTCCTTACCGGCGCCACTACTCGTCGGCAGCTCGAGAAGGCGCTGACGCAGGAATGGTTGCTCGCTCAGCGCTCCGCAGCACCGCTGGCGTTTCTGATCGTGGACATCGAAGGCTTTGCCGCGTACAACGCCGAATTTGGCGAGCAAAAGGGCGATGCCTGCCTGAAGTCCGTTGCCGACGTTTTGCGTCTGGCTGCAAGGCGGCCCAGCGATGTATTGGGTCGTTATGCAGGCGGGAAATTTGCAGTTCTCCTGCCCAGCACGGACGCCCGCGGTGCAAGCACGGTCGCACAACGCGCAATCAATGCGGTCAACGACTTGCAGATTTTACAGAGTGCTTCGGGAGGCCATACCCGAGTCAAATTGTCAATAGGGGGCGGCTGTCGTGAATCAACACGCTCGGCCGCCTGGAAAGACTCTACCGGCGCAGTTCCGAATGATTTGATTGCCGCCGCCGAGAAAGCCCTGAGAAGCGTTAGGCGCGCTACCGATGAGCAGGCCAGAGTAATCGACATCGCTGATCTCTTCAGCCCAATCGCGTCCTCCCAAAACTAATCATGATTGGCACGGACAACACCGGTCGAGAGCATGCGGAAGAGGCTGCCTTCAACTCAGACGCCTTGCAAAGCGCCATCTTCAGCAGTACCAATTTCTCAAAAATTGCCACGGATGCGAGCGGCGTCATTCAGATCTTCAATGTCGGCGCTGAACGCATGCTCGGTTATACGGCGGAGGAGGTACTAAACAAGATTACCCCAGCCGATATCTTCGACCCGCAGGAAATAGTAGCGCGCGCGCAAACTCTAAGCGTCGAACTGCAAACCCAGATAGCCCCCGGGTTCGAAGCGCTGGTCTTCAAAGCCTCTCGAGGCATCGAAGATATCTACGAGCTGACCTATATTCGCAAGGACGGCAGTCGCCTGCCCGCAGTCGTCTCGGTGACGGCGTTGCGAGATGCAGAAGGTGAAATTATCGGCTATCTGTTGATCGGCACCGACAACACGGCCCGCAAGCGAGCTGAAGATGCGCTGCTCAAGGCGGGGGCCCTGCAGCGCGCCATCTTCAACAGCGCGAACTTTTCAAGTATCGCAACCGACGCGAAAGGTGTTATTCAGATCTTCAATGTCGGAGCCGAGCGCATGCTCGGCTACACTGCCGAAGAGGTGGTAAACAAGATCACCCCAGCCGACATCTCCGACTCACAGGAGATAATATCGCGCGCACAAGCGCTGACCGTCGAGCTCCAAACCTCGATCGCGCCCGGCTTCGAGGCGCTAATCTTCAAGGCCTCTCGAGGCATCGAGGATATCTACGAGCTGACCTATTTTCGCAAGGACGGCAGTCGCTTGCCCGCAGTCGTCTCGGTGACGGCGTTGCGAGATGCAGAAGGCGAAATTATCGGCTACCTGTTGATCGGCACCGACAACACGGCCCGCAAGCGAGCTGAAGATGCACTGCTCAAGGCGGGGGCCCTACAGCGCGCCATCTTCAACAGCGCGAACTTTTCAAGTATCGCAACCGACGCGAAAGGTGTTATTCAGATCTTCAATGTCGGAGCCGAGCGCATGCTCGGCTACATGGCCGAAGAGGTGGTAAACAAAATCACGCCAGCCGACATCTCCGACTCTGAGGAAATAATAGCGCGTGCGGAAGCGCTGACCGTTGAACTGCAAACTTCGATCGCACCGGGGTTCGAAGCGCTAATCTTCAAGGCCTCTCGAGGCATCGAAGATATCTACGAACTGACCTATATCCGCAAGGACGGCAGCCGCTTCCCGGCCGTCGTCTCAGTTACGGCGTTGCGTGACATGGAAGGCGTAATCATCGGCTACCTGCTGATCGGTACCGACAATACCGCCCGTAAGCAGATCGAGGCGGAGCAGGCACAGCTCGCGCAACGCCTGCGCGATCACCAGTTCTACACCCGGTCCCTATTCGAATCCAACATCGATGCGTTGATGACCACCGATGCGCCCGGCATCATCACCGACGTCAACAAACAAATGGAAGCACTGACCGGCTGCACGCGCGATGAGCTGATCGGCGCACCATTCAAACATTTTTTTACCGAGCCTGAGCGCGCTGAGGCGGGCATCAAGCTAGCGCTGAGCAAAAGAAAAGTTACTGACTACGAGCTCACCGCACGCGACAGGGACGGCAAAGAGACTGTCGTATCCTATAACGCGACCACCTTGTACGACCGCGACCGCAGACTTCAGGGTGTGTTCGCCGCAGTGCGTGAAATCACCGAGCGGAAGCAGTACGAACGCTCGCTGCGCGAGGCGACATATAGAGCAGAGCACGCGAACACTGCGAAGAGTGAGTTTCTGGCCAATATGAGCCACGAAATCCGCACACCATTAAACGCCGTCATCGGTCTCGGGTACCTGCTCGAGCACACCACGCTGAGCGAAGACCAACGTCAGCTGTTGACCAAGATCCAATTCGGCGGCCGCGCTCTGCTAGGCGTCATCAACAATGTGCTCGACCTGTCGAAAATCGAGGCGGGCGAGATGTCGCTCGAAGACGAGCCATTTGATTTGCCGGAGCTCGTGCGGGACCTTGGCCAAATGCTGGCGCCCCAGGCTGCCGCGAAGGGCATCGAGCTGCTCGTTCAGGCCGCGGCGGCGTTGCCGCGCTTGGTGAGAGGCGATGCATCGCGCGTACGCCAGATTCTCACCAATTTGGTTGGCAACTCAATCAAGTTTACCGAGACCGGTCATATCGAGTTGCAGGTATTCTGCACGGAGGTAAGTTCAGATCGACTCCGTCTGCGCTGCACCGTGCAGGATACTGGCATTGGTATAGAACCCGCAGCGCTCGAGCGTCTGTTCACGCCATTCACTCAAGCCGATGGGTCCACGACGCGTCGTTTTGGCGGTACCGGCCTAGGATTGTCGATTGCGCGCCGGTTCATCGAACTGATGGGCGGGGAAATCGGCGTCACCAGCAGCGTCGGGGTGGGAAGCACCTTCTGGATCGAGATACCCCTTCGAATCGCACGCGACATTGATGGCGCGTTCGGCGCCCGCGGTTTGAGAATCCTCATCGCCGACTCAAACAGTGACGCGCCCGAATGCTTGGTCGCCATGGCAAGGGCACTGGGCTGGAGTCCACAGGCTGCCGAAACCGGCGAGCAATTGCTTGCAATCATGAATAGCACGCCCGCAAACGTCTGGCCCGATGTGCTGATTCTGGAGCTGCACCTGGATGACATGGATGCACACCAACTGATTGCGCGCCTGGAGAAGGAATGCAATCACGGTGAGTTACCGCCGGTGATCGTTGTTGCCGGCCTTGCGCAGTCCTACCTGGAACACGAGCAGCTCATGCGCACCACGGATGTGCTTCTGACTCGGCCGTTGACCAGCTCAGCACTGTTCAATTCAGTCAACGCGACGGTATCCAAACGGCCTGACAGCCTTGAACGCGTCTTGCAGTCCACGAATTTCGACGAGCTGCATGCCCAATGGCTGCCTGGCGTTTGCGTGCTGGTGGTCGACGACAGCGACATCAATCTGGAGGTTGCGCAGCGCATTCTCGAAAAGCAGGGCGCAACGGTCACGACCTGCTCTGACGGCTTGGCAGCGTTGGAGCAAGTGCGGGCCAATTCACAGCGACTTGACATCGTGCTCATGGATGTTCAGATGCCCACGCTGGATGGTAACGAAGCCACGCGCCGCATCAGAACTGATATGCGGCTGAAGAAGCTGCCCATCGTTGCGCTGACGGCAGGTGCGCTGGTCGCCGAGCGTCAGCGCGCGCTCGAAGCCGGAATGAACGATTTCATTAGCAAGCCGTTTGATCCTCAGGCACTGATCCGAAAGGTGCGGCGGCTCGTTGAAGAGGCGCGGGGTGAACCGATACCGATGATCATACTCGATGCCGAACCTACCCTCGGCTCCGCCGACCGGCCGAAACTGATGCCATCCATTGATGCCGGCATTGTCCAGCAGATGTTTGGCGATGACCTGACCCTTTTTAAATCTCTTTTGGTGCGCTTGCTGCAGGAATATACGGACCTCGCAGTCCCGGCTTGCGTATCTGCCGATGACCAGACCCTGCGCGCACAACTGGCCGGGCGCGTACATAAGCTGAAGGGTAGCGCGGGAATGATCGGCGCGACCGACATCATGCGGCTGGCGGGCGCGGCAGAGAAGGCGCTGGACCAAGGACGACTTGATGCTGTAGAGGGGCTGTTGCGGCAATTGGCGGGCGCACTGGCCACCTTGAGCGAAGAGGCCCGATCCCACTCGATCCGACAAGTAGAATGGGAAGCGAACGCCGGCACAGAGGCGGTTATCCGGCCGGATGCAGGCACAGCAGAGCTCGATGAACTGTGCGCGCTGCTGGAGAAACAGAATCTCGCGGCCTTGGATAAGTTCAATCTAATATCGCTGTCGCTTGGCGAAAGAATGGGTGCGTTGCGCTTCGATCGTCTTCGCAAAGCCATTGAGAATCTGGATTTCCACCAAGGCGCCCAGCTTTTGCGCGAGGCTCGGTTGACGGCGACACCGACCCCATCGCAGATGCCGCCTCTCGCCGCGCTGCGCGGGTGATCATTGCGACAGGCCTGAGAGATTGGCCGCTGCGCGCGCAGCTCATGCTGGTATTTGGATTTCTCTCCATTACAACCACTATTGTCTTGACGATGACACTGACCACGATGTCCGGCAATCGCATGCACGCCGAACTGCGCGACCGATCAGTCCGTATCGCTCGGCGCCTGCAACTGCAATTGGAGCCGGTCGTTGCCTCTAACGATCAGCGTACCGCCCATGCGATCTTCGCTTCGTACTCGGACCGCGATCTCGATGGAATAGCTGTGTACGCGGACGATGGCACGCTCATCGAGGGAACGGGCGTTCGACCCGGGCGCTTGCCCAAGCTCAATGCCGGTGCCGCAACCGATGCCGGCCATGTGATCGCGATCGCCGACATAAACTCTCCCGACGGGCCCGCCGGGCGGGTATACCTCGGTCTTTCCACCCGAGCCAATGACACCCTGCAACGCCACGACGTTTGGGTGGCAAGCAGCCTTGGCGCCGGCGCCCTGCTATGCGCGCTGCTCCTGGCCGTGCATATATCACGTCGCATCGCACGTCGTTTGGTCCGGATCGCGAATGCCGCCAATCGAGT
The DNA here is from genome assembly GCA_039924385.1 of Steroidobacteraceae bacterium. Taxonomy (GTDB): domain Bacteria; phylum Pseudomonadota; class Gammaproteobacteria; order Steroidobacterales; family Steroidobacteraceae; genus Bog-1198. Next base: position 128,885 of record JBDTAV010000093.1, read on the forward strand.
AGCGACCGGCGCCCGGACGGAGAGCTCTCTCGACGATCGAGCGCAAGACGAAATCGGTGCGCTAGCTCACTCGTTCAATGTCATGGTGAAGGAATTGAATCGCCTGGCACTAGACCACGAGCTGTTGGTGTCGAGCGAACGCGAGCGGCTCGAACATCTGGTACAGGACCGTACCCGCGCGCTCGAGCAAAGCCGCGAGATGTATCGGCTCATGGCGGAGAGCACCAGAGCAATTCCCTTTATATTGAACGTGACGAAGGGCGGCTTCTCGTACATCGGTCCGCAGGGCATCACCGCGTTTGATGTCCCTGAAGCTCAGTGGAAAGAGCCGGGTGCATTGGACATGATCATCCCTCGGCAATCTAACCACGGGGTTCGGCAACGGTTCGACGAATGCGAGAATGGATCATTCGAGTTTTTGACGCCCCTAGTCCACCTCGATGGCCGTCGCACCGAAGTGCGTTGGACCGGTACCTGCGAGTGGGTGGAGAATTCAAAGATATTGCGCGGCCTAATGCTCGATATTACCGAGGTGCGACGTCGGGGACTCGAACACGCGGCGTCGCAAAAATTGGAATCCGTAGGCCGGCTTGCGGCCGGCGTTTCTCATGAGATCAACACCCCAGTTCAGTTTGTTACTGACAATGTGCATTTCATGCGCACATCGATGATCGATATTGCCGCTGTGGCACTCGCCTATCGAGAATTGCAGCTCGCGGTGCAATCACAAGGCGATGTCGTGGCCGCGGCGCAGCGGGCGGCTGAGGCCGAAAAGGTAGCGGATCTCGATTACATTTTGGAGAATGCACCGCCGGCGATTGACAGCGCCCTCGAAGGACTGGGACGAATTGCCACAATCGTACGCTCAATGAAAGAATTTGCACACCCCGACCAGGCGGTCAAACAATCGGCCGACTTGAATCAAGCCATTCGCAGCACGCTCGTCGTCGCCCGCAACGAATACAAGTATGTCGCCGAGATCGACACACAGCTTAACGAGCTGCCGCTCGTGCAATGCTACTTGGGTGAATTTAATCAGGTGATACTGAATCTGTTGGTGAACGCCTCGCATGCCATATCAGATGTCGTCAAGGACAGTGGAAATCTCGGGAAGCTCACGGTGCGCAGCCGGCTCGACGGCGATGAGGTGGAGATTTCAATAGCCGACACGGGTATGGGCATACCTGAGGCCGTGCGCGCCAAGATCTTCGATCCTTTCTTCACAACCAAGGAAGTGGGCAAAGGTACGGGCCAGGGTTTGGCGATCGCACGCAGCGTCATCGTCAACAAGCACGGCGGTACGCTTCGTTTCGAAACCGAGTGCGGCACGGGCACAACGTTTTACATTCGCCTGCCGGTAGGCGCAGCAAGTGATGCCCCGCTGTCCGACAAGATGGCCGCATGAGTATGCGTATTGTATTCGTCGACGACGAACTCAACATTCTGCAGGCAATGCGGCGCTCGTTTCATCACATGAGAGAAGAGTGGACCATGGAGTTCGCATCAAGCGCTCGTGCTGCGCTGGAATCACTCGCCAAAGTGCCTGCGGACGTCATTGTCTCTGACATGCGAATGCCGGGCATGGATGGATGGCAACTGCTCGCCGAGGTCAAGCAATTCTATCCCCAGACCGTCCGCTTAGTGTTGTCGGGGCATGCCGACCCGAGTTCCGTCATGCGCGCGGTGGGGACGGCCCAGCTCTATCTTGCCAAACCGTGTGAGAGCGGCGCCCTAAAAGCTGCGATAGTTCAGACTCAGATGCTGCGACAGCTATTGAGCAGCGATCGGCTCGCCTTGCTAGTCGGAGAGGTAGGCATGTTGCCGAGCGCCCCAACTGCGTTCCAAGATATATTGGCGTGTTTACAGAATCCCGCGGCCTCGCTTGCTGACGCTGCGCAAATCATCGGCCGCGATGTGGCAATGACCGCCAATATCATGAAATTGGTAAATTCGGCATTCTTCGGCTCGCGGCGGCCGATCACAACGGCGGACCGAGCGGTGGCGTACTTGGGCATGGATACTCTCGGGGCTCTGGTGCTAGGTCATAGCGTATTCCAAAGTGGTGTAGTGACAGGCGTCCCTGGGTTCAGCCTGGAAACACTTTGGCAGCACAGCCTGCAAACCGGCGCGGCGGCACGGGCGATCGCGTTTTCCGAAAATTTCTCCGCGGCCAAAGCGGATGAGGCCTTTCTCGCGGGTGTCCTGCACGATGTAGGCAAAGTCGTATTTGCGACCAAGGCCGCAGCGCTTTCGAATGACACGGATACCGTTAATATCGTGGCGCAAATGGAAGCGCATCACGCCGAGGTCGGGGCATATCTGCTCGGCCTTTGGGGCTTTCCCAATTCCATCGTGGAAGCGGTTGCGTTTCACCATGCGCCCAGCCACGCCTCCGAGGAAGGCTTGAATCTGGCGGGAATCGTGCATATCGCCGATCGCCTCGTGCATTTGAGAAGCGAAAATCGTTCGGGATCGACTGACACCGGGCTGCAATCAGGGTTTCTCGAAGGAGTGGGACTCGAGCATTGTTTGCCGAAATGGTCGATTGCGGTCGAATCCGTCGACGACCGAAAAGCTGTCGCATGAACCAACGCGTCCTTTTCGTCGACGATGAGCCGAATGTGCTGGAGGACATTCAGCGTACTTTGCGCAAACAAGTCGAGCTGCAGACTGCTTCGAGCGGCGCCGAAGCTCTGAGCCTAAAGCGCGAAACAGGTCCGTTCGCGCTGGTCGTCTCCGATATGCGCATGCCGCCATGAATGGCACGCAGTTTCTGGTCAAGGTCCGAGAACAAGAGCCGGACACGGTCATCATGATCTTGAGCGGCCACGCCGATTTGGCGGACACGATCGCAGCTGTCAACGACGGTCACATCTATTTTCGGCCGTCGATCGAATACGCTCGCTTGGTGGCGCGCGGCGCAAGCCGGGAAAGTGCGGGAACCGCCCTGCGTGCACCGCAATTCGCGTTCCCGCCGTCTGTGCTGCGGGACCTGCTGAGTCTGTCGACGGCCGCGAATGAACGAATCGTTCGCCAGATCCGTTTGGCTGATCTGATGGTCGGCATGATCTTAGATAAGGATCTCGTAAGCCCCAAGGGAATCCGCCTGGTACCGTCCGGAGCGAAAGTGACACGCACGTTGATGATTCGGTTGACCAGCATTGCGAGCGGCGTTGGCGTCGCGGAACCATTTCGTGTGCGAGCCGGCATATAGAACTTGACGCCCCCATGAAGCAACCGAACGGATCGCGATATATCGTCGAGGACGCCGCAGTGAGCGCTCGCTCACCGTTTGCGATTATTTGGATGTTTGCCGCGATCGTGCTCTGCTTGCTGCTTCTGGCCAATTTCAGCTTTGGGGTGCTGTCGTCGGTGCGAGCGTATGTTGGCGGCGAGAGTAGATGGTCGAAAGCTCAGAAAGACGCCGTCTTCCACCTGCAAAGGTACGCCGTCACCCGCGAACCGGACCATTTACGGCGATTTCGCGAAAACATTGGCGTTACGTTGGGGGACCGTGCGGCTCGCATCGAGATGAACAAAGCTCACCCCGATATTCAGAAAGTTCGTCAAGGATTTGTCCGCGGCGGCAATGATATCGATGACGTTGACGGCATGTTTGACTTGTACCATCGGTTCGCCTGGGTCGACTTTATGCAGCGGGCAATCCGGTCCTGGGAAGCGGCGGATCACTACATGATCCAACTCGACGCGGCCGGAAGCTCATTGCAGCGCGAGATCGAGTTGCCATCGCCGCGCCTGTCGGATATTAAATCCACGCTAGCCGAAGTCTCCTCGATCAACGAAAATCTCACCCCCATTGAAAACCAATTCGTCGATGCCTTGAGCGATGCATCACGTACCGCCTACCAATTGCTCCAGGCGATCTTGTTTGCAGCTGCTCCTGGCCTACTGATCCTGGGAACCGTGTTGTCACTGCGCATACTTCAACAAAGAGAGCGTCAGGATGACCGCGTCCATCATATCGCTTTTCATGATGATCTTACGGGGCTGCCGAATCGATTGATGTTGACCCAGCGCTTGGATCAAGCCCTGGGCCGCCACCGCCGAGCACAGATGACATTGGCGGTTCTGTATTTGAACCTGGACCGGCTCAAGGTCATTAACGACTCGCTGGGACACGAGGCTGGGGATATTCTACTGTGCCTGGTTGCCGACCGCTTGCGCGGCCAATTGCGGGAGGGCGATGGCTTGGCGCGAGTGGGAGGCGATGAGTTCGTCGTTCTAATCGAAAACTATGACAATTCGATTGCACTCTCCGCGTGCGCTCAGCGTCTAGTCGAACAACTAAGCACTCCCTATCTGCTCGGCAAAAAAGACTGTCACGTCACAGTAAGCATCGGCATCAGCACCTTCCCGGTCGATGGCAGCGATACGCAAACGCTACTCAAGGCTGCCGATGTGGCCATGTATCGGGCCAAGGAAACGGGCCGCAACAATTACCAGTATTACCTGCCCTCGATGAATGTCCACACCTTGGAACGACTGGAGCTGGAGTCGGACCTGCGTCGCGCCTTGGAGCGCGGCGAATTCTTTCTTCACTATCAGCCAAAGGTAGAAGTCTGCAGCGGCCGGATTACCGGGGTCGAGGCGCTATTGCGCTGGAAGCATCCGCTCCGAGGTCTCGTCCCGCCTCTGGATTTCATCCCCCTTGCGGAGGAGACCGGGCTGATCGTACCTATCGGCGAATGGGTGCTCGCTACGGCGTGCGCGCGAACCAAGGCTTGGCAGGGTCGCGGGCTGCCAAATTTGAGGGTTGCCGTCAACCTGTCGGCACGCCAGTTTGCCGACACCATGCTCCTGGCAAAATTAACCCGGATCATTCACGCCAGCGGACTCGATCCTTCCCTTCTGGAGTTGGAGATCACCGAGAGCGTGGTCATGTCGAACGCGGAGGGCGCGGTGAGCGTTCTCGAAAAATTAAAATCGATTGGCGTTCAGATCGCAATCGATGACTTCGGAACGGGCTATTCATCTCTCGCCTATCTGAAGCGCTTCCCAATCGACATCCTCAAGGTCGACCGCTCGTTCATTCGGGATATCCCCGCCGACTCCGGCGATATGAAGATTACCCGTGCCATTATCGCGATGGCACATAGCTTAAAGCTCAAAGTGGTAGCGGAAGGTGTGGAAACGGCTGAGCAGCTAAAGTTTCTCAGGAGCCAGTGCTGTGATGCCGTCCAAGGGTATCTCCTATACCGGCCGCTGCGGGAAGAGGAGTTGGCCGACGTCTTGAAACGCAACCGGCTAGACTGCTCGGCATCTCTGGCAATTTGCGATTAACTCTCACGACCCATTCAGCATAGGTGCGAAGTCATATTACTGCTGAGCGCACCAACTCTTTAATGATATTCGGCGCGAACTCGTACCATTCGATACCTGCACCCTCCTTGAACTTGCGCGAAACGTACGCCTTGATCACTGCCATGTGTGAGGATGGCGGCGGCAATGGAATTCTGATCTCGATAAGACTGTGAAGGAGCAAGTCGCAATCGGCTTTCATGAGAGCTCCACTGAGACTGAGGTTCTTCATGCAACCATCTGCTTCAGACAACCACGCTGTCTGCACACGGACCGGTATGTTGACTTGGATCCGTTCGCCCCATCGATGCTCGAGTCCATTTGCAGAATATGGCATGAAACGTATCCTCTACCTGCCTCACGCAACTACAGTTGCAGACAGATCTGTGCCAAGTAATTTGGCGAATTCTTCGGCAGCGATGGGTTTCTCAAAATAGTAACCTTGGCCCTCTGCACAGTTCTGAGCTTGCAACGCTAGAAATTGCTCGCGCGTCTCTATGCCCTCCGCGATTACCCGGAGATGGAAGCTGCGCCCCAAATTAATCACCGCGCTGACCAGCTTTGAGTCGCCAGAGTCGGTGCAAAGGCCTTTCACAAAGGATTTATCTATTTTCAAGGCGTCGATCGGAAATCGCTTCAAATAGCTCAAGCTCGAATACCCCGTTCCGAAATCGTCCAGCGTAAGTCGGATGCCGATATCCTTCAGTGCGCGCAGCACGGCGATGGTGGATTGCGGATCTTGCATGAATGACGTTTCGGTCAATTCAAACTCCAGATAGCACGGCTCCAATCCCGTTTCCTCCAAAATAGCCCGCACATGATGAATGAAGTTGGTTGATCGCAATTCAACCGCGGAAATATTCACCGCGACCGGAACCCGTGTGAGATTGCTTTCGTTCCAGCTGCGTCTTTGACGGCAGGCTTCGCGAAGCACCCAGCGTCCGATGGGTACGATATAGCCGCACTGTTCCGCAATCGGGATGAAGTCCCTTGGAAACAAATAGCCAGACTGCGGCTGGTGCCAACGAATAAGTGCTTCGGCGCCGCAGAGAGTCTCCGTCACAAGATCCAATTTTGGCTGGTAATGCAAGACAAACTCGCTACGCTCCAATGCGTGCCGCAAGCTACCTTCGATTGATTGACGCTCTAGAGCGCGCTCATTCATGGCAGGTCGGAAGAACTGGTAGTTGTTCCGACCGTTGTCCTTTGCGTTCAACATCGCAATATCCGCGTTCTTCACCAGCGTTTCTGCGTCTGCGCCGTCGTCAGGATAGATGCTGATTCCAACGCTTAGGGTTATTTGCAGATCATGTTCGTCCACCCGGTAGGGCATCTGTGCGACGCTGAGGATCTTTTGCGCGCTAAGTGCGGCGTCTGTTGCATGCGCGACAGAAGGCAATAGAATCACAAATTCATCCCCGCCCTGACGGCTGATCGTGTCGGAACCTCGCACGCCGGCGACCAAGCGTTGAGCAATCGACAGCAGCAGCTTATCGCCAATTAGGTGACCCAGTGAGTCATTGACGTGCTTGAAACGATCGACGTCGACGAATAATACCGCCAGTGACTGTTGGTGGCGACGGGCCGCTGAGATCGCCTGCGTTAGGCGGTCGTTTAGTAATAGGCGGTTTGGCAGGTCGGTCAGAAAGTCAAATTGCGCCAGATGCGTCATTTTTTGGGTCATTGCACGCGCTTGCGTCACATCATGAAAGACCATTACCGCGCCCGTCACTCGTCCTTCGCGGTCGTGGATGGGCGCGGTGGAGTCTTCGATCGCCGCTTCAATTCCGTCGCGGCGGATTAGGATGCATCCCTCAGCCAGATGCAGCGTTTTGTCGGTCTTGATCACCAAAGCCATCGGATCTACGGGGCGATGGTGCTCCGAGACGTTGATAATGCGAAATATCTGAGCAAATGGCTGGCCAGCGGCCTCATCAGCCGACCAGCCGGTCATTGCCTCGGCAACCGGATTGAGAAAGGTCACGGCGCCGGAGGCGTCGGTGCAGACCACCGCATCGCCGATTGAATTGAGCGTCACCTGCGCTCGCTCTTTCTCACTGAATAAAGCCTCGGCATTCGCGGCGCGCTCTAGCATGTTGCGAAGTGCCTTGGGCAGCAGGTAGCCATCGAGATCGTCGTCTAACAGGTAGTCTTGCGCCCCAAGCTGTACAGCGAGCTTTGCGGTTTTCTCACGCTCCAGGCTACTGAGTACCAGAATGGGAATATTGGGCGAGGTCCTAAATATCCGGTTGAAGGTCTCCAGCCCTTCGCTGTCTGGCAGAAACAGACTAACCAGAATAGCTGAGATGCGTTCTCGACCCTTTTTGCGCAAGAGATGCAGGCCATCAGCACATCGTTCGACCCATTCGACCACGAAGAACCCGTCGAGTGAGTCGAGCAGCGCGTCTTGCACCATCTTGGCCTTCGCGCAATCGTCGTGGATCAGCAGCACTGTCTGAGGCATAGCACCATCCTTGCGCACCTAGCCTATTGAACTTGTTACCTTTGTTAGTGTCTGTCTGCTACCGCACATAACCTCCTGCAGCCTCAACCGTGCGGGATACCGCATAACCGACCCCGAAGCGCGCGGGCCAACATAAATTGAGATAAGCGGGGCAGCGCACGGATGACCCTGCGCTGCGCGCATATCGTGGCACAGATCCGGCAATTTCAAGAAAGATCGTGGTCAACGAAGGAAGGTCTCGGTCAACCTATTTTGGTGTCTCTTAATTCTGCGGCATTCTGCAGGTGCGTGACCAAGCCTTCACACTCCAGCTGAGTCTCCTCAGTTGGTTGCGTCTCCTCAGTTGGTATAGACATAGGCGCCGGCGTTGGTGGGCGAGGCGCCAGCGTGTGCCGTGCGGGAAGGGACATTCATCACGCATGTCCTTTGCTTGGCGCATGAAAATAGAAGCATATAAGGCTCTTCCAGCTTGCAGAGCTAACGCAAACCGGGATGAAGAGGCGTAAGACTTGCCCTACCTCAAGTTCTAGCCTGCGGCCACTATAGCGCCGAGCCGCTTACCGATGTACGTAATTTCCGTGGCCTGATCACGCAATAACTGCGTAAATTCATCGACGGGAAGCGGTCTTTTAAAGTAGAAGCCCTGTAGTTCGTCGCAGGCATGCAGTCTTAAATGCTCCGCTTGTTCCTTGGTTTCCACGCCTTGCGCGACCACGGTTAGGCTCAAAGATTTGCCCATGGCAATGATGGCGTCCGCGAGCCCCGTGTCGTCTGGGGTCCCGAAGAAATCGCGCATCACTGAGCGGGCAATCTTGATCGTATCCAAGGGGAATCGCTGCAGCATGGCGAGTGATGAATAGCCGGTTCCAAAATCATCCACCGCAATTTTAACGCCCAGGTCCTTAAGTCCGGTCAGAATTCGCAGCGTGTTCTCGACGTTGTGAATCAGCAAGCTCTCGTTAAGTTCTATTTCCAGAAGACGCGGATCCATCCCAGTCTCGGTCAAGATCGAGGCTACATCGGTGAGCAGCTGCTCGTCCAAGAATTGGCGAGCCGTCATATTTATCGCAATGCTCAATGCAGGAAGGCCTTGTCGCTGCCACGCGATGCTCTGCAAACACACCGTTTTCAGCACCCACTTGCCGATTGGCACGATCAGCCCGGTTTCCTCGGCGATGGGAATGAATTGCATCGGCGCCACGATGCCTAAGTCCGGGTGCTTCCAGCGTAGCAGTGCTTCCATGCCTGTAATGCGGCCGCTCGCGATATCCCGCTTGGCCTGATAGTAAAGCCTAAATTCGCTGCGTTCGAGCGCATGCCGCAGACTCGATTCAAGCGTGAGTCGCTCGAGCGAGTTCGCGTTGAGATTTTCCGAATAGAACTGAAAGTTGTTTTTGCCCTCGGCTTTCGCCTGATACATCGCGATATCGGCATTCTTGGTCAAGGTCTGCTCATCCAGGCCATCTTGCGGGTAGATGCTGATGCCGATGCTCGCTGTGACCCGAAATTCCTGCCCCATCAAGCTATACGGTCTCGCGACGGCCATGAGTATTTTCTGGGCAACGATCGCCGCGTACTTTTCATCTCCCAGTTCCGGCAACAATACGACGAACTCATCTCCTCCGAGACGGGCCACGATGTCGCTTTCCCGAGTGCATCCTTTAAGACGCGCTGCCACCTCCTTGAGCAGTTGATCTCCGGCCTCATGTCCGAGTGTGTCGTTGATCTGCTTAAAGCGGTCGAGGTCGAGAAACGCGACCGCCAGCCGTCGCTCATAGCGCTGCGCTTCGCTGATGCTTTGGCTCAAGGCCTTGCTGAACATGCTGCGATTGGGAAGTCCGGTGAGTCCATCGTGATAGGCTAAATATTCGACGCGTTGCGCGTGCTTAAGTTTCGTTTCGCCCTCGCGCACCCGCCCTTGGACGAGCTGCCAGCTCATGCGGCCAAGCAAGCCCGCCAGTATTACGACCAGGAAGCTGCCGAAGACGGCCCAACTTAAGGTGGTGCGCTTTTGCGCACGCGCTCCAGCCATTTGCTCATCGACTGACAGGCCCACCAGTACGGCGACCGGAAAGCCGTACAGTTCGCGGGCGCTCGTCCAGCGTCGCAACCCATCCCAGCTGCTGATAGTCACCGCGGTGTCGGGCTCCTCGGCGTCCGCGCCTGCGATGGCGGCGGCATAGTCGATTGCACCACCGGAGACCACGGAATCCCCGGACCGCCGCACCCGAAACACGCCGTCCGTCCCCAAAAGCCCAAGCACGCCGTGCACGCCCAGCTTCGCAGGTTCGTAACCGCTCACAAAAAAATCCGCATCGACCGCGACGATAACGACGCCGTCAAACACCCCGTTTGCGGTACTGAGCCGGCGGCTGAACTGCAATTTAGCATCGCCCGTCGGGCCTTGCGGCAACTGTCCGACGAAGAAGGCTTCGTTGTCGCGTTGCTTGCGATACGCATCCTCTTCGGCAACGCTCGTGACCGCCGTCGGACGGGTGCTCTCGATAATGGCACCCTTGGCGTCGGTAACGCTCACGGTAAAGAGCAGATCCGGCAGCAGCAAGCCCTTGTCCTTGAGATCTGCAAGTGTGTGCCGGCTGCGCCCAGGCCAGAACTTGACGAGATCCAACGTCTGATCAATATCTCCCAATGAACGCACGACTTGTGCCTCGTACGTGCCCAGCAATTCTCGGCTCGATACTGCCGCGACATGCTCAGCATCAGCGCGCCTAACCCTCAGGATGTTCCAGGTTGTCCCCCAGATGGCCGTCAACAGACACACGGCAATCAGTGGGAAGAGAAACTGCGGTTCTGTTGCTCGGCCCAACCTGCGATGAATTGCATCTCTCATCGGCGAAGGATGTCCTTGAATCTTTTACTTGAGCGAACATAACCCAATCCGGATTCACTTTCCGTGTGCTAACCGCCACAAATCGGCAGACTCGGCTGCGCATAAATCTCTGAGTCGAGTTTTTCCCGACACGCATTACGTGGATAGCGCACGGCATTGATCCATTCGAGTCGATACGATCCGACATCGCGCTCTTGCGCCAGACGGATGTGACCCATGCTGATTCAGTTTACGCAGCGAGAGCGCTTGCGCGCACGGCGCTCACGCCGCAACGCCGAAGCCTTCATCCTCAGCGCAATGCTGGTCAGTCCCATGGGCGCGTACGCCGCCGGCGACGCTGCGACTGCATCAATATTCTCGCTCAGCGGCTTCGGCACCTTAGGCCTAGTCCATTCGAGCGAAGACAGCGCGGACTTCACCGCCAGTCCGTTAGCCCCTGACGGTCCTGGTTTTACGCAGGCGTGGAGCCCTGACGTCGACAGCAGACTGGGCGCGCAGGTTATGGCCCGGTTCACCCCGCAGCTGTCGGCAATGCTGCAAGTGATCTCTGAGCAGCGTTACAACGATACCTATACGCCGCACGTCGAATGGGCGAATATCGCCTATCAACCGACGCCCGAGGTCAATCTGAGGTTAGGAAGGATTGTGCTGCCCACGTTCCTGCTTTCCGATTCTCGCAAGGTGGGCTATGCCAATCCCTGGGTGCGGCCGCCGGTTGAGGTCTACAGCCTCTCGCCGATCTTTGACAGCGACGGCGCTGATGTGAGCTACAAAGTTCATCTGGGAGAAATCGTCAATACCGTGGTGGGCACTTATGGGCAGACCGATTTCGGATTTCCGCATGGAGGTCGCTTTCCAGTTAAGCGCCTGCGCGTAATCGCGGATACCGTCGAGTACGGCCCTGCCACGCTGCACCTCGCCTATCAGGCATCCACATACAACTACAATACGCTAGACCCACTATTCGATGCATTCCGGCAGTTTGGACCGCAAGGCATTGCGCTGGCCAATAAATATGATCTCGATGATAAGCCCGCTCAAGTCATCACGGCCGGTGCGCTGTACGACCCGGGCAACTGGTTCGTGACTGGGGAGTGGGGGCAAAGAAGGCTCAATTCGGCCGTCGGCCAGGCCGCCGCGTGGTATGTAAGTGGCGGCTATCGGTTGTCAAAGTTTACGCCGTATCTGACGTACTCACGGTCGACGGCGGATACCAACACTTCCGATCCGGGTTTAAGCCTGTCGGGATTACCCCCAAGTGTTGCGGGCGCTGCCGCGGGCCTCAATGCTGCTCTTAACTCGCTCTTAGGGACACTCGCTGTCCAGAAAACAATCTCCTTGGGTTCCAGATGGGATGTGATGGAGAATGTGGACGTCAAGGTGCAATACGATCACATCAACTTAGGCGCCGGTTCCGCGGGCACGCTGATTAATGTGCAACCGGACTTTCAGCGCGGCGGCACTGTGAATGTCGCGAGCATCGCCATCGATTTTGTGTGGTGAGGGCTAGATCATGACCTTCAGACCCTGCATCAAATCCGCCGCCCTCGCACTTGCATTGACTCTTGTAGTCAATTCCGTGACGGCGGAAGTCGTTGCCGTCGTCTCATCGACGAGCACGATCACCAGCTTGAGCAACGCCCAAGTGACGGATATCTTTCTCGGCAAGGTCAGCCGCTTTCCCAACGGCACACTCGCAGTACCCATTGACCAGGTAGAAGGATCACCGGCGCGCGATGAGTTTTATGCAAAATTTGCCAACAAATCGCCGGCACAGGTCAAGGCTCATTGGACAAAGATCATATTCACGGGGCGCGGGCAACCGCCCAAATCCGTACCAAACAGCGTCGAAGTTAGGAAACTGATTGCCGCGAACCCTCAGGCGATCAGCTATATCGAACGAAGCGCGGTCGACAGCACCATCAAAGTCGTAGTTCAACCCTAGCAGTTCAAAGAAATGGCCCGGCGAGTGGCTCATATCATGCAGGCCATTTCTCGGCGCGAGTGCGTTCAGATCCGCAGTATCGCGAAATAATCGAGTCGGCAGGAAGTTGCCATTGACGTACTTGCACGAGAGCATCGCGAATACAGGGCGCGCGTGAGCGCGC
>JBDTAV010000094.1:0-41393 GCA_039924385.1 Steroidobacteraceae bacterium
TGCGCGATTGGGTGCGCCGGCGTTTCGGCGCTCGCTTCAAGCGCATCGACGAGGGCATCGCGCGCGAAGGTGGTTTCTATCTTTTCAGTATCCGTCTGGTGCCGGCGTTCCCGTTTTTTGTGATCAACCTGGTGATGGGCCTGACTGCCATCGGCACCTTTACCTTTTACTGGGTCAGCCAACTGGGCATGCTGGCCGGCACTCTGGTGTACGTTAACGCCGGTACGCGTCTAGCGCACCTGAAATCGCTGTCCGGCCTGCTGTCGCCCGCCCTGATCGGCTCCTTCCTGCTCCTGGCGCTGCTGCCGTGGATCTCGCGCGCCATCGTGGCCTGGGGCAAGGCGCGACGGGCTTACAGGCGTTGGCCGAGACCCGGCTCCTTCGATCGAAACCTCGTGGTCATTGGCGCCGGCGCGGCGGGGCTGGTCAGTGCCTACATCGCGGCGACGTTGCGCGCCAGGGTGACCCTGATCGAAGGCCACAAAATGGGGGGCGACTGCCTGAACTACGGCTGCGTGCCCTCCAAGGCGCTGATCCGCATTGCGCGCGCCGCGCATGAGACGCGCCACGCCGGGGATTTCGGCATCGAGGTGTCCGAACCCAGAGTCGATTTTGCCAAGACCATGCGCAGCGTTCGCGAGGCCATTGCGACGGTCGCGCCGCACGATTCGGTCGAGCGCTATCGGCAACTGGGGGTGGATGTACGCCGCGGCCAGGCCAGGATCGTCTCGCCCTGGTGCGTGGAAGTGGACGGCGAGAAGCTGACCACCCGTGCCATCATCATCGCCGCCGGCGCCGAGCCGCTTGTGCCGCCATTGCCGGGTCTCGAAGATTGCGGGTACCTGACTTCCAATACGCTGTGGGACATTGAGGAGCTGCCCGCGCGGCTGCTGATTCTCGGTGGCGGGCCGATCGGTTGCGAAATGGCGCAGGCTTTCGCGCGCCTGGGCAGCACCGTCACGCAGGTGCAAAAGGCCGAACGCCTGCTGGTGCGCGAGGATGATGAAGTGTCGGACTTCGTGCGCGAAAGCCTGCAAGCCGAGGGCGTGAATGTGCTGACTGGGCACAGGGGTGTCGGCGTCGAGCGCGATGGCCGGGACACCGTGCTGGTGTGCGAGCATCGGGACGGCAAGCTACGCCTGCCCTTCGACCGCATCTTAGTCGCCGTCGGCCGCACGCCGCGCATCGCGGGTTATGGCCTGGAAGATCTACACATCCCGCTGAACAAGAACAACACCATCGAGACTGACGATTACCTGCGCACGCTGTACCCCAATATCTATGTTTGCGGCGATGTCGCCGGCCCATTCCAATTCACGCACGCCGCCGCGCACCAGGCCTGGTACGCGGCAGTCAACGCCTTGTTCTCGCCGCTGAAGAAATTTCGCGCCGACTATCGCGTGATGCCATCGGTGACCTTCACCGATCCTGAAATCGCGCGCGTTGGCCTCAATGAACGCGAGGCTCGCGAGCGGGACATCGATTTCGAGGTTACCCGCTTCGATCTGGCCGAACTGGATCGCGCCCTGGCCGAACGCGAAACACGCGGCTTCGTGAAACTGATCACGCCGCGCGGCAAGGACACCATTCTTGGCGCCACTTGCGTGGGCGAACACGCCGGGGAATGGATGGCCGAACTGGCGCTCGCCATGCGTTACAACATCGGACTGAACAAGATTCTCGGCACGGTGCACGCCTATCCAACCCGTGCCGAGGCCAACAAGTACGCGGCCGGCGTCTGGAAACGTGCGCATGCGCCCGAGCCTGCGCTGAAGTGGCTGGCGCGCTGGCATGCCTGGAGGCGGCATTAGCTGCTGCATGAAGCGCACACTGCAGCGGTGGCGTATCCTGATCGCCGCACCCTGGGCGCTCGGCGCATTCGCGGCAGCGGCGCAGCAGGCGCTCGACGATCGCGCCGATGCTAAATCCGTCGATCAACACGTCAAATCACCCGACAGTGACGCACAAAACAAGACGCCCACCAACAACCCGGCGATCTTAAGTACGATCCTTGTGCGAGCAAAGTCGCTGAGCAGTCTGCCTGACCATGCACGCCTCGATGGCCCGTTCGGTCCACCCCGCAGCCTGCTGGACACGCCTCGCTCGGTCACGCCCATCAACCAGGAACTGCAACGCCAGGCTGGGATAAACGGTTTGGGCGATATTCAAAAAGTTGCTCCGGACACCTATGCACCGAATACGTTCGGCGCACAAAGCCTGCCGGAAATTCGCGGCCAGCTCGGCGAAATATTCGAGGATGGTTTACGCCGTCAGGGCGGCAACAACGGTTTCGGGTTACCCTTGTCGTTCAACGATATTGAGCAGATCGATGTGGTCAAGGGTCCGCCGCCGGTTGCCCTGGGCTCAACTCAGCGCGTCGGCGGCTTCGTCAACCTGATCCCGAAACGGCCCGACCTCGACCATCCCCAGGGTTTCGGCGAGCTCTCGGCAGGCTCCTGGAACGGCTACCGTGGCCAACTCGACTATTCCACGCCGATTACGCCAGGACGTTCGGCCTTTCGCGTCAGCGCGGAGGATCGCGAGGAGGGCAGCTACTATGATTACGCTCACTACAAAAGCCACGATCTTTACCTCGCCTATGCCCTGAAGCCGGATGGTGACAGTCGTTTCGACGTCAATATTGAATACCTGCATATCGATTTCAAGGACATCGCGGGCATCAATCGCGCAACGCAGGCCCTCATCGATCATGGGACCTATATCACGGGGCAAGGGGTACAGCCGAACGGCTCAACGGTGCCCGGAGCGTTCGCGGTGATCAGCCCGACCGGCACCGTACAACTTCCGCGGCATCGGGTGTTGACCGATCCCAGGGACGTCGATACCGACACCACGGTGCTGGCCAATGCCCGTTATCAACGCACCCTGGGGGACAATGCCCAATTTTACGATCGCGCCATCTATCAGCACCTCAGTCGCAATGAAGTGGCCAACGACAGCTTCGTGGAAATCATCAAGGGCGCCGATACGTTTGAGAATCGTGGGGAATTCGTATTCGACTACGACTTCGATCTGTTCGGGCTGGCAGCGCATGATCAGAGCGATTTCGGCATCGACGTGCGCTATATCCACGTGGTCGGCTACAGCCAGTTCGATACCGAGGCCGACAATGCTGTCGATCTCAACGGTCCGCTGCAGAATCGCCGCATTGCGTTGACGACCGCGCAGCAGGCGCAACTGGTCCTGCTACGCCCGGGTGTATATGTATCGCCCGGCGCGAAGTACGACGCCAACGGCGATGGCGTCGGCGATTACCTGCTGTCTGACACGACCGGTTCGGACAGCTACCAGACCGGGCTGTTTTATCAGCACGACATCCGGTTCGATCGCCATTGGAGCGCGCTTTTCGGTGTGCGCGGCGACTATTACGACGTGCACGCCAAGGACCCCCTGCCGCCGCCCGGGTTCAAGCCGGCCGAGGATTCAATCGGCAGGTTGCTGGCCGGCGCCAATGGCGCGTTGACCTGGAAACCGATATCGTCGGTCGCGATCTATCTTGCGGACAGCTTCAGCCAATCGACCTCCAACAGTATCGGCGGCGGCACGGTGCTCGGCGCCAACAACAAGATCGATCCGCTGAACTTCGCCACCGACAGCCGGCTGTACGAACTGGGCATCAAGTACGGATCGGAAAAAAGCCCGTGGTACGCGGATGCCGCAGTCTTTCAGCAAACACGCGGTCTGCGCAACCGCGATGGCAGTAATTCCGGCATCAAGACACGTGGGCTGGAAACACAGATCTTCTACCGGTCCGATTCGCACCTGTTCGCCAATATCGGCGCCAGCTATCTGGATGCGCGCTACGATCATTCCTCCGCGTTCCAGGATACGCGCGTGGTCAACGACGCGTTCGATGACTCCCGCCCCGATATCATCATCGGCACCGGCATAGGCAGTCCGAACTTTGCCGCGTTTCCATCCAGCACGCGGCGCCTGCAGGGCTTGCCGCACGTGCTGGTTTCGGCGCTGGCTACTTATCAGTTCGATGATGGTTTCGGCACCACGCTGTCCGGTGTGTATACCAGCTCATTCCCGCTGGACTACCTTGCCACCGTAGTGATTCCGGACCAATACACGTTGAACGCCGCCGTGTATTACCGTTGGGAGACTGCTGGCACCGAAGTGCGTCTGGATGCCTACAATCTGACCGATCGGAAGAATTTCTCGGCCGTTTTCGACGGCGGATATTTCGGTGCAACCGACGTATTTCCGAGCGAACCGATCCACTTTATGATTTCCCTCAGGCAGCGGTTCTGATCATGCGGCGGCCACCCACATGGTTGCCCCTGGCGATGGCCGCGCTGCTGCTCGGTGCATGTCGTAATTCGTCACCCGCACCGCAAGAAGCAGCTCAGCCGCGGGAGATGAATTGGGCCGAGATCGTCCACGCGGCGCACGGGCAGACGGTTACTTTGGCCATGTGGCAAGGCGATCCGGCGATCAATGCCTACATGCAAAAATACGTGGCTTCGCACCTGAAGAAAGACTACGGCATCACACTGACAATCATCGCTGCTCAGGGCGGTAACATTGTCACCCAATTGATGACCGAGATCGAGGCCGGCAGCTCCCAAAGCGCCTACGACATGGTCTGGATCAATGGCTCGACCTTCTATCAGTTGCGACAGATCAGAGGTTTGTTCGGACCATTTACCGACAAGCTCCCGAATAACGTCTACGTGAATTGGGCCAGTCCATTCATCGCCTATGACTTTCAGCAGCCGGTCGACGGGTACGAGTGCCCGTGGGGCAACGTACAATTACTGCTGATCACGGATTCGGCGCGGGTACCCATTGTGCCACGCTCACCGCAGGCGCTGGCGGCGTGGATTCACGCTCATCCGGGACGTTTCACCTTCGACACCTCCTTCACGGGCCTGGGCTTTCTTAAGTCGCTGATGTACGCATTTGCCGATTCCCCAGCACAGTTGCAAGGTCCATTCAATCAAGCCCGCTACGAGCCATTGAAGCGGCGCCTCTTCGCCTGGGTACGTGGCGTGCGGGCAGACTTGTGGCATCACGGGGAGAGTTTCCCGACCGATGTCGCGCAGCTGCACCAGCTGTTCGCCAACGGGGAAGTGGATTTCACCATGAGCTTCAACGACGGCGAGGTCGGCAACAAGATCGATATTGGCCTGTTTCCGCCCACCGCCCAGGCCTTCGTGCTGGACACCGGCACCCTGCAGAACAGCCATTACCTGGGCATCACGGCCGGCGCGGCGCACAAAGCCGCAGCGATGGTCGTCGCCAATTTTCTGATTTCACCGGCGGCGCAGCTGGAAAAGCAGAAACCGGACGTCTGGGGCGACGGCACGGTTCTCGATGTGCACAAGCTGCCGCCCGAATGGCGCGAGCGTTTCGAGAGTCTCGCCGCGCGCAGCCATGCACCACCGCGCGCGCAAATTGAGGGCAACGCCTTGAGAGAACCTGCACCGGAATTGATGATCCATCTCTCCAATGACTTCAACGAGGAAATCCTTGGCCGCTAGAACGCATCGGATCGAGCCGATGATCGCGCTGTTTCTTCTAGCGATTGTCGGACCGGTGCTGATCGGGTTGGCATTCTCCGCGCTGTACAGTCTTGGTGCTATCGGCCTGTTGTCGAGCGGCTGGACGCTCAAGTACTGGCGCGCGGCGCTGACGGATACGGAAACCTGGGTGGCGCTCGGATACAGCGCCTATATTGCGCTGGTCAGCGTGACAGTTTCGGCCGCGCTGGCGCTGACTGTCGTTGTGATGTTGGGTGAACGCGTGCGCCGCGGTGGGCTGGGCTATTTGCTGTATGTGCCGCTGGCCATCCCGGCAACCGTCGCCGGACTGCTCAGTTTCGAGATCTTCGGCAATGCCGGCCTACTTTCGCGCATCGCACACGCACTGGGTCTGACAAGCGTCCCTGCGGATTTCCCGAACCTGCTGTTCGATCGCGCCGGGTTCGGCATCATACTGACTCACCTGGCCATGATCACCCCGTTTCTGGTGATTTTTTTTGATCGCCTGGGACGCAGTGAATATCTTGACGCATTGAACCAGCTGGCCGCGACCTTGGGCGCAAGCCGCACTCAGAACCTATGCCGGGTGACCGTGCCAGTCATGCTGCGGCGGGCCGCGCCAACACTCAGCCTGTACGGCATTTTCCTGCTCAGTGCATTCGAGGTGCCGCTGTTGATTGGCGCGCAGTATCCGCCGATGATTTCGGTGCTGATCCAGCGCCGTTTCGACTTGTTCGACATCGCCACCAAGCCCGAGGCTTACGCGCTGGCCACGTTGTACGGCATCGTGATCCTTGCAGGGTTGCTGATCGCATTTCGCCGTCGCGATGCATCCGGGCGTCAGGACGCCGAGGCGTACACATGAGCCGTCGTCTGCTCGCTTTGGCATTGACGATGGCGTTGGCATTACCCCCTGCGCTGTTGCTCGTGCTCTCGCTGTCAAGGTATTGGACCTATCCGGCGATCTGGCCGCAGCGATTCCAGGTCAGCCAGTGGTTGAGCGTATTCTCCGGGGCACAGGGCGTTACCAGCGCCCTGTTCAATTCCGTGGCGATGGCCTCGAGCGTTGCCGTGCTGGCCACCGTGGCGGGATTTGTCACCAGTTGGCGAGTCGCGGTGCATCCGCGGCGGGATCGGCTGATTGCGTTGGCGCATCTGCCCTTTGCGCTGTCACCCGTCGTGTTCGGAGTCAGCCTGCTGTTCGTCTTCATACGTCTGCACCTGGCCGGCAAACCAGCCGGTGTGGTGATGGCGCAATGGGTATTCGCATACGGATACGCAGTTATTTTACTGACCGGCTTCTGGAACCAGCAGGTGGATGCGCTGTCCGGTGTAGCCTGCAGCCTGGGCGCGACACGCTATCAATTGTGGTCGCGCGTACTGCTGCCGCATGCGGCGGGCATCCTCGCCGTGTGTTTCTTCCAGACTTTTTTGATTTCCTGGTTCGACTACGCGCTGGTCCTGCTGATTGGTGCTGGGAAGGTGCCGACGCTGACGATGAGAGTATTTGAATATTTTGGTTCCGGGGATGTTCGTCTGGCGGCGACCTGTGCATTGCTGCTGATGTCACCACCTTTGCTCATGCTGATGATCAACCGGCGTGTACTGCAGATGCAATTGGCCGCGCGCGAAAGGTGGTCCGATGTCTGAACAGGGGATGTACGACCTGAGCGTCAAGGGTCTGCACAAGGCCTACGGCGATCATCGCGTGCTCGAGGAGGTCAGCTTTGATCTGCCCGCTGCGACCACGCTGGCGGTCATCGGTGCATCGGGATGCGGCAAGACCACGTTGCTCAAGTGCCTTGCCGGGCTGACCGACGCTGATGCAGGCGTGATCCGGCTCGGCCCCAGGTCCCTGCATGGATTACCGGCACGCACGCGCAACGCGGTGTACTTGTACCAAGAGCCGTTGTTGTTTCCGCATCTGGACGTGTTCGAGAACGTGGCCTTTGGCTTGCGGCTGCGACGGATATCGAATGCCCGGATACGTGAATCGGTCCTCGAGCTGTTGCACGAACTGGATCTGACCGAATTGGAACGTCGGCGCCCGGAAGCCCTGTCCGGCGGTCAACGCCAGCGTGTCGCGTTTGGCCGCGCGCTGATCGTGCAACCATCGTTGTTGCTGCTCGATGAACCCTTCAGCAATCTTGACCCGGAAAGGCGCACCATCATGCAGGACCTTTTCAAACGTGTGGCGCGCGAGCATCGGATCACTGCCATTTTCGTGACCCACGATGTAAAGGAATCACTGCGTATGGGGGATCACTACGCCATTCTCAGTCGGGGGAAATTGCGCGCATTTCGCGACCGCGCGGCATTCTGTGCGGATCCGGGTAGCGGGGTGTCTCGGGAGCGCGAATTCTGGCACACATTATCGAGCGACGACGCGCCGGTTGCACAGAAGGGCTGTGATGATTCGTGCGACACGAGAAAATGAGGCATGCGGCCTTGCCTTCAGAGGCGACGCACATCATTCAGGCGCTGCACCATGGTGAAAGCGATAATGGCTATGAATACCCAGGTCCAAAGGCCTAGATGGCGTGCGTCCAGCGCCATCACCGTGAACATGATGAATGCCTCGGTGCGTTCACCCAGTCCCGGCGCATAGTGAAACGCCTTGTGCGAACTATTGCGTACCTTGGCAGCGATGGACAGGAACAGGGACATGGCGATCGCGATGGCCCCAGCCAACACCAGCAACGCGAAACGTGCGTCTGGATAGCGCAACGCCAGCGCGAGGATCATCCCGATCTCGACCACCCGATCGAACGTGATGTCGAGGACGGCGCCGATGAAACTGCTGCGGGTCATCCTCGCCAGTGCACCGTCGGCAGCGTCGAGCAGGCCCGACAACCACAGCACCGCAATTCCACCCCAAGAATGACCGCTACCGACCACGACTGCGGCGAGCACGCCCGTCAGCATGGCCATCCATGTTACCGTGTCCGCCGATACCCCCAGGCGCATGAACATGCGGGCCACAAGGGCGATCAACGGCTCCACATAGCGTCGGGCATGGTAGTCGAGCATTACATCGCATCCGCACCGGGGAACGGTCATGGTGGCCGCAAGCGATCGTGCAGTCCAGTCCCGGGTCATGCCATGATGGGTTGCGGGAGGGATCAAGGGGGTCTGTGGCGTGCGGATCTTCATTCCGGTTGCGAGTTCCGCGGCGGCCGCGGACGTGAGCATATGATCAATATCAGGCAGTCGGGGACGAGCGCTCTGCCCATTGGGGCCGCGGGGGGAATTGGCGCGCCGTTGCGTGACGTAATTTCATATTCATGGAGACGACGATGATCACATCCATCAAGATTCTGCATGCAAGTCTTCTTATTCTGCGTTTGAACGTGGCCCAGTTTCTGCTGTGCAAAGACGATCAGCTTGCCGGCCTGAGTAGTCCGCGATGATCACTCGCTTCGACCGATTCTCAGGAAATGCGTGCACGTCTTGGGCGCGGTGGCTATGCCGTGTTGGGCTTGTGCTCGGTCTACTGGCGCTGCTCGCAATCCTGTTGCCCGGTCCGTTGTATCGCTTCGGCGCGTTGGGGCTGGGTTCGGCCTTCAGCCTGATGGGCAAGGGCGCCGTCGCCGGTATCGTGGCCGCAATCGTCGCTGCAATTGCGCTGCTCATGGCATTGCTCGCTCACCGTGGCCGCTACATCCTGTATGCCGCGCTCGGCATCTCATTCGGCCTGCTTGCTTTCATCTCGCCATGGATGTTCAAGCACAAAGCCGCCTCGGTACCCCCGATCCATGACATCAGCACCGACACCACGCAGCCGCCCGCGTTTCGAGCCGTGCTCGACGAACGCGTAAACAGCCCCAATTCACCGGCATACGGCGGCGCCAAAGTTGCCGCTCAGCAACACGAGGCGTATCCGGACATTCGGCCGCTCATATTCAAGGCGACGCCTGGCCAGGTCTTTGACGCAGCATTGAAAGTGGCACACCGCATGGATTGGAAGATCGATGCAAGCGATACCGCCGGCGGCCGCATCGAGGCGACATCCACCACGTTCTGGTTCGGATTCAAGGACGACGTGGTCATCCGCATTCGCGCAGACACCGGCGGCGGAACCCGGCTGGACATCCGCTCCCAATCACGCATAGGCACCAGCGACATCGGCAAGAATGCCGAGCGTATCCGCAATTTCTGCCGCCTGCTCGAGCGCCAACTCGGCAACGCGTAGTCCTGGATCGCAGTGCGGACGTTGTGCGGCCTACTCGGCATTGCGGAAGGGTTGCGTGAGTAGAGCCGCAAAGCGCTGTTCGCTGTCTTCGCGAAATTCATCGAGCCCCAGCTTCAGCTGCGCTTGCGGCTGAGAAGGTGCGTCGCGATAGCTGCCGAACAGCCGGTCCCACCAGGAAGCGCTGAAACCGAAATTGCGATCATGTTCTTCGCGCAACACCGAGTGATGAATACGATGCATGTCCGGCGTCACGACCAGCCAGCGAAGCACGCAATCTACGCCAGCCGCAATGGCGATGTTGGCGTGCGTGAACAAGGAAAAGCTGCTGAGCAGGATCTCGAAAGCCAGCACCGCCGCGGGCGGCGCGCCAAGCAAAAGCACGGCCCCCACCTTGACAGCCAGCGAAAAGAGGATCTCCATTGGATGAAAACGCACGCCCGAAGACGCATCCAGTGCCAAATCGGTGTGATGCAGTCGATGCAGCCGCCACAGCCACGGCACTGCATGCATCAGCCGATGCTGCCAGTAAATGGTCATGTCCAACAGCAGCACGCAGGCCGCGATCTTAAGCCACGATGGGACGTCAAGCACGTTGAACAATCCGATGCCTGCTTCGTGCGCGCGCAGTGCGATCGCAAATGCCAGCCATGGTGTCAGCAATCGCAGGCACAAGCTGTCGAGCAGTCCGAAACCGAGATTGACCGGCCAGCGCCGGTTCCTGCGCGCAGCGGCAACATTCCGCGGCCAACGCCATTCGCCCAGCATCAGCAGGATCAGGAGGACCAAGAAAACCCCTAGTCGCTGTGCAACCTCGCTCATGACGATGCGGACAGCAGCCGAAACATTGGATACCATTCGCGAAATAGAGCCTCAAGCAGGCCATCGAGCACAGCGCAGCGCACTTGGAGAAGAAAGTGGGCGACCTCGAGTGACCAGCGCATGGACTGGCGCTTGCCCATGCGTTGATTGACGATGTGACTCATGCCCGACTCGGCCGGCGCGCTGGAGATTCGAAGCCCGTGACGATAGGCGTGCGCGTAATTGGTCAAGCTCGCTGGATTGTTGACCAAGTAGTCGCGCAAATCCTGCGGATGCTTGCGAAATCGTCCCATGTGCTCGCCCGCTGCGGATATTAAGGACGTGGCGGCTTCACGAGTACCTTGGAAAATCGTCTTCATGCGCGCAATCGCTGCGTGCCACTGGCCGTTCCACATCTGGTGGCGAAGGTTTGGCAGCCTCAGTCGTACAAAGGCGGCGATATCTGGTTCGCAATCATTGAGCGCCGCGGCATCCTTGGTTGCCATTTGCTCGATCGGCCGCAGCCGCATGCTGATACGGAACCGGTCGAGAATGCTGAGAGGTTCGGATTTGATTGCCACCTGGACAAGATTCTTGACGCCGTCGGCACCATCGGCCAGGACGACCACCTTACATTCTGACGTCCAGCCGTTCTCGTGCCGCGCTGCCTTCATGAATTCCTCGGACTCGCCCGGCCGCTTGGCACCGGCTGGCGAACCGTCGATTGCGATACGGCATTGTCCGATATCGGCAGAAGCTCGCCGAGCAGCGCGGCCGCGCGACGATACGGGACGGCGCTTCCCCATTTGGCCAACAAGAAACTCAGTTCCGGCGTGTTGCACTTCATGCCCATCCGACCCAACGGCCACAGTACCGATGGTTTTCCGCCCCGACAGGTGCATCGGATGTATCGGCGACAAAAGATACGACGTTCCCAAACACGGTTCCCAGACGCCGACTTCTCAGATCCTTCGTCCGTTTCTCGCGCTGGCAATGCATGCAGGACTTCCAGGCGGCACTTTCGCCGTTGATTTGAGTTTGCACGATTCGCTGTTGCACCTGCTCCAGCACGAACTTACCGTCTCTGAAGGGTGAGGCCAATCTCTTCGGGCGTCAATTTGCACGCCAAGAATCGATCCCGATTGTTACAGTCGGTCTGTCAAACCCCCAGGTTTGAACCAGTCCCAACGGATGTAAGGACATCGACTAAAAGAAACCACAGGCGGCGAGGGGAGCGCTTTATCGCCCGGCTGTGGGTGCCCGATCAGGCAGCCTTTAAGACGCCGCTCACGGCAAGTTATGATTCCTTGGCGCCACGGTTCGCGCTGTTCTACATGTCGCGGACAGTCGAAGAACGCGCGGTGTCGAGCAAGATGCCTCTGCTGGACCGCGGATTGGCCAGCCTCTCCGCATGGTCCAGGGATCGCCTTCTGGTCGGGCGGCAGTTGGTATACGCATATCTTTTCACTCCCGCAGAACACGGTCCTCAGTCGGCTCGGTACCGAGCGGTTCATTCTGCCGAGATCCCATACGTCTTTCAGACATTGGATGTCGCGCCGGACCGAGTCTTATCCGAGAGTGTCGCACTTTCCGGGATCAATTTCGTGAAAACCGGCAATCCTAATGGACCAGGCCGTTCTGAGCTGGCCCGTGCTGACGCTCCACAATCCGCTGCTCCTTCGCCTCGACGATCGGAGAGAGGTTCAATCATTGTTGTCGCCGGAAAAACTCGCGGCCGCGGAGACGTTTGTCGCCGATGCGGTAGACCTACCTTATTCTGAGGAGTTCGAGAACTTCCAGCGCGATTCCCACAAAGCCGTCTCGGTAGGCTCGTCGAGCATGGAGAGCCACTCCCGACGTATTTTCTATGTCGGCGAACACGGTTTCAAAAGCAGCAATACCGCCTGCGGCCGCACTGAGAGGCACCTGAGAACGTACGGAATCGAATAAGGGAGTCAATCGCCCGTCCTGTTCCCGCGGCGTTTCGACGCCCAGGCTGCTGGCAAGATCCACCGGCAGCCCGCCGATGCGCAGCAGTCATTACGCCCGGTGGTTGATTCTTCTCTATCCATTTTTCCATACATGGACGCCCGCAATTTGCCAAGCATCCTTTTTTTGTACTGGCTCGCAGGAATTGATTGCATGCCGAGTCAAGGCTAATCGGGGCGCGGCAGGCGTCGATGATCAATCGATCGAAGAGTTCGGCGGGGATCTGGAAAACAATCTCTATCGGCGCTGGAATCGATTGGCGTCGGGTAGCTACATGTCGTTGCCGGTGGCCAAACGCTATCTCGAGACGATTCTGGAACCACTGTTCCATGGCGACTTTTACTATTACCGACCCGGACGCTCGCACATTAAGCACTCGACGTAGCTCGTCAGCGATGCTGGCGGTACGCCTGGGTGCTGGATCTCGCTGTCAAGGGCTTTTACGATAACATCGACCATGACCCCATGATGCGAGCGGTACTACATCACACGCAGTGCGCGTTTGTTTCGTAGCGCCTACATTCTTCGCAAGAATTAGCAACGAGTAGAAACTTGGCGAGCGAATGCATGCCAATGCCCTCCCGATGAGAGCACTGGCAGCATTTCAAATGCTCACGAACTCGATACACGCACGATTGCCACGAGGGGCATGGCCGAGGGTTGCAGGCGATTGCCAGTACTCGCAGCATGCGGTCACCGCTATCTATGACGACGTGGTCGATCATGCTGACCTTCCTTCACCGTTACCTCTGTGAAGAGGGGCTTCTGCCGGATCGAAACGCTGCGCGGGGCCGATTTCGCGGCGGCAGAGGAGCCAGCTTTCCTGGCGTGCGACATTCAATCGATCCGTCATCACTTTGCTAAAGTAATGTCATAAACCATGCGCGGCTTTCGCTCGAATGAGATAATCCCGCTCGTGAGTCAACTTCTACGGCGTGGTTTCTTTGTCACGGGTACCGATACGGGCGTCGGCAAGACCCTGGTCAGCGCGACGCTCTTGCGCGAATTCGTCGGTCGTGGACTTCGTGTGGCAGGCATGAAACCGGTGGCTTCCGGGGCGCGGTGGACGCCGGCAGGACTTCGGAATGAGGATGCACTGTCACTCATACGGGAGCAGTCGCGCGTTTCTCCCTACGCAGTAGTCAATCCGTATGCGTTCTTGCCGGCGATTGCTCCGCACATTGCCGCCGCTCAAGCGGGGATCAAAATCGATATCGAGAGAATCGTTCAAGCCTTCAATGAATTGCATGCGGGCGGACACATCGTCGTCGTCGAGGGGGCGGGTGGCTGGTATGCACCCATCTCGGAGAGTTCGACGATGGAGGACGTTGCGCTCGCCCTCGGCCTTCCGGTAGTTCTTGTCGTAGGGCTTCGACTCGGATGCCTTAACCACGCGCTACTGACGGCACGTGTCATCGAAAGAAGTTCGCTGCCGCTGTGTGGCTGGATTGCGAATCGCATAGACTTACCGTTCCCACACTGGCAAGAGAATGTTTCAACGCTGACGCGGCTCCTGGCGGCGCCATACCTCGGAACTATCGATTATCAACCCAGTGTCACTATCGAGCATGCTGCGGGCAGTCTCAATGTGGATTTGCTCCTGACGCGCTTGCCGGCTGATCCGCACCCCGCATAGGGCCACTTGTTAGGCTCTGTCTTTGAGTACGGCCGCAACGGTTTCGACCAATCGATTGAGATCATCGCTGCTGATGTTGAGTGCGGGAGTGAGATAGACAATGTTCCGAAAGGGCCGAACCCAGACTCCTGCCTCCACAAAGCGCCGATTCAAATCATCGACATCTCCCAAGCTCGTGAGTTCTACGACCCCGATTGCGCCACGCACCCGAACGTCGGTAACGTTTGCGATCGTGCGACACTCGCTTAGGCCGGAAATGAGTCGGTGCTCAATAGCAGCGACTTGAGACAGTCGATCTTCGCGCTCAAACAGATCCAACGAGGCATTCGCTGCTGCACATGCCAAAGGGTTGCCCATAAAGGTAGGCCCGTGCATCAGCGCGCGGAGTGGATCATCAGACCAGAACGCCTCAAACACTCGACCATTTGCAATGGTGGCGGCGAGTGACAGAGTGCCTCCGCTCAGCCCCTTTCCGAGAGTGATGATGTCGGGGGTCACTTCGGCGGACTCACAAGCAAACAGGCTGCCCGTACGAGCGAATCCGGTAAAAATCTCATCAAAAATCAAGAGAAGTCCGTGCCGATTGGCAGCTCGCCGTATTCGTCGGAGCACCTCTATGTCATGAAATCGCATTCCTCCCGCGCCTTGGACAAGAGGTTCGACGAGAATTCCGGCGAGCTCATTTGCATGGGCGTCAAGGGCCCCTTCAAACGCCGCTTCGCTGCGCTCATCGTGCGGGAGATCAATCAGCACTTGCTCCGGGAGAATCCCGGAAAACAAAGAGTGCATTCCGTCCTGAGGATCGCACACGGACATCGTAGCGAAGGTGTCGCCGTGATAGCCGCCCCTAAATGCCATAAAGCGGGTTCGATCGCGAACACCCTGGTTAAGCCAGAACTGGACGGCCATTTTCATCGCGACTTCGACGGCCACGCTTCCCGAGTCGGACAAAAATACATGCTTGAGATCGCCGGGCAAAAGATCCGCCAATCGGCGACATAGGTTCGAAGCTGGCTCGTGGACGAGACCGCCGAGCATGATGTGCGGCATTTGCTCTAGCTGGCGTCCCACGCAGTCGCGTATATGCGGATGGTTATAACCGTGGCAAGCCGTCCACCACGACGCGATGCCATCGATGAGTTCTCGGCCATCGGCGAGAAGAATCCGAGAGCCTTGCGTTGCCACGACCGGCAGCGGCGCGCGCTGCGCCCTCATGGGTGTATAAGGCAACCACACGTGCGGCAACCCGCGCTGATACCACCCGTTTTGAATCAACGGAGCGCACTCAGAAAGTCACTCTGCCTGTGCATGGCGTATTCGAGCGCGCAAACGAGGCCGTCGATTGCGGTTTCATCAGAGTTTAGTGTAATGGAGATGCGCAAACGGGCTTTGCCCTCCGGCACCGTTGGCGGACGGATCGCCCGCACATCGAAGCCGGCGGCCTGTAGCTTGTCCGCAACCCGAAGCGTCGGTCCGCTTTGTCCAACAATGATCGGCAGAATTTGCGATTGAGGTGTCAGCACTCCGATGCGCTCCTGAATCGCCTCTCGAGCGTAGTTTGCGAGTGCAGCTAGGCGTACGCGTCGTTCCGGCTCCTCACGAAGGATGGACAAGGACTCGCCGAGTGCGACCGCCGACAACGGCGAAGGCGCCGTTGCGAAGATGAATGGACGCGCGCGATTTATAAGAAATTCGCACAAAACGGCCGGCCCCGTGACAAGAGCGCCGCTGACACCGAGTGCCTTTCCTCCCGTGTGTAACACCAGCACATGCTCGCTGCCTTCAAACTCATCCGCAAGGCCTCGGCCATTGACGCCAAATACTCCCGTCGCGTGCGCCTCATCGATTAGCAGGAAGGCACCGAAATGCTTGGCCAACACGCTAAGATCCTCAAGTGGGGCTCGATCTCCGTCCATCGAATAGAGACTCTCTACCACGATCCAGGGCGTTCCAGTGCCGCCACGCTGCCGCCAGCTTCGCATCGCGCATTCGGCCGCGGTGACATCGTTGTGTGAAAAAGCAAATGAGTCTGCACGACCGAGCTTCATGCCGTCGTGCGCACTGGCATGGACATGTTCATCGTAGACTATGAGGTCACCTCGTTGTGGGAGTGTCGACAACAGCGCGGTATTGGCGGCGTAGCCGGAGCTAAACAGGAGCGCTCGCTCAGTTCTGAAGAACCGCGCAGCGTCCTGTTCGAGATGCTCATGTTCGGCATGATTGCCCCGCAGGAGCCGCGAACCACCCGATCCGCTCGGCACGCCGCGTTCCAGGGCTCGAATAATCGCGTCGCGGATTCTGCCGCTATGGGCGAGCGCCAGGTAGTCGTTGGATGCGAAGTCGGCTCCCGATTGCGCACGCAGAGATCGATGTCTTGCGTGATTCTTGAGTTCTTCGAGAAGCTCAGAATAGCGATTCAGTGGATCCAATGCCTACTCCTTCACATCATCAGGCTTAAACCGGCGCGTCGAGACGTCCATAGGGTGGACCTCGAATCATAAAGCACCGGGACGACAGTCTGCGCATGAACCTTACATCAGAGTACGGAAGTAAGCCGGTCTCTGACTGACTACAATGTTGCTGAGGTCTGATGAAACACAACTAGTCGCAATAGCTATTAAACTCAGTGAAGCATCGGCATTTCTACTTTGTTTAGCCTAAAACCCTAGGGAACCCTGCAGGCGCATTCCCTCGAAAGCCGTGCAATTCTATGCTTCCGGTGTTTGTGAGAAAGACTAAGTGAAAATCGCGCGTCGCAAGATGCTTACCGGATTGGTTGCCTTTGCAGCGGCATTGCCAATTCGAGCCACTTTTCCTGCGGCATCGAGTATCGACCCAGTCTTCGCGCGGAAGGCCTTGTTGATTTTGGATTTGCAGAGGGATTTTTTAGCGAGGGATGGCAAACTGTCCGTGGCTGCCGATCAAGCGGCGGCGCTTCTAGTCACCGCCAATCAATTGCTCGATGCTGCTCCGGCAAAGGGATGGCTTCCAATCATAGTTTTCAATAGCTATGCCCCGTGGAATGTCGCAAATGTCTTCCGGCATTTTGCTGCGGTCCGAAATAGCCGGGGCGCTGAGATTGATCCGGCGCTGAAAGCCCTGGGACTTCCACAATTTGCCAAGTCGGGGCCCGATGCGTTCTCGAATCCGGGCTTGAGCAGTTTCCTGAGGCAGCACGCAGTCGAAACCGTGATTGTCACAGGAGTCTTCGCCGAGGCCTGTGTTACCCATACTGTGCATGGGGCGATAGCGCGGGGATTCCACCCGATCGTTATTTCCAACGCAATCGCCAGCGCCACTGCACGGAGGCGCGATAGAGCGGTACTTGCATTACGAAATGAGGGAGTCGAAGTGATGTCATCCCAAGACATCTTGCGTAGATGAGAACTTGAGTTGCGGAGGATTGAACTGCGCAAACGAAAAGCCATTTTGTAAAGATCTACTCACTGATCCCTGAGAAATCAATTTTGGAGTAGTAGGCGTTTTTGAAGACAATATTTTTATGAAGAGCAAAGCAACAGGCGCACCGAAGGCGCGGATTAGAAGCGCGCCCAACCGACGCAAAGCTAAGACTGACGGGTTTAGCTCAGTCATTGATGCCTTCGCGGGAGACCCTCGGGTTATGCCGCCGAAGCCGGGTAAGGGATTCGGTTCCTGCGCCTTGAGGATGAACAAGAGGATCTTCGCGATGATGTCCTCAAAGGCACAGTTCGTTGTCAAACTGCCGGGCGCGCGCGCCGAAGAGCTGGTGCGATTGGGTCAGGCAATTTATTTCGACCCCGGCCATGGCCGGAAAATGAAACAATGGGTGGTCGTAACCGGCGGGGAAAGTTTATGGATTCCCCTTGCGCAGGAAGCGCATCGATTTGTCGAATAACGAGCGCCACGGTGGCAGTACAAGTCCGAGATCTTTTGCCACCTGCGCGCTGAGCATGAAAACCGGATTGCCCGAGTCCACCCAAAATTCGCGCGGTCCGCAAAGAGCCATCCATTCGTTTAAATTAACAAGGACGATGTTCGGTTGTAATCCAAGTGGAAGGGCGTCGAGATTGCTGCGGTCGCAGGAAGCGGCGCGACGTTATCGGCGGCCAAAAGAAGCGAGTATATAGCGGGAAGGGCGTAAGCGGTTAGATAACCCCACTCTGTCGTTGCGATGAGATTGCTGATGAGATGTTGGCTTGCTTAGGAAGCAGGAGACGGGCGATGACTCATGAGCAGACGAAGGCAATGTGGCTAGCGCGATGGCAGGGATTGCGCAGTTCGGGCCTGACGATGACCGAGTATGCTCGGCGCGGGGGCTTCAACGCGCATAGCGCCTATCGCTGGCTTCGCCGGTCGCGTCTCTCTGGGCAGTGGTCCGACTCTGCGGTACAGCCCGAGCTGGCGATCGCGGTAGCAAAGCCGCCAGTTCGATTTGCGCGTGTTGCCGTGAGCGATGCACCAAGACCCGGAAGTCCGATAGTGCTACGGGTGATGTTGACGAACGGTCGTGGTGCAGAGCTTGAGATTGGCGGTATCGCGCAGCTCGGCGAGGTTCTCGGCGCGCTCCAGCGTCGCGCATGATCCGGCCCACCGCAACGGCCGTGGTGTTTTTGTGCGTGGCATCGACGGATCTGCGCAAGCAAGCCGCATCGCTCGCGCTGATCGTCGAGCAGAGCTTAAAGCGCGACGTGTTCGCACCGGCGCTGTACGTGTTCAGTAATTCGCGCCGCGATCGGATCCGGATTTTGTACTGGGAACGCAATGGGCTGGTGCTGTGGTCGAAGCGATTGGAGAAGGAGCGCTTCATCTGGCCGAGAGTCAGCGCCGACGATACGGTGTCGATGGCCGGCGAGCAGCTGAACCGGTTGCTCGACGGGTTTGATGTATGGGCTCAAGGACATCGTGCGCTGGCTCTGCGGCGAATAGGATAAGTATGCACGAAAGCCTGTAAATAACGGCACATTGTTGTATGCCTGAGCCTCTAACATGAGATGATGAATCCATGTTGGAGATCTCTCCTGTGCCCGTCGACACCTCAATCGCCGCGGTCGATCGTGCGACACTCCTGGAGAGCGAGAACGCGCAGCTTCGCGCCCGGCTCGAGTCGCGAGATCAACGCATTCGTCTACTCGAGGAGGCGCTGCGCGTCTTCAACGCCAACAAGTACGGGCCGAGTCGCGAGCGCGTGAGCGTCGCCGCCGCCCAGAGCGAGCTGTTCAACGAAGCGGAAGTCGAGCTCGAACTCTGCGAGGCCACCGGCGTCGAGCCGCAGCTGACCGCCACCCCACTGCGGGACGCGAAGGTCAGCACCGGCAAGCCGGGCCGGACCAAGCTGGCAGGCCATCTACCCCGCGTCGCCAGGACGTGCGATTACCTCGGTCGACCCAAGCACTGTGGATGATCTCGCTCAACCTACCTTTGCAGCCGCTACTAAACCTGATGGACGAGCGGCTGCGCGGTGGCGCGGCCGCGTCCCATCAGACGAGACTCCTCGAATCCGTCAACGCGGAAATTGGCAATGCCATGTCGCATGCGCGGCTAAGCAGGAAAGGAGCGGATTTTGTTTGGGTATGACAGACCACGAGTGTGTTTGACGCACCGTTGTGGCCGATCGCGCGGGCTTCGGGCGAATTGCTCACCTCAAGCGCGGTGACACGACTCCGAGAATGCGCGAGCGATATGTGTGGGTGGCTGTTCCTCGATTTGAGTAAAAACGGCTCGCGGCGTTGGTGCGACATGAAGGGTTGCGGCAATCGTGAAAAGCTTCGGCGGTACCGAGACAATAAGCGCGATTCAATTCAGTAGAGCCTGCGCGAGAAAGTTCTCGGCCCGGCATGTACCGCGTCCTCACATAACTGGCACGGTTCGCGAAATTTACCTAAGCTGGTGCTAAATACGTCTTTCGCCGCCGTGTTGACGTTTTCACCGGAAAGTCACTGGTCCGGTCGCGGCGCGCTCGATTGCGGACGCTTGGGCCGCGCACGATGATTGGATCGGAGCTTGAGCACTAGCTCAATTCGCGGTAGCTATAAGAAAGTCCACACTATACTAATATATACTTATTTATCATATAGTTAGGGTTTGTCGATTTGCATAATACGTATTGCGCAATATCCTCCACTAGATCTCCCGCTCCTCGCATCAATTTTTGATTGTGCGTTGGAACACAGGTATTTTTGCCATCTGGGTATCTCATTCGACTCGAATCGCTCTTCTGTCTAGTGGGGATAAAAATTCGGGGGTTCCTGTTGGCGCAGGCGCAAGACGCTCAAGGGTTGGTAACGGGTCTCGTCGCGACCCATGGATCGCAATTACGGCGTTTCGTTTTCGCTCGTGCGCGCAATCTCGCGGACGTCTCCGATATCGTTCAAGAGGTGTATCTGCGCATGCTGCGCATCTCAAACGTCGACTCCATTCGGTCGCCTGAGGCCTACCTTTTCACGGTGGCGCAGCACGTCGTACAGCAACATACCATGAGCCAGTCGGCGACTCCGTCCGCGGTCGAACTCGCCCAATTGCTAAATGAGCCGGCCACCACATACGATGCGGATCCCGCTTTGGCTTTGGAGGCTCAGCAATGCTTGGAGAGTTTACAGCGAGCGCTTGAGGAACTCTCCCCCAAGGCGCGCGCAACCTTCATGCTGCATCGGCGCGACGGCTTATCGATCGACGAAATTGCCTCCCGATTGGAGACTTCGCGTCCAATGGTGAAAAAGTACCTGATGAAAGCCCTGCTGCATTTGCGCCTGTGTCTACAGGCCTGAACGATCATGGAACCGATCAAACTCAACACCCAGATCTACGAAGAAGCTTGCGAATGGTTCGTCGATTGTCGTGCCGAAGATTTCGATGACGCAGCGCGCTACCAGTTCGACTCCTGGCTCCGCATGTCGCCAGAACATTTGAGAGCCTACTTGGAAATTGCTGCAATCTGGAATGAAGGCCTGCTGCTCGATCCAAAAGGTAAATTTGATCGCGATACGCTCATCGCCCAAGCCGCGTTGGATCGCGATAACGTAGTCGAGTTATGCGCTAAAAGCAGCGCGCAGGGATTGAGACAGGAGATGGGCCCGCGAATCGCGCCAGCGACTTCTCCAGGACCCGAAATCGCGGCCAAGGCGCGGGCCTTCACGCCTGATCCGCAGCGCAGCTTTCACCACGTACGTTTCGCTGCGATGGCAGCCTCGCTGGTTCTTGCACTCGCAGCCGTTTTCATCTACCGGCAAGCTCTTCAGGCGCCGACGTATTCGGCGAAGATAGGCGAACAGCGCTCTCTGACCCTTGCGGATGGTTCCACTGTCGAACTCAATTCCCGATCGACGATCATCGTACGGTATTCGAAACAGGAGCGCCGCGTCGATCTTCTGCAGGGCCAAGCTCTTTTTCGGGTTGCTAAGGAAGGCGCGCGGCCTTTCATCGTGAAGACTGGGGACACTCTGGTGCGTGCGGTCGGCACCGAGTTCGATATTTACCAGAAGCGCGCCGGCACGATCGTAACCGTGGTCGAAGGTCGGGTCGCGGTTCTCACCGATCATGCGATTGCGCTGGCCGAGCGCGGCCTTCCTGCCGCCACCGTCGGCGCGGAACCGAAGTCGAATCTCGCTTTTCCGACGATCGCACCCGGACAGATCGGCAACATCATGGTGGCTGCCGGCGAGCAGCTCACGGTCACCCCAAAATTGATACAGATCGCCGAGCATCCGAACGTCGCCAACGCCACGGCATGGACTCAGCGCCGGCTGGTATTCGAGTCCGCCTCGCTGGCCGAGGTCGCCGACGAATTCAACCGCTACAACGATCGGCAGTTGATTGTCGCAGGCCCGGGGCTGGAGACCTTTCACGTCAGCGGCATATTCTCATCCACGGACCCGGCATCGCTGATTCGCTTCCTGCGTGCCCGTTCCGAATTGAAGATCGTTGAAACCGAGACCGAAATTCGCATTGAGAAAAATTTCTTATAAAGAAGTTCCTGATCGCTCATTCAAGACTCATCATCGCTATGAGACCGTCGCGATGTCGGACTGCGGCAACGCGATACCTGACAAGACCCATCGGACAGGTCTTGTGTATAGGTGCTGCGACGGCCGTCGTTGGTCTCTGCTCGGCGGGGCTCACGCTCGCCGATGATGTTCGAGCCCCGGTCAAAAGACCGACTAACATTCCTGAAGAGGACTTAGGTCCGGCTCTGCAGGCGCTCGCCAAGGAACGAAACTTTCAGATCATTTACGTCTCGGAGCAGATCAACGTTCTACGCACCAAGGGCGCAAGCGGCGACCTTACGCAGGAGGAGGCACTACGCCGGCTGCTCAGCGGCACCGGATTCACCTTTAAATACCTCGACGAAAACACAGTCACGATCGTTCCGCTCGGAACGCGTTCCGAGTTAAAAAAAACTCTTTCGGCGCCCGAGCCGTCAGCCGCGGCGCCTACGGATGGAACGGAACACGGAAACAAGAGGGGCTTCTGGAATCGACTTCGTCTGGCGCAAATATCGAACGACTCACTAGCTAGCTCGCGCCTCGACAACGCAGAAACGGCCGGCGAGTCAGAGGCCGGTGGGGACAGCGGCAAACTCGAGGAAATTGTCGTCACCGCGACGCGGCAAGCCAGGCTCCTCAGCAGCGTGCCGATCAGCGCCAGTGCATACACTCGTAAAACCCTCGACGCCAAGGGTGTCGACCAAATCGACGACCTTACGTTGATGACGCCGGGAGTGACGTTCATGCGAGGCAACAGCGGCACGACGCAGATCGCCATCCGGGGGATCAACTCCGACAGCGGCGCGTCGACGACGGGTGTCTACATAGACGATACGCCGGTACAGTCGCGCGTCATCGGCTTCTCGAGCACCACGATATTCCCGAACATCTTCGATCTCGAACGGGTGGAGATTCTGCGCGGGCCTCAGGGCACCTTATTCGGCGCAGGGTCCGAAGGCGGTACCGTCCGGTTCATCACGCCGCAACCCAGCCTTACTGACTACACTGATTACACACGCAGCGAGTTGGCATTCACTGAGCATGGTGAACCGAGCTTCGAAGGGCGGGCGGCGTTGGGCGGTCCTTTGGTTGAGAACGAAATCGGATTTCGCGCCAGCGTCTCATTTCGCCGAGACGGCGGTTACACCGATCGCGTTGACCGGTTCAGCGGCGGCTCGATTGCGAAAAATGACGACTGGCAGAACTCCTACAATGCGCGCCTGGCGTTCGCGCTTCAGCCGGCCGCCCACTTGCTGATCACTCCATCTTTTTACTATCAAAACATCTATATCAACGATTCGCAGACCTACTGGGAATATTTGTCGAACCCTGCTCGAGGACACTTCAACAACGGTGCACCTGTCCCCGCACCGTTCCAGGCGACGAGCTACCTGCCGGCGCTCAACCTCAACTATCAAGCGGACGCGTTTACAGTGACTTCAAACACCTCATTTTATGAGCAAGACAATCAGAATAACCGCGACCTTTCGGCACTAATCCCCAATGATTTGGGAGTCGAGATCACTCCGACGCATCCCGTTCCCGGAGATCCCTATTATAAGAGTCAGGATCTCTTTCTTACTTCACAAAAGGCGTTCACTCAGGAGATCCGCATCCAGTCGAACGATAGCGACTCGCGCTTTACCTGGGTGGCCGGCGTGTTCTACCAGAACGAGCGCCAATCGTCGGATCAATTCGTCCCCGATACTCCGGCGTCCTTCAGCCAACTGGTCGAGGCGGCGCTCGGCGAATCGACACAGCAAGCCTTCGGCATGGGCCTCGCTGATGGCGTGTACAGCTATCGATCTTTCATCAATTCTGTCGACAAGCAAATCGCCGGCTTCGGCGAAGTCAGCTTTAAAGTCTTTGAGCACCTTACGTTGACGAGCGGCCTCAGAGTGGAACACTCGAGGTTCGAGTTCACGAACCGCAGTGACGGCCCCTTCAATGGCGGCGTCACCGAGTCAAGCGGCAGTGAATCGGAGACCCCGGTGATACCTAAATATGGGATTGCCTACCAGATAAATCCGGGCAACTTGGTCTACGCAACGGCGGCCAAGGGGTTTCGGACCGGGGGCGCCAATGCGGCGATCCCCTCGCGCTGCGATGCGGATCTGACCTCGCTTGGATACTCCTCGGCACCGGATTCTTATAAATCCGATTCCGTATGGAGCTATGAAATTGGATCCAAGAATCGCCTGCTGGATGGGCGCCTACGGTTGGAATCCAGCATCTTCGACGTGAAATGGAGCGGAATTCAACAACAGGTCACTCTAGGGAATGGCTGCGGATTGAACTTCGTGGCTAACTTAGGGAAAGCCACGAGTTGGGGATTCGATCTGCAGGGCGAATATCTCGCTACCGATCACCTTACCGCCGGCATCGCCTTAGGCTACGATCATGCAGCCTTCGATCAATGGATCATCTCCCCTCCGGATTTGATGACTGGCATTGGTGCGGTGCTCGTGCGCGCGGGAAATTCGTTGGGCGTCAATCCATGGACGGTGGCGGCGAGTTCACAATATGACTTCGTCGCCTGGGGGCGCAGCGCTTACGCGCGTGTCGACGATCAATTCGCGAGCAGGCAGACCGCTCCGGCCCCGGACGAGGACCCCCGTAATCAAACGTACGCGCCTGGGTTGACAAAATTGCCTCAGACGAATCTGCTTGGCCTTCGACTGGGCACGCGATTCCTGAACGGCGTCGATCTGTCTTTCTATGTGAAAAACGTTTTCGATTCCCATCCCGCATTGAGCCGCACGCAACTTGGTTCGAACCTTGACTTGATCTACGCGGATCGCACTTTTCGGCCGCGCACTATCGGTATCACGGCTAAAACAAAATTCTAAGATTCATGCCAACGAACCTGCCGGCCTTGTCAACATCTCGCATCCTCGCCGCCAGCCTCGCGGGGACGGCCATCGAGTTCTACGACTTTTTCATCTACGGTACGGCGGCTTCGTTGGTTTTCGGCAGGCTCTTCTTCGCGGCGGCACCTCCGTCCGCCCAGCTGCTCGCGGCGTATGCCTCATTCGGCGTCGCATTTCTGGCGCGGCCGATTGGAGCGCTCGCTTTCGGTCACTTCGGCGATCGTGTTGGACGAAAGTCCACATTGATTGCCTCGCTTCTGCTCATGGGAATTTCGACAGTCGCGATCGGGCTCATCCCCACGTACGCCGATATCGGTTGGCCGGCGCCAGTGCTGCTGTGCTTGTTGCGGTTCGGCCAGGGACTCGGTTTGGGAGGAGAATGGGGCGGCGCTGCTTTATTGGCAATCGAAAATGCTCCGGCTGCTGCGCGCGGCAGATTCGGCATGTTTCCGCAACTAGGTGCGCCGGTCGGGTTTTTTGCGGCCAATGGAGTCTTTTTATTGCTTGGCCTGGTGCTTACACCCGCGCAATTTTCCGCCTGGGGCTGGCGCGTTCCTTTCTTGGCGAGTGCTGTCCT
The DNA here is from genome assembly GCA_039924385.1 of Steroidobacteraceae bacterium. Classification (GTDB taxonomy): domain Bacteria; phylum Pseudomonadota; class Gammaproteobacteria; order Steroidobacterales; family Steroidobacteraceae; genus Bog-1198. The sequence goes on from JBDTAV010000094.1 coordinate 25,534, forward strand.
AGTCGGCTTGGGGCTCTGGGTGCGGTTGCGGCTTACGGAGACTCCGGCGTTTGCGGCGGCTCTCGCGGAAGCGCCGCCGCCACGCGTTCCCGCATTGGATCTATTTAAGCAATTTCCACGAGAGACGCTGGCCGGCAGTCTAGCCGTGGTGGCCGCCTTCGCGATCTTCTACATCACAACAACGTTTATCCTCGGATACGCCACCACAACGCTCGGATATGACCGCCGCGAGTTTCTTGCCATTTTGCTGGCCGCCGTTCCGTTCCTCGCGGCGGGGATTGTTTTCTCAGGCCATTGGGCCGACCGGACCAATGCGCGGCGCGTTCTCATTATCGGTTGCGGAATCGCCGTTCCATCCGGTCTGCTGCTAGCACCCTTGGTGAGCAGCGGCTCGTTGGCGGCCATTTGGTCATTTCTCTCTCTCTTGCTCTTTGTCATGGGACTCGTTTACGGTCCGCTGGGAGCATGGATGCCCAGTCTATTTCCAGCTCGCGTCCGATATACGGGCGTATCCGTGGCATTCACCATCGGCGGCATTCTGGGTGGCGGCATCGCGCCCATCGTTGCTGCGGCGTTGGCGAGCCGCGGCGGCTTGCCATGGGTGGGGCTGTATTTGAGCTCGGCGGCGCTGATCAGCGGCATCGCGCTCCTAACACTCGGGCGCCTACGGTCGGCCGACCCGCGACTCTGAGCCGCTTCGGTCCCGGCACTTCCCGAAGAGCCGCGCGATATTTTTTTTGCGGCGAGCGGTAACCGATCGATCCGCAACAACTCTTCTACGGTACGAGAGCGTCGCAATTTCGCACGACGGGCATACAAGCCTCGCGAGAGGCCAGGGGAGAACTTATGCGTCCAATTACCGTGGCTGCTGCCATTATCTTTTGCCTTGGCGAAATCATCTTTGCTGGCAAAATTCGCGCGCAGAGCGCAAGTGGATCGAGCGCTTCCGAGCAAGACACCACGCTCGAAGAGATTGTCGTCACCGCGACCCGGCAAGCGAGGCTGCTCAGCAGCGTGCCGATCAGCGCCAGCGCATTCTCACAAAAAAGCTTGGACGCACAAGGCGTCAACCAAATCGATGACATCGCTTTGATCACCCCCGGCGTAACTTTCACGCGGGGAAACAGCGGTAGTACTTCCATCTCGATCCGCGGAATCAGCTCCGATAGCGGCGCATCGACAACCGGCGTATACATCGATGATACGCCGGTTCAATCGCGTGTCATTGGGTTCTCCAGCACCACGGTGTTCCCGAACGTTTTCGATTTGGAGCGCGTCGAGGTTCTGCGCGGACCTCAAGGCACTCTATTCGGCGCCGGCTCCGAAGGCGGTACCGTCCGGTTCATCACGCCCCAGCCCAGTCTTACGGACTACACTGACTACACTAAGGGCGAAATAGGATTCACCGAGCATGGCGATCCGAGCTTTGAAGCGGGCGTGGCGGTTGGTGGACCGATTATCGACAACGAGCTCGGATTTCGCGCGAGTGCGTCCTATCGGCGCGATGGCGGTTACGTCGATCGCGTCGATCGATTTAACGGCAACTTAATCGCGAAGAACGACGATTGGCAGAACTCCTATACCGCACGCTTAGCCTTCGCCTTTCAGCCGGTCGACCATTTGCTGATCACTCCCTCGTTCTATTATCAGAATATTTACATCAATGATTCGCAGACCTACTGGGAGTACCTTTCGAACCCTAACAACGGACAGTTCAACAACGGCGCACCCGTGACGGCGCCATTCCAGGGGACCAGCTATCTGCCTGCAATGAATGTCGTTTACCAGGCAGACGCGTTCACCGTCACCTCGAATACCTCGTACTACGAGCAAGACAATCAGAACAACCGAGACCTCTCGGAACTGATTCCCAACGACCTGGGAATCTTAGTCAGTCCCACGCATCCCGTCCCGGGCGATCCGAACTATCAAGATCAGGATCTATTTATCACTTCGCAGAAGGCCTTTACCCAAGAGATCCGCATTCAGTCGAACGATCTCGACTCGCGCTTGCGGTGGTTGGCTGGGGTGTTCTACCAGCATGAGCTGCAGTCCTCGAATCAGTATGTGCCTGACACGCCGGAGTCGTTCAATGCACTGGTCGAGTCTGCTTTCGGCCAAACGACCGAGCAAGTGTTCGGCATGGGGCTCTACCAAGGAAAATATAGTTATACGTCCTTCATCGATTCCGTCGACAAGCAGATCGCCGGCTTCGGCGAAGTCAATTTCAGAGTCATAGGAGGCCTCACCGCGACCGCGGGTGTCCGAGCGGAACGATCGACTTTCGCTTTCACCAACACGAGCAACGGACCGTTCAACGGCGGCCTTTCCGTGGTTAACGGCAGTGAATCGGAAACACCCATCATTCCCAAGTACGGCTTATCTTATCAGTTGAACCCGGCCAACCTTTTTTACGCGACAGCCTCCAAAGGCTTTCGGCCGGGCGGCGCCAATCCGGCCATCCCGGCTCGCTGCGACACGGACCTTGCGGCGCTTGGTTATACTTCGGCGCCAGATTCCTTCAAATCCGATTCCGTGTGGAGCTATGAGGTGGGATCCAAGAACCGTCTACTCGATGGTCGCCTCCGATTGGAAACCAGTGTCTTCGATGTGAAGTGGAGCGGCATTCAACAGCAAGTCATTCTCGGCACGGGTTGCGGTTTGGACTTTGTGGCCAACCTAGGCAAGGCCACCAGCCGAGGCTTCGACTTTCAGGGCGAGTTCCTTCCCGCCGATCACCTCACTACCGGCTTAAGTTTAGGCTACAACCATGCCGTCTTCGATCAATCAATCTTGTCCCCGCCCGATCCGGTGACGGGAATCCGCCCGGTACTGGTGCGCGCAGGGAATTCACTGGGGGTGAACCCCTGGACGGTGGCAGTGAATGCCCAATATGACTTCAATGCCTGGGGGCATAGCAGCTACGCACGTGCGGACGATCAGTTCGCAAGCCGGCAGTCGACGCCGACGACATCCGAAGACCCCAACAATGAGACCTATGCCCCCGGTTTGGTGAGCATGCCGCAGACGAACCTGCTTTCGCTTCGGCTCGGTACCCGCTTTGCCAGTGGCATTGAGCTCTCGCTATTCGTCAAAAATGTATTGGACAGCCGTCCCATACTGAGTCGCAATCAAACCGGATCCAACATCGACTTAATTTATGTGGATCGCACTTTTCGTCCGCGCACTATCGGCATCACGTTAATCTCTAGACACTAGCGCAACCGGAGCCCCCAGGAGTTGGGGGTTTCCGGATCAATGTTCGGTCCCTCATAGAACTGGAGCAATTAAAATGACGGTTTCGCAGCTCAAGCTTCTGCTTTCATCGGTGCCGATCATGATGTTGGCGCTCGGCATAGCTCCCGCAGCCGCAACGACTTGCGAGGAAATCGCGCATCTGGCATTGCCGGAAACGACGATCACGCTTGCGCAGTCGGTCGCGGCCGGCGCCTTCACCCCACCGGTTCCTTCCTGGGCCGGCAAGTTCATGCATCCTGCGCCGATTCCCGTGAGCTTTTGCCGCGTGACCGGTGAAATTCGTCCGACAAAGGACTCGGATATCAAGTTCGAGTTGTGGCTCCCACTCTCGGGTTGGACAGGGCGCTACGAGTCGGTCGGCAACGGCGGCTTTGCGGGGTCCATTCGATATGACTCCATGAGCGAGCCGCTTCTCGCGGGCTCCGCCGTCGCCTCGACCGATGACGGTCATGACGCACCGGCTATCGGTCCAACCAGTGCCGATTGGGCGTTTGGCCATCCCGAAAAGATAATCGACCATGGTCACCGCGCCGTGCATCTCACCGCGGTTACCGCCAAGGCCATCACGGCGGCCTTCTACGGTCGTCCGCCGGCGCATGCTTATTTTGTGGGTTGCTCGAAAGGCGGTCAGGAAGCCTTCATGGAAGCGCAGCGCTACCCAGCGGATTTTGACGGCATCGTAGGGGGCGCCGTGGCGAATCAATGGACCGATCTGTTCGCGAGTTTCGTCTGGACCGAAAACATGAATCTGGCGAGCCGCGAAAGCTATCTATCGCCGGTCGATCTCGCCAAAATCGGCGCGGCGGTCTCGGCGGCCTGCGACACTGTCGGTGGCGTCAAGTCCGGTTTCATCAATGATCCGCTGCGATGTGAGGTTGCGCCCTCCTCACTCGGGCTCACTCCCGCCAAGCTGCGAACCTTTGAGTCCATCCATCAGGGACCGAAGGACCGTGCCGGGCGGCAGACGTTCGCAGGTCAAGCGTACGGCAGCGAGAATCCGGGGTGGACCGACACCATCAGTGCCACCAGTTTTGAGGCGGCCGAAACCGAAGCCCAGATGAGTATGTACGGGGACAATTTCTTCAGAAATTTTATCTATCAGGATCATCATTGGAGTTTCCACGGGTTTGATCTCGATAAAGGGCGTGCGGATGCAGAGAAGACCGTCGGCGCCATCATGAATGCCGATGACGTGCATTTCGCGAAATTCAAGACGCGGGGCGGCAAGTTGATCCAATACGCCGGCATGGCGGATTCCATTGTAACGCCGTTGAGTTCCGTGAATTTTTACCAATCAGTAGTGGCAGCACAAGGACACATGCCCACGGGCGATGCACTCAAGCGGACACAAGAGTTCTATCGGCTGTTCGTCGTGCCCGGCATGGGCCATTGCGGCGGCGGTCCGGGGCCGAACCAGTTTGGTCAGGCGGGCGGTGCTGGAGATGCAGAACACGACTTGGTCGTTGCGCTCCATCAGTGGGTGGAAAAAGGTGTCGCGCCTACTCGACTGATCGCCACGAAATTCGTTTCGGATGACAAAACCAAGGGAGTGGCAATGACCCGACCGCTATGCCTGTTCCCGCAGGTCGCAAAATATAGAGGAACTGGTCCGGTGACCGAGGCCGCAAGCTTTACTTGTGCGGCGGAGTAGGGGTGCTGCCACATACAGCTGACATACACGACTTCAATCAGCTTGCCGCCGCGTTCCGCTGGGAGGTGCCTAAGCACTACAACATCGGCGTGGACGTGTGCGACAAATGGTCGCACGAAGCGGCACGCGTCGCGCTGATCCATAAGCCCGCGGTCGGAGATAACGTCGAGTACACCTTTGCGGACATTCGCCGCTTGTCCAATCAGACCGCGAACCTATTCCTGAGCGACGGTTTGGTCCGAGGCGATCGCGTGGCGGTTCTTCTGCCGCAACAGCCAGAAACGGCAATTGCCCATGTGGCGATTTACAAAATGGGTGGGATCGCGGTACCTCTCTTCAATCTGTTTGGAATCGAGGCTCTCGAATATCGTTTAGCCGATAGCGGTGCGAGAGCGGTGATCACCGACCTTGCCGGCGCCTCGAAGCTAAGAGAACTCTTGCATCGGTTGCCCAAGCTGCAAATCATCTACACCATCGACGGCGTCAGCTCGACCAGCGTCGGATTTAACGAGGGCCTCTTGCGGCAGCGCGTCGATTTCGAACCCGCGGTGACGGACGCTGATGATCCCGCATTGATCATCTACACGTCAGGCACTACGGGTTCGCCGAAAGGCGCCTTGCATGCGCACCGCGTGCTCTTGGGTCACTTGCCCGGAGTCGAGTTGTCGCATGACTTTGCCCCGCAGAGCGGCGACCGCTTTTGGACGCCGGCGGACTGGGCCTGGATCGGAGGTCTGTACGATGTGCTGTTGCCGGCGTGGCACCATGGAATTCCGGTCGTCTCGCATCGGTTCGCAAAATTTGAACCAGAGGCAGCCTTCCAATTGATCGACGATCTTGGCGTGCGCAACGCGTTTCTGCCGCCGACCGCCTTGAAAATGATGCGAACTGTCGCTAATCCACGAGCGCGCTGGCGCCTCGACATGCGAAGTATTGCGAGTGGTGGAGAATCCCTCGGTCGCGAGTTGCTGCAATGGGGACATCAAACATTCGACCTCACGATTAACGAGTTCTACGGGCAGACGGAATGCAATATGGTTATCTCTTCGTGCGGGAAAATTCGGGTGACGCGCGCCGGCAGAATAGGAAAAGCCGTTCCGGGCCACAGAGTCGCCATCGTCAATGCGTCGGGCAATCCTGTGCCTGCGGGCGTTGCCGGCAATATCGCCGTCGAACGATCCTCGCCCGTAATGTTCCTTCGTTACTGGAACAACGATGCGGCTACCGCTGCCAAGTTCGTAGGCGAATGGTTGCTAACCGGGGATCTCGGAGAGAGCGACGCCGACGGGTACATTAGGTTCATCTCTCGCGACGATGACATCATCACAAGCGGCGGCTACCGCATCGGACCGGGGGAAGTAGAAGATTGTCTGATCGGCCATCCCGCTGTGCAGCTGGCGGCGGTGATCGGGGTTCCGGACCCGCTTCGGACGGAAATCGTCAAGGCATTCATAGTACTGCGCGATGGCTTTGAACCAAGCGATTTGTTGGTGGTTGAATTACAAAACCACGTCAAGTCGCGTCTCTCGGCCCACGAGTATCCACGACAGATCGCATTCGTTGCCTCATTACCGATGACCACGACCGGAAAGATCATCCGCCGCGAGCTGCGAAATGAAACTGAGCCGCAGTCGGCAGGCCATATTCGAGGCTGAAGACTTTCTGCAAAACCCAATTCCGATTTTGGAATAGCTAATTTCGTAGTCGACCTCGGCAGTGTCCGGCGAGGACAAGTTCCTGATTCGATTGCACCGCCTGCACCACTTCGACACTTTGGACCTTAAATGCGCGCGGAGGCCTATACGAGCGATCGCCCGACCCGAAACCCAAGCGCATCGTCCCTCGAATTCTCATTCGCAAATGTTTTTGCAGCGAGAGGTAACCGATCGATCTGTAACTGTTCTTATACGACATGGGACCGCCGCAATTCGCACGACGGTTATACAAGTCTCATGAGAGACAGGAGGATTCCTGATGCGTCCGATTACTGTCGCCGTTGACATTATCTTTCAATGCCGACACAAAAGTGCACGACGTCGCTTCATGGCGCGCTAAGTAAGAGCGCTGCAGATTTGCCCGCAAGCGGCGCGGCACTTTCCGCGAGCCGTTCATCGCAATGGTGCAGCGGGGCACCCGCACGACATATAGTTCCTGGTTTTTGCGGTAGTTTCACGCACGTGACGAGCTCGCAGCACTCGGCATGGAATTTGCGAAACTGAAGAGCAATGTACATCTAGGGTTCCGGCCCGGGTTTTGCCGGGCGACTTGTGGCGGCGGCAGAGCGCGCGTCGATGCAATGACACCGAGCACAAGTGACCTAAGGTCAAAATGGGAGGCAGGTATGAGTTTGAAACAAGGGAAGCGGAATCGGAGCGGACGCTACAACTACAAGGTTGTTGTGTTGAGTGCTTTGCTGACGCCGCTTGGAATTTCGGTGGTTCGTGGCCAGGCCTCGCAGGATGACACTAAGCTCGATGAAATCATCGTCACTGCCCAAAGACGCGAAGAATCGCTCGATAAGGTGGCGGTGAGCGTCACCGCGTTCTCGCAGAAAACCATGGATGAACTCCATATCCAGTCCTTCGATGACCTCGCCAGCGTGGTGCCGGGCTTGGCCCTGTCCACCGTGGGCACAAGCCAACAGCAATCCAATTCAGACGTTGCCATTCGCGGCATCTTCAGCGGCGGCAACTCTCCGACGACCGGCATTTATATCGACGAGACACCCATTACCGTTCGACAGAATTTGGCAGCCGGCTTTTCCGGCAGCCCCCATCCCGATATCTTCGACTTGGATCGCATCGAAGTGTTGCGCGGCCCGCAGGGTACTTTGTTCGGTTCCAGCGCGATGGGCGGCGTCATTCGCTTCATCACGCCTCAGCCCAACCTGGAAACCTCCAGCGGCTACGCGAAGGCGGAACTCGACTACACCGAGCGGGGGGCACCGAGCTACGCGGTGGGACTGGCCTACGGAGCACCGATCATTGAGGGCGTAGCCGGTTTCAGGGTGAGCGGATGGTTTCACTCGGACGGCGGATTCATCGACATTGAAAATCCCTACACCGGGGAGATTCTCAACCGCAACGCGAACTCCGAAACTTCCTACACTATTCGACCCGCGTTCACCTTTGCGCCGACGGATAGTTTGACGATAACGCCGGCCGTCTTCATCCAGCACCAGCATACCGATGCACCGGCCGAGTACTGGCGCACCGATCTTCCCAGTCCGGAGCAGGGGGCTCACGCGTCGGGTTACGGCTGGAGGAGTCCGCAGCAGCCCGCAACGGACGATCTCACCGTGCCCAGCCTAGCGGTGAAGTTCAACTTCGCCGGGTTATCGCTGCAGTCCGACACATCGTACTTGGACCGTAGCTATCTCGGCTATGACGACTATTCACAACTCTTGCCGGCCTTTTTCGGCGATAGGTCTCTCGACCCCGCGTTGTCTTCGTTTAATTCTTATGACCAGAACGTCGTATGGACCAGAGCGTGGCAGCAGGAGTTTCGTCTCTCGTCGCAAGACAGCGGCGCCCGTTTGAACTGGGTTGTTGGCGCCTACTATCGGCACGCCCTGGACGGGGTGCAGCAGTTCATCGCGCCCGACCTTGACCCGTTGACGGAATTACTTTTCGGTCAAACCAGCCTCGAAACCTTCGGCAGCCCGGATTTTGTCACCGGCGGAGTGGTGGTCGATTCCTTTTCGCGCTTCACGACGGTTACCGAGCAGAAAGCCTTGTTCGGCGAGATTACCTACGAGATAGTCCCTCGCGTGAAGGTCAACGTCGGCGTGCGGGTGGAACATTCCTCGGTACAGGATCAGATTGAACAGTATGGCGGCCCGTTACAAGGAACAACGTTTGCGACGACCGTGCTGCCGGATCAGGTGCAGACGCCTATTACGCCGCGCTTCGGCCTGACTTGGCAGTACACCGATAACGATATGGTGTACGCCACTGCGTCGAAAGGGTATCGCCCCGGCGGAAGCAATTCACCCAATGCCACTGCAAATCCCCTGTGCGAACCTTCATTCAACGCTCTGGGTTTGACGTCCGTGCCCAGCACGTATGAATCCGATTCGCTCTGGAGCTACGAACTGGGCGCCAAGGATTCATTGTTCGACAATCGGCTGTCCTTTCAGACCAGCATCTATTACATTGATTGGAGCGGCATCCAAACCACGGTCAATCTGCCTTCCTGCGGCGCGTTCTATACGGCCAATCGCGGAAAAGCGATCAGCCAGGGTTTTGATTTTCAGGTGGCAGCCATAGTCGTGGAGGGATTGAAAGTCAGCGCCAATGTTGGCTACACGGACGCGTACTATCCGCTCGCTACGTACGGAGCCGCTGTGGACGGCGTCGCTCCGCTGTTGATTGGGGCGGGCGACAAGCTGCCCAACGTTGCCCCTTGGAGCGCGTCCGCGCACGTGGACTACTCGCGGGACATTAGCCCCATCTGGGACAGCGCTCGATCGTACTTTCGGGTCGACTACCGGTGGATCGATGCGACGCCTAGGGGCAATCCGGCCCTGGCGAGCTACGATCCCACCACCGGCGGCCCGATAGGCTCCGCACCCAATTCGGCGTATGGACAACTGAACTTGCGTCTTGGCGTCTTGCATGGAGGACTGGATGTATCCGCCTTTGTGAACAATCTGACCAACGCCGATCCGATCTTGGGTCTCACTCACGCCAGTGTCACCGACACGCTTTACTCTGCCACAGCCATTCGTCCGCGGACGATGGGAGTAACGGGTTTGTACCGGTTTTGATGAGATCCAAATGTGAGAAGGAAGACGAGCCACGGAATGTTGCGCCTATCGAATCTTGCACTATTGGCGTGGGCATTGGGGACGCCGAGCAGTGTCTGGGTGCAAAGCAAGCCGCCCGCAGACATGGACGACTACGCCCGGGGAGCGTTCTACTACGTTCATTTAAAGGTTCTAGCGCAAGGGGAAGCGTATTAATAACTCAATGAAAGGTTTTATCGCCAGTCAAAAATGGCGGGGCGATTTTGGCGAAGACAGCGGGACAAGCCCCGACTACGATCAGCCGATGCGCATCCCTTGCTCGTTGTTCGCAACCGCGATTCTCTCGCTAAGCTTCCATGCCGTGCTCGCCGAAACCTCGCAGTCGGATCTCGACTCCGTTGCAAAACAGGCGATCGCACAATCGCACGTGGTTGGAGCCTCTGTGCTGGTTGCAAAGGGCGATCACATCCTCCTGCTCAAGGGTTACGGTTTATCCGATATAGGGCTCGAAGCAGTCTCGAAGCCAGATTCCGTTTATCACATCGTCGGACCTATGCTCCCATTCGTCGGAATCGCCGTCATGCAGCTGGTGGAACACGGCAAGCTCTCCCTCGAGGACGACATCGCGAAGTATCTCCCCGAGTTTTCCACTCAGGGACATCACGTCACCATCCGCGAGCTCCTCAGCAACACCTCCGGCATCGTCGACTATCACTACCTCGGCGACCCGCTCGAGTCCACCTACCGCCAGCCCAAAGCTATGGATGAAGTCATTGCACTATTCGCCAATGGCCAGTGGGTCCACGAACCTGGAACCCAGTGGGATTGGTCTGTCTCCAATTTTCAACTCCTCACTGAGATTCTTGAGCGCGTTACCGGCCAACCTTTCGCCGAATACATGCAGAAAAACCTCTTCGCTCCTGCCGGTGCCACTGCGACGACACCGTGCGACAATTCCTCTGTGATTCACGGGCTGTCACACGCCTATCAAAGCGTCGGTGATCACTACGAGGCAGCCACCGAAGACAGTAGTGCAGTCAGCTATGATCTTCGCTTCTGCAGCACAGTCTCTGATCTGTACCACCTCTGGCGCGGCGTTCAACTGGGCAAGCTTCTCAAACCTGAAACTCTCAGGCTCATGACCGCCGTCGAGGGCCCAGGAATCAAGATGACGGCGAGCGATCCGAAAACGCACTACGGCATGGCGTTCATCCTCGGCCACGAAGGCGACCATAGGGACGTCGGCCAGAACGGCTCTCTCCTCGGCTACAGCGGCAGCATGTACCACTTCTCCGCGGATGATCTGACCGTCATCGTCCTCACCAACACCTCCGACCAGAACGCCAAATTCATCGGAAGCGCACTAGCCCGAGAAGTACTCGCTCTTCCACCTAATCCCGCACCACCCGCAGAAGCGCCGCAACCGACTCTGACCGACGAGCCCATCTCCGCTGCCGAGCGAAAGAAATACACAGGAACTTACGTCCTTAAAGTGGTGGCGGGTGCCTACCACGACTCATTCGAGCAGTACCGCCGAACTTACCGCGTCTTCGACGAGAATGGACGCCTGATGATCGAAGCCCTCGGAGAAACACCGGAGCGCCTCCTGAAACAAAATAGCGGGAGCTTCGCGGTACGCTCCTGGCCGCAGGGGCCCGTCACATTTGTCATGCACGGCCAAAGCCCTCTCACACTGCACCTGAGCACTACAGAGCTCACATTAGCCGGAGAGCGCGTCGGCCCCGCCGATCCTCAAACCTTCCACTCCTACGGACTGTTACACCGAAGGCCTCAACAGTCGCAACGGCGACAGCGACCCACCGCATTGCCCGGCCTGCTTTAGTTCCGGCACGGCGGTGAGATACCAGTACGCGTGGGTCACCTTGGCGTGACCGACGTAGTTCGACAGCGACAACATGGCCTGATCGATGTCGACGCCTTGGCGCTGCCGGGCGAGGATGCGGCGAACGCGTGGCGCAAATCATGAACGCGCGGTGCGTGGTGTGCCGCGGTTGCTGCTCAGGCGCTGTTCCTTGCGCCGGCCTCGGAAGCCGACGAACAACGGACTCTCCTCGGTGTGTTCGACCCATCGCTCGCGCAGGCGCCGGTATTGTCGCAGAGGCTCCAAGGCGCTTGTATTCGTGGCGCGACTTGTTGAACTTCGTTCGGCGGCACCCTCAACATACTGGTCTTCAGGTCCACATCCGCATTGCGCAGCAGACTGTTAGCGGACATTTGTCTTGAGAACGTTGCGGCGGCTACCGTTCTATTGCGCGCCAACCAATTGCCGGGTAAGCGATCAGGTAGCCGCTTGCATGGTTCGACGACCTGGGTCATTCTGCTAGGAACTGGGTGACGACAACCCACATCACTTTTCTCGACCGGAACCTCTGGCCATGAGCAAGCGCTGTTTCCTGCCCTCCGCCGTCTTCGGCAGTGTTTCGATCGTGCTGGCTGCCTCATCGTTCTCGTTGCCGCAAACTCTCACTGCGGAAGCAATGGACCGCGATCTCGTCGAGGTGACTGTCGCTCAGCTCGAGCGCTATTACGCCGAGCACAAATACACAGTCACGCAGGTCGTTGAGTGGCATCTTGCACGGATTCACAGATACAACGGAATCTACCGGGCAGTCGAGCAGGTATTGGAGAAGCAGGCACTCGAAACGGCGGCTCACGAGGACGCTGAGGCCGCCCGTGGCGGCACGCGCGGGCCGCTCTGGGGTGTGCCGATCGTGATCAAGGCTAATACCAGTATCGAAGGTCAGGTCACGAGCGATGGTTGGGACGGATACACGATTCCGGGTCATGAACTCATCGCCCCGCGGGATGCGACGATCGTCTCGAAGCTGCGTGCTGCGGGGGCTGTACTGATCGGCCATACGAACATGCCGGATTTCGCAAACTCGGACACCAATCGCAGTAGCTCGTTCGGCCGCACCGGCAATGCGTACGACGTGCGCTTTTCGCCCGGAGGATCCTCGGGTGGTACTGTCACCGCAGTGACCTCCGGCATGGCGGTGCTGGGCAGCGGCACGGATACTGGCAACTCAATCCGGATGCCCTCAGCGACGAGCGGTGTCGTTGGTATATTCCCGACGCGGGGACTAGTCAGCATTGCGGGCATCGCGCCGCTCGATTGGCTTCTCGATAATACCGGGCCAATCGCGCGCGACGTGACCGACGCCGCAATCGCGCTCTCAGTGATGGCCGGACCCGACCAACTCGACCCCGCGACGCGAGAGTCCGCGGCGAAAGCGCAGTTAGGTCCGTATACGAAGTACTTGAAAGCCGATGCGCTTAACGGAAAGCGCTTCGGCGTGCCTGCGTTCATCCTGGACGGGGTTGGACCTCCGTTCCACGGCGTGCCGGCCGTCGTGCCGGATGTGCTCGCGGCGAAGCAAGCCGCCGAGCAGAACAATGCACTGGACCCGGCGACACGGGCGGCTTTTCTCAAGGCCGTCGATGAGATTCGAGCGGCCGGCGCGACCGTCGTAATGGACGATTCGGTACTCCCTGACAGCTTCGCGGTGATGGCGATCCGTGTCGCAACGTATCCCTATGTAAAGGAGGGCACCGACCTTTTCCTGAAGACGTTCGGGCCCACGCAATACCACTCTGCGGCGGAATACAATACCGTGATAGGCCAGCCGCTGGGGCAACCAATCATCGGTACCGAGACTCTGAATGCGCAATTCGGCGATTTGACGATCAGGCAGCGAAATATCGAGACTGATGCTGAGGCAGAGGCGAATTTCTTCGGACCGAGGAAGCGAATGATGGATGTCTATCTGGAAACGATGGACCGGCTGCACCTCGACGGCTATGTCTACCCCGCAATCCAGATGCCGCCGGTTGACGAGACGATGTCGCAGAACGGACACCTAAGCGAGGGACCGCATTCCGACACGAGTTGGGTAAACATGTTGGGTGTACCGGCCATCGTCGTCGTGGGTGGGTTTTACCCCGGCGGCCTGCCGTTCGGGCTCGAGATTTCGACCCGTTCGTGGCGGGATGGCGACCTGATCGGCTATGCGTATGCCTACGAACAGGCGACCCACCACCGCCATCCACCCGTACTGGTCGAACAAGGGCTCCTCACTCAGGCGCCTTGACGTAGCGGGCGCTGTGGAGAGTTTAACTGCGAGGGCGGCGGCCGCGAGGTCCGCCGCTACTCTCAAAACCGCACCAAATGGCACGTTTGGCAAACATCCTCAGGAATGACGGAAAAATATCACGAGTGTTGCCACAACCATTGCCCTGACTTAGCGCTACTAACTGGGAACTGAAATGCACTAACCGGGGAAATGTCATGCGCAAAGAGACGGGACTAGGTGTCGGTCTGACGCGGAGTGTTCTGGCCATCACGTTGGCGTTCTGGGCTGCGTGTGCGGTGGCTGGAGGGATGGATTTCGACGATGCGTTCATACCGCAGACGATCAATTCATCCACGATTCCAGACAACGGCGATGTGAATCCATATGGAGTCGCATTCGTGCCGAGGGGGTTCCCGCGCGGCGGCAGCATCGTCGCGGGCGATGTCCTGGTCAGCAACTTCAACAACGCCGCCAATCTGCAAGGCGCTGGCACCACAATTGTTCAGCTCCGTCCCACGGGCGACCTCGCGCCTCCGGGCACGGCCGTTACTTTCTTCGCGAGTTCGTTGCCGGGCTTGAGCACGGCGCTCGGAGTATTGAGCGCCGGGTTCGTGATCGTCGGCAATGTTTCGACTACCGACGGCACGGTAAACACCATTGGTTCCGGTGCGTTGCAAGTCATCGACCGGAACGGCAATTGGCTAGCAAGCTGGGCGGATCCCAATCTGCTCGCGGGCCCGTGGGATTTGACCATTGATGATCACGGCAGTTGGGCCCATTTGTTCGTGTCGAACGTGTTCAATGGCACGGTAACTCGACTTGATCTGGTCGTGAACGCCCACACGATCACGGTGCAAAAGATGGTTAGCATAGCGTCCGGGTACATGCACATGCCCAATAGCGCTGCGCTGGTGCTGGGGCCTACTGGCCTGGCGTACGACGCCAAGAGCGATACCTTGTTTGTCGCGTCCACTGCTGACAATGCAATTTTTGCCGTGCGCAATGCCGCAACTCGCGGAAGGGCTGCTGCCCGGGGCAGGGTAGTTTTTGCCGGCAACCAGCTGCGTGGCCCCTTGGCACTGCGTCTCGCCCCAAATGGTCACCTGTTGGCTGCGAATGGCGATGCGGTCAACGCCGACGTGCTGCATCCCAGCGAAATCGTCGAATTCACGACCAATGGCCGGTTCGTGCGGGAGTACAACGTCGATGCCAGCCAGGGCGGGGCATTCGGTCTTGATACTAAGGGCGACGGGCCGTTCAACTATGCGGTTATCGATGATGTGACCAACAACCTGAGCGTGTCCGCGATTCCGTCGCAACCCGATTGAAGGCCCAAATGTCGGCGCCAGGACAAGCGTGTTTTGACGCCAACGTTTTGCGCGCACATCTCAGCGTGTTTCACGCACTTAACGGCATTGATCTTGCGAAGCAGATTTTTCAAAATACATGCGGCGGACATCAATGTCGTCGCACTGGTGCGAAAGCAATTGCGCCGAGGCCAGTTGATAGCATTTGGCTCAGGTGCCGGCATGTACGATCGCAATGGAGGCGTGCTGCGGGATCTCATCGGTGGGCTCGACGGACAAAACTGCTGGGTCACCAAGTGAGGTTATTGCCTCCTCAATATGTGAAGACTTTTGTTCAAGGTCAGAAGAACGATCGAAATGATGCACAAGCGATTGCGAAGCTGCTACCCGACCCGCTCATGGATGCACCAGAACCGCGATCACCTGCGTGTGATTGCCGCGGCTGACATCAATACAAGCGGAACGTAATTGTGTTCATATCAATAGTGGCGGCGCGACATTCCATCGCTGTGGATCGCTACGGAACCCACTGACTTCGCTTGATCCATCCTGCTTCGTACGCACCCGCGGCAGCATCGTCGTGAATGTGGACCGGGTC
The DNA here is from genome assembly GCA_039924385.1 of Steroidobacteraceae bacterium. GTDB lineage: Bacteria > Pseudomonadota > Gammaproteobacteria > Steroidobacterales > Steroidobacteraceae > Bog-1198. The sequence continues at coordinate 41,189 of JBDTAV010000094.1, forward strand.
TGCGAAGTGCATCCGTTGTTTCAGGGTATCGCGGACGTAGTTAGTGCTCGTCGATGGGACTCGTCTCGAGCTGAGTCGGGGGGGTGTCTAGATTTTTGTGTTTCTGAGCCATACTTCCCACAGGAGGGACGTGATGGCTATCAAGAACGAGATTATCGACGATTTATTGAAGGGCAGAGATCCGAAGACGGTGTTTTCGTCTGAA
>JBDTAV010000095.1:0-48423 GCA_039924385.1 Steroidobacteraceae bacterium
AGTCGGAGCCGTCGTGTTGGGCGACTACAAGCACATCTCCGAAGGTTCGGAGGTCAAGACGACCGGTCGAATCCTGGAAGTGCCGGTGGGACCCGAATTGCTGGGCCGCGTCGTCGACGCCTTGGGCGCGCCGATCGACGGCAAAGGCCCGATCAACGCCAAGCTGAAATCACCGCTCGAACGAGTGGCGCCCGGCGTCATTTTCCGCAAGAGCGTGTCGCAACCTGTCCAAACAGGCCTCAAGGCCATCGACGCCATGGTGCCCATCGGCCGCGGTCAGCGCGAACTCATCATCGGCGATCGCCAGACCGGCAAGACCGCGGTGGCCATCGATACCATCATCAATCAGAAAGGCACGGGCGTTAAGTGCGTATACGTGGCCATCGGCCAGAAGCAAAGCTCCATCGCCAACGTGGTGCGCAAGCTCGAAGAGCACGGCGCCATGGGGCACACCATCATCGTTGCAGCATCCGCATCCACCCCTGCCGCGATGCAGTATCTGGCGCCGTACGGCGGCTGCGCGATGGGCGAATACTTCATGGACAACGGCGAGGACGCGCTGATCGTGTACGACGATTTGTCCAAGCAAGCTGTCGCGTATCGTCAGATTTCCTTGCTGCTGCGCCGGCCCCCGGGCCGCGAGGCGTATCCCGGCGATGTGTTCTATCTGCACTCGCGCCTGCTCGAGCGTTCCGCGCGGGTCAACGAGGAGTACGTTGAGAAAATTACCAAGGGCCGCGTCAAGGGCAAGACCGGATCCTTGACCGGGTTGCCCATCATCGAGACTCAAGCGGGCGACGTCACCGCGTTCGTGCCGACCAACGTGATCTCCATCACCGACGGCCAAATCTTTTTGGAGACCGACCTGTTCAACGCCGGCATGCGCCCCGCCATCAATGCCGGCATTTCCGTATCGCGCGTCGGCGGCGCCGCGCAAACCAACATCATCAAGAAGCTCGGCGGCGGTGTTCGCTTGGCGCTGGCGCAATATCGCGAACTGGCCGCCTTCTCGCAGTTCGCCTCGGATTTGGACGAGGCCACCCGTAAACAGCTCGAGCGCGGGCAACGCGTGACGGAACTCATGAAACAGAAGCAGTACGCGCCCATGTCGGTGGCGGAAATGTCGCTGACGCTGTACGCGGCGAACAACGGCTATTTCGACAAGGTCCCGCGCCTCAAGGTGGTGGAGACGGAGGCGAGCTTGCAGTCCTTCGCGCACTCAAGCTACGCAGATCTGCTCAAGACCATCAACGGCAAGCCGGATCTGACCAAGGAAGTCGAAGCCTCGCTGAAGAAGTGCTGCGACGAATTTTTCGCGACGTTGTAGAGATTAAGCCGAAGAGGACGTAATGGCAGGCGCAAAAGAAATCCGGGGCAAGATCGCGAGTATCAAAAATACCCGCAAGATCACCAAGGCGCTGGAAATGGTGGCGGCCAGCAAGATGCGCAAGGCGCAGGACCGCATGCGCGCCGCGCGTCCCTACGCAGAAAAAGTTCGCAAGATGATCGGTCATCTGCGCCAGGTCAATCTGGACTACAAGCATCCCTTCACGCTCGAGCGCCCGGTGAACTCCATCGGCATCGTGGTGATCAGCACCGATCGGGGCTTGTGCGGATCGCTGAACTTGAATCTGTTCAAGGCCACATTGACTACCATCCGCGAGGCGCACGCGCGCGGCGCCAAAGTGTACCTGTGCATCATCGGCTCGAAAGCCTTGCAGTTCTTCCGCCGTCTCGCCGGCATAGAGATCGCGGCTTCGGTCACGCACTTGGGCGATCGGCCGCACATCAACGAGCTGATCGGCACCACCAAGGTCATGCTGGACTTTTACCGCGACACGAAAGTTGATCAGCTGCTGCTGGCGCACAACGTGTTCGTCAATACCATGACCCAGAAGGGCATCGTTTCGCAGCTGCTGCCGATTCAGACCGTCGACAAGGACGAGTTGCAGGAACGTTGGGACTATATTTACGAACCCGACTCGATGAGCATCCTCGACGGTATTTTGATGCGCTACATCGAAGCGCAAATATTTCAGGGCGCCGTCGAGAACGTGGCCTGCGAAATGGCAGCGCGCATGGTGGCCATGAAGGCGGCGACGGATAACGCCGGCGAGCTCATCGATGAGCTGCAACTCATCTACAACAAGGCCCGCCAGGCGGCGATCACCAAGGAATTGTCCGAGATCGTCGGCGGAGCGGCAGCGGTTTAACTGAGTTCTAAAGGTTTTTTACCGGCGCGTAGCGCCGCTAAACGTACGGGGTTGCGCAGCAACCCCGAGAGAAGTTGGCCGAAGGCCATGGGTAAATGGCCGAAGGCCATGAGGAGTATTATGTCCAGCGGTAAAATCGTGCAGATCATCGGCGCGGTCATCGATGTAGAATTTCCACGCGATCAGATCCCCAAGGTGTATGACGCGCTCAAACTCGATGAGGTCGATCTGACCCTCGAGGTGCAGCAGCAGCTCGGCGACGGCGTGGTACGCGCCATTGCAATGGGCCCATCCGAAGGCTTGCGCCGCGGCCTCACGGTCGAAGGCACGGGCAAGGGAATTTTAGTGCCGGTAGGCACGGGCACCCTTGGCCGCATCATGGATGTTTTGGGCAAGCCCCAGGATGAGCGCGGCCCCGTGAAGGCGACAGAGTACCTGCCGATTCACCGGCCGGCGCCGGCCTATGACGAACAGGCGGGCGGTCAGGATTTGCTGGTCACCGGAATCAAGGTCATCGACTTGCTGGTGCCGTTCGCCAAGGGCGGCAAGGTCGGCTTGTTCGGCGGCGCCGGGGTCGGCAAGACCGTGAACATGCTGGAGCTCATCAACAACATCGCCAAGCAGTACAGCGGATTGTCCGTGTTTGCCGGCGTCGGCGAGCGCACCCGCGAAGGCAACGACTTCTATCATGAGATGATCGAGTCGGGCGTGATCGACAAAGACGATCTGTCCAAGTCCAAAGTGTCCATGGTGTACGGCCAGATGAACGAACCGCCGGGCAACCGACTGCGCGTTGCGCTCACCGGCTTGACGATGGCCGAATACTTTCGCGATGAAAAGCAGGCCTCAGGCAAGGGCCGCGACGTGCTGTTCTTCGTCGACAACATTTATCGCTACACCCTGGCCGGCACGGAAGTGTCCGCGCTGCTGGGCCGCATGCCCTCGGCAGTGGGATACCAGCCGACGCTGGCCGAAGAAATGGGCGTGTTGCAGGAGCGTATTACGTCGACGAAGAAGGGCTCCATCACCTCGATTCAGGCCGTGTACGTCCCCGCGGACGACTTGACCGATCCTTCTCCGGCAACGACTTTTGCGCACTTGGATGCCACCGTGGTGCTGTCGCGGCAGATTGCTTCGCTCGGCCTGTACCCCGCCGTGGACCCGCTGGATTCCACCAGCCGCCAGCTCGATCCCCTCGTTGTGGGCCAAGACCACTACGATACCGCGCGCGGCGTGCAATCCATTCTGCAACGCTACAAGGAGCTGCAGGACATCATTGCCATCTTGGGTATGGATGAGTTGTCGGAGGAAGACAAGCTCAGCGTATACCGCGCGCGCAAGATCCAGCGCTTCCTGACCCAGCCGTTCAACGTGGCGAAAGTGTTTACCGGACAAGACGGGAAAATCGTCTCCCTCAAGGACACTATCCGCGGCTTCAAGGCCATCATTGCCGGCGAATTCGATCACCTGCCGGAGCAGGCGTTCTATATGATCGGCGCCATCGAAGAGGCCGTCGAGAAAGCCAAAACCTTGCAGTAACTCATGGCAAACACCATTCACGTCGACATCGTCAGCGCCGAGGGCCAGATCTTTTCTGGCGAGGCCACGCGCGTGTTCGCGCCGGGAACGCTCGGCGAACTCGGCATCTACCCGCGTCACGCGCCATTGCTCACCACCTTGGCGGCGGGCGAGGTACGTGTGGAAACCGAGGGCCACGAGGAGCAGTCCTTCTTTGTCGGCGGCGGTGCGATGGAGATTCAGCCGCACCTGGTGACGGTGCTGGCGGACACCGCGGTGCGCGCGAAAGATCTCGACGAGGCTGCCGCGCTCGCCGCGAAACAGCGCGCGGAAGACGCGGTACGCAATCGCAGCGACAAATTGGACATCGCCGAGGCACAGTCGGAACTGGTGCGGGCGCTGGCGCAATTGCGCGCCATCGCGCGGCTGCGCAGGAAACGCTAGGGATCTCACGCACACGGAGTCTGGATGCAGCTTTCGGTCGTAATCTTGGCAGCCGGCCAGGGCAAGCGGATGAATTCCGACCTGCCGAAAGTGCTGCAGCCCTTGGCCGGCGAACCTCTACTGCAACATGTGATCAGCGCCGCGCGCGCCCTGAATCCCAGCAACATCTACGTGGTCCACGGGCACGGCGGCGCGCAGGTGCAGGCGGCCCTGCACGAGGCGCCGGTCGAGTGGGTGTTGCAGGCGGATCAGCTCGGCACGGGCCATGCCGTGATGCAGGCCATGTGTCTCATTCCGGACGAGCACACGGTGCTGGTGCTGTACGGCGATGTGCCGCTGATCAGCGGCGCCTCCATGTCAAAACTGATCGCCGCAGCGGATGCAGGCGCGCTCGCCATCCTATCCGTCAATCTCGGCGAGGCGCACGGCTATGGACGCATCGTTCGTAATGCCGACGGCCAAGTCGCCGCGATAGTAGAACACAAGGACGCGAGTGCGCAGCAGCTTGAGATCCGCGAGGTCAATTCAGGCCTCATGGCGGCGCCGGCCGCACGCCTGCGCGAGTGGCTGCTCGGATTGGGAAGGAACAACACCCAGCGCGAATATTTTTTGACCGATGTGGTCGCGGGGGCCGCCAAAGCCGCAGTGCGCATCGAAGCCATTCCCGCGGCCAATGTTCTGGAGGTTGCCGGCGTCAACGACAAGATTCAGCTCAGCGAAGTCGAAGCCGGCTTGCGGCGTCAACGCGCGGAGGAACTGATGCTCGCCGGCGCGACGCTGGTGGATCCCGCCCGCATCGATATTCGCGGCGACATCCAGGTGGGCCGCGACGTTTTCATCGATGTCAACGCCGTGCTCATCGGCAAGGTTCTGCTTGCGGCCGGCGTGAAGGTCGGGCCCAATTGCGTGATCGCCAATTCCCGCATCGGCGAAGGCACGGAAATCTTCGCCAATAGCGTCATCGATCACGCAGTTGTCGCGCAAAACTGCCGCATCGGACCCTTCGCAAGGCTTAGGCCCGGCACCGTCATGCACCGCGAAGTGCACATCGGTAATTTTGTCGAGGTCAAAAACACCGAGATCGGCGCCGGCAGCAAGGCCAACCATTTGACCTACCTGGGCGATTCGCACGTCGGCAAGGATGTGAATGTGGGCGCCGGCAGCATCACCTGCAACTACGACGGCGCCAACAAGTGGCCCACCTTCATCGACGACGGCGCCTCCATCGGATCCGGCACCATGATGGTGGCACCGGTGCGGATCGGCGCGGGCGCCACGGTTGGCGCGGGATCGACGATCACCTCGAGCACACCTGATGACAAGCTGACCTTCGAAAGGTCGAAGCAGATCACCAAGGACGCCTGGATGCGGCCAACCAAGCTTGGCGAAAAGGAAAAGGCCGAAGTCATCGCCAAGGCAACGCAAAAACCCAAGCTGTGATCGCGCCGAACCCGTTGTGGCTAGGCGGGCTTTTTACGTACGCGCGGTTCGAAGGCAGCGCAGCCGGCACTGTCATGGATCACAGTAGACGGCCGTTTCGGCGGCGCGGATCATGAGGATATGGTGCCGCTGCGTAAAAAAATCCTGTGCGTAGAGGATGACCTCGAGACCGCGACCCTCATCGCCGAGGAGTTCGAGGAACGCGGCTATGAAATGATCCTTGCGCACGATGGCCAAGCCGGCTTCTCCGCGGTGCTTAAAGGTCAGCCCGATATTGTGCTCTGCGATGTGAGCATGCCCGTGATGAGCGGCTTTGAGTTGCTCGATCGTCTGGTCGAACTGACGCCGCGTTTCGCTTCCATGCCGTTCATTTTCCTGACCGCGCTCGGGGATCGAGACAATCAGCTCAAAGGCCGTCGTCTCGGCGCCGACGATTACGTGGTCAAACCGATCGACTTCGAAATTCTCGATACCATCATTCGCGGGCGCCTCGCCAAACTGGCTCGAACCGAATCCTGGACACGGCGAATCGACCTGAGCGAGCGCGAGGTTGAATGCTTGACTTGGGCGGCGCGCGGCAAGACCTCGGCCGAAATCGCGCAAATCATCGGCACGAGCAAGCGCAACGTCGACTTTCACATCGAAACCGCATGCCGCAAGCTCAATGTGGTCACACGCGTGCAAGCCGCGGTAAAAGCCATCACCGGCCGGTTAATCGAGCCATGAGCGGCATTCCCGTGCCGGTCTTGATCGACGTGCGCCGCGCACCGCGCGCCATTCGGATCCTGCTGTCCGCCGCGTCGCTGCTGTTTCTCCTGCTAATGATCGGCCTCGGCGTTTTCAGCATGCAGCGTCTGAGCGACGTCAATCGAGTCTCCGATGAAATTCGCAATCAATGGCTGCAGGACATTCGTTTGATCGGCGATCTCAACAATTACATGTCTGACTACCGCACGGGCGAGGGCACCCACCTGCTTTCAAATACGGCGGCGGAATTCACCGCGAGCGAAGAGGAAATCGCAGAACTGGATGCGCAGGTCACGCGTGCGCAGCGCGCTTACGAAGCCTTGCCGCATGAGAATTCGGAGCAGCAACTCTACGATGAGTTTGCGAACGAATGGGAGGCTTACAAGGCTATCGCAGCTCAGGTGCTCGCGCTTTCGCATTCCGGCGTCAAGCCCGACGCGATCGCCATGTATATGACCCGCTCGCGTCAGGCCTTCGATAGTGCGAGCGATACCTTGGGACGGCTGACCGACCAGACTGTCTCGAAAGCGCGGCAGGCGAGCGAACGCGCGGCCGGCGCCTATCTGCACGACAGCCGCCTCATCGTGACCGCCATGCTCGTGGCGACTTGCTTGGTTTTGGCGACAATCATCTATATCACGCGCTCGGTATCGCACCCCCTGCTTCATCTAGCGCGCCGCATGCAAGCCCTGGCCTCCCACGACACGAACATCAGCATTCCAGGCACGCGGCGCGACGACGAGATCGGCGAGATGGCGCGTTCGGTGGCGGTTTTTCGCGACAATGCAATAGCGCTGGTCGAGAGTCAGCAGCGGTTGATCGAACAGACCGCCGCTCTCGAGACGACTCTGGAGAATGAACGGCGCACGACGGCGCAACAGCGCAATTTCGTCACCATGACTTCGCATGAGTTTCGCACGCCCCTCACCGTGATCGACGCCCAGGCGCAGCGGTTGATCAAGCTCAAAGACCGGCTGGCCCCGAATGACCTGCTGGAGCGGGCACTGCGGATTCGCAGTGCCGTGACGCGGCTGACGGGCATCATGGACAGCCTGCTGGGCGCTTCGCTGCTTCTGGATGGACAGGCCGTGTATCGACCCAGCGACTTTGCACCCGCTGCGCTGCTTCATGAAGTGTGCCAACTGCATCGTGAAACTACACGCAGTGCGGACATCCGCGAGGACCTGGGCGAGCTCCCGGGCGTTGTGCACGGAGATCGCAAATTGCTGTTTGCGTTGTTCAGCAACCTCTTGTCGAACGCGCTGAAGTATTCCGCACCGGGCGACCCGGTCGAGGTCAGCGCATTCCGCGGCCCCGGGGACAAAATCTCGATTCGCATACGCGATCGAGGCATCGGAATTTCAGAACGGGATCGCGCTCATTTGTTTGAGCGCTATTTCCGAGGCGCCAATGCGGTCGGTGTCGCCGGCAGCGGCGTTGGACTTCACTTGGTCGCCATGGTCCTCGAGCTGCATGCAGGCACCATCGAGGTCGACAGCAGCGAGGGCATTGGCTCGACCTTCGTTGTGCATTTGTCCGCTGCCGCCTCCGCCGGGGCCGCCACCGTGCAGCTCGATCTCGGCGCCGCATGACCGACGCCCCGCGATGATGCCGAACGAGATTCAGCAATGAGCAGCGCGTCAGGGGGTCCGGAGCAGCCTTCGAGCGGCCAGGAGGCCATCAGCCGGCGTGCATGGCCGCGCGAGCGACAACTGCTCGCGGCCGGCATCGGCCTGGCGCCGCTGCTAGTACTTGTTTTGGGTGTTTGGCTGGGTGATGAGGTGTTTAGCAGCCGCGCAACTCCGGCCGCCGCGCCGCCGTTACCGCCCGGCACCTTCCGCGCTTCCCCGGGGCAGATGAAGACGCTGACGGTTGAATCGGTCGGGCTGCATGGTTTCGTCAGCGAAGAGCTGACTGAAGGGAAAATTGCCGCGAACGGCGATCACGCGACGCCGGTGTTTTCGCCCTATTCGGGCCGGATCACGCGGGTCATCGCCGGCCTCGGCGACACCGTGAAGGCCGGCGCCCCGCTGGCGACGCTGGAGGCATCGGAATTCGTGCAAGCGCAAAACGATCTTGCCACCGCCGCGGCCCAGATGAAACTCGCGCGCATCACCGAAGCCCGCAAGCACGCGCTGTTCGACGCCAAAGGGGGGCAGCCTGCAGGATTGGCAAGCCGCGCAGACCGATCTGACGGCGGCAGAAACTACGCTAAGCACGATTCGCAACCGCTTGCGTATTTTGGGCAAGTCGCCGGCGGAAATCGCCGCGTTGGAAAAAGATGAGAGCATCAATCCCGTCGCCACGCTGTCCGCGCCCATCGCCGGCGTGGTGGTGGATCGACAGGTGGGACCGGGCCAATACCTGCAAGCGGGCAGCGCCTCTCCGCAATTCACCATCGCCGACACATCGAGCGTGTGGCTGCTTGCCAACGTGCGCGAAAGCGACGCGGGGCTGGTCAGACTGGGACAGTCCGTGGAAGTGCATGTGCCCGCCTATCCAAACCGGATATTCAAGGCGCACCTCACCTATGTCAGCGCGGTAGTCGACCCGGTCGCTCACCGATTGCCGGTGCGCGCCGAGATCGTCAACCGTGATGGCGCGCTCAAGCCGGAAATGTTCGCGAATTTTCGAATTCTTACCAGCGACGCAACCGAATCGCCCGCCGTGCCGCAGAACGCAGTGGTTTATGAAGGCGCGGCCGCGCACGTATGGGTGGTCGCTGGAGATGACCTGCTGAGTTTGCGCAGCATTCGCACGGGACGCAGCAATGACGGCTTGGTCGAGGTACTCGAGGGCCTGAAGCCCGGCGAAAACGTCGTGACCAAGGGCGGCCTTTTCATCGATCAAGCTGCGCCCGCCTCTTCATGAATGCCATCGTCAGCTTCGCGCTGCGCCAGCGCGTGCTCATCGTCGTTATTCTGGCGATGGTGCTCGCCGCGGGCGCCGCGAGCTTCCTCGAGCTCAACATCGAGGCCTATCCCGACCCCGTGCCGCCGCTGGTCGACATCGTGACGCAAAACTCGGGTCAATCGGCCGAGGAAATCGAACGCTACATCACGATCCCGCTTGAAATACAAATGGCGGGCATCCCCAACGTGCAGGCCATCCGCACGATTTCCCTCTTCGGCCTTTCCGATGTCAAGGTGCAATTCACCTACGACTTTACCTACACGCAGGCCGAGCAATGGGTCAGCAATCGCCTCTCGCAGCTCGGCAACCTGCCGAACGGCGCGCAGCCGCAGATATCGCCGACCAGTCCGATCGGCGAGATCTATCGCTATCGAGTTGTTGGACCGCCGGATTATTCGGTCACTGACTTGAAGACGCTCGAGGACTGGGTGCTCGAACGGCGCTTCAAGGCCGTACCCGGAGTGATCGACGTGACCGGTTGGGGCGGCAAGACCAAGACCTACGACATCGCCATCGATCAGCGCAAGCTCATCGGTTACGGCCTGTCCGTGCCACAGGTTTTGCAGGCGCTCAGCAATTCGAACATCAATGTCGGCGGCCAAACGGTCAATTTCGGCGAGCAGTCCGCCGTGGTGCGCGGCGTCGGTCTCATTCATTCGGCCGATGAAATTCGCAACACTCTGATCGCCAACAATCAAGGAGCGCCCGTGGTGATCGGCGACGTCGCCGAGGTGACCATCGGCAATATGCCGCGCCTCGGGATCGCGGGCTTCGACAATGTTGATGACATCGTACAGGGGATCGTGCTGATGCGGCGCGGCGCCGAAAGCATTGCTACCATCAAGCGGGTCGAAACGGAGGTGGACAAGGTCAACAGCAGCGGGATCCTGCCTCTCGGTGTCAGCATCCAGCGCATTTACGATCGCAGCGACTTGATCCATGTCACAACGCGAACCGTACTTCACAACATGATTGCCGGAATCGTGCTGATCTTTCTGCTGCAATGGGCGTTTCTCGGCAATCTGCGCAGCGCTGTCATCGTCGCAATGACCATACCCTTCGCCCTGTCGTTCGCAATCGGGCTCATGGTGCTGCGGGGCGAATCGGCCAACCTGCTCTCGGTCGGCGCCATCGATTTCGGCCTGGTCGTCGATGCCACGGTTATCATGGTTGAGAACATCTATCGACATCTGGCCGAGGCTTCCGCGCATTTAGGCCAAGGACCCAGCGCCTTGCATCGCATGCGCGTGCGCAGCGGATTTCGCGGCAAGACCGGCATAATTTCGGTCGCTGCCGCGGAAGTCAGTCAATCGATATTCTTCGCCGCCGCCATCATCATCGCGGGATTCGTGCCGCTCTTTACCTTATCGGGCATCGAAGGACATATCTTCGGACCAATGGCGAAAACCTACGCCTATGCAATCGCCGGCGGCCTGATCGCCACCTTCACCATCGCGCCGGCCTTGAGCCTGATTCTGTTTGATGTGAAAGCGCAGGAACGCGAAACGCCGATCGTCCGCTGGCTGCGCCGCGCCTATGAGCCGGCGCTGGAATTCGTGCTGGCCAATCGCATCATCACCTTCGCTGCCCTGGGCGGCCTTACACTGCTCGCGCTTCTCGCCGTGCGCTCGTTGGGGTTGGAATTCCTGCCCACGCTCGAGGAGGGAAACTTGTGGGTTCGAGCGACCTTTCCGCAATCCATATCCCTGGAGGACAGCGACACGTATGTGAATCGGATGCGGCTGCTCATGGCTGTCTATCCGGAAGTGGAATCGGTCGTTTCGCAACATGGTCGGCCCGATGATGGTACGGATGCGACCGGGTTTTTCAACGCCGAATTCTTCGTGCCATTGAAGCCGGTTGGCTCATGGCCCTCCGGCGTCGACAAGGAAAAACTTACCCAAGACATGACCAATACGCTGGAACAGCAGTTTCCCGGCGTGGAGTTCAATTTTTCCCAATACATACAGGACAACGTCGAGGAAGCCGCATCGGGCGTCAAGGGCGAAAATTCGGTCAAGGTTTACGGCAACGACCTGGAGACACTGGAAAAAACCGCCGATCGCGTCGCCGCGGTACTGGCCAAAGTTCCGGGAATCACGGATCTCGCTGTGCTGCATTCTATCGGCCAACCCACTATTCGCATCGACGTGGACCGGGTCCGGGCGGCCCGATTCGGCCTCGCCCCGGGCGACATCAATGCCGTGGTACAGGTCGCCATCGGCGGCCAAAGCGCCGGCGATCTTTACGAAAGCGGCAGCGATCGCCATTTTCCGATGATGGTGCGGCTCGCGGCGCCGTTTCGGCAGAGTCTCGAATCCATCGAGCGAATCCCCATCGCGGCCCAGTCCGCAGCGGGGGGCGTCATCCAGATTCCACTCGAGGATGTGGCGAGCGTTCGGCTGGTTTCCGGGGCGGCCTTCATCTATCGCGAACAGCAGCAGCGCTACGTTCCGATCAAGTTCAGCGTGCGCGGCCGTGATCTCGGCAGTGCCGTGCTGGAGGCGCAACGCGACGTCGAGTCTGCAGTGCCGTTGCCGGGGGGCTACCGTCTGGAATGGGTCGGAGAATTCGGGAATCTGCAGGAAGCCATCGCGCGCTTGGGTGTGATCGTTCCTTTGTCGATCGCGCTCATCGTCCTGCTCCTATATCTGCATTTCAGCAGCCTGCGCGACGCCCTGCTGGCCGCGAGCGTGATTCCAATGGCACTCGTGGGCGGCGTCTTCGCTCTGTGGATCACGGATACACCGTTCAGCGTCTCCTCGGCGATCGGCTTCGTGGCCTTGTTCGGCATCGCAGCCATGGACGGAATTCTGGTGTTGTCGTACTACCACTTGAGTCTTGAATCCGGTCTCGACCGCGCCAGCGCCATGCTGCAAACCTGCCGCACACAGCTTCGGCCGGTGACGATGACCTGCATCGTGGCCTGCGTGGGTCTTTTGCCGGCGGCGTTTTCGACCAACATCGGCTCGCAAGTGCAGCGTCCGCTGGCGCGCGTCGTTGTCGGCGGCATGCTGTTCGCGCCGCTCCTGATATTGCTGGTGCTGCCGGTGCTGATTTTGAAGTTCTCACGGGCGCAAGAACTGCCGCAGGAATTGCCGCGAGAAAGCGGCGTATGAATTACGCGGCGGCATTGTCATGCTGCGCCGCCCTGACCTTAAGCGCCTGCGCGGGCCCGAGCTTTCATCGGCCGGCACCGCCTGCGTCTGCGCGCTTTACGGTCGAGCCGATGCCCGCCGATACCGCGTCGGCCTCGGGTTCCGGCGGGGCCGCGCAAAAGCTTCTGTTGGCACAAGCCGTGCCGAGAAATTGGTGGCTGCTATTCGGCTCGCCCGAGCTCAACGGACTCGTCGCCGAAGCGCTGCGCGCCAATCCGGATGTGCGGTCCGCACAAGCGGCATTGCGCCAGGCCCTGGAGAACGCCGCCGCGCAGCGCGGCAGCTTTTTTCCGGCGGTACAGGGCGAATTCGATGCCAGCCGCAATCGCAACGCCACCGGAGTGCTGGCGCCGAACTTGGCCTCGGGAACGGCGCTCTATGATTTGTTCACACCCCAAGTCACCGTGAGCTTCGTTCCCGACATATTTGGCGCGAATCGCCGCCAGGTGGAATCGTTGGCGGCGCAGGCGGAAGCCGCGCGCTTTCAACTCGACGCCACCTACCTCACGCTCACGGCGAACGTCGTCACGTCCGCAATACAAGAAGCAGGCTTTCGGGCACAGATCGCCGCAACCGCGCGGGTGATCGCGCTGGAGCGTGAATCCCTCGCGGTGCTGCGGCGTGAACTCATGCTGGGTGCGATCGCGGAAGTCGATGTCTATGCGCAGGAGGCGGCGCTCGCCCAATTGGAAGCGACGCTGCCGCCGTTGCAGCGGCAACTGCGGCAGATGCAAGATCAATTGGCGGTTTTGACCGGACGGCTGCCCGCGGATTTCACGCCCCCCAAGCTACAGCTTGAGCAATGGGTGCTGCCGGTGGATTTGCCGCTCGGATTGCCTTCAGAATTGGTCGAGCGGCGCCCCGATGTGCGCGCGGCCGAGGCGCAGCTGCACGCGGCGACCGCGCAGGTCGGCGTTGCGATCGCCAATCTGCTGCCGCAATTCACGATCACGGGCAACATTGGCAGTGCAGCAACCATCATGAGCGATTTGTTCAAGCCCGGCACCGGATTTTGGAGCATCGGTGCCAATGCCACGCAAACCCTGTTCGCCGGCGGCACCCTGCCGCACCGTAAACGCGCTGCGGATGCCGCGCTCGATCAGGCGGGCGCGGTATACAAGTCCGCGGTGCTGACGGCCTTTCAAAACGTCGCCGACGCCCTGCACGCGCTGGCGGCGGATGCGGACGCCTTGAGTGCCGCCAGCCGCGCCGAAAGCGCGGCCCAAAAAAGCCTTGACGTGGCGAGGCATCAGCTCGAGATTGGTGCGGTGAGTTATTTGGCGCTGCTCATTGCCGAACAGACCTACCAGCAGGCATTGATCAACGTGATTCAGTCACGTGCGAATCGCTTTGCGGACACCGCGGCGCTATTTCAAGCGCTGGGCGGCAGGGTGACCCCTGATACAGCCCAGCGTCCGGGCCTCGGGCCAGATGCATCAGCGAGGTCAGCAACAAGACTCCCGCCAGTCCCAGCAGCGGAATCGCAAATCCCGTATTGAATATCCACTCGGGCTGCGCATTGGAGAACACCTCGACTCCGCCCATGCCACAGCCATGAACATGAGAAAGAACGGCACGCCGATGATCAGGACCGACAAGCCGGCCGACAAGGAAAGCCCGGTCACCGCCAGCACGAAGTAAATAATGCCGGTGGCCAGCGCCAGCGTCGCCATGGCAGCTTTGACCTTGACCTCGGTGTCGCGGTAGGCGCCGGCGAACTCTTCGCGCAATTGGCGCAGGTATTGATCGATGGAGCGTGGCGCGTTGCGGTTCATTGTCCTGTTCCTAAATTCTCTGTTTCTGTAAATCGATCCACGAAGTCTCGGGTCAAAGCCCAAATCAATTTCCATTCAGCGAGTACGCCGCGGCCTTGCTCGGTGATGCGGTAGTAGCGGCGCGGCGGACCGGAGTAGGAGGGTACGATGCGACTGGTGAGCAAATTCCCGGCGGAGAGCGCACGCAAGACGGGATAAATCGTGCCCTCCTTAAAAATGGAGGTTCCGTCATTGGCGCTGGCCAAACGCTTGGCGATTTCGTAGCCGTACAGGTCTTCGTCAGACTCGGCGAGCACAGCCAGCAAAACCAGGCCCACCAGGCCTCCGTTGAGCTCCTTTTGGAACTTGCGTTCGTTGCTATCGTCCATGATCCAATACTATATAGTTACCAATACTGTTTAGCAAATACCATTGTTTGGTCCGTAGGAGCGACTGGAAAAACCTTCATGTCCCGACCGTCTCGGGCACACTAACCACCCTTTTTTTACTGCAAGGCCGGTAGCGATATGTGTGGCATCGTGGCTGTGGTCGCCGAACGTAATGCGGTTCCAATCCTCATGGAGGGATTACGACGGCTCGAGTACCGCGGCTACGACTCGGCCGGCATCGCCGTTCTAGATCACGGGCAGCTCGCCCTGCTGCGCACCGTCGGCAAGGTCAAAATCCTGCAGGATGCCTTGGACACTACACCGCTCTTGGGATCGATCGGCATCGCCCATACGCGTTGGGCGACTCATGGGGTGCCCACCACCGCAAACGCTCATCCACAAATTTCGCGCGGCGCAGTTGCGATTGTGCATAACGGCATCATCGAAAATCACGAGTCTTTGCGCGCAGAACTCAAGGGTTTGGGCTACAGCTTCACTTCGGAAACGGACACCGAGGTCATCGCGCACCGCATTCACCACCACCTCGGCTCGTTCCCAGATCTCCTGACCGCCGTGCGCAAGACGGTAACTGAACTGCAGGGCGCCTATGCGCTCGCCGTCTTGAGCCAGGCGGATCCCGAATGCATCGTCATGGCGCGGCAAGGCTGTCCGGCCGTCATCGGCTTAGGGGTAGAGGAGAATTTCGCGGCCTCGGATGTGGCTGCGCTGCTGCCGGTCACGCGCCGCTTCATGTTCTTGGAAGAAGGCGATGTGGCAGAGGTGCGGCGCCGCTCGGTCCGGATCCTCGACGCGGCGGGCCAGCTCGCAGTGCGTGCGGTCCGGGAAAGCGATCTGCCGGCCGACGCCGTCGAGCGGGGCCAGTATCGGCACTTCATGCTCAAAGAGATTCACGAGCAGCCGCGCGCAATCGCGCAAACGCTGGAGGAGCGAATCGCCGGCGGCAAATTATTGGACGCCGCTTTCGGTCCCGGCGCCGCCGAGATTTTCAAGCGCGTCAAAGCCGTGCACATAGCCGCGTGCGGCACCAGTTTTCACGCGGGACTCACTGCCAGTTATCTCATCGAGCAGATTTGCCGCATCCCGGCCCGGGTGGAAATCGCGAGTGAATACCGCTATCGCGATCCGGTGATTACCCCGGAGACGCTGTTCGTGACCATTTCTCAGTCCGGCGAGACTGCAGATACCTTGGCGGCACTGCGCAACGCCAAGCAGGCGAAGTATCTCTCGACCTTGAGCATTTGCAACGTCGCGGAAAGCTCCATGGTCAGGGAATCGAACCTCGTGCTCTTGACGCGGGCGGGACCTGAAATCGGAGTCGCCTCCACCAAGGCGTTCACCACCCAGCTCACTGCGCTCATCATGCTCACCATTGCCCTGGCGAAAAACGGACCTGCTGCCGCCGAGGAAAGCGCCTTGGTTTCACAGCTGCTGCAGCTGCCCGGATTGGTGGAAAAGACGCTCAAGCTCGACGAGACTATTCAGGCGCTCGCCGAGATCTTCGTGGAGAAACATCACGCGCTGTTTCTCGGGCGCGGACCCCTGCAAGCCATTGCCATGGAAGGAGCGCTGAAACTCAAGGAGATCTCTTACATCCACGCAGAAGGCTATCCTGCAGCAGAGCTCAAGCACGGTCCGCTGGCGCTGGTCGATGAAGACATGCCGGTGGTTGCCATCGCACCGAGCAACGATCTATTGGAAAAGCTCAAATCCAACTTGCATGAAGTGCGCGCCCGCGGCGGCAAGTTGTATGTGTTCGCCGACCCGTTGGCGGGCATGGAGAGCGAGAAAGGCATCACCGTCATCCAAATGCCGGCGCACGCGACCGCGCTGCAGGCTCCGGCCGTGTTCGCCATTCCGATGCAGCTGCTCGCCTACCACGTCGCGGTGCTCAAAGGCACGGATGTGGATCAGCCCCGCAATTTGGCGAAGAGTCTCACCGTCGAATGACGGTTGCCCTCCCTGAATGCGGCGATAAACGACTAAGTTATAGCGGCAGTCTGTATGATTTTCCACAGGATCAGCTCACGATTGTGGTGCTCACCTACCGGCAACGTTTCACTATTCCTCGTCGTCGCCGATGGGCATGCCGGGCGGCGCTTCAACCGGCTTTGCGGCGACAAATTTTGCAGGATCGTCTTGAAACTGCTTGATGCGGTGGACGAGGTAGGCCTCGAGCGGCGAATTGACGTCGCTATGGCGTCTTAGGCCCTCGAGCTTCGCATAAGTGATGGCGCGCACTTCAACCGAGTCCTTCGGATCCGCCGCCAGGGTGAGCAGCGCCTCCACGCTGCGCGCGTAGACGGCGACCTGGATCTCGGCCTCGATTGCTGCATGGCCACCAGGCGCCGGGGAGCTAAGCCGGCCCGCCTTGAGCGCCGCATCGATGACTTCAACAAGAGACGGCGTGTTGAGGCGCGCGTGATATTCAACCAGGCGAGCCGCGCGTTCGCGATCGAACAACGCGCTCAAGGTGAGGTCCGCTGCGGATTCCGCCGCCGCAATCGGATCGAACGTCAATCCGGTACGGGCCGGCAGAGACTCGCGGCTGCGCTCGAAGTCCGGCGGGCGGGGCGGAAACAACTTCAGCAGCGATTCGGGCAGAGCCAAAGTCTCCGGCGCCAGGGTCTTCACAACCGCACTCAGGGCCTTTCTCTGTTCGTCCGGCGAAACTATCGCGGCATCCTTCTGTCCGTCGCCGCGCAGCTGATAGCGATAGTCCAGTCCGCCGATGATCTTGGTCGCGGCCTCAGTCTGGTAGCGATGCATGAGATACAGCGGCACCAAGGTATCTTCCAAGGTCGCCAGCGGCGCACCCGACGGGATGGCGTTCTCGCCAAACCTTGCCAACGCGGCGCTGCGAATCTTCATGATTCGCGTCAGCTCGTCGGCCGCATCGGCGCCGTTGTCCCATAGGTGCGCGAACGGGTGCGCGCTGCCCGGTGGCCGGGCATCTTCATCGGTGATGTAGACGAGTCCGGATTGCGTCGCCGCGCTCAATATGGCGTCGAGCCCGGCGCGCTCCGTGGAAGGATCGGAAAATTCGCGGTAGCCGTAGTTGATGGCGACCTTATCCCAGAGTCCGATATTCACTCCGTATGCTTGAGAGAGATCGGGTACGCCACGCGGGTCGAGCGTTATCCAGGGATGCGGGTAGTCCATCACCGAGACCGACTCGGCGGGCGCGTGCGGAAATGCACTGGCGGCGAAATTATGCGCCAATCCCAAGGTATGGCCGGTTTCATGCGCGGCCAACTGCCGGGTGCGCGCCAACGCCATCGCGAGCATGGGGTCATTCTCGGGTGCTATTTTCTTGCCGGCGACATAGGGCGAGAGCAGTGCCTCGGCGATCAGATAATCTTGCCGCCCGCGCAAGGAGCCCAAGGTCACATTGCCCTTGATGATTTCGCCGGTGCGCGGATCGGTTACCGGATGGCCATAGGACCAACCGCGCGTGAAGCGGTGCACCCATTGAATGATGTTGTACCTTGCATCCATGGGGTCGGCGCCTTCCGGGAGAACGTCCACTCGAAAGGTATTGGGCGCCCAGCCGGCAGCTTGAAAGGCCTGGTCCCACCAGCGTGCGCCCTCGACCAATGCCGAGCGGATCGGCTCGGGCGCGCCGCGATCGACGTAGTACTGAATCGGCTTGACCGGCGCACAGGCCTGTTCGCAGCTCGAATCCTGTTTGATCAGACGGTGCCGTACGATAAAGCGCTGGTCCACCGGTGCGCCGAGCGGCGCTGCATAATCCCGGTACGCAAATGGAAAGTACCCGGCGCGAGGATCAAAGCGTCGCGGCGAAAAACCCGGTGGGGGCAGCTCGAGAAACGACTGGTGCTCGCGCAGCGTGAGCGCGTGAGCGTCCGGCGTGACCTCAGCGACAAACGATCCGCGCACGGGCGCATCGGATGCGAATGTCAGAATGGCTTCGACTTCGGTGTTCTCCGGGAACGCTTTGGTCGCATCGATGGCGATGGCTGACCGCGCGGCATCGAGCTTGTATGTGCCCTGCTTCCCCAAGGCTTCCGTTACCCCGTGGACGTCGCGCACAAAGAAATCGGTGGCATCCACCAAGACAGCTCCGGCCTGGGCGACGGTATTTTCGGCGGCCACCGTAAAGCCGCCGAGAATCGACTCCGGAAAAGACTGGCGTACCGCCAGCTGCTCAGCCGGATCGTGCGCTGAGCTGCGAAAATTCTCATTGGGCCGAAGCAACAAAATCTTCGGGCCGAAGCGCTCGAAACGAACCAGCTTGGCAGCCGACACTTGACCGCGGTCGAGCCCCAAGTCATTGGACCCGGTTCCGTAGGGGAGCGAATCGAAATACAGCATGTCGACATTCAGCTGCGGAATTTCGAGGTACAACCTGCCATTCTTGGCATCCCAATAAAGCGGCAGGAAGCCGGGCATGTGGCGCATCCCGGCGGTTCTCGCCTCGATGGAAGGCACGCCGCCCGCGGATGATGATTCCGCCGCCGCGAGAAAAGCGGGCGAGCAGACAATCAACGAGACCACTATCATGGCGCGTAACGCCAGCGCGCGCGGAATCTTCTCGATCATGGGCGAAACCTCGGTACATCGGCAACAAAAAAGAGCACGTAAGGTACACGCTCAAGAGCCGGCGAACAATTTTAGCGCCGCCTATTTCAGAAAATTTTATCTGAACGCGGCGACGCGGGTCGTCACGGTCGACGAGATGCGCAGCCGCGCAGCCCTAATCGCGAGCGCCTTGAGACAATGCCAGGTTCCCGTACGACGAATCCTCGATGCCGGCTGCGGCATGGGCTTGCTGCAAAAGCCTTTCCAGGATTTCCTGCCGCGGGCGAGCTACACGGGGCTCGAGTCAAGCGAGTATTTGTGCGCCAGATTCGGTTGGATTTTTGGCTCCATCGTCGACTTCGCAGCGCGCAGACCCTTTGATCTGGTCATTTGCTATGACGTTCTGCAGTACTTGCCGGATGCACAGGCCGCACGGAGCATCGTAAACTTAAGCCGCCTGAGCCGTGCCGCGCTTTATGTGTCGGCCTTGACCGCGGAGGATTGGCGCGACAACTGCGATCGCAGCCGCACCGATCGAGAAGTGCACCTGCGAGCCGGCGCATGGTATCGGCGCCGGCTGAATAAATGGTTTCGCTACGTCGGCTTTGGGATCTGGGTGCGCAAAAACGTCACGGTGACCCTTTGGGAGATGGAGCGCCCTTGAGCGCGACAGGCCGCAAGGGCTAAAAATTGTCCAAGACCCAAGCCACCAGCGCGGCGTGCACCGGCTCCGCCGCACCGAAATCCGCGCGTACATTATTGACCAGCGACACGAGCACGAAAGTTTTTCCGGTGGAAGCAGTCACGTAACCCGCGACGCCGCTGACGCCGTCGAGGTGGCCGGTCTTCCGGCGGACCGCACCGGCCGGACTATTTTTCATGCGCGAACGAAGCGTGCCGTCCATGCCGGCCAAGGGCAAGGACGCCAAGTATTCAGGCGCGAACCGGCTGTGGTACGCGACGCCCAGGATTTTCGCCATTTGCAGCACCGTAATGCGCGTGCTGCGTGACAGACCGGATCCATTGTCGATATCCACACCGCTCAAGTCGAAGCCTCTTGCGCGGCTCCAATCCGCCATCGCCGCAACGCCTTTTTCCAAGGTTGCCGGATCGCCGTAACGCTCCCGGCCCAGGGTCAGGAGCAAGTGCCGCGCCATCAGATTGCTGCTGTGCTTATTGGTGAGCCGTACGATCTCGGCCAAGCTCAACGAGTCGAAGGTATAGAGTAATTTGGCGTCGGACGGTGTCGATTCGATGCGCAACTTGCCGTTGAACTCGCCTCCCGATTCCCGCCACAATTTGACGAACGTGCCGAAGGCATAGGTCGCCGGCTGCAGCAGAACGCGCGCGAAGGTACGCGCTACACAGTGCGCCGACAAGGCCCCGGAAAAGATCACGCGGTCCCATTGCGGCGAGGCAACTTTAAAGTCCACTCTTGATGCCGCCCCGCCGCAGCTGCCGGGCGCGAAGCGAATGTGATTCTCCACCTTGAGATTGACCGGTGCCGGACTTGCGATGATTTCCACGCGATGCGTAT
Source organism: Steroidobacteraceae bacterium (assembly GCA_039924385.1). Classification (GTDB taxonomy): domain Bacteria; phylum Pseudomonadota; class Gammaproteobacteria; order Steroidobacterales; family Steroidobacteraceae; genus Bog-1198. The sequence goes on from JBDTAV010000095.1 coordinate 20,674, forward strand.
CGGCATTGGCGGCGAGGCTGAAGTCGATCGATTGGAAATTGACCATCAATGCGTCCGGCACAACGTTGTATGAGCGGTTCGGCCGTCCGTCGAAGGCGCCCGGATCCTCCTTCGGCACAGAAAACGCGCTGTTGTCGATCACGATGTCGCCGGGAATCGAATTCAGGCCCTGCGCCCGCAAACCTTGTACGAAGCTCCACCAGCGTTCCAGCGTGATGTAGGGATCGCCGCCGCCTTGCAGATAAAGATCGCCGTCATGCAGCCATGCACGGGTCTGCCAGGTGAATGCGGGACCGAGCATGTCGAGCGCCGCAAATGTCGTCAGCGTCTTGATGGTGGAAGCGGGGCTTCGCGCCGTGTCCGGGTTGTGACTCATTACGATGCGGCCGGTGTCCGCATCGACGATGACAAAGCTTACGGCACTGGACGGCAGGCGCTGCGCCGCCATCAGCTGCGTGATGGCTGCGGGAACCGCGTAGCCTGCCCCGGTCGCGACGGCTGCGCCGGACAGGACCGCGCAGCCGCAGGCAAGAGCAATGCGATTGAGCACGAACATGAGCGTGTTCATCAGTTGAGAGGCAGCGCGATACGCTGCCAGGCGCGCGATCGCCAGCGTAGAAATAGCATCAGTCCCAAGAAGAAAATGTAAATCAACGCCGCGAACCACCCGCCGACCGCACCCAAGCCATACTGCGGCAACCAACCAACCCACCCTTGGCCCTTGGCGAACGAGAGGCTGTGCGCAAGGGGCACGAAGATGAGCCACGATAGCGTAAGAACCATGACCGCCGGAAGCCGCACATCACCCGCGCCGCGTAAATTGGCGCTGCTGCTGATATTCAAACCATCGAACAATTGATAACCCGCCGCAATCCACAGCAAGGTAACGGCGCGTCCGACCACTTGAGCCGCCTGTGGATCGGCAGCATTGGTGAAAAACGGCAACACCCGCGGCCCGAGGGCAGCCAGCAGCACGCCGATCGCGCCCATGTAGAGCACGGCAATCAAAATGATCCCGTTGCCGACCTTTAGCGCCCAGTCCTTACGATGCGCGCCGATCGCCTGGCCTACCAAGGTGGTGCCCGCCATGGCGATTCCCACCGCCGGCATATAGCAAAACGACGTCAGCATCATGACGATTTGTGTCGATGCGCCGTCGACGGTGCCGAGACGCACTTGCATCAGTTGGAACAGCGCGAAGCCGAGAATATCCGCCGCAATCAGCACGCCCATGGGAAAACCCAGTTGCAGCTGGCGCCACAATGCCCGGCCATGAAGCCGCGTCGTCAGGTGCGACCGAAAACGCTTGCGGGTGGCCGGCGCCAGGAAGCAGGCGAGCGCCGCGGCAACGCCGATTAACTGCGCGCAATTCGTCGCCCAGGCGGAACCGGCTACTCCCATCCCCAAGTTGAACATGAACAGCTGATTGAACAGCGCATTGATCACGGCCACGCCGGCGACAATGCGCAGCGTAACGGTCGGGCGGCCGATGCCGTTGAAGAATCCCAACACAGCCCATAGCGCCACACCCAGCGGACCGCCCAGCATGCGCGGAAACCAATAGGTTAGTGCAAGCCGGCCGATTTCTTGAGGAAGTCCGAAGGGAGAAAAAATTTTGGCGCCCGTCAGCGCCAGCAATACAAACGCCGGCACCGTGAACAGCGATGCCCACAAGGCCGTCCAGGTGGCCTGAGACGCTCGCGCATAGCGATGGCTGCCATAGGCCTGCGCCACCAAAGTTTGTACCGCGAGACCGACGCCGCCGAACAGGAGCCCGAAGACGAGCACCGGCCAGTAGACCGCGCCAATGGCAGCGGTGGCAGCCGGCGATACACGTCCAATGAACCAGGTATCGGTGGCGTTCAGCACCGCCTGCACGGCGCTGTTGACCATGAAGGGAAACGCGAGGCCGGCGACGGCCAGGTAGTCGAGCCGCAGACTGCCGTTCCGGCTCAGCGCTTGTCCCGGAAGTAATTTTGTCCGTCCATCCACCGGCGCATCCTACAGCACTGGCGAGCGGGTAAATCGCGAGTAGGATGCGGTGATGTCTCTGAAGTTGCGACGCAGTTTTTCCGGTGCATTTCTGCCGCTGGATCTTGGCAATGGCGCCTGGCAACTTTCCCGGCCGGCTCCGCACGAAGTCAATGTGTTTCTGCGAGACGCGGAGCGCGGCGCGCAAAAGTCTTTCGGCACCGGAGCTCTGCTCGATGTCGGCATCGAATGGCATGCCGAGAAGGTGCTGCTGACTTTCATGTCGGAGGAGAAAGTTGCAAGCGTCGAAGCTGCGAGCGCAATCGTGCATGAGCCTTTGGACCATCTGTACGAACGCCTGCCGCTGGTCAGCATCGATGCCGACGCCCGGCGCTTTTGGCGCAGGGTATTCCGCCTGGTGCGCATCCCCGGCGGCCGCTTCCTGCTCAAGGCGCTCGCGCGCTCGAGGAGGCGATAAACTCCGCTTCAAGTCGAAGCGGGAGGTGCATCACAAGAACGAGCAGATATTGTCAATTTTCCCGGATTCCTGCCGCAGTCCTACATGCGGGTCTCTGAATTCTTGCGTTGAACTGCGACGCTCGTCAAAGCTGCTGGGCAGGGATTCCAGCACATTGATTCGTGGCTTTAACCTCAACCATTCCCTAAAGATGGCCTCAGTGCTGGATATCAAGTCCAACGTCGTCGAAACACAGGCCGAGACTTCGTTCGACCCGTACGGCCGCCTGTTGCGCATGCTCATGCCGAGCTTGCGAGGCGTGGTGGTTCACGACGGCTTTGCCAACCTGGTATGGGCTTCCGATGAGTGGGATCTGAGCGACGAGCCGGAACTCATCAACGACGCGATTGCCAACGCCCTGTCCGATACCACGGAGTTTGCGGGCATCGCGAGAACCATCGACGCGGACCGGGTGGTCTATTCCTTCGCCGTGCGCGGCGAGCACATTGAATTGCTGGGGATTGTGAGTCTGGTGGTCCGCTTGTCGGGAACCCAAATAGAGCCGCGTCCCTTGCAGACGATCCGCCAATTGGTTCAGCCGGCCCTCGAGTGCCTGCGCCGCGAGCTGGCGTTGCGGGCCAAGTTGGGGTCGAGCGAGCGCGACCTGAACATCAAAGAGCGCGATCTCGAGCTGATGATGGAGATCTCCTCCAACCAGGCTGCAGCGAGCGATGCGGACGAATTTTCGCAGATCCTGAAGACCGGTCTCGACCGCATGGGTTGCGCACTGGCCGCGCTGTGGGTGCCCGACAAGAACATCTCCGTGTCCATGACCCGCAGCGGAGCACCGATGGCGCCGGAAGCGCTGCAACGAGCCCAACATCATTTGACGGCGTGGATGCAGATGCAGCAGCGCACCATCGTCATCAATCATATTTCCAAAGTCGCGACCGACGTCGCGGCACCGTACAAGATCCTGGCCTGCCCCATACGGCATCACTCCGAACGCGTCATGGGCGTACTCGCGCTCTTCAACCCGCCGAGCGCGCAAGATTTCGATTTGCAGCAGACGCGGGTCGCCGAAATGTTGGCGAAGCGCTCGACCAGCATCATCCAAGCTCAGTACGACACCAGCACCGGCCTCATGACCCGCCAGGCATTCGAGCGCCAGGTGAGCGGCGTGCTCGCTGCGACGGCGCCTTCGGGCTCTCATATCATTTTGTATCTCGATATCGATCGGCTGCATGTCATCAATGAGACATTCGGCATGCACGTGGGCGACGATGTCATCGTCAGCGTGGCGGATCGAATGGCGAAGACGCTGCCGGCGGAGGCTCTGTCAGCGCGCATCTCAGGCGACCGGCTGGCGGCTCTCATTCCCAATTCAAGCATGGAGTCGGCCGCGGCGATTGCCGAACAGATCCGTGCCGCCGCGCAGGGCATCGTGCCGCGCGCAGGCCAAGCTGCGTTCGAAGTATCGGTATGTCTCGGAGTTGCGCCCATCGGCCGCTCCGACAACCCGCTCGCGCACGCCCTGGCGACCGCGGAGATTGCCTGTAAAGCTGCAAAGGACCGCGGCCGCAACCGCGTCGAAATCTTTCAGGATTCGGACCAGAGCATCATCCGCCGGCACACCGATATCCTGGTGATCGGCAAGCTGCGCGAGGCCTTGGACAGCGACGGTTTCCGGCTCGATGCGCAACCCATCCTGCCGCTGCGAGGCAATTACGGGCGGCCGCGCTTCGAACTTTTGATCCGAATGCTTGGCGAGCGCGGTGAGATGATTCCACCGGGCAAATTTCTGTCTTCAGCGGAACGCTACCAGCTCATGCCGACGATTGATCGTTGGGTGGTGCGCCGCGCCTGCGAATTGCTCGGTGAACACAGCGCATCGGTGGGCGAAGAATTTGCGCGCTTCGCCATCAATCTTTCCGGCCAATCGCTGCAGGACGAATCCTTTCTCGGATTCGTCGTCGACCAGCTCAAGACGAGCGGCGTGCCGCCCGCTGTGCTGTGCTTTGAATTGACCGAAACGGCGACGATCGGCAATCTGGAGAAAGCGCAGGTGTTCATGCGCACGCTGCAGGAACTGGGCTGCCAGTTCGCGCTGGATGACTTCGGCACAGGCGTCAGCTCGTTGGCGTACCTGAAGGATTTGTCGGTCAACTACATCAAAATCGACGGTAGTTTCGTTCGCGACGCCGTCACCAACGCGCGCTCCGAATCCATGATCAAGGCCATCGCGCAGCTTGCGAAAGTCATGTGCATGGAGACGATCGCGGAGTACGTCGAGACCGACGTGCTGCGTGTGCGCATGGCGGATCTGGGCGTGGACTATGGGCAGGGCTTCGCCATGGGGAAAGCCCAGCGCCTCGAGGACCTGCTGCAAGAGCTGGCTTTTTACGAAGCCACGGTAAGCAACTGGGCAACCCAGGAAAACACAGACCGCGTCGTCGCCGAACATTAGCGCGAGACGCCGCCGAAAAGCTGCGGCATCAAGGTCGGTGCAGTCCTACAATGATTTATAACTATTGCCCACAGGCAAACTTTTTTGCGCATGTCTTAATGAATCCATGCTGATACTCACCCGCCGCGCCGGAGAATCGTTACGAATCGGTGACGACGTCGAAGTCACTGTGATGGCTGTCAACGGCTCGCAGGTCCGCATCGGCATCAAGGCGCCGATCAACGTGAGCGTTGATCGCGAAGAAGTCGCTGAACGCAAGCGCCGTGAAAAGGAACATCCGATCAGCTCGGTGAATCGTCAGTAAATCGCCGGTGGCCGTCCGACATTCGGACCGGCGTCCCGTTACTTCCCACCGGCGCGATTTAGGGTTATCTTTAAAAAAACCGATGAAGGCTCTCTCGAGCGCCCCGGCACTCCCAAGCTTGGGGCGTCTTAATTTATGACAACCCAAAATGCGGCGCCGGAGTTGCTCGTCGACAAGTGGTTCAATACCGATCATCCACTCACGCTTTCGGGATTGCGAGGACGGGTGGTTGTGCTGGCGGCATTTCAAGTCCTGTGTCCGAACTCCGTCGCCTCGGGGGTGCCGCAAGCCCGCAGAATCTACGAAACCTTTGCGCCAGGCGATGTCACGGTGATCGGCATGCACACGACGTTCGAGCATCACGATGCGTTCAGCAGCGCGGTGTTGAAGGCGTTCATACAGGAGTATCGGTTGAAGTTTCCGATTGCCCTTGATCAGTCGAATCCTGCCGGCCCGATTCCGCATACGATGGAGCGTTACAAGATGCGCGGCACGCCGAGCCTGGTTCTGATCGATCGTCACGGCATGGTGCGTAAGCATGCGTTCGGTGCGGTCGATGATCTGCGAATCGGCGCGGAGATCGGTGCCCTGACTCAAGAGACGCTGGCCGCAGCGGTTGCGCGCAGTTCTGCGGCCTAGACTCCACGGCCCCTAAGGCAGTGTAAAGCGGACGCGAATCGCGCTGCGGACGGGCACGGGCTTCGCGGCGCGCAACACGGCCTTGTAGCGCCATTGCGATACCGCCTTCACCGCGGCTTCGTCGAAAACACCGGGAACGCTGGCCGCGCGAACGCTCACATCCTTGACCTTGCCGGTTTCCGCCACGGTGAATTCTACATCCACCCAGCCGTCGATCTTGCCGTTCACCGCTCTCATTGGATAGGTCGGCTGCACGGACTTCAGCACCGTAAGCTGACTCGCGGGAATCAGTGTGGTCATGAAGTTCTGTTGGGCGACGGCAGCATCCAGGTCGTGCTGCACCGAACTCATCTCCGCGGAATTGAAGCCGACCGAGGTTACCTCGTCCAACCAGCTTTTGGCGGCCGGGAGCTGTCCAAGAATGAGCGCTCGCCGTGCCTTGGCGGTCAGACGCGTTCCAAGATCTTGCAGCACTGAGGCAAGCACCGGATTGGCGGGATCAAGCTGCTTTAAGGTCAGATAAAAATACTTGGCGTTGTCATTCGCGGGTTCGATCAGCCGATCCTGCAGCAGCCGCTCATTGGCGTTCTTCAGCAGCTGGCTCCTGGCATCGGCGTCCGCCTGCTTACGCGCGGCGGTGAGCAGATTTTGCACCGTTTCGATATTCGCCGGAACGGCGATGCCGTTGGCCCCCTCGATCACAAAGCGCGCGCGCGCGAAATCCCGCCGGTCGATCGCGCTGCGCGCATCTTCGAGCAATTTCGAACCCAACGCGCGCTTCGCTTCCGCAGCCGCCGCGTTTTGTGGATCCGCACGCGAGGCCTCCTGCACATAGTAGCGGGCGCTGTCGCGATCCGGCTCCAGCAGATGGCCGTCGGCAAGTCGCTGGGCAGCAAGCGTCAGTAACGGGGTGACATGGTCTTCTTCGGGTTTCGGTTCGGCGCGCGGCCGGCTTTGCTGTTGAACTTGCGTCTGGGCCGACTTGATTTGCTCGCGTGATTTTGCGAGTTGCGCGCTCAGGAAGGCGATTCGGCCGCTCTCGACGCCGGCCTTGCGCGCGGTTTCAATGGCGGCCGCGGCTTCGTCCAAGCGCTCTTCGAGGAGCGCATTCTCGGCACGCGCCAGCAGCCGCTCGTGAACCTCGGCCAGTCCCACGCGGGCATCGGAGTCCGCGGGATTGCGCGCCTGTAATTGTAGATAAAGCTCCAAGGCGTTGTCGCCCGCAGGCTCTGTCAGGCGATTCGCGGCCAACGCCGCCGCGGCACGCGCCAGAATGACCGATTCAACCGCGGCGGGTTTCGCGCTTTCGCTCAAGACAGGCGGCACGGGCTCTTCGCTGCTGCTTCGATGCGCTATCCATGCAATCGCGCCGATGATCAGCAGTGCGGCAATGGCGCCGCCAATCAGCCATACGGGGCTCGTCGACGTTGCGGATTGGCGCAGTGGAGTCTCGGCCGCGCGCCGCCGTTGATCCTCATATTTCTTGATGGCCGCTTCGGCAAACAATTTCGCCCTTGCGGGGGACATCGGCTTGTGGATGAAGCGGTACACCAATCCGGCGCTGATCAACGCGGCGAGCGACATTTCATCATCTCGATGGCCCGCGGCGACAAGCACCAGATCGGGGAATTGACGTTTGATTTGCTCGACGAAGACCCGGGCATTCTCATGCAGCGTCTGCACATCGAGCACGACAATGCCGACTTCTCCGGCGACCAACAAATCGCTGACTTTGTCGGCGGATGGAACGTGCCATAGACGCCTGGCCCCGCCCACTGCCTCGCGCAAGGTTTGTAAAAAGGCGTCGTCCGACGTCAAAACGACGATCTCGATGATCTCGCTCGCGAGGCTGAACTTCAGCGCGTCCAGCGTGCCGCTGTCCTCGTCAGAAGCTAGCACCAACTGTTTCCTTTCATGCGGGACCTGGTATGACATGGGCGCCGCACCGATACCGCAATGCAGCAACCGGCTGACGACTGATAGGGCTAGTGTCATTCAACGAGCGACGCTATACGATACGGAGTCTCAGGCCGCAGACAATGTCTGTTGCGCTGCGTCAATTAAGTTCTGTGACTGGCCGCTCACTTAGAAGCGGGGCTGCTCGGGGGGTCGTTGGGCGCATCAATCGGCATCACGTCGAAACTAGCTGTGGAACAGCGTCCGGCCCTGGAGCAGTTGCTGTTTTTCAACGTAAACCAGCATCGTGTACGAGTCGGCATTCAGCAATCCATAGACACCTATGGCGTGCCGGAGATCTATGAGCAGGATGGCAGCCTACGGATCCGCGTCGGCGACATCGACGAAGTCCAAACTCTTTACGCGATTTCCGACCAGGGAAGGCCGGTGGGCGTCGCCGTTTTCGTCCGTTCAGCGCACGAGCGCTTTGCCGTTTTGCATCTTGGAGTGGATCCTCGCTTGAGCCTGATCACGGATCAAAGCACCCGCGTGCTGCTCAAACTCATGCACGAGATTCGCAGCGCGGCGCGCCGCACGCGCGGCGTCGATTGCATAGAATTGGTCTACAAGGTTCGTCACGCCGTGCGACTGCACGTGTAATTCATTAGGGGATGCGATGTCTAGCATGAACTGTGGGCGCAAGCTCATTCTCGCCGCGAGTGTCTTGGCAATGATTTCAGCAGCGCCCGCCGTGTTGGCGGCCGACTCCAGGAAGGCCGCCGACCAGCCGAAAGTCGAGCGTTTAGCGCTGCCGGACGGCAACGAGTTTCCGATTTCTTCGGCTGTCACGGTCAAAGGCGGCGTTGACACCTATTTCTTGAGCGGCGCGTTGGCGCCGGTGGTCAATAAGGATGCGCCGAAGGGCAGCGTCGCAGCCTATGGCGATATGGAAACCCAAACCGTCGGCGCGCTCAACGCGATCAAGGCGACGCTTGCGCGGCTTGGGTTAACCATGAGCGACGTGGTGAAGATGACCATCTTCATGGTCGGCGACCCGGCAAAGGACAATAAGATGGATTTCGCCGGCATGATGGCCGGATACAAACAATTCTTCGGCACCGCTGAACAGCCCAACAAACCGTCTCGAAGCGCCGTGCAGGTGGCGGCCCTGGCGGCTCCCGGAGCGCTGGTCGAAATCGAGGTGATTGCGGCCAAATCGCATTGATCACTGGCCCGTGGCGACCGATCGTCGGAAACTGAAGGCGCAGCGGCATACCGACGGGAAACTGCGCTGCGCATGGTGTCCTGCCGATCCCTTGTATATCGCCTATCACGACACCGAGTGGGGTGTGCCGGTGCGCGCCGACAGTGCGCTGTTCGAAATGCTCTGCCTGGAGGGTGCGCAGGCGGGCCTGAGCTGGATTACAGTACTGCGCAAACGCGAAACCTATAGAAGGGCCTTCGATGATTTCGATGCCGAGAAGATGTCGCGCTATAACGCCACGAAACGCCGCCGCCTCTTGCAAGATTCCGGCATCATCAGGAACCGGCTGAAGGTGGACGCCTTCATCGCGAACGCCCGCGCATACCTCGCGATTCGCGCCTCTCTCGGCTCGTTCAGCGATTACATCTGGCAATTTACCAATGGCCGCGTGCTGCGCCGCCGGCCTCTCTATCTCGGTGGGATTCCGGCATCGGCGGCGCACAGCGATGCGATGAGCAAGGACCTCAAGCAAAAAGGCTTTAAATTCGTCGGCGCCACTATTTGCTACGCTTTCATGCAGGCGGTGGGAATCGTGAATGAACATCAACGTTACTGCTGGGCGGCCGGCAAAGAGATCATAAATGGGTAATCGGGCTTCGAAAGTTAAATTTTCCGCACTCATGCTGCTCGCGCTCAGTATTGTCGCCGCGCCGGGCTATGCAGAGCCGGCGAAGCCGGGCTTCAGGCCGATGGATGTGTTCGACCTACAATGGGCGGCCGATCCGGAAGTGTCTCCTGACGGCCGGAACATCGCCTATGTGCGAATGGGATACGACATCAAGACCGACCGCGCGCACGGCAGCGTCTGGTTGGTCGGCATCGATGGCAAGAATGAACGGCCTCTTTCCGGGGCGCCCACCAGCGGCTCGCCGCGCTGGTCGCCAGACGGGACGCGCATCGCATACATTGCACGCGCTGCCGATGGCTCTGCGCAACTCTTCATGTACTGGGTGGCGAGCGGCATCAGCGCGCCGATCAGCAACTTCACCGAATCTCCCGGCGCGTTGGCCTGGTCGCCGGACGGCCATTGGCTTGCCTTCATCATGCCGGTGCCGCAGGAGCGAAAGCCGCTGAAAGTGGAATTGCCGGAGACGCCAAAGAATGCCAAGTGGGCGGATCCGCCGAAGCTGATTGACCGCATGGTTTTTCGGGCCGACGGCGAGGGCTACTTACCCAGCACTTATAGCCAGCTATTCATCGTTTCCGCCGATGGCGGCGCCGCACGTCAGTTGACGAACGGTGATTTCGATCATCAAGGGCCGCCTGCGTTTACCGCCGATGGAAGCGGCATCCTGATAAGCGCCAACCGGCGCGCGGACGCCGACTACGACCCGCTGGACAGCGAAATTTACCGCATCGACGTGGCGGATGGCTCGCTCCACGCGCTGACCGATCGACGCGGGCCGGACCGGCATCCTGTGCCCTCGCCGGATGGCAAGCACATCGCCTACCTAGGATTCGACGACCGGCAATTGGGATATCAAGCCACGCAACTCTACGTCATGGACAGCGACGGCAGCCACGCTCACTCGATCACCGCGTCCCTCGATCGCGATGCCGCGTCCCCGAAGTGGCTTAGCGATGCAAAGACGCTGGTGTTCCAGTACGACGATCATGGATCGACCAAGATTGCGGCCATTGATCTCTTGGGCAAGATGCGCAGCCTCGCGGAGGGCGTGGGCGGTGCCGATGTATCCCGGCCTTATTCGGGAGGCTCCTTCTCGATCTCGCCGAATGGCCGCTTTGCCTTCACACAGGCCAGCGCAACGGCGCCCGCGGCGCTGGCCACGGGTACATCCATGCGCGATATCAGGACGCTCGGCGCCTTGAGCGAAAATTTGCTAGGCATGCGCACGATCGGCGCGCTCGAGGAAATCGGCTTCGATTCCACGGCCGACCATCGCCATATGCAAGGCTGGATCGTGAAGCCGCCCGGGTTCGACCCGACGAAAAAATATCCCTTCGTGCTGGAAATTCACGGCGGTCCGTTCGCCATGTATGCGCCGAGTTTTGCCGCGGAGATACAGCTATACGCGTCCGCCGGTTACGTCGTTCTCTACATGAATCCGCGCGGCAGCACGGGCTACGGCGAGGAGTTCGCCAATCTGATTCATCATGACTATCCCGATAAGGACTACGACGACCTCATGTCGGGCGTCGACGCCGTGATCGGACGTGGCTATGTCGATACGCAGCGGCTGTTCGTGACCGGCGGCAGCGGCGGCGGCGTGCTGACCGCCTGGATCGTCGGGCATACCGATCGCTTTCGAGCCGCGGTAGTCGTCAAGCCGGTCATCAATTGGACCAGCTTCGTGCTCACCGGCGACATGAACAACTATTTCTACCGCTACTGGTTCGGCGAGTTTCCGTGGGACGACATTCAGGCTTACTGGAAACGCTCGCCGCTTGCCTACGTCGGCAATGTAAAAACGCCCACCATGCTCATGACCGGCGAGGTCGACTACAGAACGCCGTCCAGCGAGGCTGAACAGTTCTACCAGGCGCTAAAGCTGCGCAAAATTGACACGGCGCTGGTGAGAGTGCCCAACGCGTCGCATGACATTTCCGCGCGTCCCAGTTTGCTCATCGACAAGACGGCATACGTGGTGGCGTGGTTCAAATCGCACGATGTGAAGTCGCCGTAGCTGGTTATTTCGGGTCGATGGTCTGCGCGGTCTGTCCGAACAGGATCTTCTTTGCTTCTTCCGTCATGGTCGTGTCGGTGCTGACGGCCGCGCCCTTTTCATAGGCGCGCAGCGTCGCCGGCCGTGCCTTGATGGCCTCGAACCAGCGCTTCAGATGCGGAAAGTCTTCGAGCTTTTGTCCCTGCGCCTCGTAAGGAACGATCCAGGGATAGCACGCCATATCGGCAATTGAATACATTCCGGCTATAAACTCGCGGTCGGCGAGCCGCTGGTTGAGTACGCCGTACAGGCGATTGGTTTCCTTGACGTAACGGTCGATTGCGTAGGGGATTTTCTCGGGCGCATACCTGGCGAAGTGATGATTCTGCCCGAGCATCGGTCCCAAGCCGCCGACTTGCCAGAACAGCCACTGCAAAACGTCGGCCCGGCCGCGTGATTCGTTTGGAATGAATTGCTCGCCCTTCTCCGCCAGGTACAGCAAGATTGCGCCCGATTCGAACACGGAGATCGGCGCGCCGCGCTCCAGCGGCGAATGATCGATAATCGCAGGCATGCGATTGTTCGGCGAGATCGCGAGAAAGTCCGGCTTGAATTGTTCGCCCCGGCCGATGTTCACCGGCACGACGGTGTACGGCATTGCCGTCTCTTCCAAAAATAAGGTGATTTTGTGGCCGTTGGGGGTGGGCCAATAATACAAGTCGATCATCGCTGACTCTCCGCCGGTTCAAGCGCCATTTTGTGTTCGCGCAAAAGGGCAATGCAAACATCTTCCTCGCGCGGTCTCAAGCGCATTTCCGCAAGCCGCGTATGCGTTCGCGAACTCTGCGTCCAAGGCAAAATGGAAGAATCCAACTTCGTGGCTGCCGACAAGCGCCATTCCAACAAGTGCTTGCGCTCTGCGAGACTTTTCGCTTCCTTGCTCTCGGCGGGAATCAGGCGCCTTTCAACGCCGAATCCCACTATTTGCACGATCACAGTATCGCCTCTTTGCATGATTTTCGCGACTCTTCGGCAGTCTTCGCGGCGTTCGCTCAGCAAGCCAGCCTCGCGGCAAGCATCGATCAGCGGCGAAAAAGCAGGAATGATTTTCGAGTTTGCGACCCGGGCGAGAGCCGATAGTTTGGCCGTATCCGAGACCACGACGCCGCCCGGAAGTTCGCGGCGCACGCCGTTCAGCGCATCGAACATCATCACCATGAGCTGGTTGTAATAGAGATCGAAGCGCGTGGCGCGCGCCATGTCGCTCAGCACGCGCCCAACCTCGGTGCCGTCCTTGTGCGCGATCGCCAGCTGAGCGAGCCACGCCGCAGCATTGTCGGGATCCACCCACTTCAAAACGAATGCGGCGTCGCGGCTATCGCATGAAGGTGTGATGACGCAAAGCTGCAGATGCAGCCAGCCGATCGCCGCGTTTCCCGGCGCCAAGTCGCTCGCACGCGCAATCAATTGCAGCGCCGTGGGCGCCGCCGTAGGCCCGGAATAGCTGTTGGCAAAGCTCAACGCTGCGGCGGTTGCCACAGAATTCGCGTCGGATCGCGCGGCCAGAACCCGCACGGCCTCGTTGCGCCAAAGCTGATATTTATCGGCTGGCGATGCTGATTTCACGCCGGGCGCGGTGGTTGCCAACGCGGCGGCCGGTTGCGACATCGCCAATCCTAAAATAAAAATCTGCAAACCGTGTCTGACCACAGTTAAAACCGCCTTTATGGACTGCGCTTGCCGGCAGCCGTCAACCCTGCGGTGATTGCCAAACGCATGGCATCTTCGACCGAAATGTCGAGCGGCTGAACGCGGTCTCGCGGCAGATAAATGGTGTACCCGCCGAACGCATAGCTCATCGGAAAATACACCGTCACCCAATCCTGACCGCCGTGCGCCAACAGAACCGTCGGCACATCTTCGCGAGTCACGAATCCAATGGCATGCACGTCCGCGAAGCGCGCCAGCACCACCCGCTGCAGATCGCGCTTCTCGCCGGTGCCTGAGGGCAGCAAGCTCAAGACATCGCGAAATCCGCCATAAAGCGTTTTCACGAATGGAATGCGGCCCAGGAAGTCGTTCCAATATTTGAGCAAAATCTTACCGGCATACGCATTTACCACGCTGCCCACAAACAACAGCAGCAGGAAGCCGGCAATCAACCCCAAACCCGGCCAGTAGTGTTCGGGACTGACAATCCCCAATGCAATCAGCGCATGGCGCAGCCAACCCTCGACCGTGTGGACCAGCCACCAGATCACATAAACCGTCAACGCCAACGGCAACACGGTCACCAGGCCGCTCATGGTCAAGGTTAGAATCTTGCGCATGGGATTATCATCGCATGATCGGGCCTAAGCCGCCCACAGGGGAGAACTTCAATGCCACAGCCAGCCGGTCTTTGCATTTCACCCGCCAACGGCGCGGATGTGCCGCTCATTCTGTCGCTGATCAATGAATTGGCGGAGTACGAAAAGCTGCGTCACGAGAGCGTCGCGACCGAGGCGTCGATTCACGAGTCGCTTTTCGGTTCCAAGCCGTGCGCTGAAGCAGTCATTGCGCGGTTCGACGCGGAACCAGCCGGCTTTGCGCTCTTTTTTCACAATTTCTCAACGTTTCTCGGCAAGCCCGGCTTGTATCTGGAGGACCTGTTCGTGCGCCCGGTTTATCGCGGGCGCGCGATCGGCAAGGCGCTGTTAAGTCATTTGGCGGCGCTGGCGCTGCAGCGCGACTGCGGCCGCTTCCAGTGGCAAGTTCTTGATTGGAACAAGCCATCGCGTGATTTCTATGAACGCTTGGGAGCCCAGTCCGACGCCGCCTGGGTCAACTATCGTATGACCGGCGACGCGCTGCGGCGGCTCGCCGAAAGCGCCGGATCATGATTGCCGCGGCAGTATGAAACGCAATCCCTGATAATTGAGCACCACACCGTCGCGTCGAATCCGCTCCAAGACAGGCCCCTCCTGCAGCGTGTTGCCTTCGTGGTATTTGCGCATATTGATGTACACGAAACGATCCGCCGGCTTGGTTGCGTAGACGTGCACGTCCAGGTGCAGTTCAGGCAGCGCTTGAGCTCCCGTCAGATTGATCTCGTTGATCGTGGGCAGCACTTCGTCATTATCGGTGGCTTCCTCCTCCGTCAGAACCGGATCGGGACGACGAAACGCGTGCGGCGCCGCACGCTGCGCAACAGCCTGAGACGCGGTTGAAGTCTCGGCGGCCCGCACCGGAATTTCGGGGGCGTAGACCGGCGCCGGCTCCAGGGGACTGAAATGCTCATCGACCGCCGGTGCCTTGATTTCCGCGGACGGCGTCTCATGCGACGGCGTCCCATGTCTCGCCGCCGTCGCTGCGACGGAAGGTCCGCGGTTGCGCATCAGCACAACGCTCAAGACCACAATATTCACCGCGAGCAGGCAGCCCAGGAGCACCGCCCAGAGTGGCAGACGGCCGCGTCGCAATGATGCCGGCGCGTCCATCAATCCCGGCATCGACTGCCGCTGACGTTCGAGCTCGGATTTCTTCAGTGCATCAAGAATGAAGGACATGGATTTTCCTAGCCACCGCGCAGGGCGTTGGACAACAACAGGGGCGAATTGGGGTCGGCGAGAGCCGTGTCGAGCACGACTTGAGTTTGCACCCCCGCGATGCCATCCACGTTGAGCCGGTGCTCGCGCTGGAAGTTCTGCACCGCGATGGCCAATTCTTGATCGTAGACATCGGCGTGTTCGGGATCCGATGCCACGCCGCCCAAGGCATTCAAGCTACGCCGCAGCCAGCGAACCTCGTCTCCCTGCATGCCTACGGAAAGCAACCGCGTGCGCGAAGTCTTGGGCTTCCACACGACGGTGAATTCACCAAACCAATCGCGCGAAAGATCGTCGATCGACACCTTTTCATTGTGCTCGCCCAGGTTCAACGTCGCGGTTTTGTCGTCAAGGCTCGACAAGACGACCCGATGCCGCTGGCCGCGATCGTCCGTTAACGTCAAGATGGCGGGCCGGTTCAAGATTCTGACCTGGGTCCATGAGCCGCGCTGATCCAGACATGCGAGTCCCGCTTTGGCGGCCTGTCCACAAGGATCGCGATCATCCGCCAGAGCCGTGCCCCACAGCGCAAGCAGGCGACGAAACGCCGCAGCATCGGTGGTATTGGCTTCGTTGGCTTGCAGCAGCGCATTGACCGATGCCAGCTTGGGCGCAGCCGGGGTTGCGGGCGGCGGCGCCGCGCGCGGCGGAACGGCGGCCGCGTTCGCTGCGGCCGCATGAGACACGGCGGCACTTTGGATCGCCCGCGATGCAGACAGCACCGGACTCCGATGGCGCCAGAATTGCCAGCCGAGGAACAGGGTGCCGGCGAGCACGACAATTCCCAGTGAGCCAACCACCCACCCCAGCCAGGAGGGGAAAAAACGGCGCCCATAGACTTCGCCGGCCGCCTGGCGCACCAGCGAAGCGGTGATTTTCTTGGTTTCCTGCGTGTAGGCGCCAAGCAGGGCGCGATCGCAGGCAACATTGATGACTCGCGGAATGCCCAGGGACAGGCGGTGCAATTCCAACAGTGCGCCGGAGGTGAAGATTTCCTCGGTTGCGCCTGCAACGCGCAGCCGATGACGCACATAACCCTTGGTCTCCTCGCGCGACAAGGGCTTTAAGTGATATCGGCCGGTGATCCGTTGCGCGAGCTGGCGCAGGTCGGTTCGGTCCAGCAATTCTCGAAGCTCAGGTTGTCCGATCAAAATAATCTGCAGCAGCTTTTGAGTGGGAGTTTCCAGATTGGTCAAGAGGCGGACCTGTTCCAGTACATCGATCGAGAGGTTCTGCGCCTCATCCACCAATACGATGATGCGCCTGCCTTCCGCGTGGGCATTAAGCAGCCGCCGATTCAACGCATCCACCATCTGCTTGACGCTGTCCCGGTCCGCGTCGGCTATCCCTAAGCCGAGCTCCTCGCAGATCGTGAGCAGAAACTCCACCGGGGTGACGCGCGGATTCAAGATCACTGCGACATCGGCGTGATGCGGAACGCGCGACAGCAGGGTGCGTACGACCGTGGTCTTACCCGTGCCGACCTCGCCGGTCAGCTGGATGAAGCCCCCGGATTCATTGATGCCATACAGCAAGTGCGCCAGGGCCTCGGCATGACGCTCACTCAAATAGAGATAGCGAGGGTCCGGGGTGATGGCGAAGGGCTTTTCGGCGAGCCCAAAGAAGCTGGTGTACATACCTGCTAGGATAATACCAACGTGCAGCTAGTTTCCGTTTCCGCGGGGCAGAAGACTGGCGCGGGTGAGCAAACCCTGCCCAAAGCGGTCCCGAATTCCGTCAACCGCCGAATCCAGGCGCGAACCTGACTCTGGAATCGGCCCCGAGAACAAGTCCGACTGCAGCATTTCCTGCAAATTGCTGACCCCCACCCCCAGCAGCCGAACGGCGGCGCGGGGCTGCGATGCCAACCAGCCGCTGAGCAGCGCTTGCGCAGCCGCGGCTACGATGGCCGTATCTTGAGTTGGGGGCTCGAGCGCACGCCGGCGGGTATAGGTTGTAAAATCGCCGCGGCGAATCTTCACGCTCACCCGGCCGGCCAGCAGTTTGTGCGCCCGCAGCCGCGACGCGGTGCGGTCCGCCAAAGCCTCGAGCTGCGCACTCAACTCCGCCGAGGCACGAATATCCGTATCGAAGGTCTCCTCCGCGCTGATGGACTTCTCCTCGCGTTCGGATTCCACCGGCCGATCATCAAGTCCGGCGGCCCGGTCCCGCATCGACTTGCCATGCTTGCCGAAGGCGCGCCACAGCAGCGCTTCGCCGGCGTTGCGGGCGTCGCCGAAGGTGCGGATGCCGGCGGCGAGCACCGTGGGCAGGGTCTTCTGGCCCACTCCGAACAGTTTGTGGATCGGCAAGGGGTCCAAAATCTCGCGCATATTGCCGGCATCGATCCGGCACATGCCATCGGGCTTGTTCAAATCCGACGCGATCTTTGCCAAAAGCTTGTTTGGTGCAATTCCGACCGACGCGGTCAGTCCGGTTTGCGCGGCGATGCGGCGGCGAATTTCCGCGCCGATCCTATCCGAACTTCCCAGCAATTGCTGGCTGGCGGTCACGTCCAGGAAGGCTTCGTCCAACGACAGACCCTCCACCACGGGGGTGAATTCGCGAAAAATCGTGAAGACCTGATCCGAGATTTCCTTGTAGCGTGCCATGCGCGGAGGCACGATGACGGCTTCCGGACAGCGCCGCAGCGCTTCACGCATGGGCATGGCCGATCGCACCCCGAACCGGCGCACTGCGTAGCTGGCGGCCGCGACGACGCCGCGGCCGCCCGTGCCGCCGACAACCAGGGGCATGCCCTTCAGCTCCGGGCGATCCTGCTCCTCCACGGACGCATAGAAAGCGTCCATGTCGACGTGCAGTATCGCGCGCATCGTTTCAATCCACGGTAATGGTGATTTTCTTCGAGGTCAGCGGCGGATCGAAGGACTGATGCAGGTAATCGGCGAACAGCAGCTGCAGGGTGTGCTTGCCGGGCGCCAAAGTCAGGGTCGTTTCGGTTTGGCCCTTGCCGAAATGCACAATTTTATCGGTCGCCGGCATGGGTGCATCCAGTTTCACTTCGCTCAAATCCGTGTCGACCAGCAAATGGTGGTGCCCGGTGTTGTCGAACTTGACGCCTGCCGGCGCAATTCCCATGCCCTTCAGGCCGAATTTTATCGTGACCGGGCTATGCAGCTTCGCGCCATTTTGCGGCGCGATGAAATAGACCTCCGCGCCGGCGGGCGGGGGCATGCGATCTGCCGCAACCGCAAATGCCGCCACTAGACACACACCCAACGCCAATAGTAGACGACTCATCTGACTCTCCTTGTTTAAAGAACGCAGTTTACAACTGCGCGACATCGCGCGGGGCCGCGGGCACCACCTCGCTCATGATTCGCCGTCCGCTCCCAGGCCCAGTTCATCCGGTGCGAAGTCATCGACTTTGATGATGTCCTGAACCTTGGCGTCGTAATCCCGCATCAGCACAGCTTCGGGCTCGCTGATGATGCCGAGCGATGCTGCCTGGGCGATCTGCCCGGGCAGGTCCAGCGCGGTGATTCGGCCGGTCTTGACGCCATCGACCCGGATGCGTTTCTCGAGCGGCTCTGCCGCGGCGGAGAGGATCAATGCCTCCTGCAGTTTACCCAGAGGGTTGTGGGCTGCCGGAGTTTTATAGATATGAGCGGTCAATCGCTCGCGGCTGGCGCTGGGGTTCATGAACAGATTGCCGATGGCGCGGCCCAACCGGTCGCTCGGCGGCGAATAGGCGAGTCCACGCGGAAAAATGCACAGCCGCATGAACAGCGCCAAGGGGCGATTGGGAAAATTTCTCAGAAACAGGTGCAACTGTTCCTGCGCCTGATACAAAAGGCTGCGGCAGGCCCACTCGACCAGGGGGAGATCGTCCGGCTGGCGGCCCTGATTTTCATGATGCTTGAGCACCATCGATGCCAGGTACATCGACGACAGCACGTCGCCGAGCCGGGCCGAGAGAGTCTCCTTTTTTTTCAGATACCCGCCGAGCGCCAGCATGGCGACATCCGTCGCCAGCGCAAACGATGCGCTGTAGCGATTGACGTGCTGAAAGTAACGCCGCGTCGCGCCCGTTTCCGGCACCCCGGTGAAGCGAGCCGAAGTCAGACCCAAAAACAAAGAGCGCACCGCATTCGAAATGGCAAAGCCCACATGGCCCACCATTGCGGCGTCGAACTCGCGCACACCGGCTTCGCGGTTCTGATTCTTGGCGGCGTTCATTTCCTTCAGCACGTAGGGATGGCAGCGCACGGCACCTTGACCGAAGATGATCAAGTTGCGCGTCAGGATATTGGCGCCCTCGACGGTGATGGCGACCGGCACGATCTGATAGCCGCGCCCGAGATAGTTGCTCGGTCCCAGCATAATCCCTTTGCCGCCATGCACATCCATTGCGTCATTCGCAATCATGCGGCCGATTTCGGTGGCGTGATATTTGAGCATGGCGGAGGGCACCGATGGTTTTTCGCCGCCGTCGATGGCGCCGGCAGTCACTGAACGCGCAGCATCGATGATGTAGGTGCGCGCCGCCATGCGCGCCAGAACCTGCTCAATGCCCTCGAAGCTGCCGATCGGCGTGTTGAATTGGCGCCGGATGCGGGCGTAGGCGCCCGATGCGTAGACGGCGGCCTGCGCACCGCCAGTGGCGCTGGAGGGCAGTGAAATGCAGCGGCCCACGGACAATTGCTCCACCAGCATGCGCCAGCCCTGTCCCGCTGTAGCAAAGCCGCCGATGATGGCGTCCAAGGGCACGAACACGTCGTGTCCCTGGATGGGTCCATTTTGGAACGGGATGTTCAATGGAAAATGCCGCCGGCCGATCGTGACGCCGGGCGTGTCGCGAGGAATCAGCGCGCAAGTTATTCCTAAGTCCGCCTTTTCGCCCTTGAGATGTTCGGGATCGTAGAGACGGAACGCCAGGCCGATCACGGTGGCAATGGGCGCCAGCGTAATGTAGCGCTTCGAAAAGTTCAGGCGGATGCCGAGCATTTCCCGGCCCTGCCACTGTCCTTTGCAAATGACGCCGGTGTCGGGAATGGATGCGGCGTCCGAACCGGCGCGCGGCCCCGTCAGCGCAAAGCACGGCACGTCATCGCCGCGCGCGAGCCGAGGCAAGTAGTGATCCTTTTGCTCCTCGGTGCCGTAATGCAGCAGCAGTTCGGCGGGCCCCAACGAATTCGGCACGGCGATGGTCGAGGAGGCCGTAGTCGAGCGCGAAGCGATTTTGATCAGCACGCAGGAGTGCGCGTAGGCCGAGAATTCCAGGCCGCCGTAGCGCCGCGGAATGATCATCGCAAAGAAGCCCTGCGACTTGATGAACGACCAGACAGCTGCGGGCAGGTCGGCGCGCCGGTGCGTAATATCCCAATCATCGAGCATCGCGCACAGCTCTTCGCAGGGACCGTCGAGAAATGCCTGCTCCGCCGGCGTCAGCACAGGCGCCTTTGCGGACATGAGCTTCTGCCAGTTCGGGCCGCCGGTGAACAATTCGCCGTCCCACCAGACCGTGCCCGCGTCGAGCGCCTCGCGTTCCGTCGAGGACATGGCAGGAAGCAGCTTGCGGTATTTCTTCATGAAGGGCCGCGTCAGCAAGCGAATCCGCAGCGGCCGTACATTGAAAAGAAACAGGATGGCAAATGGCACAGAAACCACCGCCTTCCACCACATCGGAGCGGCGCCGAGAGCCCAATACAGGGCAAGCAGCATCAGGAGCACGCCGGTGCTCGCCACGAGACTGGCGCGCCGATAAGCGAGAATGCAAATGGCGCCAACGAACAACGCCAGCCAGCCAACGACCATGGCGGCATCAAGCAGCAGCTCATGCATCGGACGGTCCCTTTTTTTAGATCAAGTCTTTGACGCCTGCTCGCTCTTCAAGCAATTCGCGATGCGTAGCCTGCATTTTTTCGCGGCTGAATTCATTGATTTCCAATCCCTGGACGATGCTGTATTCGCCGTTCTTGCAGGTAACCGGATAGGAATAGATGACTCCCTCGGGTATTCCGTAGCTGCCATCGGAAGCGACGCCCATGCTGACCCAGTTGCCTGACGGCGTGCCCAGCATCCAATCATGCACGTGATCGATCGCCGCGGCGGCGGCGGATGCGGCGGAGGAGGTGCCGCGCGCCTTGATGACGGCCGCGCCGCGCTGCTGCACAGTGGGAATAAAACTATCCTTGAACCAGCTTTGATCCACCAATGACAGTGCCGGCTTGCCGTCGACGGTGGCGTGATGCAGATCCGGATACTGAGTTGCAGAATGGTTGCCCCAGATAATGACTTTCTTGACCTGCGTCAGGGGAGCGCTGGTTTTCTCGGTGAGCTGCGCGAGACCGCGGTTGTGATCGAGACGAGTCATCGCCGTGAAGCGGTTGCGGGGCAGCGAAGGCGCGTTGCGCTGCGCGATGAGCGAATTGGTGTTGGCCGGATTGCCCACCACGAGCACGCGCACATCGCGGCTTGCGACTGCATCCAGCGCCTTACCTTGCGCGGAGAAGATTTTGGCGTTTTCGAGCAAGAGATCCTTGCGCTCCATGCCCGGTCCGCGCGGCCTGGCACCCACCAGCATGGCAAAATTGCAGTCCTTGAAGCCTACGCCGGCGTCGGATGAGGCCGTGACCTTGTTCAAGGTGGCAAAGGCGCAGTCATTCAATTCCATCACCACGCCCTGAACCGCGGCACCGGCGGCGGGGATTTCCAGTAGATTCAAAATGATCGGTTGATCGGCGCCGAGCATCTGGCCTGAGGCGACGCGAAACGCGAGCGCATACCCGATATTGCCGGCTGCGCCCGTGATGGTGATGGTGAGTGGCTTCTTCATGACGAGCTCCCGCGCAAAAACGAGGAATGGTATCCGAAATTGCCTGCCATCGTCATTGATGGATGGCCAGCGGCAATTGGCGCGCCTTGGCCAAACGCACGCCGAGCAGTTCTGCCACGGTGGGCGCGATTTGCCGCATGTCGATCAATCCTAAGTCGCGCCCCCGGGCAATGCCGGGACCTTCGATGAAAAAGGCCGCGCGCATCTCAGAATATTCCGGCGAGAACCCGTGGCTGCCCAGAGTGTCCTGAAGGTCGCTCACCAACGGGCTCGTTGCGTCGCTGAGCGCGTAGTAGCCGAGCTTCATGACGACAAGAAACGATGCGTCGGGAAATGCTCCGCGCTGCCTGATGGCGTCGCGCTCCAATACCTCGGCGATGCCGTTGTTGGGATCCGCCTTCATGGCTTGCAGCAAATCGCGCACCTGAGCTTGAGTTTGCATATCGGCGGGATCGTGCAGCATGACGGCCGCCATGCCTGCGCCGGACCAAGGCTGCGCCTTCCACGCGCCGCCGCTCTGGAGCAACCCTGCACGCAAAAAAGGTTGCATGAGATTCACTTTGTGAGTGATTTGCACGAAGCCGTGATCTGACACCACCAATGCGATGGCCGCAGGATAGTTGGCGCGGGACGCAGCAAACAGTCGCGCTAGTTGACCATCGATCACCTCGAGGTCCGCATTTGCCTCCTTACTGAATGGACCATGTCCGTGTTGCTCCTCGTCGAGCGAACTCAAGTGAATGGTCATGAACTTGGGTTTCTGAGACTTGAGGATGTCCAATGCGAAGCGGGTCTTGATTTCATCGCCGGGCGGGCTCGGATCATTGCCGCGCATGTAGGGGCCCAAACGCGCCTGCATCGTTTGCAGCAGTCCTTCAGGACGCGAGATCGCCGCCATCAGCAAGGCGTCGGACGGATCGACGTCCGTCAAGCGTGCCACTCGCCAATACTCCGGGATGAGAAAATCCACCGCCGTAGCGCCGACACTGACGGGCCAACCGATGCTGGCGGTGGATAACCCCGCCTCATGCGCAGCCTGCCACAGGGTCGGCGCGCGAATTTGTTGCGCATACCAATACCAGGCGTTCGCAAAAGTGCTTTTGGGATCGAATTCCAGGTTGTTGTAGATGCCGTGTTCGGCCGGGGAGAGACCGGTCAGCAGCGTCGTGTGACTGGGGTAGGTGACCGTCGGCCACACACCGGTTACGCCGCGCGCATACGCGCCGCCGCGCATCAGGCTGCGCAAAAAGGGAATCTTGAGACCGTGCGCATCGGCATCCAGAACGTATTCCGGTTTCAGTCCATCGACCGAAATCATGAGCACGGAAGTGGCGGGAGCGCGCGCCCCTGCCGCAATCGCAAATAAAGAAAGCGTCAGCGCGGACAGGGCGCGCACGGTCCAAAAGCGGCGATGAATCACGTGAGGCAGGGTCACTCGCTGATGGGAATGATGTAGTCGGGATAGGCGCTGCGAAAGCGGCGCATTTGCACGGTCGCCTCGGCGGTGCGCCCGTTGCGGCGCAACGCATCGATGTCTGCAAGCCAAAGCGCCGGGTTGCGTTCGCGCGGCGATGCGTGCACCGCGGGCGGCAGCTCGCTCTTGAAAATGCGCACGCGCACCACCTGCGGCTTGTCATCAGGCTTTTTGACTTGCGGACCGAACACCGTTGCCAGCACCAGTGCGAGCGACAACAGCACACTGGCGGCAAAGGCAAACGGCGCCAGGCTCCGCGGCGTGAACGGCGTCTTGGATTTAAGGGAACCGGCGGCCTTCAGCACCTGCCGATCGAGATCATGCGGCGGCACGGGCAAGGATTCGCGCTTGTACTGGCACGATACATCGCTGCCGCCGCGCAGATAGTCATCGAGTTCGTCGGGCTTCAATTCCTCAGGCATAAGTTCGAAGCCGCAGCGCTTCCGGTTCCTGCATTGGCCGCAGCGAGCTCTTCAGTTTTCGAACCGCGTAGCGCAAGCGGCTCTTTGCCGTTTCAACCGGCACGTCGGTAACGCGCGCAATCTCCTCGACGCTCAATCCGCTTTCCTCGCGCAGCAGAAATGCCTCGCGCTGTTCGTGCGGAAGCGCAGCGACCGCAGCGAGCACGGCGGATTGCTGTTCCACGAATTCGGCGACCCGATCCGGGCGCTGATGCTCGGGGACCTCGGCTTCCAGCATCGGCGACTCCGCGTCGTGCATCGGCATCACTCTGCGCAAATTCAAATCGCGCCGGAAAAAATCGATCGCGCAATTGTGCGCAATGTGAAACAGGAACGTGGCGAATTTCGCGCGAGGCTCGTAGCGCGCGCGCGTCGCGATCAGATGCGACCAAACTTCCTGAAACAAATCCGCGGCCGCACACGCGCTGCGCACGTGGCGCAAAAGATATCGATACAGGGGGCCCTTGTAGTGAGCGTAAAGCTCGGCAAAGGCTGCCGCGTCACCGTCCCGGTAGCGCAGCATCAGCCCCGCGTCATCGTCGTCAAAGGTCATCTTGCCAGCAGCATACGTGGCGTGATCTTCAGGGGCAAAGCCAACCGACAGCGCGCAACTATTTCCAACGGGATTTCCCAACCATTTTACCAATTCTTTTAGAAACAATAGCTTAGAGCGCGAGATGTCTTTCATTAAGTGCTTGTATGTAGTGGTGATGTATATTACTATATCACCAAGTCACTGGAACACCCCGATGACGGACTGAAGACCGAAACACTTGATAGGAGACAATCATGAACACCTCAATCTCAACCAAGCTGACAGCCCTGGCTCTCGCTCTGATCTTCAACAGCGTAATCATGGGCGGCATGGCCTACCTCTTCAATGCGCAGCTGCAGCAGCCGACGGCGGTGGCCTCGCTTGCGAGTACGGTGGCGAACACGGCGAACGACGTGGCCTGAGCCTTTAGAAGCTCGGCGCTCTGGTAGATTACCGTGCTACATGTCCCCCACACGCGGGGTCGGCACATCGAGCGACAAATGGACCCGAACTGGAACGACAACCAACCTATCTATCGCCAACTGCGCGATCGAATGGTAGCCCTGATTCTTGAGGGTGCGCTGAAGGAGGGCGACTCCTTGCCCTCCGTAAGGGCCGTGGCTGCCGACTACCGGCTCAATCCTTTGACCGTTCTGAAAGGCTACCAGCAGCTGGTCGATGAAAATCTGGTCGAAAAACGCCGTGGTCGCGGCATGTATGTCAGCGAGGGAGCCCGGGGGCTGCTCCTGGCAGGCGAACGCGAGCGCTTCTTAAACGAAGACTGGCCGCAGATTCTCGCCGTAATCAACCGGCTGGGATTCTCGTCCGAAGAATTATTTGCGCAAACACCTGCGCTTACCCACCCGGCACCGCCGCCCCGCGGCAACTTGCCTACGAAAGAATGAGACTACTATGCCTCCGCTCATCGAAGCTCGAGATCTGACGAAGAAATACGGCGCTCACATTGCGCTGGATCGCGCCAACCTCAAGATCGAGGCAGGCCGCATTGTCGGACTCATCGGCCCCAACGGCGCCGGCAAGACCAGCGCTCTGCGCGCCATCCTGGGCCTGACCAATTACGAAGGTCATCTGACGGTTCTGGGCCGCGAACCGTTTCGCGAGCGCACAGCTCTCATGAACGAATGTTGCTTCATCGCCGATGTGGCGGTGCTGCCGTCGTGGTTGCGAGTCGACCAAGCCATCGATTTCGTTGCAGGCGTACATCCGCGTTTCCGCCGCGATCGCGCTACCGCATTCCTGGCCAAGACCCAGATCACCGGCAAACGCCGGATGCGGGAATTGTCGAAGGGAATGAAAACCCAGGTGCATCTGGCGCTGACCATGGCCATTGATGCGAAGCTTCTGGTGCTGGACGAACCAACCTTGGGGCTCGACATCCTTGCGCGCCGCGCTTTTTATGACGCGCTGGTCAACGACTATATGGATGAGGCGCGAACCATCCTGATCACGACCCATCAGGTTGAAGAAGTCGAAAACCTGCTCACCGATATCGTGTTCATCGACAAGGGCCGCATCGTTTTGGATACCTCGCTCGAGGAGGTCGCGGCGCGCTTTACCGCGGTGGCGGTAATGGCTGATCGCCTCGATGCGGCGCGCGCCGAGAAGCCATTTTACGAACGCCACATCCTCGGCAAGGTTGTGCTGTATTTCGAAAACGTCAACCCGGGCAAACTCGAGGGATTTGGCGAAATCCACACCCCCAGCGTTTCCGATCTTTTCGTCGCGAAGCTTTCGGGAGGTGCAGCGTGAACAATAGCAACTGGCTCATCCGCCGGGAATTCTGGGAAAACCGTGCGATCTGGATGATTCCCGCGATATTCGGCGGCCTGCTGCTGCTGGCGGCGTTGTTCGGCCAGGTCAGCATTCCGCGTCTTACCTCGCCGCATGAATCCGAGGAAGCGGCGAGCGCCTTTTTGGTCGTGGTCGGCGCCATGTTCTACCTAGTCATGGGAGTCTATTCGACCTGGTACCTGATGGATTGCCTGTACACGGACCGTAAGGACCGCAGCATCTTGTTCTGGAAGTCCTTGCCGATTTCAGACGTGACGACCGTGCTCTGCAAACTGCTGGTCGGCATGCTCATCATTCCGCTGGTGTATTTCGCGGCGGCGGATGCCACCGCGCTGATCGCGGCATTCATCCTGTCGATACGGGCGCGAGCCTCGATCGGCAGCTCGCTGTGGAACGGCGATGTCTGGTGGCAGGTGCAGGTGCTGTGGATGTACGCCATCCTCACGACGGCTGTGTGGTACCTGCCGGTTGCCGGTTGGTTGATGCTGGTGTCGGCTTGGGCCAAGCGCGCAGTCATGTTGTGGGCGGTATTGCCGCCGCTCCTTCTCTATATCCTCGAGCGCGTATTTTTCGGGACGCACACGGTGGGACACATCATCGGCCGGCGATTGACCGCGCTGCCGTCGGTGTCGTTCAACGGCTCGAAGTACAATTGGACGCATGATGGCGGCGTTGTGGATAATGTCAGCTCAGCTTCACCCAGCGTATGGCATCTGATCAACCCAAGTGGATTTTTTAGCAGTGCCGAAACATGGATAGGACTTGCGGTGGGAGTCGCATTGATCGCGGTCGCCATCCAGCTGCGCATGCGTCGTTCCGAGATTTGAGCTGATGCGGGGCGGGGCGCCCCGGCCCCTAAGGAGCGTCGCCCGGCGCCTGTTGACCATCGCCGTCGCGGCATTCATTGTCGGGAGCCCCGCCCGGGCCGACGAATTTTTTCCGGTACGCGACGAAAATCCCCTGATCCGCGGCTTCTATCTGCCGTTGCCGAGCGACGGCCGCTTGGCTGACGGCGCGGACTTGTCGGCAGCGCAGTCGATCAGCAATACGCTCAATGTAGAAAACAGGCCGCAAGAAAGCCTGTTGGTCGACGGTGAGAGCCATAGCCTGCGCCTGAGCTACGAAGACGCCCTCTACCAGGCCTGGCGATTCCGATTTACCGTCCCCATCATCAATGATAGCGGCGGCTTTCTGGACTCGACCATCGATCACTGGCATCGCTGGCTTGGCTTCAACCCAGGAAACAGGCCCTTTTATCCGCAGAATCAACTGGTCTACTCCTATACCGGACGGAGCAGTATTGATTTGACCCAGCCCCAGACCAGCCTCGGCGATATCTCCGGCGAACTGGGCTGGTTTCCGATCGACGACGCGCATCGAACGGTATCGGTTTGGGGCGGATTGGAAGCGCCGACGGGTTCGGTCGCCGAGTTCACCGGCGATGGTGCCTGGGACGGCGC
>JBDTAV010000096.1:0-5914 GCA_039924385.1 Steroidobacteraceae bacterium
TCATCCGCGGACGATGATACCGTGCGGATAGACGGGCAATTTCCTGTCGTGCTGGAGCTCGGGAGGTGAGGTTTGAGCAATACACAGGGCTGTGATGTTGCGCTTCATGTCAAGTCGGACAAAACGCCTGAGCTTAAAAGAGAGACTTTCACCGCTTAGGCTGCCTGTTTAAATCGCTGCTGGTTGATGCTTTTACGATTCGTTCGGGCCGCAGCTATTCGCCTCGCACGTTCGTCTCGAACTTCCTCCGGTTGACCACGATGCCAGATCGCCGGCTGCATGTATCCCAAGGCTGCATGTAATCGTTCTTCGTTGTAGTGGCGCATCAGCTTGGCAATGATCGCCTCGGCTTGCAAATAGTTATTGCCATAGTCGTTGTTCGTTTCGTCGCGTACTGTGCCGTTGAATCTTTCCACGATGCCGTTCGATTCGGGGTGCCGCGGTTTGGTTTTGATATCGATCAGGTTATGCGCCTTGATAACCGCGGAGACATCGCGGTTGACGAATTCGCCGCCGTGATCGTGCACGACTCGCGGCGGTTTGGCGCCCTGCACCGACTCCAGCGCTGCCTGCAACTCGGTGGCAACGGATTTTCCGTCCAGACTGATCAGTAACTTGTGATGCACAATGTAGCGGCTGTAGGCATCCACAAAGCTCAGCAGGAAGTAAAACCTTGCCGCCACCCATACGTACATCACGTCGGTATGCCACTGCTGGTTCGGCGCCTTGGGCCGGAAATTATATTCGCCTGAGGATACGACAGAGCGCTTCCAGCGCGATAACAAGTCCGCATCGCTCAAGACCCGATAAACTGTGCTTTCGCCGACGCACGCCACGCCCGCGTCGACCATCATCCAGGTGAGTTTGCGGTAGCCAATCTTGGGAAACTGCAACGCATAATCGCAAATAGCCAGCCGCTCCTCGGGCAGCAGCTCGTAGACCCGGCATGGCTTGCCGGCTCGATCCTCCAAAGTCTCGCGCTTCTTCCACGCATAATAGACACTGCGCGGCAATCCTAAGGCGGTGAGTGTTCGATACACCCGCCACCCCGATCGCTTCTTCGTTTGCTCGACAATCTGCATCACGGCTGCTTTGGTCTCCGCCGGTATTCGGGAAAAATCTTCCAACCTCAGATCTTTTTTTTCAACTCCAAGTTCTCCGCCGTGATCTCCGCGATCACCGCCCGCATCCGCTCGATCTCGGCCTTGTGCCGCACCTCAGCATCATCCTTCCGGGGCGTCCGGTGTGCATCACGCTTCAGCGCCACCGCCGAGCCGCCCTGGGCCACCGCACGCCACCGGTAGAATACGGACGCCGCCAGGCCGTGACGCCGGCACACCTCGCTGATCGTCACCCCGGGCTGTTCCGCCTCGCGCAAAATCTCAATCTTCGGCTCAGCCGTAAACCGTCGGTGCTCGCCTTTGCTCATAAACTTCGCTCCCTCTGCAGAAAGCCCGCAGCAGCTCGAAGTCTCTCATTTCCGCGCTAGCATTTTGTCCGGATGTCGCTGAAGCTACACAATCTCGGCTACATTGTGCCTGGAGCATCCAGAGAGGACGGTGCGCGTGGCGTCGCCCGATTTGTTGAGAAACCGGACTCGGACCTCGTACGAAAATTGCTCGCTTCGGGTGCCGTCTGGAACAGCTTTATTTTCGCCGCTGCCGCTGCGACGTTGCTCGAGCTCTTGCGCGAGTCTATTCCGCGCATTGTCGATGACATGTCGTTCGCGCTGACCGCCGACGCACGGCATACTGACGGACTCGCACTTCACAATCTCTATGCGAAATTGCCCTCCGTTGACTTCTCTCGATCGGTGTTGGAAGGAGCTGAATCTCGGCTACGACTGATCATCGTGCCGGCCTGTGGATGGACCGATCTGGGCACGCCAAGCCGAGTCGTCGCGGCATTGGGTAGTGATCCGACAATCGGGATTCGTTTGCAGCATTTTACCGTACCGGCCTCTCTGAATCTCGCCGAGCAATGCAAGAGTGCAGAAGTCCGCGGCGTACAGACCACTGATGAATCACTCCTCGCGAGCCTGAGATCTCTCAGCGCCAGCGCGCCAGCCAACCACCCGGCTGATGTGTCACGGCAATCCCTATAATGAATGCAAACGTGAGGACGAAGGCCACCCGCCGGCCCCATTGCGCCCGCGCCCGCCTCAGTGTCATGACCCCCAGGACAATATAAACGACAAACAATACGACCATACGACTATACGACCTTAACCAAGCCGGTTGCCGGGCGGGAATCGCAAGAATTCCAACGTCGCTGACTGCGCCTGACAAGGGGCATTGTCAGTCGTGTTGCGCATGTCGTGCATACCATCCGAGCCGTGCAATCCGTTCGTTGAATGCGACGCTGGAAAGCCACGCGGTCGTCACCGATCATGGCTCAATTGTGAGGTTGAGATTACGGATTATCATTAACTGGAATGGAACGTTATGAGCTTTAAGAACGACATGCGCCCGGTACACCCCGGGGAGAGGTGTTGAGAGAAGAGTTCTTGAAGCCCCTCGGCATGAGTGTGATCGCGCTTGGCGTCGACTGTGGACCCATGAGGACAATATTGAGGTAAATCGGTGGCCGGCTTCCGGGCCATAAGCTGCCGCTAGGCGATCGCCCGTATATTTGCTGATGCGATCTTTCGATACTTGCATCTTTGATATGCTGCCGTGTGACCGTGACGGCGGTCCTGGATAAGGCTCCGCCCCTTGTGCTGCAGTTAGCAAACGATGTAGCTCGCGGCATGCTTCCCCCTGCACGAGCGCCTGCCTAAGGATGCCACCAGCATCACTAAAGGACTCTATGCGCCAGCGATTTCCCAGGATTTCACGCAGGCGGCCATCCTAAGGTTTGCATCGGCAAGGGCTTGGTTAAGAGGTACATGCCGACTCCAAATGTGTAGTAGTTCCGACTCGATCTGACAGTTAGACCTCCGGTATTTTTTTGTCAGTTGAATTTTAGATTCCTTTCCTGATTCGATTGCCATACTCGAACGTCGCCATCGGCGTTCGATCGCAGCACATGTTATTCTGGCGCTACATTTCGTGTCGTCCCCTCTATTGGCCGGTCAGGACTCTACGGCCGACATGGGAGGACAGACTGTCGATCGCGCTGGCTGCGCTGATAACGAGCGCGACTACCGTCGGAGTTCCGGGATTTTAAAAGCAATGTGCGCAGGCGACGGATGGTTGACCGTCGAGCGCCGACCCACTTCGAGCATGCGTCTGTGTCTCTCCTGCCATTCCGGCAGTCGGGCTTGCTCTTGTTGCCAGTGGGCGACCGAGGCTTCATCACACCACTCTCTGAGCCTCGGCATCACTTTGGCGTGTGCGCAGCCGCGCATGAACGCCCGCATCATCGCCTCGTCTTGCCAGGCCGTTGCTGTCCAGAATGTCATGGTCTTATCTTTGAGCAAGCTCGCCCCGAGGCAACCTCGCGCCCGACGCGCTTCCAACCAGGAGCGGATCGCGTGCCACAGAAACTGTGGCAGATAGCGCGATGAGCGGACGCGAAGCCGGGTGAGTGCAATCAGTGGCATCCGCTGCCTATACGACACCTTGGTAGGGCTTACTACTATGGCCGCTTGTGGCCGAAACTATCGGGGTCAGTGGCCAGTGCAATCGCGTTTGGACATTTGTGCAGTCAATCTTCCGAAAATGACGAAGCGTCTGCTCTCGTCCGCCGCCTCAAAGCCCTGCAGGCCGGCGACACCCTAATTGTCCGGAAGCTCGATCGGCTTGGCCGCAGCGTGCGCGATCTGATTCACATGCTTGATGATTTTAAGGATCGAGGCGTGAAATTTCGATCGCTGAGGCCCACTTCCTCGAGCACCGCAACGGTCACAATGGAGATCAGCTGCGGGGAAGCCTCCAGGACGCAAAGCTCGCGCAGATGCCCCTGGAGATCACGCACGCTCATGCCGCACGCGTGCATCGAAACGATCTTATCCTCAAACCCAGGAAATCGGCGTTGGTATTTAGCGATCAGTTGCGGCTCAAAAATCCCGTGCCGATCGCGCGGAATCGACAAATCCACCGCCTCTGTCTCGCTCAGCACCCTCCTTTTGCTGTAGCCGTTGTGATGGTTACCGGCCTTTTGATCTCCTGCAACCTCATCCTGCGGCGAATCTGCAATGTGTTGATCCAGCTCGGCAGAATCCTTGGAGATTCCATGGCGGATCACTATCGACCTGTGTCGCTCACTCTATCAACTCCAGCGTCGACAGCTGTGCGCAGGTCCAAATTGGCTGGGACTGCGCGCTTAGTTTGATCGTGCCGTTCAAGCATACCCCCACACAATTCGGAACCTGATCGACGGGCACGAGTGACATATTCGCGATGATAGGTAAGCGTGACCTGCGTATGCGCTGCGCCGCAGAGGAACAGAAGGCAGATTAGCTTTTTTCACGTTTGAAGCTCCCATGCGCTGAACTCAGAGCCAACCACTGGCGCAATGAGCGCATACTCAACGCAGTCATGTTCTATATATTGGTGGTTTACAGCGCTACAGATTGGGGCTAGCAGGCTCATTCAGCTGTTCCCGCGTCAGCTGGGACCGAAAGCCGCGTTGCACGTCGCGCCTCTACCGAGATTCCATATGCTGCCCGGAACGCCCGGGCGTAAGTTATGCCGGAATCGAAGAACTGCTGATCAGTTTTATGGTGGCGCCAGATCTCGACGCGGATTCGATCACGGCGTTGTGCGCTCGACATCGGACCGTGCAGCTGCGTGCCGACGGTCGAGAATTCTCGGCAGAACGCTAGGTCAATTTCATCGGGTGTCCAGCTCACGGTTTTCCCTGTGCGCAATTATAAAAGCCCGTGCGCCTGGCTGTCGATCCTAATCGCCGAGTCCCCGGCTCGCGAGCGTGACCCATTCCCGCGTTTTGCCGCCATCCTTCGTCGTCTTGATGTAATCTTGCTTATGACCAAATGAGAGCCTATGTGCTGGTCGTCGGAGCGTGCCCGAGTCTTTCCGGTGCCGGCGTGCACCAGATGTCCAGCAATTCATGACGGCCGCGCAGCTCAAACTGCGGCAACTGAAGAAATGCCTGCGGTACGCTGCCCGGACCGCCTCCGTCAGCGGCAAAAGCAGCCGCGACCGCGCCTGAAAATAGCACCTCGCCGGTGCGTGCTCGGCTGCAAAGGCAGGCGGCAACATTGGGCGTGTCGCCTACCAGCGTTATAGCCTGTTTTCCTGCGGACCCGAGAAAAGCCAATGCGACCTCGCCCTGATGAATCCCGATACCGATTCCGGTCACTAGCCCGAACTTGCGTCTCCAGCGATCAGCGACCGGCGCAAAACTTTGCAGCATTGCCTGGGCCGTGGCGAGGGCTGCGCGAGCGGCTGACTGCTGCGGATCTAGCACCGCGAATCCAGCCATCATAGAGTCACCGGCCACGTGGAACACGTAACCACCAAATGCTTGGGTAACGCGAGCGAGAATGGCGATAAATTTCTCGAGCAGGGGAAGAACTTCCGCAGGGGGCAATCGTTCTGCAAGACCGGTATATCCTCGCATGTCAGCAAACAATACCGCGGCGTGGATTGTCTGCGCCGTGGTGCAGGTCGCCCCCAATGTGCGCTTCACCCTTTCCGTCCCGCAACTACCACGCTCGTTTCGCTGCCGTTTGACGCGGGACCGAATATTAGCAACTCCTCCAGTGCTTCCACGAACCGCCTGAGTCGCTGATCGCGCCGTGAGTCCCTCACGATGCGCGGACGCTAATGGAAAACTGGCCGGGATGTTTGTCCCCACAATCCAAGGATTGCGACCCGTTGGCGGGCGGCCCGCGAACTTCTCAGGACGCTTATGGTTCGCTCCAATAGTTCCAGACTTTCGCCGAGCGTTGTCCCTGAGGTCGCTGAATGCTGGCTTGAAGCCCTCAAACGTCAAAATCGTGGCCATA
>JBDTAV010000097.1:0-47545 GCA_039924385.1 Steroidobacteraceae bacterium
CCATGCGCAGATTGTCGCCTTCGCGCACGTGCGCGGCGGCGGTGAACTAGGCGAGACATGGCACCTGGATGGTTACAAGACGACCAAGCCGAACACCTGGAAGGATTTCATCGCCTGCGCGCAGTACCTCGTCGACAAGGGCTACATGAAACCGGCGAAACTGTTCGGCTGGGCGCAAAGCGCCGGGAGGATTTTGATCGGCCGCGCGATCGAGGAGCGCCCCGACCTGTTCGCCGCTGCCGTCGATCGCGTGCCGATGTCTGACACGCTGCGCTTCGAAACCACGGTAAACGGTCCCGACAACATCGCCGAATTCGGCAGCATCAAGCACGATGCTGGATTCAAGGCGCTGTACGCGATGAGTCCGTACGCGAATGTGCGTGATGGCGTGAAGTATCCGTCGGCGCTGATCTACGCGGGTGCCAACGATCAGCGCGTGCCAGCTTGGCAGCCCGCAAAGTTCGCCGCGCGCCTGCAGGCCGCGACAGGCAGCGGCAAGCCGGTACTGCTGCGCGTGGACTTCGACGCCGGCCATACCGGTCTCGATGCGACGCGCGCCCAGATAGCCCGCAACACCGCCGACATGATCGCGTTCGCACTGTGGCAGACCGGCGATCCGGATTTTCAGCCGGCTAGCACGGCGCACGATTGAAATTAACCTGAAAAGCCCAATGACCGCTTCAGGGCAACAAAAAGGATTCTTCGACTGACCCGTTCTGGCCGGTTGCGGATGCACGAGGCTTGTTGCAGTGGGTACGGCTATCGTTTGCTTCTGCCGCAAGTGCAGCGTTTCGCGATTCGCCGCGTAGATCTTGAATTCTCCGCGTGCGACGCTGCGTGCGCATGCTGCGGCAACACAGGGCAACGCGGGACAACTAAACTACCCGCCAAACGGGTCCAATTCCCAACTCATCCCCATAGCCACCAAAACAATCATCAACCTGGCCGCGTCTACGTTACCCTTAGGATGGAGCGGACGATGGGAATCGAACACATCGGTTATCTCGAGATTTCCGCGTGCGACATGGTGGTCGTCTTTCATATGCTGAAAGACACCTTCGAAGTGTCAAAGTCGGCGACGCGGCACGGGCTATTCGGCGAAAACTTCCTGTAGTGTGGCCAACGTCGCAGTCAGCACCTTTGTCGATAAGTTGCCGAGACGCTTGACCATCCGCGCTTTGTCGATAGTGCGGATCTGGTCGATCAGGATAAGGCCTCGCTTGCCGGCGTGCGTCACAGGAACGCGAAATGGAGCACCGAAGCCCTTGCTAGTCATGGGCGCGACGATCACCGTGCGCAGGGACTCATTCAGCTCCTGCGGCGAGATCACTAAACAAGGTCGAGATTTCTGTATCTCGCTCCCAACAGTCGGGTCGAGATTCACGAGCCAGATCTCCCCTCGCCTTACCAAACCAGATCCGAATCCACTTCGTTGCCGAACTCACCCATTACCAAACCATCGCCGCCGCCTGCGGTGACTGTCTGTGCCGCTTTGGCCCATCCGCTTCTTACGCTCTTTGAAGGCTTGCGCAGAACGATGGCCCCGCGCTCGACGGTCATCTCGGCATAACCGTCGAAACCCACCTGCGCAAGCACGGGTTTTGGAATCACGATGCCCAACGAGTTCCCGATCCGGCGAATGGTGATTGGCAGAGGCTTCACAGTGTTAACAATGTTATGCCATACCGATCACGCAGTCAACTTTAGCATGCTTGCAGAAGCGCCTCCCGTCGCGCGCCTGAGCTCGGGAATATGCCCAAAGCGGAATTTGCATCTTGCCGCTAGCCGCCATTCATCATTGATGAGCGGACACTCGGATTGCGAATCGTCTGAACTTTGCCGTTTTGGCGCCCGGGAAACGGAAGGGTATTCCACGTTCGCCCGCTGAATGCGCTGGGCGCGTTGCGATTAAATGCCTGCCTCGACGAAGGTTAAAAAACGTCGCCGGCCCCGATTCGGGGCAGCAACTCCAAGTTGTATTTGTTTGCATAGCTTCGGGCCGAAGCAATGAGCGCAACATGTCGTTCACTTTCTATCCCGTCGCTCGTACCAGCAAGACATTCTCACTCCAACCGTTCGATGATCTGGTCGAAGCTTTTATCAAGGTCAGGTGGTGCGCAGTTAATACCGTAGAGACCCCGGCACCGCATCGATTGCCTCTCATCGATTCGTCAGACCAAACACTCGCCGTGCGTTCGTGTAGTAGATCTTATCAATGACTAGCTTAGGCAAAGCCAACCCTTTGACGTCCGCCTTGATGGCATCGATGTTTTGTTGCCCCGGCGTCGCCAGATAAATCCAATCCGAGCGCCAGAAGCCCTCTGCCTCCTTGGCAAACGACTGACCGTTGCTCGGCGGATTTTGCGCGCGCTGCGAAGCCGTCGGCGATTCGGCGGTGAGGTCGGTGCCATATAGCAACCGATCTTGGTACTTGATGAAGAAGTCGCGCACCTTGGCGTAGTCCGCCTTCGACTGGTACTGCACCTGGGTCATGCGCGCTGCGAGGTCCACCGTCGCATTGGGATAGGCATCTAAGAACTTGGCCAACTCGTCGACGCTCCATTCTAAGCTCGCCATGTGCGCACCGATGAAAATCAGCGTCGGGTTACGGGCGACGAACCGATCGCGTGCCGCCATCAGGGATTCATAGCTCGGCTGCTCCGGATGCAAGTACATGTAGTACTCCGGATGATCGCGGAAATAGCTTCGATCATTCTCCGTGGTCATCTCATCGAGCGGCAGCCAGCAATTCTTCGGCTCCCCCTGATGCGCGATCAATGGAATATGGCGCTGCTCCAAATGTTGCATCACACCATCGAATCCAGGATCGTCCAGCATTATCAACTGGCCCTGGCGGTTCTTTTCCACCATGCCGATGTTCTTCCACACCTTCACGGCCAAGGCGCCGCGCGCGACTTCCGCATCGATGCGCTGGATGGTGTACGCAGTCCAGTTCGGCTCGCCGAAGCCCTTCATGGAAAACGTGGTCGCGAAATGAAAATGCTTTGGATCCACCGCGATCAGTTTGTGCGCGACCTGCGCTTGCTGCTCCAAGGATGGAAAGTCCGGGTAGTCGACATTGATTGACAGGAGCTCGAATCCATCCTTGAGAGCAATATCTAGAAATACGCGATCATTGGCATTCGCATGCACATGCGCATCGAACTTCTGCACGTGCTTGAAATCCGCGGCTGTGTAATGCCCCGCCTTGGCCGCTGACACAGCAGCGGCACGCCCGCTCAACGTCAACAAACCCAGCGTCAGCGCGAAACACACCGCGAGCCGCGCGATCACGTTGCCTCCACCACGGCCCCATGCGCAGCGGCCAGACGCGCTACCGCGTCTGGCCCCAGGGGCGCGCCCGACAACTTCGCGGCATACAGGGCCGCGCCGGCACGCGGCGACAAGCGCGGCGCCGCAAATTCATAAGGTCGACCGCTTCTTCGCAGTGACGTCTCCAGCATCCACGTAAGCACACTGTCTAATCGAAACATCCCACCGGAATAAGACACGGCTAACGGCACTCCCAAAGGCACAGCCAATCGCTCGCGCAGCGCATGCACAATCCCGCTCAATTCATCAGCCGCCCGCTCGAACAGTCGCATGGCTTGTCCATCGCCCGCGCGCACCGCCTGCGCCACGATGGGCGCCAGCGCGGCAAGCTCGCTGCGCAGCATCGCCGGCGGGCCATACACTTTGGCGCACACATCGATGTCGGCGCGCAAACCAAAATGCGCGCGCATCAATTCATACAGCGGACCGCGTTGCGCCCGGCCATCGCTCATGCGCGAAAACAGCGTCAAGCCTTCGCGTGCCATCCAATAGGCCGAGCCCTCATCACTGAACAACTCGCCCCAGCCGCCGGCCCGCGTGCTGCGGCCCTCGTACTCTCCATAGCCAATGGACCCCGTGCCGGCGACGATGTTGATTCCATCGCGACCGCCCAAGGCCGCGGCCCAACCGCATACCATGTCGTTCACGCACCGATACCTCGAGATGGGCACAGTGCCCACGATCAGTTGATCCAGTCGATCGAGCAGTGCGCTGTCCTCGCCGTAAGCTGGCAAGCCGATGCAAGCAAAGCTCAGTTCTTGCAGCGGTAGCGCCGCCTGCGCTGATACCTCTCGGATGCCCTGCGCCAGCATGGCCTTTAAGACCTCGACTCCGATCTCGGGATAGTAAGCAGAGCCGGCGTGCGTCGCTGCCAGTTCGCGTCCCGTCTCATCAATCAGGAGAAAGTCGGTCTTGGTGCCGCCCCCGTCGACCCCGAGAAACGTCTTCATCGGGTCGGACCCCAGGGATAGATGTCGAAGCCCTGCACGACGCGATTGACCACACCTTTCGCATTCGGCAGATCGGGTTTAAGTTTTAGTGCCAGAGACTGCATGAAGGCCAACAGTTGCGCGAACACGGCATACGGCAAACACAACGCGAGATCCGCTGCCGCTGCCGCCCCCGGCACTGGAAGCCGTTCCACGTGCGCCGCATCTTCGCCGCCTCCGGCATCGATCGCCACCACCCGTGCTGCGATTCCATCCGCCCGCAATTCTTTGAGCACATCGATCTCATAGCGCCGCGCATACGGCTCGTTGCTCAGGAACATCACCACCAATGTCTTGCGGTTGACGATCGTCTTGGGGCCATGCCGAAATCCCAGTGGCGTTTCCGCCAGCGTGATGACCTTGCCGTCGCTGAGCTCAAGCATTTTCAAGCCCGCCTCGCGCGCCAAGCCCTTGCACTCATTGCTGCCCAGATACACCACTCGCTCGAACCCCGCGCCGGCGAGGCTGGTCGCCAGCGGCAACGCCATACCGAGGATATCGCGCGCCCATTGCGCATACAGCGACGCGTTCGTGTCGCGCAATAATCCAAATGCCGTCGCAGCGGCCAGCAACATGCCGGAGAAACTCGAGGTCATCGCGAAGCCGCGATCATTGGTCTCCTCGGGCAGTATCAGCACATGCGCGTTGCGCGCCCCCTGCGCGCGCCGGCTTAGGTCCCCTTCGCGATTGCAGGTAACGATGAGGTGGTAGCACTCGCTCACGGCTTGCTCCACCACCATGACCGCCGCCACGCTTTCCGGGCTGTTGCCCGAGCGGGCAAACGATACCAGCAGCGTCGGCTCCCGCTTCCGGACCCAACTATAAGGTGATGCAACCAAGTCGGTGGTCGACACCGCATTTGCCGTGAATCCGGCGCGGTTCAGGCTCGGCGCCAGGCACTCGCCGACAAACGAAGACGTCCCAGCGCCGGTCAACACCAGCCGCAAGTCCGCGCGGCGCAGCAGTGGGTCGAGAAATCCCTGCAGCGCTGCCGCGTTGCCGACCATCAAGCGCTCGATGTCAACCCACACCGCGGGCTGCTGCGAGATTTCGCGCGCGGTCCAATAGCCGCCCGCCTTCTCGAGCGCAGCCTGCGTTAGTCCAAAATAATCCATGTCTGTCCTTAAGAGTACGCGGCGCGCAGCTGCGCGGCCGCCGGAGTGCACGCCGCTGCATAGTGAATCAATATTTGCTCGACACTGTCTAGCACCAGTGCGCGCGGGTTGTTTTTCAAACGGCCGTCCCGGATCGCCGCGTACTGCAAGGGCAGATATTGGCTGATCAAGGTCAGCGGCATACCGGCACCCTCCAATGTCTCGAGCAGGCGTGTGCAAGCCCGCTCCACCTCCGGCAGGCTCCAGTAGTAGCGGATGCGGTCGCTCAAACTGAATTGCAAATCGAATTCCTCCCGAGCAGGGTCCAGATAATAGGGCTGCCAATGCTTCGGCTCCCGCCGCATCGCCTCCAGCACCGCGTCTTTCAGCGACGCATCCGGCAATAGATCCATTTCCACGGCGATATCCGACAAAGCCCACAAAGCTTCGCGCAACGCGAACGTCACGCCGGGTCCCACTTTAAGGATGGCGAAGTGATCTTGCACCAGCGCCCTGAGAGCATCAGGTGTTTGGTAGTCCGTGGAATGTGCTTCGAACACCATGCCCGGCACCGGCACGATGCAACGGCTCAAAGCCGCAGCTTTCGAGCGCTGATAGTCGATGACCTGATGATGGTCGAACTCCACGCCCGGCTGCACCACCAGGCCGATCACTCGTCGCCATGCGTCCTGGAGGCCGTGACGCATAAATGTGGCACGATGAGCATCGATCGTGGCTTGCGCGGCCGCCGGCGTCGTGACCGCGAGCTCGCTCAAGGTTTCGTGCGCGCCGCCCGGCACGGGTACTTCTGAACCAATAATGTAGACTGGCGCCTCACCGCCCGCTCCGCGCCACGCCGCCTCGGTGGTATCGCATAAGGTCGCCGTGCGTTCGGCAATCAGCTCATCGCTCAAAGATGGCGGATCCCCGGCGCAAGCCATCGAACAATCCAAATGAATCTTGCGAAATCCCGCCGCCACATACTCGGCCACCATCACGCCGGCCTTCGCCATAGCCCTCGCCGCGTCCAGCTTCTGCCAGGCGTTGGGGCCCAAATGATCGCCGCCCAAAATAACCCGCTCGCGCGCCAGGCCCGCCGAATCAGCTAACGCGTACCCCCGCTCGCGGAATGCCGCCGGCCGCATTCCGGTGTAGCCGCCGTCTTGATTGACCTGGTTCGACGTGGCCTCGATCAGCGCCATACCTTGCGTGCGCGCCGCCAGGCGCAGCGTGGCTTCGAGCACCAAGGGATGCGCCGAGCACACTGAATAGATGCCGACGGCAGCGCCGGATTTGTGCAGCGCAACGAGATCGAGCATCGCCTTCATGCCGGCTTCGCCACCGGCGCCTTCTCTTCCGGTTCGATGGCGAGCAACAGGGCCGCCACGCAGGCCAGCGCAATGCCAGCGAGCGTCACGCCGTTCGGCATCACGCTTAAGATCACCATCGACACGACGGCCGTAATCAACGGCGCGCCGGCATTGGCCAGCGGCGCCACCACCAATGCGCGGCCGTAACGAAAGGCATAGACCAACGTCAACGCGCCCACGGCATTCAAGATCTGCGTGATGGCCGCCAATCCCGGTCCCTGCCAGCCATATTCGATCGGCACCGAGAAGTCGGTCATCCTCAAGGCAATCGGGATCAGCAGCAGTCCCGTGAGCGTCATGTATAAAAAGATGTTCTCGGCGTTCATGCTGCTGTTGGCCAGCTTCATGAAATACGCCTGCACGCCCCAGGCAAGCAAAATGATCAGCGCATAGAAAAACCACGCCACGCCCTGCGGTGCGCCCGCATCCGCCTCAGCCCCCGGCACGTAGTTGAACAACGGCAACGCCAGCAGCGCCAGCGCCACACCGAAGCCGCCGATCTTGGTGACTCGTTCGCGCAAGAAGACCATGGACAGAGCGATGGTGATCACCGGCGACAGCGCAATGATGGGGAAAATCAAATACGTTGGACCGGTGTGCACGGCGTGAAACAGCAGCATCTGTCCGCCGGCACCCGTCAATCCGATCAACGATCCTAGAAACACCGAGCGCGAGTCACGGGCGACTTGCCACCCTACACGTTGCATGGCATACAGGGCCGGCGGAATCATGGTAAGCGCCCACACGACGTAGACCAACGTGTCCGGGAAGCCGTGCCGCGTCGGAAATTCCGCAAACGCGCCCCACACTCCCCAGAACCCGGTCGTGACGAGCGCGTACAGCAACCAGGGTTTGGTGTTCACGAATTAGAACCGGTAAGAAGCGCCCAGCACATAGGTTCGCCCATAGGCACTGTAACCGGCACCCACGCCGCTGGCGCTTTGACCGATGGACTGACCCGGCGCCCACGGCAACAAGGAATTGCCGTTGAGGTAGGTGCGCGCAATCGCATTGGTCAAGTTCTTACCCTCGACGTATACCTCCAATCCATGCCCGATTCTATAGTGCGCGCTGGCGGTGACCCAGGAGAACGGATCGGAAATCGCGGGGAACCCGGGGACCTCCGTACACTGTGAGCAAGCATAAGTGTATTTCGAGGTGTAGTCCCAGTTGATGTCGGCGTTGAACGGCCCCTTGTCATAAATCAAGCTCAACGAGAAGGTGGTCGGCGGCGCGGCATTCACTGCGCCGGTCGAAATGCCGAATTGGTCGTAGCCCTTGCTCCAGGTATGCGTGAACTGCACGTGCGTGCCCAACCCCATGTCGAGGAAATGCTGCCAACTCAATTCGATGCCGGTGTAGGTCGACTTCGCGCCATTCGCCGGCGCCGTGATGGTCCACAGGAACGGCGTTCCCGGCACCGTGCCCGGCGGTCCACCGATGTACTCGACGGTGCCAAGGTCCACGTTGGTTTGCACCGCCGTGTAGATGTCGTTGGTGACCTTCTTGCCGAACAGCGCCGCCGTCAACGCCGAGTGCGGGTGGTAATACCATTCCAAAGACAGGTCTGCCGACCATGCCTTGATGGGCTTCAATCCCGCCGTGCCCGAGTAGAACAATGACGGATCGCCGTTGATGGCGTTGTTGGTGGCATTCGGCGCCAATTGATTGAGATCTGGGCGCGAAATCGTCTCCGCCACCGCGCCGCGCAACTGCAGGGTCTGCGGCATCAACCAATAACTCAAATTGAGCGACGGCAGTGCGATCGTATACGTCGCCTTCTCATTAAACGACGTCGCGGCGCTGTACTGCACATTATAGGTCTGTGTTGAATTCGCCGCCGTTGGTGTCCATAGCGACACTGGAACGGATTGCGCCGTCGTGGCATCGGTGGTGGTGCGCACTACACGCACGCCTACGTTTCCTGACCAGTTATTGCCGGCAAACACGCTCTCGAGATAGATCGAGGTGGTGCGCTCGGATACCTGGTAGGAGTTGAATGGATTCGCTTGCGGCAAGAACTGTGAATAATCGAACGGCGTATCGCAAGGCAGCGATGAACAGAAAAACGGATTGGGTTTGCCGTTCAGGCTCTGCAAGAATCCCAGCAACTGGCCCACGTTCAATTGCGGCAATACGCCGGGATACGAGCCGCCCGCGCCTTGCATGAAATTCGGCGGGCTGTTGAAGGAAATCACGTTGAAGCCTTGCGAGGCAAAGCTGTACGGATCGCATTGTACCGGGCAACCCGCGGTTTGATACAAGCTACCGTACTCGCCCGAACCGTTGTTCCAATCGTTGCTGATATCGGCGCGCGATTTGTCGCGCGTGGTTTCGCCGACACCGAACAACAGCTTGTCGATGAATCCCCACCCCGCCTTGTAGCTGCCGTCCAATGTGAATCCCGTGACCTGATCGTGCACTGAATAACCGTTCAAGCCGTCGTAGTGCGTGGACCAATACTTGTTGTTGTTCAAGAAGCCCGAATTCATCAACGCCGTGTACGAGCAGGAACCCGGACTGGTGGTGCTCGTGGTTCCCGCCGGACACGCGGTAAGGCCCAGCTGACTGGGTGGAATCGTAACATTGAGACTTGGTAGACCATGCGAGGTGTCGGTGACGGTGAGCTGGTCGGGCGAGAACGGCGTGTCCGACACCAAGCCTGCGGTCACGAAGCTGTCCAAGCCGCCTTCCGGCCGGTTCGCGGTCGAGCGATACGCATCGAAAGTTAAACTGAACCGATCGGTCGGCTCCCAGGTGGTCTTCACTCCATATTCCGTCGTGACGACATTACGATCGATGGTGTTGTTGACGATCTCGGGCGTAAAGTTATTGGAGGTGACCGCGGTCACCAAGCCGTTTTGAATGGTCGGGTTCGACCAGGTGGGATTACCGTTTTGATCAGTGCCGTAGGGAAAATAATACGATTGGTTGTATCCGATCTGCGGATCCTGCAAATGCGTCCACAAGCCGTCGGCCACGATTTTTAAGGTGTCCGACGGACGCCATTCGAGGCTTGCCGACAACGCATCGCGCTTCTTGTTGTCGAAGATCGAACCGAAGGTGATACAGCAGGGCGTCGCAACCAATGGCACGGCGCCGCCGGAGGTATCGACAGCATCGAAGGGATAAAACCCGGGTCCATAGATGTTCTGGCTGTAAGCGTTCAACGAATCGGTGCGCGTGTGATTATCTGAGTGCACGCCGCCGATCAAAAATCCCAACGTCCCTGAATCATTGGTATCCGAAAGGAACGCCGAGAATTTCTCGCCGTTCAAATCCGACATCTGATTGCGGTTGCCTTCGGCATGCACGCCGGCGTGGAAACCGGTGTGCTCGAACGGACTGGCGGTGCGCAAGTTCACAGTGCCGCCTATGCTGCCTTCCATTGCGGAGGCTTCCGACGATTTCAATACGTCGGCAGCCGCGATCACTTCCGAGGGCAGCACGTCAAAGGCCAGATCGCGGCCGTCGTCATCGGTCGCGAGAATGCGGTTGTTGTAGGTGACGATGTTGTACTGCGGACCGAAGCCGCGCACCGTCACCTTCTCGCCTTCGCCGCCGGTGGTGCGGCTAATGGTGATGCCCGGCAGATGTTCCAAGGAGTCCGCCACATCGGCATCCGGGAACCGACCCAGCTCCTCGGCGCTGATGGAATCGAGCACCACCGTGGCATTCTTTTTGACGTCCAGCGATTTTTCCAAACTCGCGCGCAAGCCGGTGACGACGATTTCGGTCAATTCCGACCCTTGAGCTGCGGCCTTCGCACTCGCATCCCCTCCGGGCGTGTCGATGCCGGGCGAATCCGCGGCGGCTGCGCTCATGCTTAAGGCAAGGAAGGCCCATATCGCGATCAATTGCTTGAGGCTCGGCACGCTGTGTCTCCCATTCTTTTATATAGACGCAAGGCCTCGAACGCGGCGCGTTTGAGACATAACGAAATAAAACGACAGAATTACCCCTATTAAACTTTCGTATTCTTGCGTTTCATATTATTATTATTTTCGCTGCTGTCAAGCGGTACAATGAAAACTAAAGTCCCGAGGCACGCCGTGAGCAATACCAACCGTCGACAATTCGTGCAGCTGGCCGGCGCCCTCGCCCTCGCCCTGCGTCATGG
Organism: Steroidobacteraceae bacterium; assembly: GCA_039924385.1. Taxonomy (GTDB): domain Bacteria; phylum Pseudomonadota; class Gammaproteobacteria; order Steroidobacterales; family Steroidobacteraceae; genus Bog-1198. The sequence continues at coordinate 10,907 of JBDTAV010000097.1, forward strand.
CCTACTGCCTGCGAAGTCGACGGACACCGCGGGGCCCACCGCCGCCGCGGCGAGCTTCGGCGATTCAGCCATTCATCTCGAATGGGATTCCAATCTACATGCGCGTGTCTCGCGCGTGGTCGGCGGCCGCCGCACAGCGCTAACCTCGTGGGACGCCAGCGAGTATCTGCTGCGAGCCGACGGCAAGCATCTCGCGAACTTCGTGCTGCAGCCTCATCCCGCACTCGATGCCATCAACGACGCCAATGGCCGCGGCCGGCGAATCACCTTGTCCGGCCAGTCAGCGGAGAAAATTGAAAAGACGCTGACGGTCACTTTGTACGATCGCTATCCCGGCTTTGCCGTGGTTCGCGCCTCCTACAAAAACCTCTCGGGCAATGCCCTCGCTCTGCTCGGCTGGACCTGTGGGGATCACGTAGTCCAAGCCGGGAGGCCGGACAGGGCCTTTTGGAGTTATTCGGGTGCGACCTACGAAGACCGCCGTGATTGGGTGCAGGCGGTGAAGCCCGGCTTCGAACAGGACAATTTCCTCGGCATGGAAGCATCGGATTATGGCGGCGGCACGCCCATCGTCGATGTCTGGCGCCACGATGCCGGATTGGCCGTCGGCCACGTGGAAACGGTGCCGAAGCTGGTGTCGCTGCCGCTGCAAGAGCAGCACGGCCGCGTGCGCGTTGCCGTTTGTTCGCGCGACAAGCGTACGCTCGACGCCGGTGCCGGCTTTGCCACGCTCGACACCTTTATCTCCGCGCACCAGCGCGATCATTTCGCGACCTTGACCACCTACCGACAAGTCATGGCGGATCGGGGCATGCAGCCCGCGCACGCCGGCCCCGCCAGTTACGAGCCCATTTGGTGTGCCTGGGGCTATGAGCGCGATTGCACCACCAAACTGATCATTGACACTTTGCCTAAGGTGAAGGATCTGGGACTGAAATGGGCCGTCATCGATGACGGCTGGCAGGCCAAGATTGGCGATTGGACGCCTCATCCGGTGAAGTATCCCAAGGGCGAAGCCGACTTGCGCGCCTTGGTCACTTCGATTCGCGCGCAGGGCCTCAAGCCGCGGCTGTGGTATTCCCCGTTGTCCGTCGCACCCGGTGCCGATGCGCTGCACGATCACGCCGACATGCTGCTGCTCGACAAGGAAGGCTCGGTCCAAAAGATTTCCTGGTGGAACAGTTTTTATCTCTGCCCCGCCTACGCGCCCACAATCGCGCACACCCAGGCGCTGATCACGCAGTTCATCGGCGATTGGGGTTTCGCCGGCCTTAAGGTAGACGGCCAGCATTTGAATGGCGTCGCGCCCTGCTTCAATCCCGCGCACAAACACGCCCGCCCGGAAGAATCCGTCGAGGGCCTGCAGAATTTCTATCGCGCCATGTACGAGGCGGCGCTGCAAGCCGACCCGGACGCCGTCGTGGAAATCTGTCCCTGCGGCACGGCCTACTCCGCTTTCAATTTTCCGTACATGAATCAGGCGCCCGCCTCGGACCCAGAGAACTCTTGGCAGGTGCGCCTCAAAGGCAAAACGCTGAAAGGCTTGATGGGGGCTAGCGCGCCCTTCGCCGGCGATCACGTGGAGCTCAGCGACAACCAAAACGATTTCGCATCCACGGTGGGGATAGGCGCAGTGGTCTCAACCAAGTTCACCTGGCCGGTGGATCCGAAACCGAAGGATTCTTTCCTGCTCACGCCGGAGAAAGAGGTGCAGTGGCGCAAGTGGATCGCGCTCTACCAAGAGAAAATGCTGCCGCTCGGCACCTATCGCGGCGAACTCTACGACATTGGTTTCGATGAGCCGGAGACCCACGCCATAGAGAAGTCCGGCCGCTTATACTATGCGTTCTTCGCTGATCGCTTCAGCGGTGATGTGGCGCTTCGTGGTTTGCAGGCGGGGAGGTATCGGATTCGCGACTACTTTAATGACCGGGACCTAGGACAGCTCACGGCACCCGCCGACCGTCATCGGCTGGCAGTGAACTTCCAAGGCTTTCTCCTGCTCGAAGCGAATCAGGCTTGATGCAACAACCGAACCTCGACACTGCTCAGACGCACGCTTCAGATTCGGCCTCGCAAGAAACCGAGCTGGATTTGTTGGTCGGCGAGCGCCGGCACCGCATCCTGGAATTATTAAGGGAGCAGGGCCGCGTCACCGTGGAAGCCTTGGCCAGCCGCTTTGTCACATCTGCGGTGACGATCCGCAGCGATCTAACCGCGCTCGAAGCGAACGGCGCGCTGGAACGCACGCACGGCGGCGCGCTATTGAGCGAAGACGACAATGATCGACCTCTGGCGGTCAAGCGCACCTTGCATCACGCCGAGAAAGTCCGCATCGCCAAAGCTGCCGTTGCACTGATTCAAAGCGGCGAAACCGTGATTCTGGATTCCGGTACCACCACGGCGGAGATTGCCAAACAAATCCGCAAGCTCGAAGGTTTCACGCTCAACGTCATCACCAACGCCTTGAACATCGCCACCCTGCTCGCCGACGTACCGTTCGTGCGCCTCATCATGCCCGGTGGCATCCTACGTCCCGAGTCGAATTCCCTGTCGGGACATATGGCCGAAGCTGCGCTCGCCGTCTTGCAGGCCGACCGGCTGTTCCTGGGCGCCGACGGGCTTGATCCCGAACGCGGCGTGATGACACCCCATCTGCCCGAAGCGCAGCTGAACGCCAAGATGATCGCGATCTCGCGTCAGGTCGTCGCCGTCGCGGACTCCTCTAAGCTGATGCGCCGAAATATTTCACTAATCGCGCGCGTCGATCAGCTGCACATGCTGATCACCGACAGCGGCGCGCCTCTCGACGTGGTGGCGGAATTGAAGCGCCGCGGGGTCGACGTCCGCCTCGCCTAAGTGCTTCCTGCAAGCCTGCGCTGGACGACCATCGTCTGTGGCAGTCGCGACGTAACCACGGCGGAGCGAACCAGCCATATCGTCGTAGTCGATGGACCCACCCCAGCCGCCGCTACCCACGGCGAGCAACTTCGTGCCCGACAGCAGGAGGTTATAGACCTGCGCAGTGTGGCTCTGACCGTAGCGATGGATCCGCCCAATGCGCTCGATAGCAGGGCTGGCCGCGACCGCCAAAATACCTCCTGGATCGACTGTCGGGTGCTGCGCGATCAGGTGACGTTGCGGTCCGACGAGTTGCGCTCTTAATCTCTCCAGATCCAAAAGATCGAGCGCCCAACCATAATTATCGGTGACGAAGTTCTGTGCGAAGTCCTTATCGGACGCAGACAAGGGCATGGAGCATACGAAGGAATTCGAGGTAGCGCGTAATTTCGTTGGAGAATACGTACTCCTTCAGCATCCCCAGCCTGTCGGCCCCGTACCCCGGAACCGAATCTGAAAAACGAATATATACCCGCTTCGATTACCGTCTCTTATGCCGGGTTCCGAGAGCCTTAGCGCCTCGCGCTCGCCCCGTGCGAATGCTGGGGCGAAGTAGGGCTATGTGAGGCAACTGCGGGCTTCAGCGTCGAAGCCTGAGGATCGACTGAATAAAAATCTAGATCAACGACTTAGGGACAATTTGGTTGTCTCACGTCGCCTCGAGTAGTTAACATAGTGGAGCGGGCGATGGGAATCGAACCCACGGCTCAAGCTTGGGAAGCTTGGGTATTACCATTATACGACGCCCGCAAGACTTCAAGCATAACGCCTCCAAAGGATCTCGCCAAACTTATCGCGGAAAACCAGTTTAAGCTGGTCCCGCAGCGAGCCTTGGTCGCGGAGCCGGGAACGGCGAGAGCCTTGCGGATGAGATAAATGGATCGCGAGACGACGTCGTCCGTCACCAAGGGCCCGCGCCTGCAGCTTGAGTTCGAATGCGGTCGGCGTCATCAACGGCGCCGACGTGACCGACAACGTCACCTGCGTGCCGGCGCCTTACACGGTCGGCGGCATGGCCGGATTGGCCGCTGGCGCCAGCGTCGTGTTGGAAGATAACGGCGGCGATGCCTTGACGTTGTCCGCCAATGGCGCGTTCACCTTCTCCGGTACTTCCGCCAACAACGCCGCGTACGCAGTCACTGTGTGCACACAGCCGACGGACCAAAACTGCTCGGTCTCGAATGGCGGCGGCACCGTGCCGGGCGCCTCGGCCTCGAACGTTTCCGTCGATTGCACGTCGACCCAGTTCAATGTCGGAGTGACCGTGACAGGACTCACTTCAGGCAACACCGGCTTGACCCTCGCGGACAACGGTACCGATGTGTTGCCAGTGACGGCGAACGGCAGTTTCAATTTCAATATAGCGATTGCAACCGGCGGCGCTTATGCCGTGACCATCACGACGCAACCCTCAGCGGCTAGCTGCACACTCGGGAGCAATGCGACCGGCACGATTGCCTCGGCAGCCGTGACCGTCGCGGTGACCTGCACGGTGAACGCACCGCCGACGCTCACATCGCTCGCCGTGACGCCCGCGAGCGCCTCGGTGGCGGTGGCCGCTTCGCAGCAGTTCGCAGCTACTGCCACCTATTCCGATGCCTCGACGTCGATAGTCACCAGCCAGACAACCTGGACCTCCGCTGCGCCGGCGATCGCCACCATCAGCAATCCCGGCGGCCTCGCGACCGGTGTCACGGCCGGCGGTCCGATCACAATTACCGGCTCATTCACTCAAGGCGGCACCACCGTCATGGCCACGGCGCAGCTCACCGTGACGGCCACTAACAGCGATTGCCCTGCGGCGCCTTACACGAATCCGACGTACCGCGGCACGATAACGGCGCAAACCGACACGGCGCAAAATTACACGGGTACGTTCGGCTTCGCCTTGGCGAGCGGCGGGCAGGTTAGCAATTGCAATGTGACCTTCGTGCCCGTGGCCGCCGGGGGCCAGACTGTCGCCACCGCTTGCACAGGAACCTGGTCGGGAAGCACGCTTATCATTTCGACCAACTCCTCGCAGGTGACCTTCAACGGCACTCTCGGCACCACCGGCGTCAGCGGCACACTAGTCTCGGGCAGCTTCGGTTCCGGCGGCGCCGGCTTGACCGGCACCTTCACCGGCACACAGCAGTGAGGCACCCATGCTGCCCTTCGTTCATTTAGGTCCGATCACCTTCGCGCTGTACGGCCTATGCGTGGCGCTTGGCTGTGTGGTTGCCTATCAAGTGTCGGTCGCCAATGCGCGCCGCCTGCAATCGCCGGCGTCGGCCGGCCGGATGCTCGCGAGCTTGTTCATCATCGTCGCCTGGGGCGGTGTGTGCTCGAAGCTGTATATGGTGGTTTGTTATCCCGAGCAGTTCCTGCGCCATCCGGCGGATTTCCTCAGTCAGAACGGCTTCGTGTCCTATGGCGCGGCCATCGGCGTGGCCGCCATTTTCCCGTTGCTCGCGCGCCTCAATCGCGTCTCAACGCTCTGTCTCATGGATCTCGCGGCACCCGGCATCGCGCTCGGCTACGGCATCGGTCGTTTGGGCTGCTTCTTCTCCGGCGACGGCGACTATGGGATCCCGACCGAGCTCCCGTGGGGCATGAGTTTTCCGCATGGTCTTGTGCCGACCACGGTGCCGGTGCATCCGACGCCGCTGTATGAGTTTGCCGGGGCTGCGTTGATCGGCGCTTTTCTCTGGCGCCGCGGCGCGCGCGGCGGTCCGGCTGGTTTGGTAGCCGCTCATTACTTCATTTGGACCGCTCTTGCTCGATTCAGCGTCGAATTCATCAAGCGTAATCCCGTGGTGGCTTTAGGTCTCGGCAACGCCCAATGGGTGGCGCTCATTTCAGCTGCCACGGGGATCGGTATGTGGTGGCTGCTTCGAGCGCGCACGAGAATGATCGAGGCATTTCCATGATCCAAATCGGCGCTCCCGATCCTGACCGCGATGTTGTCGGCAAACTGATCGCTCTCGTGATCCGATTCAGGGCCTCCGAAGGAAGCCGACGGGGTGCATGGGGCGTCGAAAAAAGAAGGGCGCCCAGCGGCGCCCTTCCCATCGACCGGTCTCGGTCAAGCAGTCTAGTAGAACTTATAGTCCACCTCGAGCTGCAGACTGCGTCCGAGAATTCCCGAAAAATAGACCGAGGTCGCGTTCGCAAAATTGCCGCCCGTGCCAGCGATTGCCGGGAATGGCGGCTGCTTGTTGAACACGTTGTCGATGATCATTCGAGCCTGCAGAGCCGGCGTGAACTTCATGGCGATGGTCGAGTTGATGAGCCACCATGAGCCCACGCCCAGAACATCCAGCGAAGTTGGCGTGTTCTGGTTGCTGAATTGCGCCGGGCCGATGAAGATGGACTGCCAATCCCACGAGAATCCACCGTTAGCGTACAGAAGATCTATATTTCCCTTGTTCTTGCTGTAACCAATCTGCCCCGATATATCGAGCGGCGCGGCGGTTGCAATCTGCGATTTCAGGCGCTGCGTATCAAGGTAATGCGCGCTGGCCTGCAAGCTTCCCAAAGCCCAGGGCAGCTCAAAGGTGTAGTCCAACGCCGCTTGAATGCCGGTGAATTCCAACAGTCCCGCATTCACGTAGCCTGAGTGGAAGTTCGTGATCTGACCCGCACCATTTCGGGTAAATGCGGTGCAGGAGGGATTGCTGGGGAAATTCGACGAGTCATAACAGGCGTCAAGATTATCCGTCAGCGTCAATGACTCGATGGCGTCCTTGAGCGCGATATCGATGTAGTCCACCGAAATATTCAGTTTCGGCACGAAGCGCGGGCGCAGTACGACACCGAATGTCTTGGAGAATGCGATTTCGCTCTGCAGGTTCTGATTCCCCGAGGTCGAGCCGAGGGCAGTTGCGTTGACGACATTCGAGGTAAAGTTCGCCGGGTTGTAGCCTGGAATGGCTGCTGCGCAGTTCGCCGCGCGTGTCGCGGGAACCGGGCCCTGGTTCACGAAGTTCTTGTCGCAGGGATCATTGGCGAATGAAAACGTTGACGCCGACGGCAGGAACAACTCCGTAATCGAGGGCGCTCGAATCGACTTGGTCTTGTTGCCGCGGAACTGCACATCCTCGATCGGCGACCACCGTAGGGCGTAGGTGTAAGTCGTGGCGGTGCCTGCAAAGGAGTTATCCACACGCCGCACGGCCCCTTCCAACTCGAGGCGATCCAAACCCGGGATGTCTTGCATCGGCGAGAAGATCGGCAGCAACGTCTCAAAATAGCCTTCGTTGGTGATGTACGAACCGGCGACCGCCGTGACCTGCGCTTGGCCCAGATTGTCGGTGTAGAAAGTGTCGGGGTTGAAGCTCGCCGATTCGCGGCGATTCTCAAATCCGGCCGAAAACTTCCACTCGCCGGCCGGCACCTTCAAGATGTCGCCGCCGATGAAGGCGTTGGTGTCCCTCTGCGTGTTGAAGGAATCGACCGAAGCCAGATGCGTGATGTACTGCAGCGCGGCCACACTCGGCGACCCGTTGCCGAAAACATTCAGCGGGGCGCAGGTGCTCGATGCCGTCGTGGTCGGCGCATTGACCGGTGTGCCGGCGCAAACGATCTGGCCCGCCGCATTGGTCGTGGCATTGAGTGCATTGGCCGCGTTCTGGAACACATAAGACGGCGTGACTTGCGTGTTGTCAGACGCGCCGTAGCTGACCGAGACTTCCCAATTGAAGTTTCTTGAAGCAAAGGTGAAGTCGCCATTCAGCCCCGCCACACCGCGAGCCACTGTTTGGGTGTCGGTCGCCCGGCCGCTTTGCAGGTCGACGCTCGCGCGGGAAATATAGAACTGACTGGTATTCCACGCCGGGTACGACACTGGCTGTCCCGGCCCTGCGGTCACCCCGCCGTAGAGGGGACCCCCGAATGGAAATGACGCCGCGTAATTGTTCAGCGCCGTCTGGATCAAGCCGCGATCGGTCGGAGTCAGGTACGGGTTATTGATGCTGATGACGAAGTTGCCGTTGGGCGTACCGGCTGTGCCGAACAGACCGGTGTTGTAGGCCGGCTGGGCGAGTAAATTCGTCGCATGCGTTTCGGAGAAGTAACCTTCGCCGAAGGCATTGATGCGATCATTGATCTGGAAGTGCATCAGCGTATCTAAATTGATGCGCTCGGTTGGTGCCAGCAGGTTGCTGACCTGCGAGAGCCGCTCGCCGTCGCCGCCGCTGTTGAAGATGGGATTGCCGGTCGGAGTACCCACGTTGTAGGGAATGAGCTGGCCGTTGGGTCCGAACTGGGTCACTTGGCCGGCGCCGTTCGTGACGCCAAGGGTACTATTCGGAACTCCGAAGATCCCCGGCGAAAAGAACGCGTCATCCACCAGCGGGACGCCGCCGAAACTCACCGCCGGCACCGAGTTGGCCGGTGTCAGCACGGCGTTGAACTTACCCGGCGTCGCCGGCGCCAGAAACCCTAAGTCGGATGCGTAGACCGGACGGGACGCACCGACCAAGCCGTCGGTCTTCGTGAACTCCGCCACCGCGGTGATGTTTGCACGACCGTCGAACAGGTTCTGGCCGCCCAAGACTCGCGCCCGATAATTCCACGCGTCTCCCTGGCCCGATGCGCCCACCTGAGCATCAACGTCGAGGCCCTGATAGTCCTTTTTCAGGATGATGTTGACCACGCCGGCGATCGCATCGGCGCCGTAGATCGGAGCGCCGCCGACCGAGATCACTTCGACGTGATCGATCAGCTTGGTGGGAATGACATTGAGGTCGACCTGCGTACCGTTGCCGCCATTGGCCGTGTTGGAATTCGAGTTGTTCAAGGTTGCCGAACTTTCGGAAACGAAGCGGCGGCCATTGACCAGGGTCAGGGTGCGTTGCGAACCCAAACCATAAAGATCGACGAAACTTTGCGCGACACCGAACCCGGCCTGCGTATTGGCCGCGCTCGAGGGCGCAACTCCGAATGCCGGCAGTTCGTTGAGGGCTTGACCGACGTCGAGATAACCGCGCGCGTCGAAAGTTTTGGAGTCAATTGCGGTCGTCGGTTCGAGATTGTCGAATTCCGGACGTGCGATACGCGAACCGGTGACGACGACCTCTTGAAGCGTAGTGTCCTCAGGGGCCGCCGCCTTAGGGGTGACTTGAGCGTGCGCAGGTAACCCTAACGCAAGAAGAGCGGGCAACGCGAGTACTTCGCGCCACACACGATATCGACGCGGTCGTGTCATTGTCATTGGTATTCATCCCCTGCAGCGTTATATTTAGCGTAGTCGGTATATGAGATATCTCATAGCCGGCTTCGAATAAGTAACAAATTCGCCGGGAACTGTAAAGAATTTGGCTGAAAATAATTTAAATTGCTGTCCGCGCCGAGAACGCGCTGCGAGCTCACACACCTGCTTGAAAGAACTTTTGGGAGAGAATTCATGGATCGTCGACGTTTTCTTGCAACAACCGGGGCTCTGTCGCTGGTCGCCGCCGTCGGCGAATTGAGCGCGGCTGAGCATGCTTTTGACCCGACCGAGCAGTCCATTGCTACGCTCCAGCGCGCGCTGGCCTCAGGCGCGGTGAGTTCGGAGGCCTTAACGGACGCGTACTTAAAGCGCATTGCGCGTTTCGACCACCATGGTCCGGAGTACCGCTCGGTTTTGGCACTCAATCCGAATGCCGTCAAGGACGCGCGGGCGCTGGATTCCGAACGCAAATCAGGGAAGCTGCGCGGGCCGCTGCACGGTATTCCCATTATTGTCAAAGACAACATCGAGACGCGCGATCCGATGGCAACGACAGCAGGCTCCTATGCGCTGGCGAAATCCTTTCGCAGCGCCGACGCACCGCTCGCGGCCCGGTTGCGTGCCGCGGGCGCCATCATCCTGGGCAAAGCCAACCTAAGCGAGTGGGCGAATTTTCGCTCAACTCGTTCCTGCAGCGGCTGGAGCGGCATCGGGGGGCAAGTTGGCAATGCCTACGATCCTGCCCGAAACCCGTCCGGGTCGAGCGCCGGCTCCGGCGTCGCGGCCGCAGCAAGTTTCTGCGCGGCGGCGATTGGCACGGAAACCAATGGCTCCATCCTCTCTCCCGCCTCCATCAACGGCCTCGTCGGACTCAAACCGACCGTCGGCGTCGTCAGCGGCAAGGGCGTGGTGCCGATTTCGCCCCGCCAGGACACGGCCGGCCCGATGTGCAGGACGGTGGGAGATGCGGCAATTCTGGCGTCCGTAATCGCCGAGCGGCCCTTAGGCTTCGGCGCCCACGGCAGCGACATCGAAGCGTTTCGCTTGCGCGGGGTGCGCATCGGCGTGATGCCCGTGCCGCAGGGGGCGCATCCTGACACCGCACGACTATTTGCCGACGCGCGAGCGGTGCTCGAACAGGAAGGCGCCGTGACCGTGGATTTGAAGCCGCCGAAGACGTTCGACGAGATGGGCGGACCGGAGTTCGAGGGCCTGTTGTACGAATTCAAGGACGCCATCAACTCCTACCTGGCTACGCTGGATCCAGCCCAGGTCGAATGCAGGACGCTTGCCGATCTCATCGCGTTCAATCGGGCGCATGCAGACGAGGAGCTGATCGTTTTTGGCCAGGAAATCTTCGAAATGGCGCAAGCCAAAGGACCTTTGAGCGACGACGCCTATCAAAAGACGCTGGCCGAGCTCAAGCGCACGGCCGACGTCGAGGGGCTCGCCACGCTGCTGGGTCAGCAAGGCGTCGAGGTATTGGTGGGGCCCAGCAACGGACCTGCCGATCTGATCGACCCCGTATGGGGCGATCGGCGCGGCGGCGGTTCCTCGCAAATTGCCGGTGCGGCGGCAATTGCCGGCTACCCGAGTCTCACCGTGCCGGCCGGATTGGTAAGCGGGCTGCCCGTGGGGATGACCCTGGTGACCGCCCGCAATCAAGATGGCCTGCTGCTGCAGGTCGCGAGGGCCTACGAGCGCGCCGCGAACGCGCGCGTGCCGCCGCATCTTCTGATCTGATTTCCGCATGGAACGCAACTGGACGCACGCGGTGGCGCCTTCGAATGGCTGCGCAGGCTGTGCCTCGAACGACAAGCTAGTATTCGTCGCCAGCGGTTTAGGCTCGCAATTGGCAGCGTATTTGTATCGTTTGCCGCGCTGGCGCGCGGCGCGTGCGCTCAGCGGCGCAGGTAAGAATCCGTTCCGTCGAGCCAATCCTGCCGCGGCGGATTAAAGACATCCACGTCGAGCGTTTCCTCCAGCGCGATGGCGCGGTGCTGGAGATTCGAGGGGATCACCAGCACTTCTCCGGCGCGCACCGTCACCTCGCGGTCACCCTTGGGTCCAAGCCAAAAATGCAGGGCCCCCTCGAGAATGTAAGTGATCTGCTCGTTTTCGTGCGAGTGCGTCGGAACCTCATCGCCTTTCTTGAGGCGCACATGCGCGATCATCATGCGCTCTCCGGTGATCAGTTGGCGCGTGATGCCGCCTTTCATGGGTTCCCGCGGTATTTCCGTCCACCGATAATGCTGCGCACCCGTTCCGGCGGCGTCCATCTTTGAGTCGTTCATTTTAGCTTCTCGGTTTCGGTCCAAGGAATGGCTTACCAATAGCACGATTATCAGCCGGCGGGCATCCTATGCAACTATTGGCACAACGATCGACTGGAAGAACAATGGGGACCGCTAGAATGCCGCATAAGAGAATCCTCCCGATGGCCGCATTCGTCATGGCTGCCTGCTGCGCCGCTTCCGCCGCGCGGCCGGCCAGCGAACCTGCAGGGCGCAGCGGCTATTACCGCTACCCTTCGCTGCACGGCGACACCGTGGTGTTCACTTCCGAAGGCGATCTTTGGTCGATTGGAATTCGCGGCGGCGCGGCACGGCGGCTGACGTCGGACTCAGGGATCGAATCCATGGCGCGCATTTCGCCTGACGGGCTGAGCGTCGCATTCGTCGGTCAATACGAGGGTCCGAGCGAGGTCTACACGGTGCCGCTCGCAGGCGGTATTCCCGAACGTCGCACGTGGAATGGGGATTCGACTCCGGCAGCTTGGTCGCCCGATGGGCGCCTGATGGTGAGCACAAACCGCTTCTCCACCCTGCCTGACCCCAAGCTCGTGCTGCTCGACGCGCACGGCGGCTGGGAAATCGTGCCCTTGGCCGAAGGCTCGGAGGCTGTCTACTCCTCCGACGGCCACACGCTGATCTTTACGCGCTGGAGAAAACAACCCAGTTTCACGAAACGTTACAAAGGCGGTTACAACGAAAGCCTGTGGCGCTTCGACGGCAGCAGCGAGGCGATGCCCTTGACGGCTGATTGGACCGGCACGTCTCGCAATCCCATGTATTGGAATCAGCGGGTTTATTTTCTATCGGACCGCGATGGCGTGATGAATGTCTTCTCCATGGACGCCCAAGGCCGCGATGTCAGGCAGGAGAGCCACCAGAGTGGATTCGACATCGCAAGCGCCTCTCTGTCCGAGGGCCGCGTGGTGTACGCGAGCGGCGGGGATCTCTGGTCGCTTGATTTGAAGTCCGGAAAGGAGGAAATCATTCCCGTTTCCACCGCGTCCGACTTTGATCAATTGCGCGATCATTGGGTGAAGACGCCGCTCAATTATTTAAGCAGCGTGCACATCTCCCCGGACGGGACCCGAGCGATCTTCACCGCGCGCGGCGAAGTTTTCACGCTGCCGGTCAAGACCGGCCGGATTATCAAGGTTGCAGGCGACCCTGGCGTGCGCTACCGGGAAGCGCGCTTCCTACCCGACGGCAAGCATATTGTTGCGCTCTCGACGACAAGCGGCGAAACCGAATTTTGGAAGTACCCTGCCAATGGCGTGGGTGCGCCGGAACAGTGGACGCACAATGCGAAAGTGCTGCGCTGGGACGCAGTCCCGTCGCCCGACGGCAAATGGCTTGCGCATCGGGACAAGGATCAGCAGCTATGGATTTACGACATCGGCACGAGGCAGGATAAACGCATCGCCCAGTCCCGATTCGGCGACTTCGACAATCTCACCTGGTCGCCCGACAGCCGTTGGCTCGCCTTTACGCAAACTGCCGCGAATCAGTTTTTGCAGATTAGCCTACTCGACGTCGCGAGCGGATCGGCGCAATTCATCACTTCCGACCGGTACAACAGCATGAGCCCCGCCTGGAGTAGCGACGGCAAGTGGTTGTATTTCTTATCCGACCGATCGCTCAAAACGACGGTCGTTTCTCCCTGGGGCGCGCGCCAACCTGAACCGCATTTCGATCGCCCGGTCAAAATCTACGAACTCGCCTTGGTGCCGGGACTGCGCTCGCCTTTCCTGGCCGCCGATGAACTCCATCCGAACCCGGCGCCGAAGAGCGATGACAAAGCCGAACCGAAAACCGCCGTCGGCGACACGCCGACAAAACGCCGAGGCGGCGCAGCGAGCGCGGCCACGGTCGTCTCGGGTTCCAGAGCTTCCAAGGAAGTGCGGATCGAGTTTGGCGACCTGCAGTCGCGGCTGGCGGAAGTCCCGCTGGCGCCCGGCAACTATGACCATTTGCAAATCACAGACAAGCGGCTGTGCTGGCAGGATGCGAGCGACGACGCGACGCGCAAATTTGCGCTGAAATGTTTGGAAATCGCCAACAAAGGCGACGAAGTCGAGACCATCGCGAGCGACATCAAGAGCTTTGAAATCTCACTCGATCGAAACAAGCTGCTGATTGCCAAGGCGCGCAACTTCTACATCGTGGATTCCGACATCAAAGCGGCCGCTTTCTCCGATCAGAAGGTGCTCGACAAATCCACCATCAATTTAAAGGACTGGTCCTTCTTCACGAATCCGCGCGCGGATTTTCGCGGCATATTTTTGGACGCGTGGCGCCTGGAGCGCGACTATTTTTACGATCGCCACATGCAGGGCGTGGACTGGAATGCCATGCGCTTGCGTTATCTGCCGTTGGTCGATCGGGTGTCGGACCGCGAAGAGCTGAACGACGTGATCGCGCAGATGGTCAGCGAGTTGTCCGCACTGCATATCTTCGTCCGAGGTGGCGATGTGCGCAGACCATCCGATCAAGTCGACTTGGCGGCGCTCGGCGCGCTCCTTAAGCGCGATGAAAAAGCGGGCGGTTCTGTGGTGCAGCATGTGTACTTGCACGATCCGGATCTACCGGACAATGCGCCGCCTCTGGATCGTCCGGAGTCGCGGGTCAAGGACGGGGAAGTCATCGTCAGCATCAACGGAGAAAGCGCCTTGAGCGTCCCAGACGAGCGGGCGCTGCTGCGTGGCAAGGCCGGTACGCAGGTTCTGCTGCGCGTCAGATCATCTGCGGGAGAAACTCGCGATGTACTGGCGACGCCCATCAAGGCAGCCGATGAAACCAACCTGCGCTACGCGGAGTGGGAATACACCCGGCGTCTCAAGGTGGATGCGGAGTCCGGCGGAAAAATCGGCTATGTGCATCTGCGCGCGATGGGAGCTGAGGACATCGATCAATGGGCGCGCGACTACTATCCCATCTACAAGCGCCAGGGCCTCATCATCGACGTTCGCCACAATCACGGCGGCAACATCGACTCTTGGTTGCTGGAGAAATTGCTGCGGCAGGCGTGGTTTTATTGGCAGCCGCGTGTCGGCGACTCCGAGTGGAATATGCAGTACGCGTTCCGCGGCCACATGGTCGTGCTATGCGATCAGGAAACCGAGTCTGACGGCGAGGCGTTCACCGAAGGATTTCACCGCTTCAAATTGGGCAAGACGATCGGCGTGCGCACCTGGGGCGGCGAGATCTGGCTCAGTGCCAGCAACTTCGAAGCCGACGGCGGCATCGCCACCGCCGCCGAACTTGGGGTCTACGGGCCGGAGGGTCAGTGGCTGATCGAGGGTCGCGGCGTCGAACCGGACGTCGTCATCGATAATCTTCCGCACAGCACTTTCGCAGGCGAAGATGCACAGCTGAAAGCGGCGCTGGATTTATTGAAGCAAGAGATCAGTGCGGACCCGCGGCCCGTGCCGCCGCCGCCCGCCTATCCGAACAAGGCCTTTCCGTACAAGCCGTTAGAGCGCTGAAGAATTTCGCGATGGCGGCGTCTTAGCCGACGGCTTCGATTTCCACGAGCAAATCCTCACGGCAGACGTCGGCTTGCAAGTACACGATGGAAGCGGCGGGCTTCAGCAGCTCGGATAGGGTTGCCTCAATGGCCGGCAGGTCGGAGGGCTTGCGCACGTAGACCTTGAGTTTCAGGCCATTCAAGCAGTAGTGACTCGAGCCGACGATGCGATTGGCTTCCTCCAGCAAGGCAGCGATGTTGACCACGGTTTCGCGCGTCTGCGCCACCACATCGCCGCGATGCAGGGTTTCGTGGCCGACAATGCTGGCGGTGCCTGAAACGAATAATCTGCCGCCGCCGGATTCGCCCCCTATGCAGGCACGCGAAAAAATCGGACTGTGCCGGCCGAATTTTGGAGGGTAATGATAGGCGCTCGTCTGGCGCGGATTCTCGATCATCTTCGGCGGACGCCGTGCGGCCAAAAAATAAATGGAGAGGGGGCTGCCGGCCGGCGAACCCAAAGCGCAGGCAGCCGGCGCCGTTCCCATGGTCGCGCGCCCCGATTTGCGGAATGCCATTTGCCGCGCCGAATTGAAATGCCGATAGCGTTCATCGCCGCCTGCCTGCGCATTGATCTCGGGCAGATAGTTCCAGATGCGGAGCAGGTGCCGATGCTCGGTTTCATTGAGCACGGCGAAAATTTCCTGGTATGCGATCTCGGTGGCGCGCTGCAGCGCGCCCGCCCCGTTGTGCGCGTCGGCGGCCCGTTCAGCGATGTTGAGCGAGCCGAACAACAGGTCATCCGAAAAGCGATAGCTCACGCGCGATTGTGCCGAACCGCTGGATAACCGAACTTCGGGACCATCAACTCGCCACACTTCGCAAAGATCGTTCGCGCACAGCGAGGGGATCATGCTGGCAGTCACCGGGATGCGGGCGCAATCGAGGTTCGGGGTTTTCTCGAACCCGACGATTCCGAGGACGCCCTGCCACCACGATGAGGACCGGGACGCGATTCGTTGCAAAGGCAGATATTCGAGCTGCAGATTACACGTGCCGGCCGCGGTGGAAGACGCCGTGGTGTTCATCGGCGGGAGTCTAACCTGTTCAGGCGATGATAACCGCCGGATCTGCGGGCTCAAAATGCGATGTAGGGTCCCGTACCGGCTGTGGTCGTAGCACCTTGCACCGCAACCGCAACGCGCTTGCCGTAGAAGAAGGGCAGACCATAGTCAAAGGACCCGGCATTCCCGGGCGGAATGGTGCCCGCAAGCTGCGGAAACGCGTCGAAACTGCTTTGCAGCATGGTTTCCGCGTTGCCCACTTCGAATGTCACGCTATTCGCCATGGCGCCATTCATGCCTTGGATGCTGACTTCCAGGTTGAGGGTGCTCGTCGGACAGTAAAAATTCACGATTTGCGACGAGGGATCGCCGGGCGGTGCAGGACACGTGGCGATGCTCGGGTCATTGAAGTAAATGCCGTTGGAGCCGCTGTCGATGAAGCTGTTTGCCAAAGGTTGACCATTGAAGGTCATCAGCAATTCCGCATTGTCATTCACGGTCAATACCGTCTGGCTTCCGGATGCATTATCCGATTGCGTGTCGATGCCGAAGATCAGCGAACCCATGACATCGGAGGCGCCCCCCGCCGCGACGGCGGGCAACACAACAATGGCACCGTTGTTATCGGCGTCGAAATGCGTAACGGGGTTCGGTACCTGCAGATTGTTCGGCACCGCCGTCTCCGTGCAACTCGTGGCGCAGGCGTAATACAGGCCGTGAGTCGCCACGGTATCGCAATCTCCGCAATCCAACTCGAACGGCCCGATGCCCAGAATGCCGTTGGCGCCGAAGGCCGATACCGTGTCCTCTTCGGTGCCGCCGGTGCCGGAACAACCTGCGGGAATATTGGTGAAGCGGGAATCGCCGATCACTTGCACCGGCAGGGAATGCGCCGTCTCGCCGGCGATTTGAATGTCGGCCGCCGCAACGGGTCCCCAGCTGAAGCCATCGACGAACTGCGTGCACTCCGCCAGCGAATTTCCGTTTGCCAAGGTCTCAACCGGCAGCGTCAGCGTCAAAACCGACGCCAGGATGCGCAGGCCGTAAGACCCCGTATCCACCTGAATGTGATCGATCGTCTGGCAGCTAGTGGTGCTGCCGGGCACGCAGACCGTCACGGACGTGAACAGCGTGTTGACGCTCATATTTAAGGGACCCGCATCGACGATCACGCTGGTCGTGTTGTTGGTCGGAGGCGGGCCGCCGCCGCTCGCGCCGCCGCCGCCGCCGCCGCCGCCGCCTCCGCAGGCCGCCGCAGACACACACAGAACGCCAAGCAGTCCGAAGCGCAGCGCGTGTACCGAAGCCACTAGTGCAACTCTCCGATATTGACGCCGCTGGGGATGGCGCTCAGCAGATACGCCCTCCCGGAAAGAGCGCGCATGTGCCCACCGCTTTGCAGTACCAGATCGCCCTGCCGAATCTGCACGTGGCGGCGATCCGATAATTTGGAGCGGGACGCGGAGGAGTATGCATCGAAATATTGGCCCAGGGCTTGACGCAAATCAGGCCGCGTCGGCCCCTGCCATGCCACGGCAAACACATTGCCGTTCGGCGCGACGAATTCCCGCATCACGGTGCCTGAGGGCAACTGGATTTCGTGCACGCGATAGCTGCTGCGATCCTCCGAAGACTTGATCGCGGCGTGCGATCGTGCAACGTCGGTCTGAACCGTTATCTCGGGCTGGCCCAATGTCGCAGAGGCGATCTGCGGGATCAGGGCGGCGATGAGCAGCGCGCCGCCGAGCGCAGCGCGTTTGAAATCGTCCGAGTGGAATATTGGCATGGTTATCCTTTGCAGAGATTGGAGAGGCGCAGAGAGATTTGGTTCACCAACGCTTCCCCTGTGTCGGGCTTCGGCGACATCACTCCTTCACCGGAGGCTTGGCTCGGGCCTGCCCCTGAAATGCCAGCATCCATCCGGGGTACTCCACCGGCAATGCGCTTATCTCGTCCAGCTGCTTGATTTCCGCATCGTCAAGTCGCATCCGCGTCGAGTCGATATTGTCCCGCAATTGATCCATGGTTTTTGCGCCGATGATCACAGTTGTTACGAAAGACTTGGCCAAAAGCCACGCCAAAGCCACCTGCGCGACCGAAATCTTGCGCGCCAGCGCGATCGGGCGCATGGCATCGACGCACCTGAACGCCCGCGGCTTGTCCACCATCGGAAAGTCGAATGCGGCACGGCGCGCGCCCGCCGGACCCTTATCCTCGGCGTTGCTGAACTTGCCGCTGAGCAACCCGCCCGCCAAGGGACTCCATACCATCAATCCCAATTTCTGATCTGCATCAATGGAACGAGCTCGCGCTCGAGCCTGCTGCAACTTACCGATGGCTTCCCAGATTCCGCCGTTGCCGCCGTAAGTCATGGTGCCAAGACAAAGCTCCGAAACGTACAATCCGGTTTGCCCGAGCAATCGATAACGCATGTGTCGCTCCAATGATGCAAATGGCCCTACCCGCAGGTGAAGCTTACAATGAATCGCCGGCGCCACGGTCGGCGGTTCGTTTGCCCTTGAACTACACATTTCTTCACGTGAAATTCTCCAAATGGAGGGCATGAATTCGCGCCGCGGTTGTCGCAGTAGGGAGGTTGTAAAATATTCCGGAGACCCTTCGTGAAGATATTGTTTAGGCTGGCGTTGGGCGCATCAGCGCTCTCTCTGACGGGCTGCCCTATTACAGGCGGCGCCAAATACACCGTCGGCGGCACCGTGACCGGGTTGAGCGGATCCGGATTGGTGCTGCAGCTCAATGGCGGCGACTCCTTGAGCTTCAATGGCAGCGCCAACTTTGGCTTCGGCACGCGGCTCGACAACAGCGCCGCCTATTCGGTGACGGTGATGACGCAGCCTTCCAATCCGGCAGAGAACTGCGCGGTGCGCAATGGCTCAGGCACGATCAACAAAACCAGTGTCACCAACATCATCGTCTCCTGCACCCAAATGGGGCGATTTGCCTACGTCGCGAATCGGCTCTCTAACTCAATTTCCGGCTTTGCCATCGATCCGGACATCGGCGCGTTGACGCCCTTGAGCGGATCGCCGTTCACCTCGAACGGCACCACGCCAACCGCGCTCACCGTCGATCCCAATGGACAATTCCTCTATGTCGCAAACAGCGGCTCGAATTCCGTTTCGGTGTATTCCATCAGCGCCACGGGAGCGCTGACTGCAGTGGGAGCGCCGATTGCGGCGGGAACCGGCCCGGGTGCAGTGACCGTTGATCCCACAGATCACTTTCTTTATGTGGCGAACCTGACTTCCAACACTGTCTCCGCCTTCGTGATCAGTGGCAGCAGCTTGACGCCGATCGTCGACTCTCCGTTCGGCACCGGGGCGGAGCCGTCCTCCCTGGCGGTCGATCCCAACGGCAATTTTCTCTATGCGACCAATTTCAACGGCAACTCGGTCTGCGTATTCCTGATCGATCCGGCGAGCGGCATGCTGAGCGCCATCTCCGGCTCGCCGTTCGCCTCGGGTGCAGGACCCGCATCGATTGCCATCGATCCCACCGACGCGTTTGCATTTGTCGCGAACAATTCGGACCAAACGATTGCTTCCTATGAGCTCAATGCGACCACGGGCGGATTGACGCCGATCTCGGGCTCGCCGCTGTCGGCCGGAACCAACGCTGAAGCACTGCTGGTCGACCCGACCGGCAGCTATGTTTTTGCGGCAAATGCGCAAAGCGCCAATCAAGTCGCCACCTATGCCATCACGCCCGCCACCGGTGTACTGACCCTGTCATCGGCCGCTGCGGCCGGTTCTCTGCCGATCGCGGTGGCAATCGATCCTTCGGGGCATTTTCTCTATGCCGTGAATTTCAATTCCAACAATGTCTCTGCCTACACCTTGAGCGCCGGCACGCTCACGGCTGTCGCCGGCTCGCCCTTTGCCGTGGGCGTGCAGCCGCATTCGATTGCGATCGACTAGTCCTATTCTTCGGTTGCGAGTATGTTCGACGCATGAGCATTCACGACGTGTCCGCCGGCAAGCACGTGCCGCGGGAATTCAATGTGATCATCGAGATCCCGCAAGCCTCGGACCCGATCAAGTACGAGATAGACAAGGAGTCCGGCGCGCTGTTCGTCGATCGCTTCATGATGACGGCAATGCACTATCCGGCAAACTATGGCTACGTGCCGATGACCATCGCCGGCGATGAGGATCCGGTCGATGTGTTGGTTCATACCCCGTTTCCATTGTTGCCGGGCGTGGTCGTGCGCTGTCGCGCGCTGGGCGTGCTGCGCATGGACGATGAATCCGGAGGCGATGCGAAGGTGCTGGCGGTGCCGACCGACGATATCTGCCCGCTATTCACGCATTGGAAAACCATCGAGGACGTGCCGGAGATCCGCCTGAAGCAGATCCAGCATTTCTTCGAGCACTACAAGGATCTCGAATCGGGCAAGTGGGTCAAGGTGTTGGGCTGGTCCGGAGTCGAACTTGCCCACGCGGAAATTCTCGACGGCATCAAGCGCCACCAGGCAGAAAAACGAACTCGGACTTGATCATCATGAGCGGTCGAAGTCGCGGACTCCTCATCGCCGGAATCGGCGCAGCGCTGTTGCTGGTTGCGACGCTGGCCGCATACCGCACGCCGGCACCGCTGGGGTTGGATGCCGCGCCGACCGTGTTCTCTGCGGCGCGGGCACGAGGGATACTCAAGGAGTTGGTGGGAGATGGCGTGCCGCATCCCATGGGTGGCGCGGCCGATGTCAAAGTGCGCAATCTGATCGTCAAACGATTGACCGCGCTCGGCTATACCACCGAGCTGCAGACGGGACTTTCGTGCAATGGATTCGGCGCCTGCGGCACACCCACCAACATTGTCGCGACGCGTGGGGAATTGAGCGGCAAAGACGCCGTGATGCTGGCGGCGCACTATGACTCGGTGCCAGCCGGTCCCGGCGCCTCGGACGACGGCGTCGGCGTGGCGAATTTACTCGAGATCGCGCGTGTTCTTTCCGTCATGCCTCTACCTAAGCATCCGATCGTGCTGCTCGTGACCGACGGCGAGGAAGGCGGATTGCTGGGCGCCTCGCTCTTCACGCGCGAATCTCCGCTGGCGAAGCGTATTTGGGCTGCGGTCAACATGGACACCCGCGGTGTTTCCGGGCCTAGCCTTATGTTCGAGACCGGCACGGCCAACGCGTGGCTCATGCGCCTGTACGGCAGGTCGATTCTCGAGCCCGTCACCAACTCCCTGTGCTACGTAATCTACAAAACGCTGCCCAACAACACCGACTTCACGATTTTCAAGGCGGCGTCATACCAAGGCTTTAACTTGGCGTTCGTCGGCGACGTTGCCTACTATCACACGCCTCTCGACAGCTTCGAGAATGCCTCGCCCTCCACCATGCAGCATCAGGGTGCGAATGCCTTGAGCAGCCTGCTGGCGCTCGCCAACGCAACTGACATCAATCCGCCTGCCGCGGACTCGCTGTTCTTCGACGTGTTTGCCCGCACCGTCGTTGTCTGGCGCATCGGGCTTGTGCTGCCGGCTTCGCTGGCTGCGCTCGTACTCTTGGCCGCGGCCGCGGTGCTGTTGATTCGTAAGGGGCACTTGAGCTCACGTCAAGCCGCGTATGGGTTCCTTGGCACGCTCGTCAATGTCGTACTGGGCGGCGCGCTTGCAATAGGCGTGCTCGCGCTATTACGGGTGCTAGGCAGGCTCCCGCCCATTCAGGGGCCCTCATGGATTGCTCACCCCCTGTGGATGCACGTGGGATCCGCGGCCCTGACTTTGCTGAGCACAACCGCCATCGCGGCGTGGTTCGCCCGACGCGCGGGCTTTTGGGGATTTTGGTGCGGCGCCAGCATGCTGGCCGCGCTCTTGGCACTTGCCAGCGCCCTGATCATTCCTGCCGCCGGTTACATCGTTCTGCTGGCCGCGTTGGCAGCGGTGCTCGGATTTGCGCCGAGCGCATGGGCTCTCATGAAGGGCCGTACGCCATCGCCAGGCGCCGCGGACTTCGCCGCGCTCCTTCCCGGCCTCGTAGCCTTGAGTTTACTGCTGCCGCTGCTGCTGCTGCTATACCCCGCGCTCGGAGCGCCCGCCTGGCCCATTGGTACGGTAACGATGTGCGTGACGGCCGCTTTTTTGTTGCCGCTGCTCAGCAACGCAACGCGGGCGGCTCGCCAACGCCTGACCTTGATCGCCGCAGCCACAACTTTCGGCACGATATGCATCACGGTGTTGCTGCCGACTTATTCGCCGAGCTGGCCGCAGCGCGTGAATATCGAATACTGGGTCGATGCCGACAGCGGCCGCGCCCACTGGTATGTCCAAACCGCATCGCTGCACTTGCCGCGCGCGATGAACGAGACGTTAAAGTTCGAACCGGTGCCGCGCGATCGCTTCACCGGTTATCCCTTGAAAGGATATTTCGCGGAGGCGCCCGTCTTGAAAATGGCCGCGCCGGAGCTGACGCAAATCACGGCAAACGCAAACGCCGGCAGCGCAGACCCTGGCCACCTGGAGCTGCAGGTGCGATCGACACGCGACGCGCCGAAAGCCTTCGTGATTTTTCCGGCAAGCGCGAATATTCATGAGATTGAGATCGCGACCCCGTCGGGGCCGCTGCGCGCCAAGCTGCAGACGCTGCGCAACGGCAGCACAGTGGTGCTCGCACTCGGCATGCAGGAGGCCGGTCTGCGCTTTCGGATCAAAGCGCCTGGCGAACCGGTGACGGCGCAAGTATTCGACGAAAGCTATGCGCTGCCTGAAGAACTGCCAGACGCGAAAAAGCTGCAGCAGGGCCGCCCGAAGAACGCGACCAGCTCGCAGGATGGCGACATCACGGTGGTGCAGCGTACCGTGCGCGTGGATCCTGCGGCCGGCCGCTAAAGCGCCATCCGCTTAGCCTGATTTCGTCATGCGGGACGCGTGCAACGCAGCGAGCCGCTGATTGTGGATCCTCTTAACCGCGGTCGTCAGAGCGTCTTGCCGACACTTCAGCACCACTTCGCTGACCAAATGTGTATTGCTGAGTGCGGGACAGACCTGTGCGGCTGCCTGGGCCAGGCGGCGATACAGTGCGCGCGTTCCGCTGTCGGTAACGAGGGCATCGCCGCTGTATTGCACGACCACGGCAGGCGCATCGATCTGCGCAGTTGCGGCTCCCGCTGTACCCGCCGCTGCGAGGCCGGCAAGCCCCCCCAGCAACAGCATCGTTGTAGCTAATCGAGTCATGGCATCTCTCCTTCGGTGAATCACTGGACACTCCCATAAGACGCCTCGAGAGGCCCATTGGTATGCGGCCGAACGTCGAGTTCGTCCCGATCTGCGACGGTTTCGTCCCGTGGCATCCGGCCGGTACCGCAAAAAACGGCAAGTTGGGGTAGTCTTGGCCGATGATCGGATTGCGTTCAGCTGAATCTTCGCAGCGCTTTGCCGGAGGGCTGAGCCAGATCCAGTTCTTAGGGATCGTTTGCCTGTTCTGGGCGTATGTGACCGTATCGAATCTCTTATACGGCTACAGCATGAGCGCAGGCATTGCGCGCGTGACCAACGTGACGGTGTTTGCGAGCTGGGACACCCGTCTGATGCAGCACCTGTTGCTGCTGCCCATGCTCCTGGTGTCATTTTGGGCTTCGCTGAAAGTTCAGTGGCGCCCCATCCTCATCGCCCTGCCCTTGCAGGTGATTCTGGGGTCGGTGTTCTCCGCGCTGGCATGGCCGGTGATGATTCTCTCGCAGGTCATCCTGGCCACCGACCAGTCGCATGCCACTCCCCTCTCACATGTGATCAGCGCATGGAGTGATCCGTTCTGGGTGACGCTGTGGCTTGCCAGCTTCGTGAGTTTTCTGCCCTCGTATGGATTCGGGCTGGCCTTGGTCACCGGCCTGGCGTTGTATACGCGCTTTCGCGATTCGGAATTGCGGCTCACGGCGCTGGAACGCGAGTGGAGCGCGGCCCGCTTGGCGGCCCTGCGCATGCAGCTCTCGCCGCACACTCTGTTCAATCTGCTGCACACCATCCGCGGACACATCGAGTGGGATCCGAAGGCCGCGCAATCCATGGTGGTGCAGCTCGCCGACCTGCTGCGGCGCTTGCTCAACGCCGGCGAGCGTGATTTTTCGCGGCTGACCGATGAGCTGCAATTTGCGAAGCTCTACCTCGAGCTGCAGCAGCGCCGCTTCACCGATCGGCTTCGGGTCGAACTGCCGAACCCGGGTGAAGTACCCGCCGTGTGGGTGCCGAGCCTGATACTGCAGCCCCTGATCGAGAACGCCGTGGTTCATGGGATGGCGGGCCACCAGGGCGCGGTAATCGTGAGAGTCACGGTGCGCCTCGTCGATGAAACCATTTTGATGCGCGTTACCAATTCGATGGCGCTGGATCGGGCCGCCGGCGCGGACGGCATCGGTCTGAAGAACGTGCGCGAGCGCATGGCCGTGCAATTCGAGGGCCACGCCGCGCTGATGGCGGGCGCGCACGGCGGCGAATGGATCAGCGAAATTTCCATGCCCGCGATACGCGAGTCGCCGCCGACGACGCGCGAGGTCCCGGCCGGCAGCAAACTGCATACCACGACACTGCTTGGCACATGATGGATGTCATCATCGTCGACGACGAGGCCGCGGGCCGGCGCACCTTGCGCGAGTATTGTGAAGCCGAACATGACCTGCGTGTGGTAGGCGAGTTCGGCGACGGCATCGCCGCGCTCGCGGCCGTTCGCATGCAGAAACCGCAGATCTTATTTTTGGACATTCAGATGGATCCGCTGAATGGCATCGACCTGGCGCGTGCTTTGGAGCCATCGCAGCTCCCCTCCTTGGTCTTCGTCACCGCCTACGATACTTACGCGCTCGAGGCGTTCGAAGTGTGCGCGGTGGATTATTTGCTGAAGCCTTTCGACCAAGAGCGCTTTCGCAAAACGCTCGCGCGCGTCAGGCCGCGTCATTTGAATTCCGGCACCGACGAACGGCAAACGCTGCTGGCGGCGCTCCTCGCGCAACTCGAGCGCAGCGCACGCGGCACCGGCGAGGAGAAGGCGCGCCTGCTCGCCGAACTGGGCGGCCATCTGCATGTGCTCGACGTGACGCAGGTCGAAATGATCGAGGCGGACCGCAACTATGTCGTCATTCGAGTCGGCAAGGATAACTTCCATGCTCGCAGCACCCTGCAGCAAGCGGAAGTCGCGCTGCGCTCTCAACCCATGCTGCGCATCAGCCGCTCCTGTCTTGTGAATTTGAACTACATCAAGGAAGTGAACCGCACGCTGCGCGGCGATTTCATTTTGGTGCTGGCGGGCGGCGCCACCGTTACCAGCAGCGAGGGATTTCGCGCCAAAGTGAAGGAATACCTGAGTACGCTGCGGATTTCGTCGTAGTCGATCCTCTAACGCTGCCGTCAATCTCCTTTAGAGCAGTTCATCCGGCGCAAAAGGCGTCAGAATTTTCAGCCAAACGCGTTCGGTTCGGCTGGTCCCAGGTTCCGTGTGCCAGATTTTCCGCGTGCTGCCCTCGCCGCTCACCCACTCGACGTGGCTGTGCTGGTCCAACCGCAGCTTGTAGCTGCCGTCCGTGCTGATGTCGTCAAATAGGCTCGTGACTTCACGTGCGATCTCGGCGCTGTTGATCACGAGTCCCAGCTCGCTGTTGATCTTTGCCGAGCGCTCATCCATGTTTAGCGATCCGATGAAGACGATTTTTTGATCGATCACCAGAGCTTTGGCGTGCAGGCTGGCATTGGAGCTGCGGAAAGGATGGAAGCGCGCGTGCTTCTGGCCGAGTTTAGGGCGCATCTCCCGCAAATCGACGCCGAGCTTGAGCAGCGGCACGCGATAGCGCGAATAGCCGATGTCCACCAGCGGAGAATCGGTGGACGCCAAGGAATTGGTGAGGATTCGCACTTTAACGCCGCGTTCGACCAGCTTGGCAATGAGTGCGACGCCCTGTTTGCCGGGAACGAAATAGGGCGAAATGATGCTCAATTCCTGTTTCGCGGTGCCCATCAGCGCCGTAATGTCGTTGGCGATCGTGAGCTCCTCTTCAGGAGAGGTTTCGCTGGCGATTTTGGCGGGCCGATCCGCGAGCACCGTCGCCGGCGCCCAAATCAGCTCCAGTTTTTGCGCATTGAGTTCTTGCTCGAGCCATTTGTCGCTATCGGAGAATTGCGCTTCGATGGGGAGCGGAGATTTGGCCTCGGCATCCACCGACGAGGCCACCGAGGCGATCGGAATGGCGTACTTGCTGTTCCAGAATTGATCGAATGATGCGGACAATTGCGGCACGATGGCGCCCGCCGCAACCACATCCAAATCCACAAAGTTGCTGCGTGGATCGAGGGTGAAATATTGATCGCCGATGTTGCGTCCGCCGGTAATGGCGAGCGCGTCGTCCGCAACGAACAGCTTGTTATGCATCCGATGATTGATACGCCGTATATCGGTCGCGGACGCAATGAGGCGCGTCAAGGTCGAGAATCTTCCGGCGGTAAAGGGGTTGAAGACGCGAACCTCGACATTGGCGTGCGAGCTCAGGTGCATGAAGCGTCGATCCTCGCCCGCGGTGTTCAGATCGTCGACGAGCAGGCGCACCCGCACGCCGCGATCAGCGGCGAGGCGCACGTGATGCAGGAATTCCTGCGTGGATTCATCCTCGTGAATGATGTAGTACTGAATATCGAGCGTTCGTTCGGCATGATCGGCCAAGGTGATGAGGCTGGCCAGCGCCGCCTCTCCCGAGGACAGCAAACGGAAGCCGGACAGGTTTTTGCCGATCTCGTCGGCGACGACGATGCGCCCGAGCGTAGTGGTTTCCGGATGCTGAAACGCCTCGGATGGGATCTTATGCACATGACGCGGCAAACCGGCGCAACCGGCCAGCACCGGGAGCGCGGCGATGAACGCGAGCATGAGGGTATTGCGCATACCAGCATCATATCAGGCACAATTTGCAGCAATGCAGACGCACAGACGCATTCGCAGCTTCGTCTTGAGAGCCGGCCGCACGACCGAAGCACAGGAGCGCGCGCTGCGGGAGCTCTGGCCCACTTACGGCATCGACTTGGAGGCGGTGCCGCTGGATCTTGCGGCCGTATACGGGCGTGAGGCGCCGCGCTGCTTGGAAATAGGCTTCGGTGTCGGCGAGGTCATTGGGGCCCTGGCAGAGGCCCATTCAGACGTCGATTACCTGGGAATCGAGGTGCACCGGGCGGGAGTGGGCAGGCTGCTGCTGCGCGCGCAGCAGAGCGCGCTCAAGAATCTGCGCGTCATCTGCAGCGACGCCGTCGATGTGCTGCGCGAGCACATCGCTGATGCATCGTTCGATGAGGTATTGGTGTTTTTTCCCGATCCCTGGCACAAGAAGCGCCATCACAAACGGCGCCTGATCGAGACATCCTTCGTCTCGCTTGCGGCGGCGAAACTGCGCAGCGGCGGTATCTTAAGACTGGCGACAGATTGGCAGGCGTACGCCGAACAGATGCTCGCTGTGTGCAATGCTAATCCGGCGCTCGAATCATTGAGCCGGGATTTAACTTATGTGCCTCGGTCCGAGTTTCGATCGCCGACGCGGTTCGAGCGGCGCGGCGAACGCTTAGGGCACGGCGTGTGGGATTTGGCTTACGCGAAACGCGTTCGAGAGATCGACGGCCGCGAAGGTCTATAGTCGTTTTCAATACTTCACCAGGGAACTAAAAAATGAAAGTCACAGCGCTGTCCGCCATCGCGGCATGCATGGCGGTGTTTTACAGTGCCGCGGCACTGGCCGGGGTCTTCGCGGATGACCTGGGCAAGTGCCTGGTGAACTCCACCACCAAAGACGATCGCGCGAATTTGATCCGCTGGCTGTTCGTGGCGGCCTCGCACCACCCCGCCGTCAAGCCCATTGCCACCGTCACACCCGCTCAGCAAGAAGAATCCGACAAGCAGATGGGCACGCTCGTCATGAAGCTGCTCACCGAGAGCTGCAAAACCGAATCGCAGAAGGCGCTGCAAACGGAAGGCACGGGCACGATACAGTTTGCCTTTGAAGTGCTCGGCAGGGTGGCGGGTCAGGAGCTTTTCTCCAGCCCGGAAGTCGCCGGCAATCTTAAAGGCCTGGCGAAGTACATCGACCCTGAAAAGATCAAGGCGCTGTCGAGCACGCCCGCGAAATCGCAATAAATTCAGGACAGAAAGCTGCCGCGAATGCCTTCAACGATGAATTGGACGGCGAGCGCGGCCAGGATGACGCCGGACAGACGGCTCATGACATTGGCGCCGGTCACGCCGAACACTTTCATGAGGCGCGACGTCGTCAGCATCAGCACCCAGCAAACCAGCATCACGAAGAAGACCACGCCGAGGAATGCGGCGAACTGCAGCGGCCTGCCCCACAATTCACCGGAAGTCAGCAGGATCGTGGCGAGCGCGCCGGGACCGGCGATAAAAGGGAAGGCTAAGGGGAACACCGAGATATCCTCGCGCGTCTTCGCCTCTTCCTTTTCGCTGATGGTCGATTTGGTGCCGGAGGTGCGCGCAAACACCATGTCGAGCGCAATCAAGAACAGCAAGGTGCCCCCCGCGATGCGAAACGAGCTTAAGGAAATTCCCATGATATCCAGGAATCGCGCGCCCACCAATGCGAACAGGACGCAGATGACCAGCGCAATGGCCGCGGATTTGCCGGCCATTTTTTTCTTGTAGCGGGCGCTCGCTCCTTGAGTCAGGCCGGCGAATAACGGAATCAAAGAGATCGGTTCGACCACGACAAAAAAGACCACGAAAAATTTGATGAGCTGTTCGATCATGTAATGTTGCTGCGCGCAAAATTTACATATTGCGCGATCGGCTCATTGGGAGTTGAATGGCAGCGAGCATAGCAGACGGAGGCGCCGATGAATGTTATCAGGCCGATCGTTGGCGAATGGTATCGCGGCGGTACCAACGAGCTCTTTGAAGTGGTGGCTATCGATGCTGCGGATCAGACAATCGAAATCCAATACTTTGATGGGACCGTTGCTGAAATGGATTTCGATTCCTGGAACGAACATCTGTGGGACGATTTGATCGAGGCCGCGGACGCGCCGGAAGATTGGTCGGGCGCCATCGATGTGGAGGCCGAAGATCTGGGCCGTGAATTCGAAGACAACGCCAGAACGGCGTGGTCCAATCCGCACGACGGCTCGATACGCCGCTGAGCAAGCGCGCCGCTAAAACACGCCTTAGAGTCGGCCTCTAACGCTTTGCATCGGCGCTGTCGCGCATCGCCAGTTCTTGCAGCGGACGGCGCAAAATTACCAGCAAGATGAGTCCGGGTACCGCCGTGAGACAGGTCACCACAAAAAATTTCGGCCAACCAATGTGGGAAACTAGCGTGCCGGCAATGGCGCCGGTGGTGACCCGGGGAATGGATGCCATGGCGGAGAGAAGCGCGTATTGCGTGGCGCTGAAGCTCGAACTGCACAGGGACATGAGAAATCCCACGAAGGCGGCCTGACCCATACCGCCGATGCCGGTGTCGAGTGTGGTGGCGAGCGCCATCAGCCAGAGTTTCTTGCCGGACAACGCCAGCACGGTATACAACAAATTGGTGAGCGACTGACCGATGCCGAAAGCCAGCAAAGAGCGGAACATGCCCCAACGCATGTAGATCCAACCGCCCAAGGTCACGCCGATGATGGTGGAGACGGTCATGTTGGCTTTGCCCGCGATGCTCAGCTCGTCGAGCGAGAAGCCGACGCCCTTGATCATGAACGCGCTGTACAGGCTCAAGGCGAAGGCGTCCCCTGCCTTGTAGAGCAGCACCAGCAAGAGAAATCCCCACGCGCCCTTCTGACTGACCAAGTTGCGCAGCGGATGCCATACCGCATCGGCCAGGGCTTTCGGAGGCTGGCCCGGCGTTGAGGGCTCAGGCGCCCAGAATGTGGACAGCATGGTCGCCGCCATGATCACGGCGATGACCAGAAATGCCAAGTGCCAACTGGTGTGTGCGGCAATGAGCACCAGCACGGTGCTGGCGAGGATCGATGCCGTGCGGTAGCCGAAGGCCGCCGCGGCGGCGGCCATACCGCGTTCGCTCGCGGGAATGGTGTCGACGCGATAGGCATCGATGACGATGTCCTGCGAGGAGGACAAAAACACCACGAGCAATGCAATTGCCGCCAAAAAATACGGGGCCTCATTCGGCGAACTGAAGCCCATCACGCCGATGGCCACGGCCAAGCAAGCCTGAAAGACCACGATCCAACCGCGACGCCGCCCGAGCAGAGGCGGCAGGTAGCGATCCAGCAAGGGCGCCCACAGGAATTTGAAAATGTAGGGCAGACCCACCAGCGAGTAGAAGCCGATGGCCTTCAAGTCGACGCCTGCGGACGCCAACCAGGCCTGAAAGGCAAATCCGGAGCCGGATAAATTGAAGGGCAGCCCCGAGGCGAAGCTCATCAGCAGCACGGCCATGATGCGTTTGTCGCCCAGCGCCTGCCGGAGTGTGAGCTTGGGTTGTTCCGTCAAAGGAAGGCGGTATTCGTGACGATGCGCATCGCGCGCGATAATATCAGTCCCCATGGCCGCGGCGTATCAAAGTGAATTCATCGAGTTGTGCACACAGCTCGGTGTTTTGCGATTCGGCAGCTTTACCCTCAAATCGGGGCGCGAAAGCCCTTATTTTTTCAATGCCGGTTTATTTAACACCGGCGCTGCCGTCGCTGCCGTGGGCCGTGCCTACGCGGCGGCCCTGGCGGCCTCCGATTTGAAGTTCGACATGCTGTTCGGGCCCGCCTACAAAGGCATTCCGCTCGTGACCATCACCGCGGCGGCGCTGGCGGAAAGGCACCAGCGCAGCGTGTCTTTTGCGTTCAATCGCAAGGAAGCCAAGGACCACGGGGAAGGCGGTCGGATCGTCGGCAGTCCCTTGAAGGGCCGGGTCCTGATAGTCGACGACGTCATCACCGCGGGCACCGCGATCCGCGAGTCCATTGAAATTATCCTAAGCTTAGGCGCGGTGCCCGCCGGGGTGCTGTTGGCGCTGGATCGCCAAGAGCGGGCGTCGGGCAGCGATTTTTCGGCGGTGCAGGAAGTGCGAAACCAATATCAGATCCCGGTGGTCTCGGTGATCAATCTGTCTGACCTCATGCAGCATGTATCCCAAACCGGCCAGGCGGGCGAGCTTTCGAGCATGCGGCTGTACCGCGAGCGGTATGGGCTCGCAGAGTGAGGAATTGCCCCTAGAAAACGCCGCCGCCTCCCCTCACAATGGCGGCCGCTTCACCTGAGGATAGGTTCTTGAAGAATGTCGCTTGGATCCTCTGTTTATGCGGGCTGCTGCCATTTGGGTTGGCGGCGGGCGCCCCTGCCTCCAAGGGTTCCACCCCTTCGAATAATGGCCGCGTGCTTTATAAATGGGTGGACAAGGATGGTTTGACGCACTACGGCGATCATGTACCGCCGGAATACGCGTCGCAGGAACAACACATCCTCAACTCCCAGGGTTACGAAATCAAGCACCTCGATGCGCAGAAGTCTGCGGATCAAGCGGCCGCCGAGGAGCAGCTGAAGCAGGACGCACAGCAACGCCAGCTGCGCGATAGGAATCTGCTCAGCACCTATGCCTCGGTACAAGAGATCGAACGCCTGCGCGATCAGCGCCTCACGTTGCTCGCGGATCAAATCAAGGTCACCAACCAGTTTCTCGATACCCTCAACGGCCGCATGGAAAAAATGCGCGCTGACATCATGCGTTTCCGGCCTTACAGCAGCGATCCCAAGGCGCCGAGCATGCCGGACCAGCTGGCGGAAGATCTGGTGCGGCTTACCTCTGATGTGCGCACTCAGGAACAGAACCTGAAACAGAAGCGCAGCGAAGAATCGACGATGAGCATTCAATTCGAGAGCGACATCGATCGCTTCAAAGAGCTAAAACACATTCCTTGACTGTGCTGCCCGGCGGCAAGCCATCCCCGCAACGTTCAGGTATTCGATGAGAAATCAGGTCAAATTCCTGAGTCAGTCGCGTTGTGAGCGCGTGCCGATTAACCCATCGGCGCTGAGCGCCACTCGGATAGGTACGGATCGAGTAGCCTCGTCTTACGCTCGCCATGTTCCAATTTTAACGCGCTGTGAGCCGCGGCGCAGAACTCGTTATACTCCGCCGGACGCCCTGCGCGTAAAATCTAGAATCGTGCTACGCGCAATGGCTCAATGCGGCGGGGTTTCTTACGTCCGTGGAGAACTTCAATGACGCCGAAAACTCGCGTCCTGCTCGGCGTGACCGGCGGCATCGCCGCCTATAAAAGCCCTGATCTGGTACGGCGGTTGATCGAACGGGGCGCCGATGTGCAAGTCGTCATGACTTCCGCTGCGCAACGTTTCGTTTCCACCATGACTTTCCAGGCCGTTTCCGGCCGACCCACGCGCAGTGACTTGTGGGACAGCGCTGCGGAGGCGGCCATGGGACACATCGAGCTGGCGCGTTGGGCGCAGATCGTATTGATTGCGCCCGCCAGCGCTGATTTTATTGCGCGACTGGCCGCTGGCCGCGCAGATGACCTGCTGTGCACTCTGTGCATGGCGACCGAGGCGCCGCTCATGCTGGCGCCAGCGATGAATCGCGTTATGTGGGCCAATAAAGCCACGCAGGCCAATGTGGCGACGTTGGCCGCGCGCGGCATTCGCATATTGGGGCCGGCGTCCGGCAATCAGGCTTGCGGGGAGGTCGGCGCCGGACGCATGTGGGAGCCCGCGCAACTGGCGGAATCGGTGCTCGCGGCGCCCGCCAATGCGGGTCTGTTGGCCGGCCTGAATGTCCTGATCACCGCGGGACCCACGCGCGAGCGTCTTGATCCGGTGCGTTATCTGACCAATCGCAGTTCGGGAAAAATGGGCTTTGCGGTGGCCGAAGCGGCACGCGAGGCCGGAGCACATGTCACCGTCGTGACCGGGCCGGTGCAATTGCAAACGCCGATGGGCGTGACCCGAATCAATGTGGAAAGCGCGCGCGACATGTATGCCGCCGTGCATCGGCAGGTGGGCGACGCCGACATTTTCATTGCGGCCGCGGCGGTGGCCGACTTTCAGCCCGTGACGGTCGCCAAGCAGAAGATCAAGAAGCAAGGCGGCTCAGTCAAGCTGGAACTGGAAGCCGCACCGGACATCATCAAGTCGGTTGCCGACATGCCTAAGCGCCCGTTTGTCGTCGGCTTTGCCGCCGAAACGAACGACGTGGAAGAAAATGCGCGCATCAAGCTCAAGCGCAAACGCTTGGACATGATCGCCGCGAACGAAGTCGGCGATGGAATCGCCTTCGATTGCGAGGACAACGCACTGACGGTGATTTGGCCCGGCGGTAAATTGGAAGTTTCGCGCGGACCGAAACTGGACGTGGCGCGCGAACTCATCGCGATTATCGCCAAGCGCCTGCCACCGCGGGATGACAGTCCGCGGCGCGGCGCCAGAAAGCGCAGAACCGCTGTGGACACGCCGCGCGACCGCGTCCGCGGCCGACGCCCGCGGCGGGTCTAAGGTAAGGACAGGCGCCTGTGCAACGTACCGTGAAGCTGCGCATCCTGGATCCGCGCATTGGACGCGAATTTCCCCTGCCGCAACATGCGACCGCAGGCTCGGCAGGCATGGACTTGCGCGCCTGCATCGAGGCGCCGCTGATATTGCAGCCCAGCGGCGCGGAATTGATTCCGACGGGTGTGTCGATTTACATCGCAGACCCCGCGCTTGCCGCGATGCTGCTGCCCAGATCGGGCCTCGGCCACAAGAGCGGCATTGTGCTCGGCAACTTGGTGGGATTGATTGATTCCGATTATCAGGGCCCCTTGATGGTCTCAGTGTGGAATCGCGGCACCCAGCCTTTTACCATCAACCCCGGCGATCGGATTGCGCAGATGGTCATCGTGCCCGTGGTGCAAGTTGCATTCGAAGTGGTCGAGGATTTCTCATCAACCGTCCGCGGCAGCGGCGGGTTCGGGAGTTCGGGACACAACTAAAGTTGTTAAATCTCGGCATGCAAGTGAGACGTCGATGAAAACGTACGATCGCAGTGATGCCAATGATGGTAACGCGGCGTGACGAGGTAGTTCTCCAGCCACACGGTGCGCGGACGAAAATCCAGGTGCGAAAACGTGGCGTGGAAAGATACAAACAGGATGTAGCCGATGATCGCGCCTTGCGAAAATCCACACAGCGCCAGCGGAATCATGATCACGCCGCGCGTGACGACAATATCGAAAAAGTGCGAGCGCGAGCCAGGGAGCGGCCAAGGCCGCGGGCAGCAGCATCAGGAAATTTATCAATTGCGACGGGAGATGCGTCGCGATGAAATAGAAAGCATCCGTGGTCCACTCCGCGCGGAAGGTCCCCTGGTTGGGATGCAGCGGCCGGATTCGCTCGAGCGGAACGAAAACGATGGTCATTACGAACAATCAGTTCGCTGTTTCGCCCTCTTCCGCCGCGAAATGCGCATGGCGGGAAGCGCCGCCGGCCCCCATGCTGAAGCATGGCAATTCGGGACTGGCCGAGCGACGAACGGCCGCGAGAAAAACTCCTCGACAAACGCGCCGCCGCGCTTTCCGACGCCGAGCTGCTGGCCATATTGCTGCGCACCGGCACTCCCGGACACTCGGCGCTCGATCTGGCGCGGGATGTGCTCAAGAGCTTTCATTCGCTGCGCAAGCTCATCGCCTCTGACCGGCAGCGATTTTGCGCCGAGCCTGGGTTGGGACCTGCCCGCTATGCGGAACTGCAGGCGTCGGTGGAGAAGGCGAGAAGACAACTGTCGGAGACTTTGCGCGCCGGCCCGTCGTTGTCGAGTCCGCGAGCCACACGTGATTTTCTCACTGCGCGGCTGCGCGACTTGGAGCACGAGGTATTTTGCTGTCTGTACCTGGATAAGCGCCATCGCCTGATTCAATTCGAAGAATTATTTCGCGGCACCATCGATGGTGCCTTATATCTGGCAAGTCGTTTGTCAACAGCAGTCAAATACCTATAAATGCAGTGTTTTTCTTTTGTTTGATGATAGCGCGATTTGAGGATTTGCAAATAGGAACGCTCTGAGAGCGTACTTATTTACGTTTTGGGAGGGTGGATTGGTTCGATTGCCGGGGGTTTGACTGTGTCACGTCGGTCGTCGCGGTCAATCGCCTTTCCCGGCATAAAACGGCCTCCTCCCCGCAGCGGGCGGGTTCCCTCCATTTTATTCCAGGGCGCAATTGAGCGCTCCGCTGCGACGTGCGGGTTCTCCCCGCCGGTCATTTCGCCGGCGACAAGGAGACTCACATGACTCATCGCTCACTCTATAAAAAGCTTTCCGTTCGCTCAGACCGCGGCTACGTTGTCGCACCGCCGGAGACGTTCAGCACCCGATTCTTTGAGCAGACCGAGACCGGCATCGCGCCGGTTGCAGACTCTGCGGTCATCGAAGCGTCACTCGCCATACTCGCGAAGCGCGTGGCACGTGGATCGGTGCTCAGCTCGCCGAGTACCGTCAAAAATTTCCTGGTAACGCGTCTTGCGGATCTGGAACACGAGATCTTCGGCATGCTGCTGCTCACGACGCGCCATCATCTCATCGACTTCGTCGAGCTTTTCCGCGGGACTCTGGATGGCGCGAACGTGTCACCTCGTGAGGTCGTCAAGCTGGTTCTCGCTCGCAACGCCGCTGCGGTCATCCTCGTCCACCAACATCCGAGCGCCGTAAAAGACGCATCAAGGGCGGACGAAGTTATCACGGCCACGCTGCGGGATGCGCTCGCGCTCATTCAAGTCAAGGTCATCGATCACATCATAGTAGCCGGTCGCGACACGCTGTCCTTCGCCGAGAAGGGGCTGCTCTAGGCCTTAAGAGCCACGCGAGCCATTGGGCGATGAGGAAGTTACGTTCCTTGGTGTGCTCGCCCTTCCATGGATTGGTGGGCGATCCGGGGTCCATGACCGCGAGGATCGTGTCGATTTCCGTCTGCAGAAACCCTTTCCGATCTGTCACCCCATGGCGATTGGAGGCGACGGGAGCGAGCTCGGCGAGTACCCCGCGGACGAGATCGGCACTGACTTTAAGCGCCGCGTACGCCCCTCTCGTGGACTCATGGAGAACAATCGATTCGACGTCAGCCATTTGAGATAGTCACGGATGTAATGGATGCGGATCGCCGCCGTTGAAGGATCAACTTGCGCCGGCGCCGGTATGGTGACCATCCGAACCCGCTCAAGATTCCTCGGTTTTCGCAACGGCGACGCCGCGCATGGTGCATCGGCGGATTCACGAACGATGGTCTCCAACGGTAAGTGGCATGCCCGCGCAATCTCATCGATTTCGCCGCGATCAAGCAGTCTTCCCTCAGTCATTCTCCCATCGAGGCTGATCCCCAATCGGTCGAGAGTGAGTTGTAGCAGCATGATCGAACGCAGAGCCTGTTGAATCGTCTCGGTCGCTCTGCCACGGGCACGCAGATGCGTCGTCGCATAGAGGGGCGGTTGAAACAGCGGTGCGCTTGTCGATCCGTCGATCAACAAGGGAAGGCGTTCGCCCGAGGTAAAGGTCACGATCCGAACGCAATAGGGGTTGCGCTGTTGACATGAAACACCACGCATATTGTATTGAGTCACTCGCCTGGGAAGTGTCCCCAGTCCAATCTGCTCCAAGTCTTTGGCTCTGATGGATATTGATCGGATTTAAAGACATTCAGAAAAAGCCAGGCGTAAGGCGCCAGCGTTCATCCGCGCGAGATCGTGAAACTCGCGCTGCAGCGCAACTCGGCTGCTGTGATCATTGCGCACAATCA
>JBDTAV010000098.1:0-14892 GCA_039924385.1 Steroidobacteraceae bacterium
CCTCGGCGCCTGTGCCGGAAGGCCACCCGGTGCCGACTTTCCCAAGCACGAGTCAGTGGCCATCCCTCAGTCGGAGCGATCCCCGCTTGGCCGCCCGTTCGGCGGCGCCGCGCGTCAACATCCGGGCGATTCGGCATTTCGAGTCATCAGTGTCGGCGCGGACGGATTCCGCATCCGCGCACAGTTGATCGATGCCGCGCAGCAGAGCCTCGACCTTCAATATTACATTTTTCGAGGCGACGAGACCGGCCGCATGCTGACCGAGCATCTGCTGCGCGCTGCCGATCGAGGCGTACGAATTCGCGTGCTCATCGACGACGGCGACACAGTTGCCGGAGACGAGCAGATTCTGCGGCTGATGAACCATCGTGCGGTCGAGCTGCGTATCTACAATCCCGCGAAATACCGCGGCCACATCCGGTTTGTGAGAAGGCTGGAGTTCGTGTTAAACGCCGGGCGGCTTGACTATAGAATGCACGACAAACTGCTGGTCGCCGACAATGCGGTGGCGCTCATCGGCGGCCGCAACATCGGCAATCAATATTTTCAAATTGATCCTGAGTCTCAGTTCGCTGACGACGACGTGTTTTCCGCGGGGCCAATCGTCGCGGATCTCTCAAGGGTTTTCGATGAGTTCTGGAACAGCGAATGGGCGATTCCGGCCGAAGCACTTGGACGCCCGCACGAATCGGTGCGCAAAACGAAACCGGGCGGGATAGATTACGCGGCACTGATCGCGAACGGCGAACCTTTTAATGGCATCATGTCCGGGCAGTTGCCCGTGTCGTGGGCGCCTGCTCAATTGGTCTATGACAGCCCGAACAAAAAACGTGTGCTGAGCGGCGCGATCCAAGGCGCCTTGATCGTTCCCGAGGTGGAGAAATCGATTCGAGCTGTACACTCCGAAATGCTGCTTATCACGCCTTACCTGGTGCCGAGCGCGGATGAGTTGCAGGCGCTCCAGGAGCTGCGCCACCATAAGGTTCGGGTTCGCATTCTCAGCAACTCATTGGAGTCTTGTCCGGAGATCTCCGCGCAATCGGGGTACGACAAATATCGCGTGCCGTTTCTCAAGGGCGGCGTGGAATTGTATGAAGTGCGCTCGCGCTTGGGCAGCACGCGGGGCAGCGGTCAGAGCGTGAAAATATCGCGCCACGGCAATTATGCCCTGCACGGCAAGTTATATGTTTTTGATCGCAAGAAAATATTGATTGGTTCCATGAACTTCGATCAGCGCTCGCAGCACATCAATACCGAAATTGGCGTCATTATCGATAGTCCGGATATCGCGCAGCAGACGGCGCAGCGCTTTGAGAACATGGTCAAGCCGGAGAATAGCTACGCCCTGTCCTTGAGCCCCGCCGGCTCTGCGGGCGATTCGCGCTTGATTTGGCGCACGAAAGACAACAACCGCGACGTGGAATTCCATCGGGAGCCCGCGCGCTCCGGCTGGCAAAGACTGGAGGCCAAGGTTTTGACGCTTTTGCCACTGGATCGGGAGCTGTGATGCGGTTTTTGGTGCTTGCGCTGGCTATGATTGCCGTAGGTCACTCGCCGCGCGCACCGGCGGCGCCCTCAACGATCGCTGTTGATGAGATCAATTATCTGCTTGAGTTTATCGATCGCTCGGGCTGCAAGTTCCTTCGGAATGGGAGCTGGTATGACGCGCATCGAGCGCAGTCGCATCTGCGCGAGAAGTATGATTTTCTCGCTGCACGCGACCGCATTGAGACCGCTGACGATTTCATCGAGCAAGCCGCAACTCGAAGCAGCATGAGTGGAGTGGAGTATCAAATCCAATGCGGCACCGGCCCCGCGCTGCCGAGCAATCGCTGGCTGCATACGGCGCTGCTCGACTACCGTTCTTCCACAGCGAAGTAGCCATGGCGGCGGTTGTTGCGCACTTGCCGCGGTCTTGCGTGCTCCAGCGGCAATCGGTATGGTGACCAGATGCAGTTTGGGCAGGAGGATAACCAGTTTCATGCGATTGGAGGGCTGCTCGACCGGATCGAATCTCTGGCACGTGCGTCCTGATTTAAGATCTTGGCCCGTCACGCGTGTATGTTCTCAACGATCACCAGAAAACTCGGTTTTTCCTCGCCCTTCGACAGGATGCCGATAGTCAAGCTAGACTGGCTGCTGAGCGAGGCGTTTCGATGGAATTCTCGCTATTGGCGCGATACTTTTTCGAAGAAATTGGCGCCCAGTTCGGCGTTCTGGATCCTGGAGCGGCCCAAGCCGTAGATCGGCGGCACCTGCACCTGCCTGCCCGAGCGCGACGCGCCGCCCTGTCGGTATTTCGAGGACTATTATGATGAAAACGTTGTTCTTGCATCCGCCTTCCTTCGACGGCTTCGACGGCGGCGCCGGCGCCCGCTATCAGATGAAGCGCGAAGTGCGCTCTTTCTGGTATCCCACCTGGCTCGCGCAGCCCGCGGCGCTCGTGGAAGGCTCGAAGCTCATCGATGCGCCGCCGCACGACCTGAGCTTCGATGACATTGTGCCGGAGTTGAAAAGCCGCGAATTGGTGGTGATGCACACCTCCACGCCGTCCTTCAAGACGGATGTCAAAACGGCGGAGAAGATCAAGGCGATCAACCCGGATGTAAAAATCGGCTTCATCGGCGCCAAGGTCGCCGTCGAACCTGAGAAAAGTCTCATCGCGGGCCATGCCGTCGATTTCGTCGCTCGCAATGAATTTGATTTCACTATCAAGGAAGTGGCCGACGGCATGGACTGGAGCGGGATCAAGGGCCTCTCCTACCGCAATGCCGAGGGCGTCATCGTCCACAATGAGGAGCGCGCGGTTCTTGAAAACATGGATTCACTTCCCTGGGTGACTCCCGTCTATAAGCGCGATCTCAACGTCGAGAAATATTTCGGCGGATATTTAAAGCATCCCTATATCTCTTTTTACACCGGCCGCGGTTGCAAATCACGCTGCACCTTCTGCCTGTGGCCGCAGACCGTGGGCGGTCACCGCTATCGGGTACGTTCGGTTGAGAACGTCGTCGAGGAAATGAAGTGGGCCAAAAATGCCTTCCCGCAGGTGAAGGAGTTCTTTTTTGACGATGACACCCTGACGGACAATTTGCCGCGCGTTGAAGCGCTGGCGAAAGAGCTGGGCAAGCTGGGGGTTACTTGGTCGTGCAATGCCAAGGCGAATGTCCCGCGCAAGACCTTGGAGGTCATGAAAGCAAATGGCCTGCGGCTGCTCTTGGTGGGATATGAGTCCGGCAACCAACAAATCCTGATCAATATCAAAAAGGGCATGCGAGTGGATTTTGCGCGCCGCTTCACCAAGGATTGTCACGAGCTGGGAATCGTCATCCACGGCACCTTTATTCTCGGTCTACCGGGCGAGACCCGGGAAACCATCCAGCAGACGCTGGATTTCGCCAAGGAGATCAATCCGCACACGATTCAGATTTCCCTGGCCGCACCGTATCCCGGGACCTTCCTGTACCGCCAGGCAAAGGAGAATGGCTGGCTCTATAATGAGGAGATCGATCTTCTGACGCAGGAGGGCACGCAAATTGCGCCGCTCAACTATCCGCATTTGAGCCATACCGAGATCTTCAAGTCCGTTGAAGATTTCTATAAGAAGTTTTATTTTCGCCCCTCCAAGATCGCCTCCATCGTCGCGGAGATGATCAAGAGCCCGGAAATGATGAAGCGCCGGTTGCGCGAAGGCGTGGAATTCTTTCACTTCTTGCGTTCGCGGCACGACGCTGCCTGAGGCGGCTCGATTGCGCATCGTTGTCATTGCGGCTTTGGGCGCGGCCCTGGCCCTCTATCTCGTTGCATTCGTCGGAATCGGAGCGGTGGTTTCGGCGGCCGTCGCGGCCGGGTGGGGCGGGTTCGCCATTCTCTGCTTGTACACGCTGGGGCTGTTCGTGGTCTTGGGAATGGCCTGGCATGCTTTGCTGCCGGACAAAAGCCACAGCTTGTGGGTTTTCGTTTGGGGCCGCATGGTGCGGGACGCAGCCACGGAAGTGTTGCCGTTTTCGCCGATTGGCGGAATCGTAATTGGCGCGCGGGCTGCGATCATCCAGGGCGTCGCGTCTGCTGTCGCCTTTGCATCGACGGTGGTCGATGTGACAGCCGAGTTGATGGCGCAGATTGTCTTCGTGGCGCTGGGGCTCGGCATCTTGAGCGTCCAGGCGCCGCGCACTTCGCTCGCCCAGTCAGTGACCGGTGCATTAGGCATGGGCTTGGGCGCGGCGGTGCTCGCTTGCGGCGTGCTTCTCGGGTTGCAGCGCCGTAGCCTGTGGTTGACGGGAAAGCTTGCGACACGCGTGTTGCGCGGCGCAGGCGCGGCCAGCGCCGCCGTTGCCGCCACCTTCAACGACATTCATCGCTCGCCCGCGCGCATTAGCCTGTCCTCAGCGCTGCACTTTGCCGGATGGGTTTTGAGTGCGTTCGGGACCTGGATCGCGTTTCGCTTGATTGGAGTGCGCGTCGGCCTGCTGTCAGTGATGGCACTCGAGAGTCTGGTCGGCGCTGCGCGCAGCGTCGCCGTGTTCGTCCCCAACGCGCTCGGCATACAGGAAGCCGCTTATGCGCTGCTCGCACCGCTATTCGGCGTGGGGGCGGAATTCGGGCTTGCCGTCTCGCTGCTGAGGCGGGCCAGAGATATCGCGTTGGGAGTGCCCATTTTACTGATCTGGCATGCGGCGGAAGGACAGCGCGCTCTCGCAAAGCCGCCCAGGTTATAGTTGGCTGTGCGAAGCGGCGACACGCTTCGGGATTTCATAATTGAATCAAGAGCTCAACCAAGAAGGATCGATCACGCAGTCGCCGTACGCAGCGCGCAAATGTTTCCGCACCTCACGCAGCTGCAAATCACGCGGCTCAGTGGGCACGACCGCAAGGTAGCTACTCATCAGAGTCAGATTTTGGCGGAACCCGGCGATCACTCGCCGATGTACGTGGTGCTGTCGGGCAGCATCGAGATCATTCAGCCAACGCTCTCCGGTGAAACCCTGATCGTGGTTCATACGCCGGGAAGTTTTTCCGGCGATGTCGGTACGTTGCGCGCCATCAGCTCCGTGGTGCGCATGCGCGTGCGCGAAGCGGGCGAGGTTCTGGCGATTGATGACGCGCAATTGCGCACCATCGTGCAGTCCGACTCAGAATTGAGCGAGCTGTTCATGCGCGCCTACATATTGCGGCGAGTGGCGCTGATGACGTCGCAGTCCAGCGATGTGATTTTGCTCGGTTCGACGCACTCGGCCGGCACCTTGCGGCTGCAGCAGTTCCTGACCCGCAACAGCTATCCATTCGTCAATCTCGATTTCGATACGGATCTCTCGGTGCGCGACCTGATCGAGCGGTTTCGCGTCACGGCCGAAGACCTGCCGGTGGTCGTATGCCGTGCATCGGTCGTGCTCAAGAATCCCAGCAACGAGGAAGTGGCTGCCATTCTCGGCATGAATCAGCAGATCGACGATGATCGAGTCCGCGACGTCATTGTGGTCGGAGCCGGGCCGGCCGGCTTGGCCGCCGGGGTTTACGCGGCCTCGGAGGGCCTGGATGTGCTGGTACTCGAGACCGGCACGCCCGGCGGCCAGGCGGGATCGAGTTCCAAGATTGAAAACTACCTGGGCTTTCCGACCGGCATATCCGGACTGGCGCTCGCCGCGCGGGCCTTGATTCAGGCGCAGAAGTTTGGCGCCGAAATCAGAACCGCATATCCGGTGATGAGCTTGAAATGCGGCCGGCGGCCCTATGCGATCGAATTCGCCAACGGTCACGCGGCGCGCGCCCGCAGCGCTGTCATTGCGACGGGCGCGGAGTATCGGCAGCTGTCGCTCGACAATGCGTCGCGCTTTCTGGGAACGGGAATTTACTACGCCGCCACCAGCACCGAGGCACGCCGCTGCGGAACCGGCGAGGCCATCGTGGTCGGCGGCGGCAACTCGGCCGGTCAAGCGGCGGTATTTTTGGCCGGCAACTGCAAGATGGTTCATCTTTTGGTTCGATCGTCCGGCCTTGCCGACACGATGTCGCAATACTTGATTCGCCGTGTCGAGGAGATGCCCAACATCACGTTGCATATACGCACGGAAATCACCGCGCTGGAAGGACAGGACCAATTGAGCCGCGTGACCTGGAAAGCCGCCGGCAAAGACCCGGAGCCGCATGACATCGGCCACGTTTTTCTGATGATGGGAGCGCTGCCGTGCACCGGTTGGCTCAACTCCTGTATTGCCCTCAACGACAAGGGTTTTGTACGAACCGGCTCGGATTTGCAGGGCGCGGATTTATCGGCGGCGAAATGGCCGACTGCGCGCAAGCCGGAATTTTTCGAATCCAGCGTCCCCGGAGTATTTGCAGTGGGCGACGTGCGCTGCGGCAGCGTGAAGCGCGTCGCGGCGGCGGTCGGCGAGGGGTCGGCCTGCATTCAGCAGGTGCATCGCGTGCTGCATGAATGATCCTCTGCGATCCAAATTCTAGCTTTGCCTGGCGCGCCGGGTTTCAAAGAAAAACATGCTTGCCAGCAA
Source organism: Steroidobacteraceae bacterium (assembly GCA_039924385.1). GTDB lineage: Bacteria > Pseudomonadota > Gammaproteobacteria > Steroidobacterales > Steroidobacteraceae > Bog-1198. The sequence goes on from JBDTAV010000098.1 coordinate 6,507, forward strand.
TAGTCCTTGCAGGGCGCAACCCAGCAGCCGGATGGTGGTGCCCTGATTCGGTGTCAACTGCGCGTAAGTGGCGGTGGCAACTATCATAAACAGGGCGCCGGCCGTGGCGCTCACTATCTCACGCGACGCCTTGAGTTCCGCCAGAAAGAACAGCGAAAAAGGCGATCTCAAGATTTGAAAGGCGGCGGCAAAGGATGCGATCAGGCCGGTCACCTCGGCCGCCGCGTAACGCGGCGGCAAAAAGGGGATGCCGATGCGCAGCCCCACAAATACAGCCACGCAGGCAACAGCGGCGATGCCGGAAAATAATTTTAAGCTGGATAGGCTGATGCGCCGGCGCCAGGCCAAGTCGTCGCTGGCGGCGGCCAGCCGAGTGATGATGATGGGCGTGATGATCAGCGGAATAAACGTCATCATGTTAAAAATTTGATTGCCGATGCTGTAAATGGCGTTCTCGGAAGCTCCGCCCGCGCCATAAACGATCTTGCGTTGAATGAGCCACTGCGAGAAGGTGACTGTCGACACCACCAGGATCTGTTTCGCGCCGTACAGAAACAGGGTCTTAACCTCCGTTTTGGCAGGCTCCAGCGAAGTCCGAATCATTTGGTAACCGCGGCTGAGATTCCATGATTTTGCGAGTCGGGCGAGTGCCATTACCATGTACGACGCAGCAGCAATCTGTGCAACGATTGAGAAGAACATCAACTGGATGCCAGAGGTCCGCGTGTCCGCAAAAATGGCGAAGGCGGCGAACAGTGAAGACGTAAGGATGTAAGCAACGCCGACATTGATGCTGACGGACAAAGCGAATGACATGGCGGTGAGCAGCGATGTCAATATCATGAACGATGAGTAGATGCATACTGCGATCACTGCCAAATGCGCAGCACCGGTCACCGTCAGTTGCGAGGCAAAAGCCACGCTCACTGCAAGACAGGCTAGGATCATTCCCGTGATCGCCAGGGTGCAGGCGGCGAGAATAGTGGGCGCCAGGCGGCTGCCTTCTTTGATTTTGCGCGTCAGTTGGGCATTGACTGACAGTTCAAGCCCTAAAGAGCAGAATGCCACGGTGGAGACGGCCGTGGCCTGAAGATAACTCATTTCACCGAAGGTGCTGGGAGCGAAGCGCTGTAGCGCGATGAACATACCTGCCGCGTTGAGCACCCGCGCGATCATCGACAACGCCAGATAAATGCTGTTCTTGCTGCGCGATCGAGCGAGCAGCGTTTCGACCTGCCGGCGAAACGGGGCTGGTTTTTCCGTGTCGATCATTGCTTGCGGCGATAACCCTCGCCATATTCCTGGTAAGAGGCACCGAATGCAGCGGTGAACATGCCCACACCGCGGCAAACGGTCGAAATAGAACGGGCAACCGCCGGGAAATCGCGGCGCCCGCGCGTTGCCGCGGTGAAAGCGACCAGCACTGAGCCTGCCGCAATCCGGCCAAGACCGCGTCCGGCGTTGGCGATCCGGCTGCGCCAGCCCCGATTGCCATTCCCGATCAGCAGCGTGCCGGTCGAGCCCGCGCGCAGCCAACGCCGCATCATCCAGCGTAAGGACGCACGGCTGCGTGGAATTGATTCGTAGGCGAGCGCGTCGGGGGCGCATTTGATGCTGAAGCCGCGGGCGCGCAGGGCGCGAAAAAAAATGACATCCTCGCCGCCGATGGCATTGAGGGTTTCGTCGAACATCACGCCGGATGCGGCAATGGCGGCTGTTCTCATCATCACGTTGCCGGTATAGCCCGGAGGCGCCTCCTCATCCGGAGGGGGGCAGCGGTGATGAAAGAAATCGCCGGCGATGATCCAGCCGGGCGGCGGAGCTTCGAATCGCGGCTCGAGCGGTCCAACCACAATGGTATTGCCGGGATCTTTGAACGAATCTAGCAGCGCTTGCAGCCAATGCTCGCTTGGAAGTTCATCGTCATCCAGGAAGGCAAACACGTCGGATCGCGCGGCGAACGCCAATTGCAGGGCGCTGTTGCGCGCGCTGGAAAGCCCGCGTTTCGGCTGGGTCGCGCGAGCAAGCCTGAAACGGCCGCTGTCGGCGTAACGATCGAGTTCCGGACCTGCCGACGCCTCGGCGTCGTTGTCGACCACGGCGATGGTGAGCTCCTCATCGCGCAAGGTCACGAGCCGCTGTGCGTCGAGCCCCTGCAAAAGTGCCCGCAATCCCTGCGGATTTCTAAAGGTGCATATGCAGACCACGACCGTGTTCAATGGATGAGAACGGGCAGGGCAATTCGCGCTTACAGCGCGCAAACACCGCTCTTCGATGCGCTACCGCTCCAGTAGGTCATGTCAATAACCCCGGACGGCAGTCCTGCGGAACCGTAAATCTGCACAGGGCTCTGGAATGAGAAGACGTCCGCGCCATTGCGCGACAAAGTAATTTGCGGGGTGCCGGGTGCGCTAGGCACTTTGAACGACGAAATTCCAGCCGCCTCGTCCTGTGTAAAGGACCGGCCACCGATGCTAACCTTGACGGCCGCAGGCGCAGTGAGGAACGAGACGATCTCGATGTTGTTTTCGGCGGCCGCATTGCCGACTAATTTGTTCGCAGCAGATTGCGCAGGACTGGCCGCGTTTGTCGGCTCGCGACGATAGAAGTAGTAGAGCACGTCATGCGTAATGGGCGGCTGCACCCCCGACAAAAACCAGGCTGCATAGTAGCCATTCAGATCGTAGAAACCCGTACCGATGTCAGGACGCAGCGTTGTGTCGGTGTAGGGTTCCACTTCGCTTGATTCCGAAAAATCGCTCCAGGTAACCAGTTGGACCCAATCGGCGCCGGCGTTGATCGCACTCATCCATGCGCTTCGGAAAGCGGTGCTATTGCCTGCCTCCCAATATAAGGAGTCCTTCGGTCGATACTGCTGCGGATCGACCGGCATCATATAGAGTTTTCCGTAGCTGTCATGAGCGAGCGGCGGATCCTTTTTCATATTGTCGGAACTCGCGGCTGTCGCTGTCCCCCAATCGCTGAATCCATGGCTGATGGCAGCGAATGATGCGGCCTGGCCGCTCCAACCCAAGAAGGTTGGAACGAAAGCGACTTTTATGCCGCGCGATTTCAATTGGTCAAAAATGCTTTGCCACCAGGCGGGCGGGTTGAGGCCGGCATTAAATGCACTGACCACCAGTCTGCCGTCTTCGAGCCGATAGGCCGCTTCGCTGCCTGCAGCAGCGGCAATAATCTGCGAAACCGCGTTGGCGTCGGCCTTGAGCGCTGAAATATCGGGCATGACCATGACTTTGAATCTGGGATCGACGGCTTTCGCGGCTTTTAGCAGCATATTGAGATGACTTTCCGAATCGGCCGCTTCCCTTACCGACATCACATCGATTGCAAATCCGGTGATGCCCCGGGCGATGGCCATCCGCACTTCGGCTTCGACATTCTGCAAGCGCCAGTCAGCTGAAGAATTTGCTGCGACGGGCAAGGGCCGTTGGCGCAAATACCCGCCAAGCACGGCATGTTTGCCATTTTCCCCTTTTGGGTTCAGATATTGCGCGTTGTAGTAGTCGGTGTCGGCAGGTTTGTTATCGACTGAGAGCGGGAACGGATAGAAGTAGTGTGCGAAGACCTTTTTCTTCGAGTTGAACAAGGCCGAGCTGTCCGGCATCGAAAATGCCAGGCACGCGCCTTGATCCCTGGTGTCAGCGGCCGGGATGCTGCCCGCAAAGGCCGATGCGCAAGCCAATGATAGAACACCGAGTGTTGCAAGACGCTGCAAGAAGCGGAACAATCGTGTATGAGCCATGGCTTGACTCACCCGTGTGCGGAGAAAAATGCGTCGATACGTTTACGCATGTCGTTCGCCAAGGATTCAACGTAGGGCTCGTGCATCATGCTGATATGGGTGCCGACAATCTCGACCACTTCTGCCTGGCGCGCGAATTCTCGCCACATGTGGCCGATTTGCGGCAAATACAGTAATGGCTTTACCGTCGCTTCGTAGACCACGACATTTCCTGAGTAGCTTTTGGGCTTATGCGCAAACAGCGCCTGAAAGAGGCGATTGACGAAGGATTTGTGGTCCGGAGGATATCGCGACACATCCATAATTCCCTCGATCGCATAGCCACCGCCCAATTTCTGTCCGCGCTTGAGTCCGATCGCGCCCTTGCCGATCGCAGATGCGTTATTCGCAATGCTCCATACCAATGAACGCAGCGTCCGGCTGCGCATCAGGTCTCCGTGGTTCAACCAGCCGCGCACATTGCGCGCCAGTTCGAGCCAATATCGCGCCGTCCATCGCGAAATTGACGCGCCGGTATTCTCCGGTACCCCGTCTATGGCAAGCAAGGGTCCAACTTCGCGTCCCTGCGCGACCAGTATATCAACCATGGCGAGCGCGATTACGGCTCCGACGCAGTAGCCGCCAATCAGCAAGGGACCGCTCGGCTGGAATTGAGACAAGGCGTCTGCGTAGTATTCGGCAAGCGAATCCACTGAGTTGCCGAATTCAGTGTCGGGCATGCGTTTCGGCGGCGCCTGGATGCCGAAAAATCGGATTGTCGGCTCAAGGCGCCGCGCCAAATCGAGAAAATCCATTCCCGCGACGCCCGACGCGGAATGCACGCAATAGAAAGCGGGACGGGGAGCGCCCGGCTCAAGAGCACAATCATTAATAGGCACAATCGCGCGGGTTGAATTGCGAGATGCGTGTGCGAACAGGGCGTGGGTGTTGCGTGACATGGCGTTGCCCAGGGGCGCGTTCACGAAGGAGTCCGCACGTGCGATGGAGATTTAGCGTTGATGTGGCATCTTCTGTCGAGCGCTTATTTATACCGAACAAAGTACACAGAAGCGCCCACACATGCTGTAGGACGATTTGAAGTACTTGGTGCGAATTCCGCCGACAAGCGCTGCACGCCGCCCGTGATAGATTGGCGCTGATGGCGACTGAAAGTCTAATTACGGTTGGAACGTCTTCCGCGAAATTCGCGCCGAATCCCATTCAAGCCGCCTGGATATTGGACGGCAACCCGGTCGCGCGGGCCGAACTCTTGTCGAGCAGCGCAGATGGTACCGCGAGCACTTATTTCTGGGATTGCACCGCCGGGCGATTTAATTGGTTTTACAGTTTCGATGAGACCTTCCACATCCTGGAAGGCGATGTCACGTTGAAGTACCCATCGGGCGTCTCGCGCCGTGTCGGCACCGGCGACACGGTGTTTTTCCCGGCCGGATCGAGCGCCGAATGGACCGTGGATAAGTACGTCCGCAAGCTGGCGTTTTGCCGAACGCCGGTGCCCGGTTATCTGACTGCCGCCAGGAAAGTGGTGCGGCGCTTCAAACGCGCCGTACGCGGCGCCGCACCCTCGGAAAGTGGCTCGGGGCTGCTCTAAAGGGCGCAGATTCCCGATTTCGCTGCGCTGCCGCTCCAGTAGGTCAGATCCGCGACTCCCGACGGGAGGCCGCCAGGTCCGTAGATTTGCACTCCCCCCTGAAAGGAAAAGACATCTGACCCGCTGCGCGACAGTGCGAAGAGCGGCGTGCCGGGTTGCGAGGGGATTTTGAAGGACACGATTCCTGCGGCGGCATTCTGCGTGTACGTTTTGCCGCCGATGGTGATCTTCAGGACGCCGGGACTGGTCAGAAACCCGACCAATTCAATGCTATTTTCCGCAACTCCGCTATAAATGTTGTTCAATTGACCCTGCGCTCTCGCCGCAGAGCTCGTCTGCTCGCGTCGATAGAAGTAGTACAGCACATCGTGCGTGATTTTTGGCTCCTGCCCGGTGAGGAACCAGCTCGCGTAGTAACCGGTCACGTTGTAGAAACCAGTGCCGATGTTCCGCTGCAAGGTGGCATCGGTTATCGGTTCAATCGCAGAGCTTTCCGAGAAGTCGTTCCAGGTCACGACTTGGACCCAATCGGCATCGCCCTGAATCGAGCCGCTCCATGCGTCGCGGAGCGCCGCGCTGTTGCCGGCTTCCCAGTAAATGAAATCCTTGGGTCTGTATTGCTGCGGATCGACCGGCATCATAAAAATTTTCTTGTAGCTTGAGTGCACGATGGCAGGGTCGCCTTCCAGCGCGCCCGCGCCGATGGTCGTGGCCGAGCCCCAGTCAGCAAAGCCATAGGAAAATGCGGAGAAGGCACCGGCCAAACTCGACCAACCGAGAAATGTCGGCACCAAGGCGATCTGAATGCCTTGAGCGTTTAAGCGGCTAATGACCGACTGCCACCAGGCGGGAGTATTCAGTCCGGCATCGAATGGCGACACCACAAGACGCCCATCGCTAAGATGATAGGCAGCCGGGCTGCCGGCAACGGCGGTGATGATCTGAACCACTGAGTTGGCATCGGTGCCCAAAGTGGGGATATCCGGCATGATCACGATCTTGAAGCGGGAATCGACCGCTTGAGCCGCAGCAAGCATGAGATGTAAATCGCTCGTGCTGTCGGTCGCGTCACTTGCCGCCATGGAGTCGAACGTAAAGCCGGTGATGCCGCGCGCCATCGCCGCGCGCACCTCACTTTCCATATTCAGTTGCCGCCAATTTGGGTTGGTGCTGGGCGTTGCCCCCAGCGGTCTTTCGCGCAGAAAGCCGCCTTGCTTTGACCACTTGTTCGATTCGCCTGTCTTGGCGAGGTACTGCGCGTTGTAATAGTCCTTAGGGGCCGGACTATTGTCCAATGAGACCGGAAACGGGTGGAAATAGTGCGCAAAAACCCGCTTGGTTGAGTTGAACAAGACCGCACTGGAAGGCATCGGCGCGGCGAGGCACGCGTCGCCATTGTTGGTTGCTGAGAGCGGCGCCGAGACCGGTGGCGGTGCCGGCGCCGGCGACGGCTTGGGTGGCGCGGGCGCTGGCGCTGGCTTGGGTGCCGTGGGCGTCGTCGGTGTGGGCGTGTCGGCGGGCGACGGCGTCGCTGCCGGCGCCGTCGATGCTGTCATTGAGCCGGCTTGCGCCGCCGTGGAATCGCTGGAGGAGCCGCCTCCGCAACCGCTGAGTGCGGCGACTAGAGATAAAAGCGTCAGCCGAGCAAATGCGCCACGCGCGTTCGAACCGTTCCCCATTGCCACTTGTTCCTAATGGTGATGAATTGACACCGGAACATGAGCAGCGATGATCTGAGTTCACAAAGACAACCCTTGACTGTCTCCGGAAACCCCGCTATCTGTCACTCACAGACCGGAAGCTTTGCGTCGCCGGCTTGCGCCGGTTTTGCCTTTTGAACGGCTGCAGTAAAACACGCGGGAGAGGGCCGGGCACCATGTCGTACCCGGCAGACATGCGCCGAAATTCGCTAAGATAATTTGTGACGTAAGCCTCGGGAATTTCGCTTGCGACGGCGGCGTTTCTGCGCGCGCCATTGCAGCGCCCGAAGCCGCGAAAATTAGGATATTTCTAGACTGCAAAATCTCGCCGCGGGCGGCTTGCCGAAGTGTTCGGATCCGCAGCTAAAAAAACGCTCGAGTCAAGTTTTCGTTTTGTCGGTGAACACAGACGGTTCACGCAGTTTCGCAGGGTGAACGGGAGCGTGTCAGACCACCGCTTACGTCCGGCTGCGCAGATGTCTGGCATCTTTATATGACTGTGTCTGGCGAACTAGCGCCTCGGGGTCCTGGATACCGCGGATAGGGGCGATGGATGAGGATTTTGATCTATAGCGCTAATTTTGCTCCTGAGCCCACGGGTATCGGCAAATATTCGGGCGACATGGCTGGTTGGCTGGTCGACCACGGTCATGAAGTTCGCGTGGTGTGCGCGCCTCCCTACTACCCGAAGTGGCAACTTGACGGAAAATATCGCTGGCCGCTGTATCGCCGCGAACAATGGCACGGAGTCGATGTCTGGCGAACGCCGCTTTGGGTACCGAAGTCGCCGAATGGCCTGACTCGCCTATTGCACTTGCTCTCGTTTGCGATCACCTCGTTTCCCGTGATGCTCTGGCAGGTTGCGTGGCGGCCGGATGTCGTGTTGACCGTGGCCCCTGCGTTTATGTGCGCTCCCACCGGCCTCTTGACCGCCTGGTTGTGCCGCGCAAAACGCTGGCTGCATCTGCAGGACTTCGAAGTAGACGTTGCCTTCAGGATGGGTTTGTTAAATGGCAGCCTTCTGCAGCGGATGGCTTTGCGGATGGAAAGCTGGTTGCTGCGCCGCTTCGATACCGTGTCGACGATATCCGGCAGAATGATGGAGAGACTTTGCGCCAAAGGCGTGACAGCCGGCAAAACTCGATACCTCCCTAACTGGGTCGACCTGACTCAAATCATGCCGCCAAAGACCGGCGGCTATCGAACTCAGCTCGGCATCCCTCCGGATGCGGTTGTGGCGCTATTTTCAGGGTCGCTGAACGGCAAGCAGGGACTGATGGTGATTCCCGACGCTGCGAAGCTGCTGCGGTCTCGCAGCGAAATCGTATTTGT
>JBDTAV010000099.1:0-5727 GCA_039924385.1 Steroidobacteraceae bacterium
TCTCGTCCAACGCGCCGCGCAACATCTGAAGGCGGTCCGCGATATAGGCCTTCGCCGTCGTCGGCACCGATACCCCGAGGCGGCCCTCGCTGTGCATCGAGCGGAACGCCGAACGCGGGAGGAGGTAGTCATCGAAGTCCCGGAACTGCCGGCTTCCCGGCACGTAGAGATCGCCGGCGCGTAGTCGATTTTTGAGTTCACTGAGCGCGCAGAATTCATAGAATCGACGGTCAATGCTGTCGCCGGCGCCCACGCTACGCGACCAGCGGGGTGGGACGAACCCCATGGGTGCATCGGAAGGAATCTTGCGGGCACCTGTTCGGTTCATGTGTCGCAGCACGTCCAGCGCCTCCAAAAGGGGCTGAGCGACCGGTGCGCCCCGGAACTCGAACATTTCCAGGAAGGACGGCGCGTACTTGCGCAAGGTGGAGAAGTAATCGGTGATCAGTTCCAGAGCATCGAACGCTTCATCGCGCGACAGCTGATCGGCTTGCTCAACGGATGCCGTGAACGCCTCCCACGGGAGGATTGCCTCGATCGCCGCGAAGGGGTCCGACTTCTCCTCCTTGGACGCGATCAGCGCTTTACCGACCTTCGCATACAGCCTGACTTTCTCATTGACCGCGCGGCCATCCGCCGCAAACTCTCGATCGTGCTTGCTGCGGGCCTTGCTGAAGAACGTCGCAATCAGCCGATCATGCAGCTCCAGTGTTTCGTCCGTCAGCGTCGCCATGGTATCGAGCAATATCGCCACTAGCGTTGCGTACCGCCGAGACGTCTCATATTCCTGGAGCTGATAGACGGCGGTCTGCGCACCCTCGCGTGCGAGGCGCAGCAATCGATTCTGATGCACGTCGCGGCCTAGATCTGCCGGCAGCGCAAGCTCACGGACGGTACGCAATCGCGCCAGATGGCCAAGTACCGCGTTGGCGCTGGGAGCGCCCGGTGGCTGGCGCAACCACGCCAACGTGCTGGTTGCTGATTCGGCGCGGACCTTGAGTACCTCATCCAGAGCCGCCCGATGCGCTGGGGTTAGCGGCTTGGTCAATCGGTCAAAGGTCGCTCGCTCGGCACGCGTGAGTGCCGTCGCGCAGAGGTGCTCGATGACCGGCACCGGCGGCAGAAGCACTTGCCGTACCCGCAGTTCCTCCGCCAGCGCCTGGGCCAGAACCATCCCCTGAGTGGTTTGCATGGCAAGCGGTGTCAGCCAGTCCGTGAGACTTCGGTAGTCCGTCTTAGCGAATTGCCGGAGACCGGACCGATCCAGGAGTTCCTGCAGATGCTCGCGACGAGTTTCATCGCGGCTCGCATAGAAGGACCATGCCGCCGGCGTGACTTTCAGCTGCGCGGCCACAATCCCCAGCAATGGCGGATGTGGAGCCTCGCTCTCGCCCAACACACGGCTGGGGTAGCGCAAGTAGGTCATCTGCACCGCGATGCCGAGACGGTTGTGGTCGCCGCGATGGTGGCGGATGAAAGTCAGGTCCGTACGAGAAAGGGTCCCCAGGCGAATGAGTTCACCCTCGTCGTCAGGAAAGGCGAGGAGCTGCGCGCGTTCGGCCGGCGTCAACACCTCGCGTCGAGGCATCGGAACTCCTCCCGACGGGCTAATCGATAACGGTGGTTGGTGAGAGCGGAAACGACATCGACGCAGAGATTGTATTTCTGCGGAAATCCGATTCTCGAAACCTTTCTTGATAGACTATTCTCGAATCGTTAGCCTCGCAACGAGAATCAAGAGGATTGTGAATATCGATGCCAGCGCGTCGACCCGCAAAGAAACACAGCGTTCAGGGTGTGGCAATAGGGTATGCCCGCGTCTCGACGGACGATCAGAATCTGACCCTTCAGCTCGATGCGATCAAGAAGTCAGGCTGCGAACGGGTATTCACGGATAAAGTGAGTGGTACCCGGCTGGTGCGTCCCGGCCTCGATGATGCGCTGTCGCACTTGCGCGCCGGCGATACACTAGTCGTGTGGAAGCTGGATCGCTTGGGTCGAAGCGTAAAAGGGCTTGTGGATCTCGTGAATGGGCTCGAGGCGCGCGAAGTGCACTTCCGCAGCTTAACTGACGGCATCGACACCAAGACGCCCGCCGGCCGCTTCTTCTTCCACATCATGGCCAGCCTCGCTCAGATGGAGCGCGAATTGATCGTCGAGCGGACGCGGGCCGGCCTCTCCGCCGCGCGTAAGCTTGGTCGGGTCGGCGGCCGCAAGCGCCGCATGACGGACAGCAAAATAAAGGCGGCGCATCGACTACTGGCCGGCGGCACTCTCCCGCGAGACGTTGCCGATAACCTCGGGGTTTCTGTGCCCACTCTCTATAGATGGCTGCCCGCATCTGCAAGGTAATGAGTCTTTGATCAAACTGAGCGGACGGGCCGCGCCCCTCATCTATGACAAAGGCACTTCTCGTCGGCGCTTGCGTTTAACAGGTCCGTGGTGACCAGAGAGCACAACTGTGAATTCAAAAATCGAGCCACTAAGGTTCCATCCTATTCCGACTGATGAGGTTTCCGTTCCCGGGAAATCTGCAAAGTTCATAGACATGTTACTGCACGGATTGGGGTGTCGAACCGCAATCCTTGCGGTGTCCTTGACCACGTTGTTTTCAAGCGGCACGTTGGCGTCCGAGCCGCTCGGCCACGCGGCCCAAACACCTTCAATCCTGGGAAGAGGTATGGGCGTTAACCACGTCTCGATTCTCGTACATGATCTGCCGGCGACGCTTGGACTATTCCGAGACCAGCTTGGATTCAACGCCAACTCGTGGGGGCGGTTTGCAGAGGGACTGGAGAACGGCGGCATTGAGTTCTCGAACCATACCTACTTAGAGTTTTTGGCGGTCTATGATCCTCAGAAGGCCGCATCGAGCGATGAAGCGGCATTCCTAAAGGATCACGAGGGCGCAATTGGGGTCGGTCTCGAGACGGACTCGGCGGAGCGTGCCGCGGCGTTACTGCGCTCGCAGGGGATCGGCGCCAAGGTGGCGACCACCACGAGTGAGGGCTATGTCGAGCCTGGGGTGAAGTTTTCGGGCGCGTGGCTTTTTCGGGAGATCGATTTGCCAAAAGGAACACCGGGAGGCCCCTTCCTAATCGAATACAACCGCGCCAACCAGTCCGAGCGGGCTAAGGATCCTGAGATTGCTCGGAAACGTGCGTTGGAGCGAATTCATCCAAACGGAGCGATTCGCGTATCAGCTGTCTGGATCGCAGTAAAGGATCTGAATACCTCTATTGAGATTTATAAGCGGCTCGGACTTACGCCTGGTCGAGCTATTGAGGTGCCAGAGCTCTCCGCGAACGGCCGCGAAATCGTTGCCGGCAGCGGCGTACTCTTGTTGCTTGCGCCACAGCCGAATCGCAACTCGGGTCCTGTCGTCGATTTTTTGGCCAGCCGGGGTGAAGGCCTTATGGGGGTTACGATCGAGGTCGCCGATATCGAGCGCGCGCACGACTATCTCGAGGCCCATGCTGGCGGGGTTCTCGATCCTCGCTGGGAGACAGATGGATATGTGCTTATCCCTGCCGCTGCAGCTCATGGCTTCTGGTTGCGATTCGTTCGTGCACGACAGCAGCAGGCTGGCAGGCAGCCGGCGGCGGCGGCGGCTAATCGTTAGAGGAGGTTACGGTTAATTCGGACTGATACGCAGACGATCTGCCCAAAACGGTTTCGCTTCTGACCATGGTTGGTGGCAAGGTAATCTACGACGTCCAAATACTCTCACAACTCCATGAGTAAATTGAAACAAGTGCGTATTTCGTCCTAAGCCCGGCGACAGAGAAGACCTTAGCGTACGTAAAAACCCGTTTCTTGAGGTCACCCCGCATCGCTTATGCCGGTGAACAACTATGGGACGATGCACTATGGCGCGAGCCTGGGGCTGTGAAAGCGTCACCCGATCCCAATGACGATCACATTCTGGGCTGCGCGCTTGCCGCCGGCGCCAAGATTGTCCTCACCGGGGATAAAGATTTACTCGAATTGCATCCGTTTCGTGGCATTGCGATCGTGACGCCGGCGCAATTTCTCGCTACGGCCAAGGAAAAGTAGGTGAGGACATCGCTGGCTGAACCCGGCCAGAGGACTATCAAGGGCAATTCACAGCTTCCTCCGAAGCGGACGATCGATCCACCTGACAATCGTTGCCAGGATCCCAAATGTGATCCGTACACTAGTCGGAGGACGGCAACAAAACCTTCGGCTTGACTGCAGTAGCGAGCGCTAGTCTTTTGTCCTTGGTCATCCAACTTATCTGAAGATTAAATCCGTTTGGAGACCGCGTGTGGTAGCTCTGAAAAGCTGCCTGGTGTATATCGTCGTTCACATACTTTCCTTCAGGTCCCAGATGCGCGCTGGACGTGTCGGTGTTTGCAGAAAGCCCTCTGGATACCAGTGCCGCTCGCACATCGTCTACGTCCCAGGGCGCAATGCCGAAGGAGATATGGTCAAGAAGTGCCTTGCGCGGGGCAGTGGGCGTCGAAAGGAACGGATTGCCGCCACGCACGAGTATGTCGCCGACATCGGCGATTAGTAGCTCGTTTTGCGAACCCTCGTCGTAAGAAGGTGTCCATCCCATCAAGTTCGAATAAAACGAAGCGCTTTCCTTGTAATTGCTCACTCGGAACGATATGTGGTCAAGCCATACGGTTTGCCAACCAGTCGAGCCAAATGGAAGCGGCTCGGCGAACCTGGTATTCGCTATCGTCCGACGCGAGTGGCTGAGCCCAAAACTGTTGCAGATCTGCAGATTCCACCCATCCGGGTCTTTGATAAAAAAGCTTTCGAACTTACCTCTGCTTTCAGCGATCGGCTTCAATCCGCGCTTTTCAAGCTCACTTGCTACACGCTTTGCACTCCACTGATCGATGACGAAAGCAAAGCTGGTCACAGCAACCCGGCGGCCTTCCGGAGGTTGCACAGTGTAGGAGTCTGGAGTCACCTTTCGGAAAATGACCGAGCCCCAATCACCTATGTCTAGCACCGCTTGGTTGCCGTCGTCGCTGCGTAGTTTCCAACCAAGAAGGGCCATGTAGAAGGCGGTTTCCCTTTTGTAGTCCTCCATCTCGAATGTGATGCTTTCGAGCGCTGTGGTCTTCCAGCCCGTCGGCGCAAACACGGGCTGAATCGGCGCTGTGGCAGCCTTTCGACTAAGCGGGCAGCGGGCTTGGCCGTAACCATCACGGCAGAATCCCTGTGCTAATACAGATCTACCTAGGCCGAGCGCCGCGACCATGCCGCCCACCTCGAGAATGGCCCTACGCTGGAAAGACAACGGATGGTTGTTCTTGTGAGGCATTGACCTTCTCTCCGATCAAGTGACGCCGGTATACCAGCTTGCGTCGATTGTACCGTGCGCGAGCGGCCAAGCCGGCCACCTGTTCGACGGCGCTATCGGCCAGAACGCGACAGTCGCGCCCTCAACCAAGTCGCTCTAAAGCTGACGTTCGACATGAGGGCGACTGTGCCGCCTCCACGGATGCCATATCTTCACCAGCCAAGCTCAATCCATTTTGTCCGGCCGCCAACCCTGCTTGCCCGCGCGCCAGAATACGAACGCGATCCAGTCGCCGGTCAGCTGGTCCATCTGCGTCCGGGTCGAGCCGATGCTGTGGCCAGCATTGGCGTCGATCCGCAGAAGCACCGGGTCGGGTGTGCCCGAGGCCTGCAGCGCAGCCGCGAACTTGGCCGGCTCCCACGGCGAAACACGGGGATCGTTCAAGC
>JBDTAV010000100.1:0-4762 GCA_039924385.1 Steroidobacteraceae bacterium
GCCTTCCTGTTTACCGGGACTCGCGGCGTCGGCAAAACCACGGTCGCGCGTATTTTGGCGAAATCGCTGAACTGCGAAACCAATGGCGTGAGTTCCAATCCCTGCGGCGTCTGTGCCGCTTGCAAGGAGATTGATGAGGGGCGATTCGTGGATCTGCTCGAGGTGGACGCGGCCTCGCGCACCAAGGTCGATGACACGCGCGACATGCTCGACAATGTGCAGTACGCGCCGACCCGGGGCCGATACAAGGTGTACCTCATCGACGAAGTGCACATGCTCTCGACCCACTCCTTCAATGCGCTGCTCAAGACGCTGGAGGAACCGCCGCCGCACGTTAAGTTCTTGCTGGCGACGACCGATCCGCAGAAATTGCCGGTTACCGTGCTGTCGCGCTGCCTGCAGTTCAGCCTCAAGCGCCTGCCTGCGGCTTTGATTGGCGAGCGCTTGAAATTTATCGCAAGCGCCGAGAACCTGTCGTTCGAGCCTGCGGCCATTGCGCTGCTGTCGCGCGCCGCCGAGGGCAGCATGCGCGATGCCTTGAGCCTGATGGATCAACTAATCGCCTTTGGCGGCGGCGCGATCAGCGAGGCCAATGCCCGATCGATGCTCGGCACGATTGATCGCGGCCACGTCGGACGGCTGGTCGAGGCGCTGGCGCGCGGCGATGGCGCCGCATTGCTGGCCGAGGTGCGCGACCTGGATCGCGATGCGCCGGACTATGATCGTGCGCTGGTGGACGTGGCGACGCTGCTGCAGCGCATAGCCATCGTGCAGATTGTTCCTGAAGCCGCGCCGCAGGATGAGGAGTTCGATGCTGCGTTGTTGACGCAACTCGCGCAGGCGATTTCGCCGGAGGACGCCCAGCTTTATTATCAGATCGCGCTCGCGGGCCGCCGCGACTTGAACATGGCGCCGGAGCCGCGAATCGGCTTCGAAATGACCCTGCTGCGCATGTTGGCATTTCGGCCGGAAGCGGCAACGCAGCCCTCGAAACCCGTCGGCATCGTCAGCATCGCCGCGGCCGCCGGCACCAGCCCTGCCGCCGGCACAAAGGCAGCTCTCAGCACAAACCCGGTGGTGGGAGGGGGGCCGGTAATCGACGCGGCGCGGCTCACCAGTATTGATGCCGCAAATTGGCCCGCGGTCGTTGAAGCGGCGGGATTGAGCGGCATGGTGCGTCAGCTGGCGCTGAATTGTGTGCCAGCCGGTTTCGAGCACAACCTGCTGACGTTGAAGCTCGATCAAGCGGCCTCGGATCGGCGTACGCGTCCGATTGAAGAGAAGCTCGTGCAAGGGTTGTCGAAATATCTGGGCCGCGATATCCGTCTCGCGTTTGAAACCGCTGAATCGGATTTGAACTCGCCGGCGCGGCAGCGGGTCCAGGCGGAGCAGGAGAAAGTTGCCCGCGCGGCCAGCGCGTTCGAAGCGGATCCGGCCGTGAAAGGGCTGCGCGAACGCTTCGGTGCCGACGTGGACGCAGCGTCGGTAAAGCCATCGAACTGAGGTAGGAGAGGCTCCAATGATGAAAGGTGGATTGGGAAATTTGATGCGCCAGGCGCAGCAAATGCAGGAGAGCATGCAGAAGGCTCAAGCCGAATTGGCCGATATCGAAGTGACCGGTGAATCAGGTGCGGGCATGGTCAAGGTGACGATGAATGGCAAGCACGAAACCAAAAAGGTATTGATCGAGCCGAAGTTGCTGGGCGAGGACCAGGACATGCTCGAGGACCTGTTGACGGCGGCCATCAATGATGCGGTTCGAAAAGTTGCCGCGCGCACCCAGGAGAAGTACTCCGGCCTCATGTCGGGCATGAATTTGCCGACCGGAATGAAGTTGCCGTTCTGAGGCGCTGCACTCGATGAAGTACACACCGACGCTCGCGCGTCTAATCGATTCGCTGCGCTGCTTGCCAGGCGTGGGACCGAAATCGGCGCAGCGCATGGCGTTCTACCTGCTGGAGCGCGATCGCGACGGCGGCAGGACATTGAGCCAGGCCTTGGCCGAAGCGCTGCAACAGGTGGGCCACTGCAAGCGGTGCCGCATGCTCACGGAGAGCGAACTCTGCTCCATCTGTGCCTCCACTCAACGGGACTCTGCGCAGCTTTGCGTGGTCGAATCCCCGGCTGATGTCGTCGCCATCGAACAGTCCGGCGGTTTCCGCGGGCGCTACTTCGTGTTGATGGGGCATTTGTCGCCGCTCGATGGTATTGGACCGGGAGAGCTGGGTCTCGATGAATTTGAACAATTGCTGAAGGCCGGCGAGATTCGCGAAGTGATTCTGGCAACCAATCCCACTGCCGAAGGCGAGGCGACTGCCCACTATCTTGGCGAGCTGGCGCTGCGCTTAAACATCAAGGCATCGCGAATCGCGCACGGCGTCCCGGTGGGCGGTGAACTGGAGTACGTCGATGGTGGAACCTTGGCGCATGCGCTGGCCGGACGCACCAGCGTTTCGTGAGCGATTTCGCGCCTTAAGAGGCCAGCTTCTCGTATAGCCGAAACAGACGCCGAAAGCTTTCGTAGCGACGCGCCGAAATTTGCTGATTGATCACGGCGCTGCGCACCGCACAGCCGGGCTCCTCCATATGCCGGCAATCCTTGAACCGGCATTGCGTGCTGCGCGCATGTATTTCGACAAAGCCGCGCTCTGCGGCGCGCACCAGGTGGGCGGGCGGCGCGAAGTCGCGCACTCCGGGCGCATCGACGATGGCGGAAGTGGCGTCAAGCTGGTACCAGCGCGCCGTTGTGGTGGTATGCCGTCCCTCGGCATCGCGCGTCAGCTCGGCGGTCAGCGCTTCGGCGGATGGCGCCAGGGCGTTCACCAGCGATGATTTTCCGACCCCGGATTGACCCACCAACAAACTCACATGGCCGCTCAAAGTTTGCGCGAGTTCAGAAATACCGTCTCCGCTTTGACAGCTCACCTCGATGCAGTTCAAGTTCAAGCGGCGATATTCGTCCAGTTGTGCCTCGATCGAGCCGGTTCCGAGGTCCTTCTTATTCACGATGATCAGGGCATCCAGATCCTTGAGCGCAGCACCCGCCCAGTAACGGTCCACGAGAAACCAATCCGGTTCAGGTTGCGGAGCTGCGACGATGGCCAGTCTGTCGACATTGGCCGCCACCGGCTCAGCGTGTCCGCGCGCATCGATTCGCTCGATCAAATTACGGCGCGGCTCGACCGATTCCACCGAGGCGCCATCGGCCGACGGCGGGTATCCCCAGATGACGCGATCTCCGCATAGCACGCGCAATTTGCGGCCCTTGAGGCCGCAGCGAACCAAGCCCTCGCTCGCCTGCACCAAAACGCTTCGGCCGAAACTCGCGAGGACGATGCCGGTTCCGCCTGCTACCATACGCGATAGGTTTTTAGAAACGCCATGAAATCTCCCGACAATCTCATTTGGATCGATTTGGAAATGACGGGCCTGAAGCCCGATTCGGATCTCATCATCGAGATCGCGACGATCGTAACCGACAAACACCTCACTGTGCTCGCCGAAGGTCCGGTCATCGCCGTGCACCAGAGCGAATCGGTTCTAAAAGCCATGGATGATTGGAACAGAAATCAGCATGGCCGCTCCGGATTGGCCGCCCGGGTGTTTGCGAGCGACATCGATGCTGCAACGGCCGAACGGCGCACCTTGGACTTTCTCGCGGCGTGGGCCGAGCCAAAACGTTCGCCGATGTGCGGCAACAGTATTTGCCAGGACCGCCGCTTTTTGGCGCGCTATATGCCGTCATTGGAGGCTTTTTTCCATTATCGTAATCTCGATGTGAGCACGCTCAAAGAGCTCGCTTTGCGATGGGCTCCGCATGTGGCTGAAGGCTTCCGCAAGGCCTCGACTCATCTGGCGCTCGACGATGTACGCGACTCGATCCGGGAGCTGCAGTATTACCGCGAGCGGTTATTGCGGCCGTTCTAGCAGCCTCGCGTTACTTCTTCGCGTCCTTCGCCAGGAACATCCAAGTCTCAACCACGGTATCCGGATTCAACGACAGGCTGTCAATGCCCTGCTCAACCAGCCAGCGCGCGAGTTCCGGATGATCCGAGGGGCCCTGGCCGCAGATGCCGACATACTTGCCCTGCGCTTTGCAGGCTTTGATGGCCATGGCCATCAAAGCTTTCACCGCCTCGTCGCGCTCGTCGAAGGATTTGGCGACGACGCTGGAGTCGCGGTCCAAGCCGAGTGCCAGCTGCGTCATGTCGTTTGAGCCGATCGACATGCCGTCGAAGTACTCGAGGTATTTGTCCGCCAGCAGCGCATTGGTCGGCAGTTCGCACATCATGATGTGCTTTAAGCCATTGTCGCCGCGCTTTAAGCCATTGGCGGCAAGCAGCTGAGTCACTTCCTTGGCTTCGCTCAAAGTGCGTACGAACGGCACCATGACTTGCACGTTGGTGAGCCCCATTTCATCGCGCACGCGCTTCAGTGCGCGGCATTCGAGTTCAAAGCAGGGCCGGAACACTTTGTCGATGTAGCGCGACGCGCCACGAAAACCCAACATCGGATTCTCTTCGTGCGGTTCGTAATTCTTGCCGCCGATCAAATTTGCGTACTCATTCGACTTAAAATCCGACAGGCGCACAATTACCGGTTCGGGCGCAAACGCGGCTGCGATCTGCGCAATGCCCTCGCTCAGCTTGTCGACATAGAAGTTGACGGGTCCGTCGTAACCCGCGATCTGCTTGCTAATCGAGTCCTTAATCTCGGCGCTCTGCTTGTCGTATTCCAGCAGCGCGCGTGGATGGACGCCGAT
>JBDTAV010000101.1:0-20478 GCA_039924385.1 Steroidobacteraceae bacterium
TCGCCTGTTCGGATGCGCACGACCTGCTCGAGATCGAAAACAAATATTTTTCCGTCCCCGACCTTGCCGGTTTTTGCCGCCTTCATGATCCGCGAACCCCGTCGAGCTTGAACGGTTTGATGATTGCGGTAATGAGCTTCATGGTCATTTCAGGTGCTGGGCAACCAACTGCTGCGATACGGAAAGCACCCCTTGTGCCAGCAACGAAGTATTGAGTGCGATCAGCAGCTTAAGGGCATGGCAGAGGGCGAGAGAGTGATTTTATGCACCAATCAGGGGCGCCCATCGGGCCGCCACGTCTCAATGCGGTGCACGGCGCTCTCGGCGCGCTTCAGCGCAGCGACAGTTCCAAGCGAACGCGGCCGTCCTGATTCTTCGCCTTATCGTTGGCTACCAAAAACACACGTTCCGGAGCGACCCGCGTGCCTGTCAGCAAGGCTTGCTGCAAGCTCATCGCTCGCTGTTGCCCCAGGGCGGCGAGGTCCGAATCGGCCACAGCAATATGCCGATGCAGCTCTTGCACGAGAAAGTCATTTCTTGCCGCCGTCTTTTCGGGTTTAGGTTTGACGGCCTCAACCGAGTCGGGGAACTTGGGATCAGCGCCAAATTCGGTCACGTACAACCGCGTCAGCAGTTCAAGCTGCGCGGCGGCGTCCAATTGGTCAAAGCTGGTGGCGGCAGCCGATGACTTTTTGCGGGCAGACGCCTGAGTCAACGCCTCTTGGAGTTGCGCCTGGTACTTCGCCTCGAGAAGGCTCGGGCGATCCATGTCGCCGACTACCGCGATCGGAATCTCGATTTTCAGCTGCGGCCGCGCCTCCAACGCCTTGACGATGCTTTGGGCTTTTGCGACCCCGACCGAATCCAACTTGGCGTCGCCGGGTTGAAAGTCGACAAACTGCAGATCGGGCCCACCACCGAACAAGGAGCCCAAGAGCGCGAACGGCGCCGTGACCGCCTTCTCCAGAACATTCACGAAAACCTTCCAGATAATCGGGCCCAACCGGAATTTCGGATCGTCGAGTGAGCCGGTCACGGGAAGATTGAGATCAATGACGCCATTGCGGTCTTTGAGCAGCGCGACCGCCAGTTTGACTGGCAGCGAGACTGCATCCTTGCTCTCGGTTTTGTCGCCGAATTCGAGTTGCTCAACGATGATGTGATGCTGCGCGTCGAGCTTGCGGCCGTCCACCTTGTAGTGCAGTTCGGTGCTCAGCTTTCCCTTGCTGATGTTGTAGCCGGCAAACTTGCCTGAATAAGGGTTGAACGTGCTGAGTTCTATATTGCGAAAACTCATGACCAAGTCGGTGTACAGCGTCGCACTGAGCACGTTGACCTCGCCGGAAATGCTCACGGGCGCGAACTCATCCACCGACCCGTGAATGTCGATCTTTGCGCGGGAATTGTCTTTTGAGGACAACCCCAGCACGGTTCCTTCAAGCTTCTGGATGCCGGTGGCGAAGTTGGGCGTGACCGACAAGTCGGCAAAATTAACCTGGCTGGCGTGGAGAACGATTTTCTTGATCGACATGGGCATCGCCGGCGCGGCTGCGGGTGTGCGGCCCTTGTGCTGCAAGGGCGGTGCCGGTGCAGGAGCCGCCGTGGCGGCGAGCGGCGGTCTCGTGTCGCCGCTCGGCGCTACGACCGTGGCGCCCGGCGCCGTCAAGATGCGCTTCACATTCATCGATTCATCGGGCTCGATAATGATCCGCGCGTACAACTTCTGCGCCGCGATCTGATCGATGTCGAGGCGATCGGGATCGTGCTGAAAATTCAGTCCTCGCACGTCCAGGCGATTCCAATTGATGAAATCCTGATGCAACGCATTGTCGATCGTGCGTAGCTTGGAGACACTGAAGTTTCCGCTGAATTGCAGCGCCGGCTTCTGTGCGCCGTAGCGCACCGTGGCATCACCGCCCAACCTGCCGGCGAGCAAGGTCATCGAGGTATACTGCGCGATGTAGGGCTGAATGGCGGCAAGCTCGATGCCGTCCAGTTTCAGATTCAAATTCGCCGCCACAGGTTGCGGGGTAATCTCTCCCGCCACATTCAACGTGCCGGTGTCGTTGATTTTGGTATCGAGCGCCACGCTCACGGGCTTGGCAAGGTCGAGGCTGGCGCCGGTGACCTTGATGGACAGCGGTGCGATCAGCACTTTTGCCGCCGGCTTGGTACGGCGATCCTCCGCGGAAATGCTGACACCCTGCAGGGAAAATTCCCCGAGATCAAACTTCCACGCGGCACCTGCGCGCGTGGCGGGCGAAGCGGCCGGCGTCGCCACCGCCTGCGCTGCAGGCGTGCTCAGTGTGGCCGGCGGGTTCGACACGGGAGTCGCGGGCGCCGGCATCGCGGCAAGTTTGAGCAAGTTTACCGATCCGTCCGGCTCCAACCAGGTAAGGAGTTTCACGCCCGTGATGATCAGTGAATCGCTGTGGGCGCGCCGCGGCTTCAAGTCCAAGCTCGTGCCGCTCAAGGTCAGCTGCGGCACGGTGATCCAATCTACATCCGAACTCTTTGGCCGTATGGCAAGATCGGTCAAGGCGACTTTGGAAATGTCGACCTTCAGATCAGCGTCTTCCTTGAGCGCGAACTTATAGGTCCCATTCACATCGATTTTTCCGGAATTGACCTGAAAGTTCAACTGATCTTCCAGGTATTCCCAAATCGTGTGCGCCTGCAGTCCCACGATCTGGAATTCGCCGTCGGACTCGATCGGCTGAACGGCGAGATGCCCATGCCACTCGATGCGCTCGCCGAGCTTTGACATGCCGGTGAAGGTGAAGCGGCCGCCGTCGACCCCGGTGGTGAAATTCTGCAGCTCAAAATTGATCGGCTCCAGGCGCGTCGCGAAATCGGACGGCCGCCGCCGATCATCGAACGCCAGAAATCCCTGGGTCACTTTGAATGAACCGATACGCAGCGCCGGGATGGGTTCATTGTTCTTGGGTTGGGGCTTGTCGCTTAGGCCGGGGCTCAACTGCGCGAGATTCACGCGGCCGTCCTTGAAGATCACGGCATTCGCGAAGGGCGAGTCGATGTCGATATTGTTGAAGGTGTAAGCACGGTGCCAAAGCGAGGAAACTTCAAAATCAACGAACAACCGCGAAAAGCCGACGAGCTTCGTTCCGTGGGGGCCCGTCAGGTAGAAATCTTTCACCTGCACCTGTAGCAGGAAGGGGTTGATGCGAATATCGCCGACACTGGGCGTGACCCCAGGCAGCGTTTTCGGAATGTCGGTCATGATGGCGTTGCGGGCCAATCTCGGCGCCAACAAGAATCCGCCCATCGCGTACAGGCAGAGCAGAAGCGCGAGCACCGCTGCGATTCGGAAAGTCTTAGTTTTGATGAACTGCCGCAAGGAACCAACCCCCTTGGTACCGCAGTCCGATATTACCGCTTATTGCGTTGAATCAGCCGTTTGCGTTTGCGAACCTGCCGGGGCGTCAAAGGATTGCGTTTTCCAGCGTAAGGGTTCTCATCGCCGCGAAATGCCACCCTCACCGGCGTGCCCATCAAATCAAATGCCTTGCGATAGACATTGACCAGATATCGCCGGTAGGCCTCCGGAACATGGTCGGTCTGGTTGCCGTGAATAACGACGACCGGCGGATTTCGTCCCCCCTGATGCGCATAGCGCAGCTTGATGCGCCGTCCGCTGACCACCGGCGGCTGATGGCTTTCAATCGCCGCCTCCAGCACCCGCGTCAATTCCGGCGTGCTCATGTCGCGCATTGCCGCGGCGTAGACCTTTCGCACCGAGGCAAATAACTCGCCGACCCCGCTGCCGTGGCGCGCTGAGATGAAGTGCAGCGGCGCGAAATCGGCGAATTGCAGACGTTGCTCGATTTGCTGACGAATCAGGTCGCGCTGCTCTACCGGGATGTTGTCCCACTTGTTGACGGCAAGAACCAGAGCCCGGCCCTGTTCGATCACCGTGCCCAACAGGCTCGCATCTTGCTCGGCAACCGTGTCCTGCGCGTCCATGACGACGACCACCACGTGCGCGCTTTCAATGGCCTGCAGCGTTTTGATGACGCTGAATTTTTCGACCGCTTCTTCAACCCGGGAGCGGCGCCGCACGCCGGCGGTGTCGATCAGAGTGTAACGTTCGCCATCGCGCTCGAAGGGCACCAGCACGGCATCGCGCGTGGTCCCGGGCTGATCGAAGGCCACCATGCGGTTCTCCCCCAGCAGCCGATTGATTAGCGTGCTCTTACCCACGTTCGGCCGGCCGATCACCGCAACTTTGATGCCCTGCATCTCAGGTCCATCTTGCGGATCCGGCGTCAGCCCGGCGAGTGCGGTTTCCAAAAGCGAAATCACGCCCTGGTCGTGTGCGGCAGAAATGGGCAGCGGCTCGCCCAAGCCCAACTGATAAAAATCCGCCGCCGCCATGTCGCTGTCGAATCCTTCGGTCTTATTCACGGCCAGGAACACCGGCTTGCCGCTGCGGCGCGCGAGCTGCGCGACGAACTGATCCTGGGGCGTGACGCCGGCCCGGCCATCCACCAGCACGATCAGGCGATCCGCTTCGCTGATTGCGCGTTCGGTCTGCGCAATCATCAAGCTCTCGATCACGTCCGCGTTCTCGACGAGTCCGCCGGTATCGACCACGATGCACGGGACGTCCGTGCGCCGCGCGAAACCGTATTGGCGATCACGCGTCAACCCCGGTAGATCGGCCACCAAGGCATCGCGGGTGCCGGTCATGGCATTGAACAGAGTCGACTTGCCCACATTCGGGCGGCCGATCAATGCGACTACCGGCAACATCGCCTGAGGTCTTAGGGCGGTGGTGCGGGGGGCGGAATCCCGGGCGCAGGCGCCGGGTTTTCTGCAGGCGATGGGGTTGCAGCCGGCGCCGATGCCGCGGCCGGCGTCGCCGCACGCGGGCTTGCAACTTTTGGAGTCGCTCGGTACGCCGCCAGGGTGCCGGCGTCGGTCAGTACGACCACTGTGTCGCCCGCACCGACGGGCGGATTGGAAACCCGCTGCTTCTTCGCGATGCGCTCTCTGGCGACGAGCTCGCCGGTGTTTTTGTCCAACCAATGCAGATAACCTTGAAAATCCGCAACCGCAATCGCGCTGCTGGTCACGACGGGTGCGCTCAAGCCCCGACGCTTGAGTTTGTCATTGCGCCAAAGTTCTGCGCCATCACGCTGTCGCATCGCCACCACGGTGCCGTCCGATTCGCTCACGTACAAATTGTCCGCATCGACCGACAAACCGCGATAGCTCGACATATCGTGCGACCACCACAACTGCCCCGAATCGAGCGCGAGCATCGCCGTGCGTCCCTGGAAGCCGGCGGCGAAGACATTATCGCCGACCACACGCACGGCCGAATCGATGTCGACCAACCGATCAAGTTCCGTGCGGCCGTGAGGCGATGCCAAGGCCGTATCCCAAATTGTGTCACCGGTGTTGAGCGACACCGCCATCACCTTGCCGTTGTCGAAGCCGCTGATCGCGATTTCCTTCGCGACAATGGGTGTTGCTGTGCCGCGCAAGCTCAGTCGCGGCACCTGTTGCTCGACGGACCACAACACCTTGCCGGTATGTGAATCGAGGCCGTTCAGCCGGCCGTCGACGGATCGCAATACGATGACATTCGCGCTGATCGCCGGCGAGGAGAGCAGCTCAGAATTGATTTGTGAGCGCCACAGCTGGCGCCCGGTTGCGCCATCAAGCGCGATGACCCCACCCTTGCTGGTGCCGGCCACGACGATGCCAAATCCCGCCGCAGGTCCCGCGGAAATCGGCAGCTTGAGCTTCTTGACCCAAACATCGCGGCCCGTATCGAGCGATACAGCGAGCATCTCGCCCTTGTGATTGGCGGCGAACACCAGCCCGTTGTCGATCGCCGGTCCCAAGCCCAGGCGCAGCTTGGTTTGCTTCTTGCCGCCCCCCACGCCGTCGTCCCACAGCCTTTTGACCGGCAGGGTTTGCGGGAAGTTCACCAGCGTGGCAGGCGGCTCGACATCTTTGTCCTTGCTGCAGCCGGCAGCAATGAGCAGCGCCGCAAAACTCAATGGAAGCACTAAGCGCATCAGGGTTTGGCCTTTTCGTTCGAGGCGAGGTCGGCAAGTTTCAACTGCAGCAGCGCGGCATCCGCGCCGCCCTCGCTGCTGCCGAGCGCATGATTGTATTCGGCAATGGCGCCGGGAATGTCCTTCTTGGCATACAGCGCATCGCCGTGTACTTCGTGGTATATGCCGGCGAAGCTTCCGGGCGTGCCTTGCGCCAAAGTCTTGATGGCATCGTCCGGCTTGCCTTGGTCAATCAAAATACGCGCGAGCCGCAGTCGTGCGATTTGCTTGAGTTCCGCATCCTTGGAGTTGTTGATGACTTCGGTCAGGGGAGCAACGGCTTCGGCGGGCTTGCCGCTGTCGACGTCGATACGCGCAATCGTCAGCTGCGCCTGGTCGGCATAGGGCGAACTCGGGAAGTTCTTGATGAGCCCGTCCGCAATCTGCAGGGATTCCTTCGCATCGTTCATTTGCAGCGCTGCGGTCATCTGCGTGAATTGGTCCGCGGCCTGCATCGCCTGCGCATTTTGGTGCGAGCGATAGTACTGGATGCCGAACCAGCCGCCGACGCCAAGCACGACCCCGCCCAATATCCAGGGGGCATATTCGCTAAAGGCGCGCTTTACGGCCTCCAGTTGTTCGTCGTCGGTTAGATATTCTTCAGCCATGGCTACTTCCACTCCCGCCTATGAGACCCAATAAGATGCCGATCCGTTCATTGATTCCCTCCTGGGGGCAGTCTTCCTGCGGCAGGTCGCGGCGCAACGCTTTGACGGCCACGACCCCGCGGGCAATCTCATCATCCCCCAACACCAACGCAAACTCTGCGCCGCTCTTATCCGCGCGCTTGAACTGCGTTTTAAAGCTTCCTCCGCCCAAATTGATCTGCACGGGCAAATTCGGCCAGGCATCGCGCAATTGCTCCGCCAGTTTGAAACCGGGGAGTTCGGCTTGTTCCCCGGCCAGCACCAGATAAATCTGCGGGCGGTCCTTGAGGAGCGCCAAGTTCTGCTTCTGCAGGAGCATGACGATGCGCTCTTGCCCCATCGCCCAGCCGACCCCAGGGGTATCGGCGCCGCCTAACTGGGCCACGAGGCCATCATAACGGCCGCCGGCGCAGACCGTGCTTTGCGAACCCAAGGCCTCGGTGGTCCATTCGAACACCGTGCGCGTGTAGTAGTCCAGACCGCGCACCAGATGCGGCTCGACATGATACTCGATGCCGGCGCTGCGCAATTGGGCGCACAAGGCTTCGAAGTGCTGCCGGGACTCGGCATCGAGCGAGTCCAGCAACAGCGGCGCGCCGGCAATGATTCGCTGCATCTGCGGATTCTTGCTGTCGAGGATACGCAGCGGGTTGCCGCTCAGACGGCGTTGGCTGTCCTCATCCAAGGAGGCGGCGTGGCTGCCGAAATAGGCGGCGAGCTTGTCACGGTAAGCCGCGCGCGACGCCGGCGTCCCTAATGAGTTCACCAGCAGCTTCACCTCGCCCAATCCCAGCAGCCGCAGCAGCCTCGCCGACAGAAGAATTATTTCCGCATCGACATCCGGCCCCTCGAACCCGAACGCTTCGGCGTCGATTTGATGAAATTGCCGGAAGCGGCCGGCCTGCGGCCGCTCGCGCCGGAACATCGGTCCCATGCACCACACGCGCAGGCGTCCCTCGCGCAGCAGCCCGTTGGAAATGACGGCACGGACAATTCCTGCGGTCGCCTCAGGCCGCAGCGTAATATGGTCCTCGCCCTGATCGACGAAGCTGAACATTTCCTTTTCGACGATGTCCGTAAAATCGCCGATCGAACGCTTGAACAACTGCGTCTGTTCAATTACCGGAACGCGGAATTCCTCGTAGCCGTAGCTCGCAAAGACTTGGCGCGTGACGCGCTCCAAGTGCTGCCAGGCTGCAATTTCCGCGGGCAATACATCATGCACACCACGCAAGGGCTCGATGATCTTGCTCAAAGGCCTCTCCGATCAGCCGGGCGGACGCGGGCTGCGCGGCGGCGCACCGTGCGTTTGATCGGGACGCGAATCGCGCCGCAGGACGCCATCGGCGCCGGCCTCGAAGCGCGCCACGTCCCCGCTAAAAAACTGCGGTCCAATCGCGACGGCGCGATCGTTGATTTCCAGCTGTACGCCGCTGCCGAAACCCAAATACACGCGCAGCGGCGCAGTTCCGGAGACGGTCTTCACGCTGTTCGCCAGGCCATTGCCGGCAAAAGTGCGCTTCCCGGAAGCGTCATGGACGTCCACCCACGAATCCGCCGAGAAGCTCAAACGCAATCGCGCGCGGCCGGCGCCCGCGACAGGACCCGTGGGCGCGTCTGTACCTGCGCCTGCCGCAGCGCCCGGAAGAGCCGCATTGCCGGGATTCACTACCTTGCCGGAACTGAGCGCACTGCCGGGATCGGCGGCAGCAGCCTGCGGTGACGACTCCGCCGCGATCGGCGCAGCAGCGCCACCGGGGACCAGGCCGGATTCGCCGGGCTTGGCGTCCGGCGCCGCATGCACCATTGCAGCCGGCGACGCGCTCGGTGCCTTCACGCGCGGATGCCAGGGCCGCCACCACAGCACACCGATCAGCAACGCAACCGCAGCAGCCGCGCCGATCTGCATGAGCGAGAGGCGACCCGCTGAGGGCGCATCGTCGCGCGAATGGAGCAGCATGCTGGGACCGGCGGCGGCTGGCTCGGCTCGCGAAGGTGCGCGGGATTCAAAGCCCGCCAGAATCTCGGTAGTGGGTAGACCTAACAGCGCCGCGTATTTTTTCAAATGGCCTTTGGCGTAAACCGTGGGGCCGATTCGCTGATAATCATCCGTCTCCAGCGCATCGATCACCCAGCGATCCAAATGCATCTCGTCGGCGGCCTTTTGGGCGCTCAAACCACGGCGCTCGCGTTCGGCCTTGAGCTTGGATCCGGGCAGTGCCGCTGTCAGGGTCATCGATCGACGCCGTTTCGCATATTTTGCGCTTGCTCTGAGTTTGGAAATTCGGCCTGTACGCGCCGTGCGTAGACGGCCGCCGCAACCGCGTCGCCCAGTTTGCGCTGCGCGCGGAATCCCAGCCACAGCACCTCGGGAGTCGGCGGATTCACCGCCAGATAACGCTGCACGATATCGCGCGCCGCCTCTGCGTCGCCGCGGTCGAACGCGATATTACCCAGCTGCAGCAAGGCCTCGGTGTAATTCGAACGTATCGCCAGCGCGCGATTGAAATATTTTTCGGCATTCACCAAATCGCCTGCGCTTCGCGCACACGCACCAGCGTTGCCCAATGCCACCCACGGCGTCTGGTACAAGGGATTGGCCGCAACCTCGAGGAATAGTTTTTCTCCCGCCGCAGTCTTGCCCGTGCGGCAAAGAAATACGGCGTAGGTATTTGCTATGTTCGGGTCTCCTTTTCCCAAACGGTTAGCCGCATCGTAGGCGCGTTCCGCCTTGGCCATCTCATTGATGCGCTCGTAAACCAGACCCGCCGTCATCTGCACGTCCGGATTTGAGGAATCTTCGCTGAGTGCCTTTTCGATGCATTGGCGCGAATTCGCCAGTTGGCCGAGCTTCAAGTACTCAATGGCCAACTGCATGTTGGCGACCGCGGCTTTGGCGGGTTCCTTCTTGTAGGTCCTCACCGGGCGCTGATAAGCCGGCTGGGTGTGGCTACAAGCGGTCAAGGTCAACACCGCCATTACGGCCAGCAATGGCATAGCGCGAAGTAATCTCGGATTCAGCATCATTGAATCTCCGCCGGAGTGCGCGGCGTTGTTGAGAGTTTCGTACCGAGGCGAACCAGGGTGCGGTCCTTGACCCTGCCCGCCAATTGCCCACACGCGGCGTCGATGTCATCGCCGCGAGTTCTGCGAATCGTCGCGATCACGCCATGATCATTCAAAATGTCGCGGAACCTCAAAATCGCCGTGGACGCGGAGCGGCGGTAGCGCGTGCCGGGAAATACATTGAAGGGAATCAGATTAAGCTTTGCCGGGCGGCCGTGCAGCAAACGGGCGAGCTGCCTGGCATGTTCGGGCTTGTCGTTGATTCCATCGAGCATCACGTACTCGAACGTGATGCTGCGTCCGTTTTGCTGATCGATATAGTGCCAGCACGCTTCGAGCAATTCGGCGATCGGATGCTTGCGGTTGATCGGCACGAGTTCGTTGCGCAATTCATCATTCGGCGCGTGCAGGGAAACCGCCAGCGCCACATTGCATTCTTGCGCGAGCTTGTAAATCTGCGGCACCAATCCAGAGGTGCTCAATGTGACCCGGCGCCTCGACAAATCGTAGCCCAAATCGTCCAGGAAAATGCGCATGGCCGGGAGTACATTGCGGTAATTGGCGAGCGGCTCACCCATGCCCATGAACACGATATTGGTGATCTTGCGATCGCCCTCGCCGACTGCGGTGCCGCTGGCCAGGGCCAGCTCGCGCTGTGCCAGCCAAACCTGGCCGACGATTTCCGCGGCGCTCAAATTGCGGTTGAAGCCCTGCTGTGCCGTTGCGCAAAAAGTGCAGTCCATCGCGCACCCGACCTGGCTCGAAATGCACAAGGTGCCTCGATCCGGCTCGGGAATATAAACCGTCTCGATGCCTTGCACCTGATCCATGCGCAGCATCCACTTGCGGGTGCCGTCCTTGGAGTGCTGCTCATTGACGATTTGCGGAACGGTGATTTCGGCAATTTCCGCCAGCTGCGCGCGAAACTCCTGCGCCAAATCGCTCATGCTGGAAAAATCCGCGGCGCCGCGCCGGTAGATCCACTTCATGAGCTGTCGGGCGCGAAACGGCTTCGCGCCGAGACGCGCCGCAACGAACGTCTCGAGCTGCGCGCGGGGCAGTCCCAGCAGATTCACGCGGTCGCTCGACACCTAAAGTTCCCCTTCTTGCCGCCGCTACGCTAGCGCGTACGCGGGCAGATCTCAATTTCGCGAAAGAAGTAGCTGATCTCGCGCGCCGCGGTATCGGCGGCATCGGAACCATGAACGATATTCTCATCGATGCTGGTGGCCAGATCCGCGCGGATGGTTCCCTTGTCCGCCTTCTTCGGATCGGTGGCGCCCATCACCTCGCGATTTTTCGAAATCGCGTTTTCACCTTCCAGCACCTGCACCATCACGGGACCGGAGGTCATGAAACGCACCAAGTCTTTGAAGAACGGCCGCTCGCGATGCACCGCGTAGAAACCCTCGGCCTCGTGCTGGGATAGCCGCGTCATGCGGGCCGCAACCACTTTCAAACCCACTTGTTCAAAACGTCGATAAACCTCGCCGATCAGGTTGCGGCCGACACCGTCCGGCTTGACGATTGAAAGGGTTCGCTCGATGGACATTTAAACCTCGTTAAAGGAGAGAAATCAGCCTTACGTTGCAGGCTGACAAAGACCGCGGAGTGTACTGGAGAGGGGCCGCTCAAGCAATCACGATGAGGACCGAAGTCCCTGTATTGCTTGGAAAAACCAGCGATCAGACGTTGAAGCTCTCGCCGCACCCGCATTCGCCTTTGGCTTTGGGGTTTTGGAACTTAAACGCCTCATTTAGGCCCTGCTTGACGAAATCGACCAGAGTTCCATCGATCAGGGGCAGGCTTTGAGGGTCGACCACCACCTTGACGCCTCGCGCCTCGAAAACGGCGTCTTCCGGGTTGATTTGATCGGCGTAATTCACCACATAGGCGAACCCTGAACAACCTGTTTTCTTAATTCCGACTCGCAAACCGACGCCAATTCCGCGTTGCGCCAAATGAGTCTTTACCCGGTTGGCCGCCGATTCCGTCAGTAGTATCGCCATGCTGCGCTGTACCTCACAAAGTTCAGCTAGAGGACACCATACATAACACGCCAGCGCCCGGTTCGCACGGAACCAAAGCGCGTTTTCTATTAATCCTCGTTCACGGAAGATGGGGTCGTCAATTGCGATAGTCAATAGCCGGACGCACGGCGGCAAGCCATGCATCTTCGATGATCAGCAGGCGTCCCATTTTCTCAATGGGCAGCGCGAATCGCTCACGCAGCGCCTGCACGCTCTCAGGCAACAGCGGCTTCACCTCACGCCCCACCGCCTGCTCAACCAGCCACGCCGACACTGCGATGGTGTGGGGACAGGCAAACGCCAAAAATTTCGCCGCCGCGACCGCTCCCGCTTTGATCTGCAAATCAAATTGAACCCAGGCACCTTGCTCTCGATTTCCCGCCGCGCCGCGAAAAACACCAGGGCCCGCAAGCTCGCCCGCATTCGGAGCAGTCTCGAAATAGCGGCGCGTCAATTCGCTGTAGTTCATGAGACTGGCGTGGCGCCGGCGACTTTGCGAAGCCGGCCTACCGCTCGCGTCAAGGCGGCTATCGCGGTGTCGATGTCCTCCTCGGTGGTGGTGCGCCCCAAGCCAAAGCGCAGGCTGCTTTCGCTGAGGCGTTCGCTGCGGCCCAAGGCGCGCAGCACGTACGAGGGCTCGCCCAGCGCCGATGTGCACGCTGACCCGGTCGACACAGCCACGTGCGGGCGTATCGCCGCCAGCAAGCTCTCGCCTTCCACGCCCTCGAAGGACACGTTGAGCAAGTGCGGCACGGAACGCGTTGCGCTGCCGTTGCGCACTACGCCGCCGATTGCGCGCAGGCCCCGCCACAGGCGCTGCTGCAGCCCCGCGACCCGCGCGGTTTCGACCGAGGAGATCTTCGAGGCCAGCTCGAATGCCAGACCCATGCCGGCCACTTGATGGGTTGCCGTTGTCCCCGCCCGGAGTGTCCGCTCCTGACCGCCGCCGAATTGCAAAGCGGTGAGCTGCACGCGGCCTCGGCCGCGCAAATCGCCCCGCTGCGAGATCACGAGTGCGCCCACACCCTTCGGTCCATATGCCTTGTGCGCCGAGAGCGACATGAGGTCCGCCCCGAGACTTGCAAAATGCACCGGGCACTTCCCGACGCTTTGAGCTGCATCGACGTGCAGCCAGGCAGTGCCGTGCCGGGCGCAGATGGCGCCGACGGCCGCGATGTTCTGAACCACGCCGATCTCATTGTTGACGTGCATGAGAGACACCAGCACCGTGTCCGGACGCAGCGCTGCGGCAATTTGTTCGGGATCCAGCAACCCTTGTTGATCGGGATCCAGGTAGGAAATCTCCCAGCCTCGACGCTCCAATTCCCGACAGGGGTCGAGCACCGCCTTGTGCTCGGTTCGCGCCGTGACGATGTGACGCCCGCGCTCGCGGTAGTACTGAGC
Source organism: Steroidobacteraceae bacterium (assembly GCA_039924385.1). Classification (GTDB taxonomy): domain Bacteria; phylum Pseudomonadota; class Gammaproteobacteria; order Steroidobacterales; family Steroidobacteraceae; genus Bog-1198. The sequence continues at coordinate 13,237 of JBDTAV010000101.1, forward strand.
AACGCCAAAAATCGCTAGGTTGTTGGATTCGGTCGCGCCCGAGGTGAAGACGATTTCGCCTGCGGCAGCGCCCACTGCCGCGGCCACTTGCGCCCGGGCCGATTCGATCAGAGCGGCGGCGACATCGCCGTAGTCATGGCTCGATGAGGCTGGGTTGCCGTATTCGGTCTGGGAACTCAAGACCTCGGCCACGCGCGCCGCGACCCGCGCGTCGACCGGCGTGGTCGATGCATGATCCAAGTACACCGGCATGCGTCCTGCGCTCATTTGCGCGAGCGCTGCGCGGACTGGCCCCGCCTGCCCTGCACGGCGCTCAAGATTCCGCGCAAGATGTTGAGTTCATTGCGGTCGAGTTGCGCGCGGTTGAACAGACGCCTCAGCCGTTCCATCAAGTGCCCGGTCCGATCCTCGAAATCAATTTCGTTGAGAACCTCTTGCAGGTGCGCATAAAGGTGCTCAACGTCTCCTGACGGCGCCAGCGCCATTTCCAATTGCGTGTGCGATTGCGGCAGTTCACGCGCCATGAAGATCTCGTACGCGGTCAACTGCACCGACATCGCAAGATTCAAGGAGCAATATTCCGGATTGGCGGGAATGCGCACCAGCACGTTGCACAAGTTCAAATCCTCGGTCGCCAGCCCATAGCGCTCCGAGCCGAACAGCAGCGCGGCGCGATTTTCCGAGCTCAATGCCACGATGCGTCCGGCGACGTCGCGAGGCGTCGTGAACTCCCAATAGTAGGAGCGCGGGCGCGAAGTCGTGCCGGCGATGAAGCCGCAATCCGCGACGGCTTCCTCGACGCTCGCAACAACGCGTGCGCCGGCCAAAATGTCATCCGCGCCCGCCGCCAGTGCGGTGGATTCAGCATGCGGAAAAGAGCGCGGCCGCACCAGAACCAGATCTGACAGCGCCATGTTTTTCATGGCGCGCGCCACCGAGCCGATATTGCCCGGATGGCTGGGATCGATGAGTACTATGCGAACCAGGTTGGTCATCAATGATATTCTAGCGCTACCCTATGCAACCTCTGCTCAATATCGCAATGCGCGCCGCGCGGCGCGCCGGCGATCTAATCGTAAAAAGCCTGTCGCGTCTCGATTCGCTGAAAATCGACACCAAAGGCCGCAATGACTTCGTCACGGATATTGACCGCAAGGCCGAAGCGGACATCATTGCGACGATCCGCCGCAGCCACCCTCAGCACGCGGTGCTGGCCGAGGAATCGGGCCGCAGCGGCGAGAATGAATTCCTCTGGATCATCGACCCGCTCGATGGCACCACCAATTTTTTGCATGGCTTCCCCACCTTCGCGGTCTCGATCGCATTGGAGCAAAAGGGCCGTCTGCAGCACGCCGTGGTCTACGACCCGATGCGCCAGGAGTTCTTTACCGCCTCGCGCGGCGACGGCGCACAACTGGAGGGTAAGAAAATCCGCGTGAGCAGCCAGCGCACTTTGGAAGGCGCGCTGATCGGCACCGGGTTCCCGTTTCGCGAGGGCGCATCCCATGTCGATGAATACCTGGCTATGCTCAAGGTGGTGATGTCGAGCGCCGCAGGCATTCGCCGTCCAGGCGCTGCGTCCTTGGATCTGGCGTATGTGGCGGCGGGACGAATCGACGGCTTCTGGGAATTCGGGCTATCGCCGTGGGACACTGCCGCCGGGACGTTGCTCATCCAAGAAGCCGGCGGCCGTGTTGGCACAGCTACCGGCGCCGAGTATTCGCTCGGCGCAAATATCGTCGCCGGCAACCCGAAGGTCTATCAGGCGCTGCTCGAGGTCATCGGGCCCTTGACGCCCGCATCACTTCGGGTCTGAAGGCTCCTACTTCGCGTCTGGAGGCTCGACGTAGGTCGCGCTCAAGGTGCTGCGCTTGTAGCCATAGGTGGCGTATACCACGAGTCCCAGTGCGGCCCAGGCGAAGAACACCATGATGGTGAAAAACGGCAGCAGCAGGAACAGGCTCAAGCAACCGATGAGCGCGAGCGGTCCCACGATCCAGATCGCCGGGGTTCGAAACGGCCTCTTCCGGTCCTTTGCCTTACGTCGCAGTATCATGACGCCCAGGGCCACCGAGAAAAACGCGGCCAAGGTGCCGCCATTGGACAGGTCTGCGAGTTTTCCCACCGGAAAGAAGGCCGCCGCGCACATGACCACCGTGCCCGTGATGATGGTCACGATGTGGGGAGTGTGGAATCGCGGGTGAATCTTGGTCAAAACATCTGGCAACAAGCGATCCCGGGCCATACTGAAGAACACGCGCGTCTGGCCGAACATCATCATTAAAATCACTGACGGCAGCGCGAGAAACGCGGCCAGACCGATGAGCCGCGACGCCTTCGGCCAGCCGATTTCCCGCAGTACATGCGCCAGCGGCTCATCGCTGCAGACCAAGCTCGAGAGTTTGGCCGGATCCATGCAGGCCTGCAACATCTCCGGGCCGCCGGGCTCGATTCCATGCCCTGCCGCATCCAGCACCGGCTGCGCGCCGATGGAACCGATCGCGCCGCTCGCGACCAACAGATAGAAAATCGTGCAAATGACCAAACTGCCGATGAGACCGATGGGCATGTTGCGCTGCGGATTCTTGGTCTCCTCGGCGGCGGTCGACACTGCGTCGAAGCCCACGTATGCAAAAAAGATCGAAGCGGCGGCGCCGCCGATGCCGAGCGCCCCTAACGGTGCGAATGGCTCAAAGTTGGACAATTTGATGACGGGCAGCGCCAGTGCGCAAAACAGCACCAACGCGGCCACCTTGATGCAGACCAGAACCGCATTCACGGTGGCACTTTCGCGCGTGCCAAGCGCGAGCAAAGTCGTCACCAGCGCCGCAATGAATACCGCCGGGACATTGATCAAGCCGCCCGCGAAGTAGCCCTTGGACAAGTACAACGGGATATGAATGTTGAAGCTATGCGATATGAGGGGTACGAAATAATTCGACCATCCCACCGAGACGGCGCTGGCCGCGATGGTGTATTCCAAGATGAGTGCCCAGCCGACTATCCAGGCGATCAACTCGCCCAAGACGGCATAGGAATAAGTGTAAGCAGAACCGGATACCGGCACCATGGCTGCCAGTTCGGCATAACACAATGCGGTGACCGCGCAGACGAAACCGGCTAAGACGAAGGAGGCCATCATTCCCGGACCGGCCTTTTGCGCCGCCTCGGCCGTCAACACGAAAATGCCGGTGCCGATGATGGCGCCGACCCCCAGCATGGTGAGCTGGAAGGCGCCAAGCGATCGGGTCAGGGATCGCTTTTCGGCACTCGCCAAAATAGCGTCAAGCGGTTTGATGCGCCAATTCATGACCCCTCCCGTTTTTGAATACTGCGCGGACTTTAGCGGCTTTCCCACGCGGCTAGCAAACTATTACTTAAGGTGCCGGCGCAATCGTATGTTTATCCATTCCACGGCCGCTGCGAAGGCCATCGCGAAATACAGGTATCCCTGCGGGATATCGAGCTCCAACGACTCTGCAATCAGTGCGGCGCCGACCAGCACTAAAAACGCCAATGCCAATACCTTGATCGGAGGATAGCGGTCGATGAAGCGGCTCACCGCTCCGGAAACCACCATCATCACCAGCACCGAGATGACGATCGCAGCCACCATGACTTCGATGTGCCTCGCCAAGCCGACCGCGGTGAACACTGAATCGAGCGAAAACACGATGTCGATGATGCCGATTTGAAAGATGATCATCAGAAAGCTGTTCATCACCCCGGGCTTGCGGCTGCGGACCTTGCCCTTGAGCATGTCGCGAAGTTCCATGACCGTCTTCACGATCAGGAAGAGGCCGCCCGCGAACAGAATCAGGTCGCGTCCCGAGACATCGGTGCCCACTGCGCGAAATAACGGATCGCGCAGCGTGGCCAGCCAGGTAATGGAGAACAGCAGTGCGATGCGCGTGAGCATCGCGAATCCAAGGCCGAGGATGCGTGCGCTGCCGCGCTGCAGCTTCGGCAGCCGCTCAACCAGCACCGACAGAAAAATGATGTTGTCGATGCCGAGGACGATCTCGAGCACCACCAGCGTCAGGAATGACACCCAGACCTGCGGGTCGGCGAGCAGATCCATCCGGCTTAAGGAGCCTGTCCTAGGGCAGGCCGTCGATCTCTTCGGGTTTGGCCGCCTTGCGCTCGAGCAAATCATCGACCCGCAATCCCAAGTCGAGAGACAACGCGGCCGAAATGTAGATCGAAGAATACGTACCGGCGATGATACCGATGACCAAGGCGGCCGAAAATCCGCGCAGGGTCTCGCCGCCGAATATCAGCAGCGCCACGACCACCAACAAGGTCACGAGCTTGGTCATCAAGGTTCGCGACAGGGTTTGATTGATCGATTCGTCGATGACTTGCGCGATCGAGAGCTTACGCGCGCTGCGGGCGCGCTCGCGAATTCGGTCGAACACAATGACGGTATCGTTCAGCGAATAGCCGATCACCGCCAAAATCGCTGAAATGGCGGTCAAATCGAAGGTCATCTGACTGAGCGCGAAAAAGCCCACGACGCAAATCGGGTCATGCAACACCGCGAATATCGCGCCCAAGGCGAGTTTCGGCGTGAAGCGAAACAACACGTAAATCAAGATGAGCACCAAGGTCGCGGCCAACGCCACGCCGCCCTTGACGAATAATTCCTGTCCCACTTGCGGGCCGACGACTTCCGTCCGTTGCAGCTTTACGCCGGCGTTGGCCTTGCTGAAAATCTCCAGGATATGCGCACCGATCTGGTCGCCTTTCGCGTTCGGATCCGGCGGCAGGCGCACCAGGATGTCGCGTGAGCTGCCGAAGGCCTGCACTTGGGCGTCAGCGACCCCGGCTGCGGACAACGCCGAGCGCAGCGCTTCGATATTCGGCGACTGCGGGAAATTCGTCTCGACCACCACACCGCCGGTGAAATCGACCCCCAAATTCAAGCCGCGAATCAGCACCAAGGCCAGCGAAGCGACGATCAAAAAAGCCGACAACCCATACCACACCTTGCGGGTGTGCATGAATGGGAAGCGCGTGACCTTGTGAAAAAATTCCATGCTTGATCCTCTAGATCGACAAGCGTTCGAGCTTGCGCTTGCCGCCGTAAATGATCTGTACCATGGCGTGGCTGCCCATCACGGCGGTGAAAACGGAAGTGAAAATGCCGAGCACCAGCACCACGGCGAAGCCGCGGATCGCGCCGGCACCGAAGGACCACAGTACGATGCCTGCGATCAACGCGGTAACGTTCGAATCGCCGATGGCAGTCCACGCGCGCTCGAACCCGGCGGCAATCGCGGCGCGCGGCGTGACGCCGTTGCGCAGCTCTTCCCGGATGCGTTCATAAATTAGGATGTTCGCGTCTACCGCCATGCCAACTGTCAGCACGACGGCGGCTATTCCGGGTAGGGTCAGCCCGAATCCGAACCAGGACAGCAAGGCCGTCAGCAATATCACGTTGGCTGCGAGGGTCGCATCAGCGATCAAGCCGAACACCTTGTAATACACTGCCATGAATACAAATGCAGCCAGCATGCCGAACACCATCGCCTTGATGCCCTTGTCGATGTTGTCTTGGCCCAGGCTCGGTCCGATCGCGCGTTCTTCCACCGGCGTCAGCGGGGCGGCCAAGCCGCCGGCGCGCAGCAGCAAGGCGAGTTCGCGGCCTTCGATCGGATTGACGCCCGTAATCTGGAAATTATTGCTGAACACGCCGCGGATGGTCGCGCGGTTGATGACTTCTTCCGTGGTACGGTCGACTTCCACACCCTGCGCATTCTTCTCGCGCGAACGATCGATGAACACCACCGCCATCAAGTGGCCGAGATTTTCCTGGGTGTTCTTCAGCATCTTCGCCGCGCCGCGGCTATCCAAGCCGACCGACACGGCCGGCCCGTCCTGCGTGTTCGGCTGGAATGTCGCATCGGTGAGCTGATCGCCCGTGACCACCACGTCGCGTTTCAGCAGCACCGGCTGCTTATCGCGGGTGTAGTACAGCTTCGAGCCCAACGGCACCCGTCCGGTGGACGCTGCTTCGAGCGGATTGTTGGTCTCATCGACCATGCGAAATTCCAACGTCGCGGTTTTGCCGAGGATCTTTTTGACCTCGGCCGAGTTTTGCAATCCCGGCAATTGGACAGATATGCGGTCCACGCCCTCCTGAGCGACCTGCGGCTCGGAGACCGCGAGCTCCGGACTGTTGAGGCGATTGCGCAGGATGACGATGTTTTGCTGAACGGCGTAAGTCTGCCGCTCCTTGATCTCCTGCGGCGTGAGCTGCAATTCCAGCGCGGGTGATCCACCCACTGTCACGTCCGTGAAATTCAAATTGCGGCTGTCGGCGAGGATGGCGGCCTTGCCCTTGGCGAAACTATCCGCGTCGCGAAATAGCACGCGCACTCGATTACCGGGATAGTCAATCACGACGTCCTGGTACGCCACCTTGGCATTGCGCAATGCCGCGCGAAAGTCCTGCTCGTGTCGATCGAGCAGTTGCTTGACCGCGCCCTGGATATCCACTTGATAGACCAGGTACACCCCGCCGCGAAGGTCTAGACCCAGCTTTACGGGACCTAAGCCCATGGCGCGCATCCACGAAGGTACGCGTGAAGCCTGCGAGAGCGCGATGGTGAATTGATTTGGACGCGCCTCGGCGATCACATCGCGGGCTTTCAATTGGTCCTGGGTGCTGCTGAAGCGCAGCGTCAATCGTCCCTGGTCCAAAAACACGCCCGAGGGCGTGACGCCCTTATCCTTGAGCACTTGCACCACGGCTTTGCTGTCGGCGTCGGTCACGGCCGCCCGGTCCGCCGCCAATTGCAACGCGCTTTCCTCGCCAAACACGTTGGGCAGCGCCAGGAATATCCCGATGACCATCACGACCGCCACCAGGACGATCTTCCAGCGCGGATAGCCGATCATGCGCTCTTGACCGTTCCCTTCGGCAGCACCTTGGCGACCTGAAACTTCTGCAATTTGATGTTCACGCCGTCGGCGATATCCACGCTCAAGAATTGGTCGCCCACCTCGGTCACCTTGCCGAGAATTCCGCCGGCGGTCGCAATTTCATCGCCCACGGCCACTTTGGAGAGCATTTCTTGCTGCTCTTTGGCGCGCTTGCTCTGCGGCCGGATGAGGAGGAAATAGAAGACCACCAAAAGCAGTGCCGGGAGCGCCAGGGTGCTGATCAGGCTGGGACTGCTGGAAGCGCCGCCGGCGGCCTGCGCGTATGCCGAATTAATGAGGAAATCCATAGTGTTA
>JBDTAV010000102.1:0-5237 GCA_039924385.1 Steroidobacteraceae bacterium
CATCACCTTCGTCAGTGCTGCCGTCAGGGTCGTCTTGCCATGATCAACATGCCCAATCGTGCCCACGTTCACGTGCGGCTTCGTTCGCTCAAACTTCCCCTTCGACACAGGCCTTACCTCGCAAAAAATAGATGCGTTTGGGATCTTAAGAAGCTTTCTTCATCACGACATCGGCCACGCTGCCCGGTACTTCCTGGTACTTGGCAAACTCCATGGTGTAGTTCGCCCGTCCCTGGCTCATGGAGCGCATGGATGTCGAGTATTGAAACATTTCGGCGAGCGGCACCTCGGCGGTGACCACCTTGCCGGAGGGACTGTCTTCGGTGCCGACGATCTGGCCGCGGCGCCGGCTCAAATCGCCGACGATGTCGCCGTAATAGTCCTCGGGCACCACGACTTCCACTTTCATGATGGGTTCCAGCAGCACCGGCTTAGCCTTGCGGAATCCTTCCTTGAATCCGATGGAGCCCGCAATTTTGAAGGCCATTTCGTTGGAATCGACGTCATGGTAGGAGCCGTCGAATATCGTGACCTTCACATCCACGATGGGATAGCCCGCGATCACGCCGGTCTGGACGGCTTCTTGAATGCCCTTGTCCACGGCAGGAATATATTCGCGCGGCACGGAGCCGCCGACGATGCCATTGACGAACTCATAACCCTTGCCCTGAGGCAGCGGCTCGAGCTTCAGCCAGACATGGCCGTATTGGCCGCGGCCGCCGGTCTGGCGAATGAACTTGCCCTCGGATTCGACCGTGCTGCGCAAGGTTTCGCGATACGCCACCTGCGGCTTGCCTACATTCGCGTCGACCTTGAATTCGCGTTTCATGCGATCGACGATAATTTCGAGATGCAGTTCCCCCATGCCCTCGATGATGGTCTGTCCGGATTCCGCGTCCGTGTGCACCCGAAACGAGGGATCCTCCTTCGCCAGACGCTGCAGGGCCAAGCCCATCTTTTCCTGATCGACCTTGGTTCTCGGCTCTACAGCGACGGATATCACCGGCTCCGGGAAATCCATCTTCTCGAGGACGATGACTTTGTGCAGATCGGACAGCGTGTCGCCGGTGGTGACGTCCTTCAAGCCCACCGCGGCGGCGATGTCGCCGGCATGCACTTCCTTGATCTCGGAGCGATCGCTGGCATGCATTTGCAGCAAGCGGCCGATACGCTCAGTGCGATTGCGATTGGGCACGAACACCTGATCGCCTGAATTCAACGTGCCGGAGTAGACCCGGAAGAAGGTGAGATTGCCGACAAAAGGATCATTCAAGATCTTGAATGCCAGCGCGGCGAACGGCTCGGCATCATCCGCTTTGCACGTCATCGGTTCGCCGCTTTCGCTCTGGCCTTTGACGGACGGTACTTCCGCGGGCGAGGGCATGTATTCCACGATGGCGTCGAGCACCGCCTGCACACCCTTGTTCTTGAAAGCCGAGCCGCAGGTCACCAAGCAGATTTCGTTCTTGATGGCGCGCTCGCGCAGGCCCTTCTTGATTTCCTCGTCGCTCAACGAGCCGCTCTCGAGGTACTTGTTCAGCAAGACTTCGTCGCCGTCGGCGGCCGCCTCGATCATCTTGCCGCGCCATTCCTCGCACTCCTTGCGCATGAGATCGGGAATTTCGCGATATTCGAATTTCATGCCTTGGGTTTCGTCGTCCCAGAAAATGGATTTCATCTTGACGAGATCGACCACGCCGGTAAAGGCCTCTTCGGCGCCGATCGGCAATTGAATCGGCACAGGGTTGCCGCGCAGGCGGGTCTTGATCTGCTCGACGCAACGCAGGAAATTCGCGCCGGCGCGATCCATCTTATTGACGAAAGCGATGCGCGGCACGCCGTACTTATTCATCTGGCGCCAGACGGTCTCGGACTGCGGCTGCACTCCGGAGACCGCGCAGTACACGGCGACGGCCGAATCCAGCACCCGCAAGGAGCGCTCCACTTCGATCGTAAAATCGACGTGTCCCGGGGTATCGATGATGTTGATGCGGTGCTCGGGGAAGCTCTTGTCCATCCCGGTCCAGAAACAAGTCGTGGCCGCGGCAGTGATGGTGATGCCGCGCTCCTGTTCCTGTTCCATGTAGTCCATCACGGCCGCGCCGTCATGGACCTCGCCGATCTTGTGAGACACGCCGGTGTAAAACAAAATACGCTCCGTCGCGGTGGTCTTCCCCGCGTCGATGTGAGCGGAAATACCGATATTTCGGTAGCGCTCTATGGGCGTAGTGCGTGCCATATGTAAGCCCTATATATGGCTGAGCTGGGGTTTTACCAGCCAGCGGGTGGTCGCGTGCGCTAGCGGCCGCGCGCTACCAGCGGTAGTGAGCGAACGCCTTGTTGGCATCGGCCATGCGATGAGTGTCCTCGCGCTTGCGCACGGCGGCACCGCGGTTTTCGGCAGCCTCCATCAGCTCAGCGGCGAGGCGATGAGCCATCGACTTCTCGCTGCGTGCGGTGGCTGCTTCGATCACCCAGCGCATGGCGAGAGTCTGGCGGCGGTTCGCGCGCACTTCGACCGGCACCTGGTAGGTGGCGCCGCCGACTCGACGGGACTTGACTTCGACCACAGGCTTGACGTTGTCCAGGGCCTGCTGCAGCACAGCAATCGCCTCCGTGCCCACACGCCCGCCTTTCTCGCCAATACGGTCAATCGCGCCATAAACGATCTTCTCGGCGGCGGACTTCTTGCCGCGCTCCATCACCATATTGATGAACTTGGCCAGCATGTCGTTCCCGAATTTGGGGTCGGGAAGAATGGTGCGATGGGGGGCTGCTGCTCTGCGGGACATGGAAAACCTTCTCTAGCCTTTCAGCTTATTTCTTGGGACGTTTAGCGCCGTACTTGGAGCGCCCTTGACGACGGTCGCTGACGCCGGCGCAATCGAGCGCACCGCGTACCGTGTGATAGCGAACGCCGGGGAGATCCTTGACGCGGCCGCCGCGAATCAACACCACCGAGTGCTCTTGCAGGTTGTGGCCTTCGCCGCCGATGTAGCTGGAGACTTCATAGCCATTGGTGAGGCGCACGCGGCAAACCTTGCGCAGCGCGGAATTGGGCTTCTTCGGCGTGGTCGTATACACGCGGGTGCAGACTCCGCGCTTTTGGGGCGAAGAAGCCAAGGCCGGAACCTTGGACTTCCAAGCCGGTTCATTTCGGCCAGTCCGGATTAATTGGGTCGTCGTCGCCATAAATACCTTTAGAGGACCATCCAGATAGATAGAGTCCCCTGATGCAAAAACTAAATTTTACGGGCGCTTGCCCGGCACTTTTGTGCCTGAGAGACAAAGGCCGGCGATTGTAGGAACCGGCCGCGCGGGTGTCAAGGCAATTGCTGTTCTGCAGCATAAAAAATAGCAGCCGTCATGGCGCGTCGATTTCATAGCCCTTGGCGCGCAATTGATCGAGCAGGCCGCCGCGCTCGAGCAGCAGATCCAAGTTGACCACTGCGATCGTCGTGCCGGCGGAACGCAGATATCTGTCGATATTTTCCAGCCAGGTCTGCCGAATGCGGCCGATGACATCGACAGCGCCCTTGCCGGCGTCCAGCGCGTTGCGGCAGGCGTCCACTTCCTTGAGTTCAGGCAAGTTCGCGATTCGCTCAACATTGCCGTTGGCCCACGCCTGCGCGCGCTCCACCAGCCGCGGCAGGCCGCTCTCCACGGTCGTGACAGAAGCCTCCACGCAGGTGCGCTCCGTCGTTGCCGGCATGGTCTTGAGTGCTTCGAGCATATCGCTCACACCCGCAACCTTGATCTCCTCGACGCGCACCCCGTGCTTTTTTGCCAGGACGTGCAACGCCGCGCCCAAGTCGAGCCGCATTGACAAGTTGACTTGATGAAATGCGGCCTGCTGCAAAAACGCCGCCGCAATGATCGGACGGTACCGTTCCCATTTGTCGGCATCGTCGCTCACCTTGCTTCGCTGTGCGGCAAAACGCGCATACAAATCGGGCGGCAGCACATCCTTCAGTCTTTTCCCGCCGCCCACCATCAAATATTTTCGGTCGGCAATCAGCATCCACAATATGCGCGGCACGCTTATTTCAATGGGCTTCTGCACCAGCACCTGACTGGTGCTTTCCAGCACGGACTCGACCTGTTTGGAACGCCAGGTGATGTCGCGCGGCAGCGGCGATATGCTTCCCAATATCCAAACGTTGGCGTCGTCGCGATGCACGTGCCACATGCCGGGACCCGCACGTTCGGCGGTGACGACGATTTCATCGAGCGCGGGAGGGGTTTGTTCGGCGCTGACGGCTGCGGCGCAGAATCCGGTCAGTAATATTGCCAGCGGCGTGGCTGCAATTCGCATGCAGCCAAGACTACAGGCTTTTAACCTCAGGGTTTCATGTGCGCCATGCGCGCATCTTATGCCGCGCAAAGCGGAATTTCCCTCCCCCTTTAAGGGACCATGGCCGTGCGAATTTTGCCTCGATAGACGACGGCGGCGAGGGGCTTGCCGCTTAGCCCGTAGCACAGTTCCGCGGGCCGGCCGATCCGCCAAAACGCCAGATCCGCGCGCTTGCCCACTTCAATCGTTCCCACCTCATCAAGCACGCCAAGTGCCCGCGCCGCTTGGCGCGTAACTCCCGCCAGCGCCTCCTCGGGTGTCAGGCCGAACAACGTGCAGGCCATGCTGAGGGCAAGCAGGATGGAGGTGCAGGGCGAGGTGCCGGGATTGCTATCGGTGGCCACCGCCAACGGCACGCCCGCGCCTCGAAGCGTTGCAACCGGCGGCGGATCCGTCTGCCGCAAGGTGAAATAGGCCGTCGGCAACAACACGGCAACGGTGCCCGCGGCGGCCATGGCTTGCACGCTCTCTGCGCTGAGGTACTCCAGGTGATCGGCCGAGAGTGCGCCCCATTTCGCGGCCGCTTGCGCGGCGCCGATATCGCTGAATTGACCGGCGTGCACATGCGCGCGCAGTCCGAGCTGCTTCGCAGCCTGCAAAAACTGTTCGGTTTCGGCCACGGAGAACGCGATCTTCTCGCAGAAACTATCAACCGCGTCGACCAGTCCGTCCGCGGCCAGTGCGGCGAGCCACGGCCCGCTGACCTCATCGATGTAGCGCTGACGCTGCGCGGCGAATTCGGGCGGCAGCGAGTGCAAGCCGAGAAATGTTTTCTTGACCGATACCGGCAAATCCTCGCCGAGCTGCCGCGCCACCTCGAGCGAGCGGCGCTCGGCCGCCAGCTCCAACCCATAACCGGATTTGATCTCAATCGTGGTGATGC
>JBDTAV010000103.1:0-6743 GCA_039924385.1 Steroidobacteraceae bacterium
ACCGCATCGGTCACGGTGGAGATCAACTGTGGGGATGCCTCCAGGCCGTAAAGCTCGCGCAGATGCCCCTGGATATCGCGCACGCTCATGCCGCGCGCGTACATCGATATGATCTTATCGTCGAACCGGCCCGTACGGCTGAGCGGGACAGAAAAGCGACATAAGCCTTTGCAAAACCCCTATTCGGAAGTAAGATGATCGTGGTTTAAACGCAAGCCACTAGAGGGGTTACGGCTATGGCAACTCTGGATTGGTCGCAATGCCCCGTAGTGGAAAGTGTTCCCGGCAAAGTCAGTGGTGCGTGGGTCCTGAAGGGCACGCGGATGCCGGTATCGGCTATTTTTGAAAACCTCGAGGCAGGCGCCAACATCGATGATCTCATGCAATGGTTTGACGGACTCGACCGAGAACAGGTCAAGGCTGTAATTGAATTTGCCGTTCGCAGTCTTGATCGACTGCCAGAATATGCGGCCTAAATGCGGGTACTTTTCGATCAAGCAACTCCCCTGCCGATCCGTGCCCATCTCGATCAACATGTGGTCAGCACCGCCTTCGACACCCTCAAGAACGGCGAGTTATTGACGGTTGCCGAACAGGCTGGCTTCGATGTTTTGCTGACGACCGACAAGAATTTGCGCTACCAGCAGAATCTTACGGACCGGAAAATCGCCATCGTGGTTCTCGGGGTTCAACAATGGCCGCAGCTGCGTGCCCATGTGCAACGCGTTGTTGAAGCAGTGGGCGCGGCGGTGAGTGGCAGCTATGTTGAGATCGAGATTCCTGCTGCCTAAACGCATGGGGGGAATACGCTTAAAAATCCCATTCGGAACCCGGCGTACACAGCGGCCGCAAGCCTCCATTGGCCACCACCTCCGGCACGGCAAAGTGATACCGTCCGAGGAAGTTGATATGTCGCCAGATGAGCGGCGAGAGTCGGGCGAGATCGGCGTCTTCGATCACCCAGCCCTCGACTTTGAGCTGGGTTATCACTTCCTGCATATAGATCGCATTCCAGTGAACGACGATGTTAAGCAGCAGGCCCAACGCACCGAGTTCTTCCTCTTGCCCCTGGCGCAAAGAGCTGCGGATTTCGCCGCGTTCACCCAGGAAGATGCGCCGGCCGAGGCGATGGCGCAATTCCTGACGATTCAATTGCGTGAGGATGCGGCGTCGGAATGCCGGGTCATCGATGTAGCGCAAGACGTGGAGCGACTTGATGATGCGGCCGAGTTCGGACAAGGCCCGCGCGAGGGTCGTCGGATTGTCCTTCACCTGCAGGGTGCGCATGACGCCTGCGGCCTTCAGGTGCCCCAACTTCAAGGAGCCGGCGAGGCGAATCAGGTCAGGCCAGTTCTCACGGATCAACCCGACGTTGATGGAGCCGGTGGCGAGCGTGTTGAGCTGGCCGTAATCGGCCTTGCGATCGATGCGCCACAGGCGCGCACCGCCGATATCTGCAAGCCGCGGACTGAACTGGTAGCCGAGCAACCAGAAGAGCGCAAACACCGCATCCGAATACGCCGCCGTATCGGTCATGATTTCGAGAGGTTCGAGTTCGGTCTCTTGCTCGAGCAAGAGCGCGAGCAACACCAGGCTGTCGCGCAACGTGCCGGGAACCACCAGGGCGTTGAGGCCGCTGAACTGATTCGAGAGCATGTTGTACCAGGTCACGCCGCGCCCCTGACCATAGTATTTCGGATTCGGTCCCGCATGGATCGCGGAGGCCGGCGCGACGAAGCGCATGCCATCGGCCGAGGCCACCTCGCCGGCGCCCCAGTGGGCGACCAAGGGCAAGGCGTCATGGGCCGCGACGAGAATCGCGCCGCCCGCGCTCAAGGTGTCGGCGCGCAGGAAATTCTGGGTCATCCACGACAAGCGCTCGCGCCGCAGCGCCGGGATCGACTCTTGGATCATTGGCGCAAATCCGATGTTACAGCCGGCCGCCACCAAGGCGGCGCCCAGACTGGTCGCAAAATCCTCGACCCGTGCTTGCCGGTCACTCAAATGCGTAAAGGCGTTTGCGAGCCCGGTGCGGCCCACGACTTCGAGCACTACGTCCGGCAAATCGACGCGAGGCATACGCCGCGCAACTTCCGTGCGCAGCGCTTTCAAGCTGTCCGGTTCCTCCAGTTTATCGAGCGGTGTGACGATGATTTGCGCTTTGCCATCGACCTTCTCGATGCGCAGGTCCGGGTTCGTGTCGATGCGCGCATTGACCTCGCGGTAGGCGGTATCGAGAAGCCGCGCCAGGCCCTCGATCTCAAGGTCCGCATCGAGGGAGCGATTGAGCGCCCGACAGATCAGCGGCTGCGAGGAGGCCCATGCAGCGCCCTCCAGGAGCCCGCGCCGGTGGTCCCCGTAACGCGCTCCGGGTTCGGTGAAGACATCGCGACGTTTGATCGCCGTGCGCCACGCATCGATGATGGAGAAGACATAGGCCTTGGGGTCCACGACCCTCTCGCTCTCATCGAGGACGTAGGCTCGCCAGGCTTTGGGGATCGCGGCGGTGGGCGCATCGTGCATCGGCGCGTGCGTCCAATTCGGCACACCCTTCAAGTACTCGACGGCCTCACGGACCGGTTCGCCATTCGGCGCCGCGGCGGTTTGGACCCGGGTCGCAATCTGGAAGAACAGGCGTTTGGCGCGGCGCCAGCGTTTGCGCAGCTGCGGATAGGACTTAGCATCCGCAGGGATTGCCATCGCATCGATCTTTTGGGTCGCCTCATCCAAGTCTTCGCGTGGGATGCGTTCAAAGAGCACTTCGCGCCAGCGGTCGAGCGGCAGCCCATTATCCTCGAGCACCATGCGCGTCAATTCGCGCAGCAAAATCGCCGCAGCGTCGAGTTCACGCTGATTTCTCGATCTCTCATCTCTCGCCGAGGCCTCCGCATCGTTGTTCAGATCCACCACCAATGCCTCGGCCAATTCCGCCGCGTCATCCTGAGCGGCCGCTTCAAGCGTGTAGAAGAGCGCCGCGATGGTCGCCGTGCGCCGCGGCTCCTGCAACGCTACGATCGCCGAGGGCTTGCCCTGGCGCGCGACCCGCGCCAAGCGCTCGATCACCATCGGCGGCACACCGCGCGGCGCCACGGGTCGCAAATTGAAGGCGCGAATCGCATCGAGGCGATCCAAGTGTCGAACAAACTCTGTTGGCGAGCGGCGAGTCGGCACGGTGCGCAACGCCTCGAGCGCGCTGAAGGTGGCCGGATCGTTGTCGGTAAACATCGCATCGATCCGGCGGCGTTGCTCCGCCGAGAGACCATCGATCAATTTACGCCACAGACGCCGTTGCGCTCGATCGCGCACGCGGCCGACAAATCGCTCGAGCACCGTCACGCCGGGCAGCAGTACTTTGTGGGCAAGGAGCCACTCGACTGCTTGCTCGAACAGCGGGACGGGGCGATCCTCCCCACTCCAGCACCGGGCGTAGAGCCAACGGGCCAGACGAAAATACATGCCACCCACATCCAGAAAATCGCTGAAGCCGTAGCGCTCACGGATCAGCTGCAGATGGCGCTCGCGTTGGCGCGAGGCAAAGTAGCCATCGAGCGTGACCGCGGATCGCAGATCCAGTTGTCGCGACAGGGTCTGCAGCACGCGCCCCGGAATCTCGGCCTCCTGGTCGAGAAACGTGCCGAGGCAGCGCGCCGTCCCCAGCATCAGCGCACAGCCCAGGCGGTTGTGCTCACCGCGCAATCTTTGAATGAAATCCAGATCGGAGGCATCGAGATGAAAATAGCGCGCCAGGGTATCGGACGTCGGCGTGCCAGTGAAACGGCCGTAGCGTCCGCGCTGCTCGTCGCTCAAAAATCGGATGGCCATGTTTCGCAAAACCCTACACTTTTGAAAGGCCGCACCGTGGCTAGAAGAATCAATGCGTTAGGTTTCGCAAAAACTCCATGCGTAATTAAAGACTTTCGCGAGTGGTTTTGCAATACTCTCGGAGTCGCCGCATGAAGCTCGGCTACGCGCGCGTCTCCACCGAAGACCAGACCCTGCAACTGCAACGCCCACGCTTGAAAGAGGCCGGCTGTGAGAAGGTCTTCGAGGAGAAAATCTCCGGCGTCGTGCGTAAGCGCCCGCAGCTTGAGAAATTACTCGGCGAAGTGCGCAAAGGCGATGTGCTGGTCGTCACGCGACTCGATCGGCTCGCGCGCTCCACCGCCGAACTGCTGATCATTGCCGAACGGCTTCAAGAGAAAGGGGCGGGCCTACAGTCCTTGGATGAACCCTGGGCGGACACCATCAGCCCCTCAGGGCGCATGGTCTTGACGGTGTTTGCCGGAATCGCGGAGTTCGAGCGCGCGCTCATCAAACAGCGGACTCAGGATGGCCTGCTCGATGCGCGCAAACGTGGCGTGCTGTTTGGCAGACCGCGCAAGATGCGCCCCGACCAACAGCAGCTTGCCCAGGAACTGCTGAAACAAGGCCGCTCCATTAGCGAGGTCGCCCGTACCTTCAATGTGCATCCGGCCACTATCTATCGGTGTCGGGACAATCAAAAGCCGGACCTTCAACAGGCCTCGTGACCGCCGCTCACTCAATCCTTATGTCGGTTTTCTGTCCCTCTCCGCCGTACGGGCCAACTTGCCGACCGAAACTCAGGTGACGAACTCAAGCTCGTCGGCGGGAGGAACAGCAATCACGCGCACGGTTGCCTACACGCCGGACTATGCTCATTGCCGGCAGACGCAGCGCGTGATAGAGCCCAGCAGTTCGACCTACAAAGTGACCGAAGCGTATGGTTACGACGGTTTCGGAAATCTTTCAACAGACACCGTCACGGGCATTGGGATGGCCGCACGCACGACAACGACGTCGTGGGGCACATCAGGTCAATTTCCAATCACTATTACGAATGCGCTGGGGCAGTCCGTAACCTTAGCCTTTGACCCAAAAAGCGGAAGTCCGACCAGCCAAACGGATCCCAATTGGACAACGGCCAATCCGATTGCCACGACTTGGGGCTACGATGACTTCGCGCGCAAGACCTCCGAATCGCGACCCGACGGCACATCGACTACATGGTCGTACAACACGTGCGCGGCAAGCTGCGTTAATAACAACAATAAAATGACCGTGACGAAAACGGCCCTCAATATTGGCGGCTCGACCGAATCTGTGACAAATATCTATACGGATTCAGTCGATAGAACGCTGGTGAGCAGCAGCACCACGATCAATGGAGCTTACGATCGAAACGAAGTGCAATACAACTCCCTCGGTCTAGTCTCGCAACGAGGCGCGCCTTGCATTTTTGTCTCTTGCACCAACTACTGGACCACATACACGTACGATGCGCTAAATCGGCCGGTACAGTCGCAACGGCCCATCAGCGCCACTAACGGTACCTTGCAAACAACCAGTTTTGGGTATCAGGGTCGAACGACGACGGTGACCGATGCAAAAAGCAACACATACACAAGAATCGCGCTGATCACCGGACATCTAGCGCGGACACAAGACCCCAGTGGTTACTACATCAATTTCACTTATGATGCCTTTGGTTCGTTGCTTTCAACGACGGATAGTCAGTCAAATACTTTGAGTACGATGACTTACGGGTACGGGTTGGGCGCGTTCCAACAAACCCTGAACGATTCGGACTTGGGCGCACGGACCTACACAATTGATGCGCTGGGGGAGGTAACGGCCTCGACCGACGCCAAAGGTCAAAATTTCTCTTATTTCTACGACGCGTTATCGCGACCTACGAGCCGTACCGAACCGGATCTGACCACAACGTGGACCTGGGGCAACACCGCCTCAAGCTACAACATCGGAAAACTGCAAAGCGTCGCCTCTGTTGACTCCGTAGGGACGCGTTCCGATTCGTACGCGTACGACAGCAAAACGCGCCCGTCGACCAGAACAATAGCGATCCCCGGAGACGCCAGCTATACGTACACAAGCACGTATAACGCAACCACAGGTTTACTCGATACGCTGCAGTACCCGGTGAGCACTTCGTCGTACCAAATGAAGCTCCAATACTCTTATGGCTACGGCATCTTGAATCAGATCTCCGATGTCACCACTGGGGTGCATTATTGGACCGCCAACACCGTAAATCCGCGCGGACAATTCACGCAGGAAACTCTCGGCAACGGCGTTGTCGTAAATCACGCCTTCGATGCGGTGACCGCTTGGATTGGCACCATACAGGCAGGTCCTGGCGGCGGCTCTGCGCTGCAGAGTAACGCTTATCTTTTCGACGAAGTTGGTAATTTGACACAGCGCCAGGACTTTATCGCGGGCGTGACGGAAAGTGTATATCCCGATAATCTGAATCGACTCGATCATACCGTGGGGGATAGCAGCACAGTAATGTCTTACGATGCGATGGGTCGGATTTCGGGGTGGGGGGCCAGCGGTGTGCTGTCCAATGTAACTGACTACGCTACGCCGCAATCCGGCTGTACGTACTACACCAACCCGCAAGTACACGCTATTCGAAAGAACACCCAGTCGGGCTCATCGTATTCACCGGCATCGTTTTGTTACGATGCCAACGGCAATATGACCTCGGGCACCTACGGCACTCATGGCTCGCAAACGACCGCATGGACCATGCTACAACCAGCCTAGTTATTTGAACGGAAGTCCTGGCTCTGCTAGCCGCACTTCGCGGATTCAGAGGTTTGGCGATGGTAAGTCGTTGATGTGATTGAGGCACACCCCCGAAGGTCTTCACTACACGGCGTTGGCGGCGACAGTCTGGGCGGCGCTAATTTTCGGCGGCG
>JBDTAV010000104.1:0-9487 GCA_039924385.1 Steroidobacteraceae bacterium
AATTGTTCGCGTGTATCCCCCCGACGCGCGCAGCGGCCATAATGACGATTTGCGGCCTTGTTTCCTCGAAGAACCTGCGGACCGCGCTCTGCTCCGTCAGATCGAGATCTCCGTGCGCGCGGACAATAAGATTTTCGAAGCCTTGGTTCTTGAGCGATCTAACCATCGCCGAGCCCACAAGGCCGCGGTGCCCTGCAACGTAGATCCGAGAATCTTGAGTCAGTTTCATGGCCTACTCGTGGTGGCTGTAAACCTTGAAACCCTCTTTGGCCACGAGAGCGTCGCGTTTGGCTTCTTCTAGATCGGAGGCCACCATTTCCGAAACCAATTCGTTGAAGCTCACTTCGGCTGACCATCCGAGCTTTTCTCGCGCCTTCGAGGGATCACCCAGGAGCGTCTCTACCTCAGTTGGTCGAAAATAGCGCGAGTCCACACGAATGACCGTGCGTCCGCTGTTTGCGTCAATGCCTACCTCATCGACACCCTTGCCTCGCCATTCGATTCTCATATTGAGCAAGGATCCCGCTGCGACCACGAAATCGCGCACGGAATACTGCTTCCCCGTTGCAATCACGAAGTCATCCGCAACGTTCTGCTGGAGCATGAGCCATTGCGCCTTTACGTAGTCCCGCGCATGCCCCCAATCTCGGCGCGAGTCTAGATTTCCCAGGTGCAGAGCTTCTTGCAGACCAAGATGAATTCGCGTCAATGCGCGAGTGATTTTGCGCGACACGAAGGTCTCGCCGCGCATGGGTGATTCATGGTTGAACAAGATGCCGTTGCATGCATATAAGCCGTACGCTTCGCGATAGTTCACTGTAATCCAGTAAGCGTAGACCTTCGCTGCCCCATAGGGAGAACGGGGATAAAACGGGGTCGTTTCCCTTTGCGGTATTTCTTGGACCTTACCGAACATTTCGGAAGTTGATGCTTGATAGAAGCGAGTTTTTTTTTCGAGACGCAAGATACGAATCGCTTCTAGAACGCGCAGAGTGCCTACAGCGTCCGAATTCGCTGTGTATTCGGGGGTCTCAAAAGACACGTGGACGTGACTCTGCGCGGCTAGATTGTAAATCTCATCCGGTTGTACTTCCTGGATAATTCGGATCAGATTCGTGGAGTCGGTTAGATCCCCGTAGTGAAGCTTGAGCCTCACGTCCGCCTCGTGGGGATCTCGATAAAGATGATCGATGCGAACTGTATTGAATGACGACGCGCGTCGTTTAACCCCGTGCACGACGTATCCTTTCGAGAGCAGAAACTCGGCTAAATAGGCGCCGTCTTGGCCAGTGATACCTGTAATCAGCGCTCGCTTTTCCAAAACGTCCTCCAGTTGCACCGCTAAGTATTTTCATACCGACCGCCAACGAACCAACTACTTAGCCTCATGCAGAAGCGGCATTCAATACTAATGAATACGTGGTTTAATGATACCTACTAATGTCGATGATGTAATCGAATAAGTTTACGAAATGATTCGCCAGAGCGCCGAGAAATGGAACTTGGCAATACCGCCAACGTCAGCTTCTATGATAGACCTTGACGCTGAATTCTGCCGCATCGCTTCAATCGCTATGAATGTCAGTTGTCAAAATTTCAAATGTGTTTGCAGAAAGTTTACGAACGCAAAGTATTCGTATAGGCGGATCGCGCTTGAACCTTGACTTGGCGGCCAAACCAATTGGTCATCGTGAGGTACTTGGTTGGCCAGCGGATAGGGTCGGCGGGGATCAATAATTGGATTCGTCACCTCACTTTGTTCAACGCTAACGGCATTGATGTTGCCAGTCCAGTCAGGCGATATTTTGAATAAGGTCTGAACGCTATTATTGCCGTCGCATTTAATGGCGGTGCTACTGACGGTGGCAGCATTCTGCAATTCGAAACCTGCAGCGATAGATTCACCATGAACATCAAGACAGACCAGCACAATCCGGCCGCTCGCGACTCATCCCGCGCGAGCGCATCCGAATAAGTGACTTTAGCGCCGTCTTTGGTGATTCGTGCGATTCGATTTGCCAGTTGAAAAGCGAACGTTCCACCATCTCGACTCATGGGCTCACGACGTAATTAACGTCGAACTAATCGATAACAAAAGTAAGCTGCGCCGATTTGCTCTTGCGCCGTGGAATCTTCGACCCTGCAAAGGGCTACGAGTGTAGCGCAGCTGTGCTTCGCGCCAGGGATTCGCCGCTGCAGCCCACGTCATCTTCGCGCTGCGCGAGCGCCGCGCGAACCGGCAATATGGTTTGCACCCGCGGTGCCCTCCCGACGGCCCAACGCAACGCGCGCGCAGTCTGCGAGATGCCATACCACGCTACCCCTGTAGCGCCAGGATAATTTGCATCAAAGCGCTCGAGTTCGTTTCGGGTCTCTCGGCTCGGCCAAACTCTGCCGATCATGAAGCTGAGCGCCTCGCGCGGGGTTCGAGCCCATTCGATCCCCGGAAAAGCATAGATCCTAACGTTCGACCACGAGACATCGGCGAGGCTGTACTGGCGCGAGCGTTTGCGAAGCAGCCACGAGCACTCAGCGCTTGCGTACTCAATGACGAAGCCAGGCACTACCGTTGGGTAATAGCGTGCCGTTAACACCAACGGTGCTACAGCCCACCACAGGCCCTGATCGTTAGGGCGTGCGGTAAGAAGTTCATTCCAGTCGCTGGTACCGAATCGCCTCGCCAACTGCGCTATGTCATGCAATTGGATACAGCGCAGCGCATGTGCGCGAATATTTCCCGCGGCGTGGAGCAATAAATGCAACATCAGCGATGCCATCGAAGCATAGGCGTTAAGACCGGCGACCTCTGGGCTGGGAAAAATGAATTGCGTAATTTCCGTCACGCTAACCGGCAGACGCTCTTGAATACTCGTGTGTAGTTCGATTTTAATCGGATTGTCGGCACTCTCGCCAAAGGTGGCGACATTGGAGATCTTCGTGAACCGGGATTCGAACAGATCATGGCGCCACGTTCTGAAGGTTACTTTGTAGTCGCATTCCTCCAACAATCGGGTCGTTGCATTCGCGTCGCTACTGTGCACGAGCAGGTCAATATCGGCCATGGGTCGTTCCCCGGCCTGATATACACCGAGGCGGTGCAACGCCGTACCCTTAAGAGCGACAATCGGAATCTCTCTATGCCTGGCGCCCTCATCAATCCGTTGCAGCAATCGCTCGATGCACCGGTGTCGTGCGGCGACGTGATTCCGTTGCTCATCGAGAAATCGCCGCCAACTCTGGGGACCCTGCCAGCGCAAGCCTACGGATAAGAGGGAAGAGATGCCCTGCATCGTCGCAACGGCTCTGGCTATTCGCCATTCGAAATCGTCCCATTCTGGCAGCTCTGCGCTGGGAAGTGCGATCTCACGCGCTAACACCTCTGTAGTATCGACAAGTGCAGCGGCCACCTTGGCCATCGGCAGAGGCCTCAATTGCTCCTGAGCATTGGCGTCCATATTCGAGTAGGTTCCCGTTCCTGCAGTTCGGGTTGCCTCTATGTAAAAAATCAGTCGCTTGAGGGCATTAGAGCTTTTGCCTTCCGTCGGTCCGACGGCGGCCGCATCAGGAAACGCCATTCAAAGCCAGTAGATCATCCTCCGTATAGCGCATGAATTCCGGCGCGAGTGGAACATTGACCGGGATGTCTCTTTGAACTACGCACTTCACCTTGAGAGTTTCGAAATTTGCGAATAGCTTGCAGAAATCCGAATGTCTCAGTCTGTTCTAATACTGAGCGGGTGGATTGTAAAATTCGCGGAGGAGATTCGGGCGCACTCATCGAGAATTGCTCCGATATCCGCTGCGGGCACATGCTCCAAAACGGAAGTTGAGCAGATAAAATCTACGCTGGCCGGCGGCAGCATCGTCGCTGGCATCTCCGTGAGCTCGATAGAGGATGCCATAGAGAGGCTCTAGATCTAAATGGATTTAAGCAAGGGCCACTGACCCGGCATGAGCCCTCTCAGTTGCACGATGACCGAGTTGATCTGTTCCACAGCATACTATCGCGACGCAAAGTGCTTCGCTCAACTTTAGCTGGACTTGACCCGCCTATGCATAAATGAGCATAGCCGGGTCTATTCTGAGTCCGGGACAACGCTCAGGTTGGCGGTTGGCCCATCAAAAAGCCCTTGAGGGTGAAGAGGATATACCCGTCTCCTCTTGGCAGAACTGGGCATAGTTCGGATGCTCCCGCTGGATTTACCAGCCAACGAGGAGCATTCCATGACCATTCACGATTCTTGATCGCTCGACTCGATTGTCGAGGCGTACAAACGGTATCAGCGAAGGGTGCGAGGACTGCGAGAGCATACTCTGCACGGCTACGAGCAGTTTCTTCGGGTGTTCCCTCGGGGAGGATCCACTCGATCCCACACATCTCACTCCCACCAACGTAGTTCAGTTCGTCGCTTGGCTAAGGGATCGATTCTCGCCACGTTCAATGAAGACCGTACGCACGGCACTGCGATCGTTGTTCCTCTTCCTGCGGACGAAAGCATTCTGTGACGAGAGCCTCGAGCTGGCGATCCCCGCCGTGGCGTACTGGCGGATGGCGACGCTGCCTAAATGCCCGACTGAGCAGCAACTCAGGCAGGTGCTGGCGGCCTTCGATTCCCAGGCACCGTATGGACGCAGGGACCATGCGATGGTGTTGTGCCTTTCGACATTGGGTCTGCGACCCGGTGAGGTCGCAGACCTGCACCTGGAGGACGTCGACTGGCGGGCCGGCGCAGTACGGTTGCGAACACGCAAAACCGGCCGAGGAGCAATCCTGCCATTGCCGCGCGAGGCCGGTCGCGCCATAGCCGCCTATTTGCGCAAGGAGCGTCCGACAACGTCCGAGCGTCGAGTATTCGTGCAACACCGCGGACGTCGTCATGGTCGACCACTCTCGGGCAACACCATCGCTGAGGCTGCCATCCGTGCACTTCGCCGCGCCGGAGTCGACGCCCCGCGTGGGGGTGCCTATGTGTTCCGTCACACGGTGGCCAGCCGTCTGGTCGCTAAAGGAGCTCCTCTGAAGGAGGTTGCAGATTTTCTCGGCCACCAATGCCTCGACACCACAACGATCTACGCGAAGCTCGATCTGCCGGCACTGCGTGAGGTCGCGCTGCCTTGGCCGGAGGTGCTGTCATGACACGTTCAACCGTTCTCGACTGGGTTGAAGAGTACTTGGCTTTACGCCGCGGGCTGGAATTTAGTATGGATACACCGGCCTGGTATCTACGAGCGTTTGCTCGGTACGCGGAACAGGTTGAACACCGTGGCCCGATTACGCTCGACCTGGCCACCCGATGGGCGTTGCTTTCACACTCGAGCGATCCGGCGCAGGCCGCCCCGCGTCTCGCAGTGAACCTTTCGCGCGACACCGCGCATTGATCGATCCGGCTACCGAGATCCCACCGCCCGGCCTGCTCGGCCGGGTACCCCGTCGCAAGCAGCCCCACATCTATAGCGACGTCGAGATCGCTGAGTTGCTGCAGCAAGCCAGCCACATGGAGCCTCGTGATGGATTGAGCCCAAGAACGTATGTCGCGTTCTTTTCTCTGCTCGTGTCGACGGGGTTGCGGTTGTCCGAGGCCTCCCGTCTCACCTGCAGCGACGTGGATTTGGATCGGGGCTTGTTGACGATACGGGAGAGCAAATACCGCAAAAGTAGATGGGTGCCGCTGCATCAAGCGCGACAAAGGCGCTTATCCGCTATGCAGCCTACCGCGGCGCAGTGTCGGGCGGTGATCCGTCAATCTTATTCTTTCGCACCGAGCGCGTTCCTATGCTGACGCTTGCAGCGGTGGAGAAGGCGTTCGCCAGGATCCGGCGTCGATTGGGTTGGAGTTCTCAAGGGCGCGCACGACGGCCCCACCTCCACGATGCTCGCCATACATTTACGGTGCGCAGGCTGCTGCGGTGGTATGAGGACGGCGCGGATGTCGGGCAGAAGATCCTCGCGCTGAGCGTCTACCTCGGCCACGCCAAGGTCACCGATACATTCTGTGGTATCTGACGGGTGTTCCGGAACTCATGGCGATTGCTTCCCAGCGGTTCGAACAGCAGCAGGGGATCTCATCATGACACCTTCCACCATAACCTTCCCCGCGCTGTTGCAGGACTTTTTCCGGCGCCGCCTGGTTGCAGAGTGCGGTGCGAGCGCGCACACGATCGCCAGTTACCGAGATACGTTCGAACTGCTGTTGCGTTACGCGGAGAAACACTCGGGACGAACACCGTCCGCGCTTAACCTGGAAGATCTCGACGCGCCAGTGGTCCTGTCGTTTCTGGACCATCTCGAGACCGAACGGAGTTGCTGCCCGCGCACCCTCAACTTGCGTCTCACCGCGATCCGTTCCTTCATGCGCTACGCATCAGTGCGCGATCCGCATGCCTGCCCGTCGCGCAGCGCGTGCTCGCGATCAGTGGCAAGCGCTTCGATCGACCGATACTGGGCTTTCTCTCCCGCGAGGAGGTTCAAGCTCTGCTCGATGCACCCGACCGGACCACCTGGAGCGGACAGCGAGATGCCGCCTTGTTTGCTGTAATGTATAACACCGGTGCGCGCGTTATCCGAGATAATCCTCCTGCGTGTCGCCGACGTCCTCGCCGATCGCGCACACGCCGTACATTTGCATGGAAAGGGACGCAAGCAGCGAGTTATCCCGCTCTGAAAAAGCACCGTCGTGCAGTTGCACACTTGGTTCGAACAGATAGACCGGCAACCTCAAGCGCCAGTGTTCCCCAACCGCGCCGGCAACCCGATGTCCCGTTCGGGTGTCGAGAACCGCTCCGGGTAGCGATCACGAAGGCATCGCTCCGATGTCCATCACTCCGCGGCCGTGCAATCTCGCCCCCTACGGTTCGACATGCGACCGCAATGCTGCTCCTGCGGTCCGGTGTAGACATCACGGTCATCGCAATGTGGCTCGGTCATGAAGACACGGCCACCACACACCAATATGTCGAAGCGGGCTTAGCGATGAAAGAAGCTGCCCTCAAACGCATGGACGCCCCTTCCTCGAAGCCGGTGACCTTCACAAAGCTCGAGATCGCCTACTGGCCTTCCTGGAAGCACTCTGAACTATGCGCAGCTATACTTCCGCCTTCGACGCTCGAGCACGAGGACCGCCGATGCGACTGCGCATAGTCCGGACTCAGAATAGACCCGGTTTTGTGGACACCCCAGTGTCTACGAAGAAGGAGTCAATCATGGCGAGCAGACGCAAAGTATATACAGCGGAGTTTCAGCGACAAATGGTGGATTTAGTGCGGGCGGGACGCAAGCCTCGGGGAGCCATCCCGGGAGTTTGGCCCGACACCGTGGACGATACGCAAATGGTCTCAGCAAGCGGATCGGGATGCCAAGCGTGGCGATGACGGGCTAACGACGAGTGAACGCGAGGAGCTTGGTCGGCTCAAGCGAGCCTGGTTTGCGAACGAGAGCACCGCGACACCGAAGCGATCTTCGGGTTCATGAAGGTGAACCAGGCCCTCTACCCAGTACGGATTATGTGCCGATTGCTTGAAGTATCTGTGAGCGGTTTTTTATGCCTGGGATGAACGTGAGCCGAGCGAACGGGCGCGCACCGATACCGCACTGACGGTGAAGATTCGCGAGATTCACGATTGTTCCCGGCAAGCGTACGGATCCCCGATGATCCACGCGGAGCTTTCGGATGATCATGATATTCACGTGGGACGTAAACGCGTGGCGCGGCTGATGCGAGCGGCGTACATCTGCGATGTCGGCGCGTCGGGCGGTGGTGACGACATGGGCCACGCCGGGTGCCAAGACACCGGAGGATTTGGTGAAGCGGCGTTTTTATGCCGAGGCACCCAATCGGCTGTGGGTTGCTGACGCGACGTATATTCCGACGTGGGCCGGATTTTTACCTGGCGGTGGTTTTGGATGTGTACTCGCGCAAGATCGTGGGTTGGGCGATGGCCAACCATCTGCGCACCGAGCTGATGTTGGCCGCATTGAACATGGCGATCGCGCAGCGCAAACCCAACGGAGTTATCCATCACTCGGATCACGGTTGTCAGTACACAAGCCATGCGTTTGGGAAACGCTGCGGGGAAGCCGGCATCATGCCTTCGATGGGCATGGTCGGGGGATGCGTACGACAACGCGATGGCGGAGTCGCTTTTTGCGACGCTGGAACGCGAGGTCATCGGCCGGCAGCGATTTCGCAGCCAGATCGAGGCACGCATGGCCGTGTTTTCTTGGCTGGAGGGTTGGTACAGCCCGCATCGCAGACATTCCTCGTTGGGCTATCGCTCGCCGGACAACTATGAACGGCTTGCGTTACAAAGGGCGGCTTAACCGATGCATTGAAAAAATCCGCAGCGCACTCAAATCGCCGGATACCAAGGTGGCGGCCTTCTCGAGATCGCCGCTCATATCGCTTCCTATGCGGTCGGATTTTTTGGGCAATCAAAAAAGCCCGGACCTTCTGCCGCTTTCGGCGGCAGACCGCGCTGTGTTCAAGAAAATCAGTGAAGACTCAAGTTCAAGAAAGGAGGATCATCAATATACCTGAAGAAAAACTCTTACTAACCCGTCCATCGAAGCGGGGCAGGTACAAGCGGCCCCCAATAACCCGTTGTCTGTGGCGCGCTGTTTGCAAAACTTTGCATATCGCGGGGTTTAAAAATTAGGCGCGCTCCGTCATTCTTGAGACTGAGATTCGGACGAGGAATAGAACGCTCTTCCTCACAGGTCGTGTCAACCCGGGTTGCTTGAGCGCGTTGGGGATAGACCTGCGCTCGCCGTTTATGGGATGTGGACCGCGGTAGATAATTGCGATGACAAGCAATGAAACAAGATTCGCCGGATGTAGCGGACCCCGTGCAGACCGAGTCGCAATTATTCCTGCTCGCGAAGCTTCCAAACAGCTACCCCGCAACAATAGCCGCGATTTCCTGGGTAAACCAGCAATCGCATACCCGATTGAGGCGCGCGTCGCAGCCGCCTATTCGACCGTATCATCGCCAGTTCGCGGGTCTTTCCAGCGCATGCCGACAGCCAGCAGCGAAGACACGCCTTGCACGGCGGCAACCGCTCGGGCAATGCGCCATTCGAATTTGCTCCATCGCGGTGGTTCCTCGGTCGGCAAGGTAGCTATCGCGCCAAACACTCAGTGACCTCCCCTTAGCGCCGACGCGATCTTCGCAATCCGGGGAAAATCCTCGGTTGCTCATTGCTACGGCTGTTCATATCCGAGTGAGTACCCAATTCGACCTCCGCGGTTCCCCTCGCAGCTCCGAACGGGCGCAACGAACACCGCAAGTTCCGCAAATACGGCTATGATAAAACACTACATAGCGATCAATCGGCGACGCCAAACATGCCAGATTCACGTACTGATACGATTTTAGTGACCGGAGGCGCCGGTTTCCTCGGTTCGCACCTATGCGAACGGTTGATCGACGCGGGCCACGACGTGCTATGCGTCGATAACCAATACACGGGGACCAAACATAACGTACGTCA
>JBDTAV010000105.1:0-20651 GCA_039924385.1 Steroidobacteraceae bacterium
CAAATCACCGGGAAGTCTTGCCGGATTTGCGCTTTCTGGTTCATCGGCTCGAAGATATTGATGAGCAGAACATCATTGAGGCGCACGATGACATTTTGGAAGCTTGCCTGCTGATCGAGTATGTAAATCCACAGCATTAGTGGCTTCGATGTCCGCGACCGGGCCCTTGGGGCACCCCTGGCGTCCTGCATCGCCGCTTGCCGCACGTGAAAACGGCAAGCGGATGGACATGAACTGTTACCCGACGATGTCCGCTAGCAGTCACCCTGCACAAGGGGTACTGCTGGGGGTATCGATAGCAATCCGAAATTCGAAATCGTACAAATTGGCGGTCTTTTCTAGCTGGTTTCGGTTCCGTCCCGGGGAGCCATTCGGCAACGGTCCAAAAGACCGATTTCCGGCAAGGAATACTCGGCGTTCAAAATTCGAACCGCCGACATAGGCAAGCCGGTTCGACAGCGCCGCGCAGCGGCGATGATCGCACTTTAGGGCGACCCGAAGGGTGAGCGCGCAGCGCGAATAATCCGTCCAGGTGAGCCCGTTAAATCAATAAGCTATGAATACTGTCTTATCTTAAATAGAGATATTTATCGCGTGGTGTAACCACTGATCACGACACCGTGTGGCGTAGCTCTCAATACTTGATCACATTGCAATTGGGTTCCTGTGCTTGCCGGTTAATTGCGTCGCTTGGGCGTGGTGGCTCGCACGCGCAGCCGCACACCGCGGCCCCCGAGGGAGCTAACGCCTCCTTCGCCAATCAATTCGGCTCCCAAATCCTCGAGCGCTTGCACGACCTTGGTCAAAGAATCAATATTACCGCGTACCAGCCCGTCGCTGGTTTCCATGCGCTGGATGGTGGGTAAGGATAATCCTGCATGTCGCGCTAACGCTGCTTGATTAATGCCGAGCAGCGCACGGGCTGCGCGTAACTGAGATGCTGTTATCATGCTCTATACATAACTATACATGTGCAATACCTGATAGGACACGCCATTAGGTGTGACCGGTTATGTGTCCTCGACAACGGGGATCGGCTTGTCGGCACTCGATACATGAGATCTTAAGGTGGGTTTTTGGGTCCGCACGACATTTAGTGTGCAGGTCCCCGCAAGCGAGAAGCCACGGTCTTGAATTTTATGCCGCACCTCAAGCCTCTGTGCTCCAGGGTCTGACTTTTTTCTAACCAATTGCCCGAATCCTCCCGCTTCCACTCGCACCAGTGATAAGCGTTCTTGACGCTGACTGATTTACTGCAACTCGACTCTATCGACTTAAGATTACACATTTTGCCGCGGCCTCGATGTCTCCGGCACCGCCTTGGTGATCGCCGTCAAGATGCCACTGAGGATTTGACTAGGACTCGGCGGACATCCTGGCACCGCCACGTCGACCGGGATTACTGTCGAGACGCGACCGCACGTGGCATAACTTTCGCCGAATATTCCCCCGGTGCAACCGCAGTCGCCAATTGCCACGACGAGCTTCGGGTCAGGCATTGCATCGTAGGTACGGCGCAGCGCCACCTCCATATTTTTGGATACCGGCCCCGTGACCGTCAGTAGGTCTGCGTGCCGCGGACTTGCTACGAACCGGATGCCGAGCCCCTCGATATTGTAGACTGGATTGTTGAGCGCCTGAATTTCCAACTCGCAGCCGTTGCACGATCCGGCATCTACGGCTCGAATGCACAGCGCCCGACCGAGGACATCGAGAATGCGCGACTGCAATGCGTCCACGACTCGCAGCGACTCGTCGCTTAATGGAGGGGACTCCGTGATGATCCCCGTGCGACAGATTTTTCCCAACGTTTTCAGCATGCTTATAAGTCGTGTCCACTGTAGGAAAGGTTGAAGGATTTATTGATCAGCGGAAAATCCGGCACGATGTTATCGATGACGGCGTGCTCAATAACCGGCCAGTTCTGCCACGATGGATCATGCGGATGACATCGTCGAATCATTCCGCCCGCCCCTGCTTCAAGCGCGAGAAATATCGGGCCGCGCCACCCCTCGATCATTCCGACGGCTAAAGAGCCGTCGGCGGGCAGCGAAATTGCCTCGTGGTGCGGCCCGGCAGGCAGCTCCCGCAGTATCTGCAGCATGAGACGTGCGGATTCAGTGATTTCATCAAAGCGCACGGCCACTCGTGCCGCGACATCGCCCTCGGAACGCACGGCTTTCCTGGGCGCGAGATCGCCATACGGCTCGCAAGGAAGGTCATAGCGAAGGTCAAATGCTTGGCCGCTCGCACGCCCCGCAAGGCCGGTCAGACCTAATTGGGTGGCCAAGGTGGGCGTAACGACGCCCGCTCCTACAAACCGGTCGCGCAGACCAGCGTGATCGTCGTAGATCGCACGCAGTTCTTTCACCTCGTGAGTAATCGATTCGATCGAATCAATCAAGAAACGTGCTGCGGTCGACGAGAGATCCGCACGCACACCGCCTGGCACAACGAAATCCATGAGATAACGCTGCCCGAGTGTTTGTTCGTTCGCGCGCAGCAGCTCTTCCTTGAGCCGGGAAAACTGGGTGAGTCCAAAGGCGAAGCCAGCATCATTGGCAATCGCGCCGAGATCTCCGAGATGGTTGGCGAGACGTTCTAACTCCAACCCGAGCGCCCTCAACCATGTGGCTCGATTGGGCAACTGCGCCGCAGCCAAGCCTTCGAGCGCTTGGCAATAAGCCCAAGAAAATGCGACGGCAGAATCACCGGAGACTCGAGCCGCCAAGCGGTGGCCACTGAGCAGCGGGAATTCAGTGAAGCGCCGCTCTATACCCTTGTGAGTATAGCCAAGGTGTTCTTCGAGTCTGAGAACCTTCTCGCCGACCACCGAAAAACGAAAGTGACCCGGCTCGATGATCCCTGCATGGACCGGTCCCACGGGAATTTCATGCACTCCATCTCCCTCCACAGGGGTGAACGGGTAGCTATCAATGATCGGGACGGAGGGCGAGGTTGGTGCGTGGGTATCAATTAGCGGATGAAAACTCTCCGGCCACGCCGCATGTCGTAACCACGGGCGGGTATCCGGATCCGTCGATCGCAATCCTGACAGATCCGCAACAGCCCGTTGCATGCGATTGGCACTCGGAAACCATTGCTCGATGCCTGGGTAGTGAAACTCAGTTGCCGGCACTTCCAAGCTCAGCACGAGCACACCCTGCTCAGCGATAAACGCGACGCGGACGATGTCGTGTCCCTCTCGGTCGCGACTAGCCCATAGAGCCTGTAATCGGCCTCCTCCGGTCGCCACGTGTTCGGCGGCTCGTTGCCATTCGTCGCGCGAGACCGTAAGGCCAAGAACTTTCGGTGCGCCTGCAATCACACTCCCTTCATTGGATTCGGAGTTCTGAGCGGCCCGCTGGAACCAGCGTTGCAGGGCCATCTCACTCTCCGCCAATCAAGCGCGCAGCGGCGCGATACCAGTCAGCAAGATAAGGTGGGATAAAAAACCCCAGCATCAGCACCAAGCCTAGGTGTACAAACACGGGGATAAGCGCGGGCGGATGCGGCAAGCGCTTGGCGCTGGTGTCGCCGAAAACCATCGATTGCACACGACCAAAGATCGCCGCGAATGCCACACCGAGCGCCAACAACAAAATCGGAGTTGCCCAGGGTTGCTGTTTCATAGCGGTGGTCAAAATCAGAAATTCACTCGCAAAGACGCCGAACGGCGGCGTGCCGAGAATCGCGAGCGTACCCATCATCAAACCCCAGCCAACGGTGGGGCTTAAAGTAATGAGCCCGCGAATATTGTCCATGAGTTGCGAGCCGGCCTTCTGCGTCGCGTGCCCCACAGCAAAGAAAATTGACGATTTGGTGAGTGAATGTACTGTCATGTGTAAGAGCCCGGCGAAGTTGGCCACCGGTCCGCCCATGCCAAACGCGAAGGCAACTATCCCCATATGCTCGATGGAGGAATAGGCGAACAAGCGCTTAACATCGCGTTGCCGCCACAGGAAAAACGCCGCGAGCACCACCGAGAGCAAACCAAAACCCATTAGCATTCGGCCTGGTAGAGTCGAGTGCAGCGAGCCCTCGACGAGTACCTTGCAGCGCACGACCGCGTACATCGCCACGTTGAGCAGCAGTCCTGATAGAACGGCCGAAATGGGTGTCGGGCCCTCCGCGTGCGCGTCGGGCAACCAGTTGTGCAGCGGTGCGAGGCCTACCTTCGTACCATAGCCGACAAGTAGGAATACAAATGCCAAGCCGAGAACCGACGGTTCAAGTTGGGTCTTTACTGAATTAAGATGAGTCCAGAGCAGCGCACTAACGCCCTCGGAGCCTAAGACCTTCTCGGCTGCAAAGTACATCAGGATGGTGCCGAACAGGGCCTGAGAAATACCGACGCCGCAGAGAATAAAATACTTCCAACCGGCCTCAAGGCTTGCGGGAGTTCGATACAGCGTCACCAGCAGCACCGTGGATAAGGTTGCGGCTTCCATCGCCACCCACATAAGCCCCATGTTATTGGTCGTGAGGGCAATTAGCATTGTCGCTATGAACATCTGGTACATGCTGTGATACAGACGTAGTTGTCCCGCATTCACGCGCCCATGTGCGGCCTCGATGCGCATGTACGGGCGTGAGAATAATGAGGTGGTTAGACCGACGAACGCAGTCAGCGTCACCAGAAACACGTTAAAAGCATCGATAAAGAATTGCTCGTGTCCGACCGACAAATTGCCGTGTGCAACGACTCTTGCTGTGAGAGCGCATGCCGCGAAGAACGTGACCAGTGAAAAGACGACGTTGGCTTCGGGTGCCCAGCGCCGACCTCCTAACATAACGAGCGTCAGAGCACCGAGCAGCGGCGTGCCCAAAAGAACGATGAACTCCACCTTACTGGTCCTCCTTCAGGGTCTCGAAGTTCTTCAGGTCCAAGCTGTCAAACTGTTCCCGAATCTGAAAGAAAAACACGCCGAGCACCAGCATTGCCACCAACACATCGAGCGCAACCCCCAGCTCTACCACCATCGGCATGCCGTAAGTGGCACTCATCGCGCCGAAAAACAGTCCATTTTCCATCGATAAGAATCCGACCACTTGCGACATCGCTTTTCGGCGTGTGATCATGGTAAGGAAAGCGATGAGAATCACTGCCACGGCGATGCCGATGGAATTACGCGTGGCCGTGCTCGCCAGTGCCGAAATCGGCTGGGCCAACCCAAATGAAAAAATGACGACGAGCACACCCACTAACATCGTCCCGGTGGTGTTGAGCAACGGTTCAGTGTCCCAGTAGACCCCGAGCCGCCGAATGAGACGATGCAATAGCCAGGGTAAGAAAATTACTTTCAGTCCGAGAGTGAGGCCCGCGGATATATACAAGTTATGGTCGCCGGTCCGCCAAGCAAGCAGTAAGGTCGCGGCGAATAACAGAGCCCCTTGCAGCGCGAGCATATTGACCAGGGCGATGACGCGCCGCTGCGACAGCATCGCGAAGGAAAGCAGCAATAATAGAGCGGCCAACGTGTTTAGCAGTTGCAGATCCCATGTCAGCGCGTTCATGTTCATGCTCCCAACAACAGCCGCACGAGCAGGCCTAGCACAGCAAACAGAAACGCTGTGGCCAGAAACTCCGGTGCGCGAAAGACGCGCAATTTTGCTGAAAACGTTTCAATGAGCGCCAATCCCGCGCCAGCGACGGCGAGTTTCCCGCTCAGCAACAGAACCGACAAGGTTAAACCCAACGGGGCATCGCTGGTCGCAATGCCCCAGGGAATAAATACCGCAAATCCGATGCACGCATAATTGAAGAGCTTCAAGGCCGCGGCCCATTCCATGAGCGCAAGGTGACGTGCGGAATACTCGAGCAGCAGCGCTTCGTGGATCATGGTCAATTCAAGATGCGTAGCGGGATTGTCCACCGGGATGCGTGCATTCTCGGCTAGCAGCACCATCGTGAACGCCACCGCTGTAAAGGCAAGACTTGGGTTGAGCGCGAAGGACTGCGCAGAGAGACGTTCTGCGATGATCGGCAACGCCGTAGTCGCGCAGGTCATGGAAACGACAAAGATCACGACCAGCAGTGCAGGCTCAGCGAGGAAACCGATCATCATTTCCCGACGCGCCCCCATCGTGCCGAAGGCAGTCCCAATGTCCATCGCGGCCAGTGATAAAAATACGCGTGCCGTCGCGAGAAGGCCTACCAACGCAATCGCATCCGCGGCTCGCGTGATAGGCAAGCGGGTCGCAATCGAGGGAATGACGGCGGCGGCCGTTACCATCGCACCAAATACCACGTACGGCGCGAGCCGGAATAGTGGCGAGGCGTTCTGCGCGATCACCGCATCTTTGTGGAATAGCTTTCGGATATTACGATACGGCTGCAGAATGCTGGGCGCTGATTTATTCTGCAGCCACGCTCGACACTGATTCACCCAACCGAGAAATAAGGGCGCCGCGGCCAACGCCAACCCGATTCCCATCACTTGCACAATCCAGTCGATGACTTTCATAACATCAGCGCCAGCAAGACGACCAGCGTGACGAAGCTGTAAAGCAAGTAAGTCGCAATGCGGCCCTGCTGCAGCCACGCCACCTTATCTGCTACTCGCCGAACGAGCGGACCTAAAGGCTGATACAGGGCGCGCCAGAAGCGATCCCCAATCTCCAAACGGTACTGAGGCTTAGCGTCGAACGGACCTGGTAGCTGGCGAACGATGAGGAAGAGGGGCTGGAATAGGTGGCGAATCGGTTGACCGAATCCTTCCGCCGTGTCTTGCATCCGGTCTGTGAGCCCACCCAATCCACAATCCCAAGCCGCACCCTTTCGCACACGTTGGTGATAGAAGAAGCGCACGCCGAGAATAGCCAGCACCACCACAGCTAGGATCACTGCAAAGAAGATCAGTGGTGCGTACGAAGACTCTCGTTCGGGAATCGGCAGGACTAGCCACCAGGGGGCGTTGCTCGAAGGCAATTCACCTAACCCGAGCTGCTTGGTGACGATGCTAAAAAATGAAATAACGGTCGTTGGGAACAACCCGAGCAGAACGCAACCAAGCGCAAGCCACACGAGTCCGAGACGTTCCGCAAATCCAGCGTCATGAGCCTTTTGCAAGGTGGACTCCCTCGGGCGCCCGAGGAAGATCACACCGAAGAATTTGACCATGACATAGCCGGCAAGTGCAGCGGCAAGTGCGAGCAGCGGAGCGCCAAGCGGCAGGAGCATGTTGATGAATGGGTGAGGCACCTCGTATGAGAGTAGGAAGGACTGGAGTAATAACCACTCCGACACGAATCCATTGAGAGGCGGCAATCCAGCAATGGCGAGCACGCCGACAAGGGTTAGCCATGCGACCCACGGCATGCGATGGATCAGGCCACCCAAGTGTCCCAGATTGCGTTCCCCAGTTGCGTGCAAGACCGAACCCGTGCCCAGAAACAGCAAGCTTTTCATGAACGCATGATTGAGCGCGTGATACATAACGGCAATCAACGTGAGCGCCGCCGACGCGCGCATACCGACGCCCGCGAAGACCATCGCAAGCCCCAAGCCGGTAAACATGATCCCAATGTTTTCGATCGACGAGTAGGCCAACAGACGTTTCATGTCGGTTTGGGCAGCTGCGAAGACGACTCCATACAGCGCACTGAAAAGGCCAAGAGACAACGGCATTAGTCCCCACCACCAGAGGGGTTGACCCAAAAGATCAAAACTCACTCGGATCATTCCGTACAACGCGGTCTCAAGCATTACGCCGCTCATCAGCGCAGACACTGGAGAAGGCGCGGCCGGATGGGCTTCCGGCAACCAAACATGCACGGGTACGATGCCCGCCTTGGCACCGAAGCCGAGCAGCGCCAGACAGAAGGCGGCTGTCGCCCAATTGGTATCGAGGTGTGCTGCGCGCATCGCATCGAAAGTGAAATGCCAGCTACCGCCCTGAAGTATGCCAAAGCTCAAAAGAATGGCGATCGCGCCCAAGTGCGCCATCACCATGTAGAGAAATCCGGCCTTGCGGATCTCAGGGATGCGGTGCTGCGTCGTGACCAGAAAGTACGAAGAGAGCGCCATGGTCTCCCACGCCAACATAAATGCGTACGCGTCGTCGGCGAGCAGAACGAAGCCCATACTGGCGAGAAA
This sequence comes from Steroidobacteraceae bacterium, assembly GCA_039924385.1. GTDB lineage: Bacteria > Pseudomonadota > Gammaproteobacteria > Steroidobacterales > Steroidobacteraceae > Bog-1198. The sequence goes on from JBDTAV010000105.1 coordinate 8,099, forward strand.
CAAGTGGTACTGCAGGCATAGAAGTCCCGGCGCAGTGCCTTCACCCTGCCGGAAGTAGCCGGCGGCAAAAATCGAAATGCCGGCAGATGCTGCCCCAAGCAACACTAGAAATACGCCCGAGAGCGCATCCAGATGTAGGTGAACAGGTAAATCCGGCAGGCCGAAAGGCAATACAAGTTGCTCGGTAGTGAGCGTAAGGCTCGTCGCTGCAACAACGGCCAGCGCGACACCGACAGCGGCGCCTAGCGGAAAGAGGGTCCGCCCCACGAAGGCGAGGCTCAGTGGTCGCACCATCCCCGCGAGCCCGACGGCGCACCACGCCATTAGCAGAAGTACACAGAGCATCAGCGGCGAACTCGAGCCAAAGCTCATGGGCAAATGCTCATGACTGCATGAGTAAATCGGGAGCTGCCATTTGCGGTCATGTGTGTTTCATTATAATCTTATGTGCATTAACATGTCACTTAAAGTGAGTCGCATTTGACCACCGAAGATCGCACCGCTCGCCTTACCATCTTGGTTGATCCACGCAAGAAGGAATTGTTTGAGCGCCTGTGTGCACAAGAAGATCTGACACCTTCGCAGGTCGTGCGGCGATTGATACGAGATTACATCGAGGCCCGCACCGGGAAACCGTGGGAGCCCGATGCGGAGCGCCCGAGCACTGGGCGTCGTCGCGTTTCGGCTCGTCGAGCTTGAGCACGCGTCGGTTCGAAATGCGCGCCAAAGCGATGACGAGCATTCGCCTGCGGCCCTGCCGCCATTTCGGCCAGTAGGATTTTCTCAGGGTTCGTAAGGACAACCCTGACAGAATCACAAACAGATGCCGCCCGTCCGCCTTCACGTCTACATACAACCGCGGGCGTACAAAACCCAGCTTGCCGGAATGCATGACGGCCTCATCAAGATTCGCATTGCGGCGGCCGCAATCGAGAATGCTGCCAATCTGGTTCTAATCGATTTTCTTGCGCATCGTTTCGGGGAGCGCAAGTCGCAAAAAGGTCCTGGAAATAGACGGCTTGAGCGCCGCTGCTATCGCGGCAGCGCTCGGGAAATAAGGGGATTCGTACGCCCGCTCAGATCGAAGAACACGTTGCTTGATTGAGTCGCTTACAGCGACTTCTCAGGCGAAGCGTGTGTGGTTGGGCTCCCCAAATATCCTTCATGCAAGCGAACTGACTGATCGGCTCAAATTGAGAGTGAGACTTGCGCCTCACCCTCTTGAATATGACGTGCGAATCGAACTCGAATTGACGGTGACGCACTCGCATCACTCATCTCAATGCCGGCACTCTTGAACCGACTTTCTGTTGGCGAATGGTTAGGCGCTGTTCTTGAACAGCCGTGCGTTTTTCCCGATCGCGCAGCCGAACACCGCGGCCGCCCACAGTACTTTCGCCGCCATCCCCAATGAGTTCGACGCCCATATCTTCAAGGGCCTGCACCACTTTTACTAGCGAATCGACATTGCCCCGAATCAGGCCACTGCTGCTTTCCATTCTTTGGATGGTTGGTAGGGACAGTTTTGCGCGCTGCGAAAGAAACAGCTGGTCGATGCCCAGCAGGGCACGGGCAGCACGAAGTTGAGACGCAGTAATCATGTATTGAACCTGATTATACATGCTCTTGTATTGATAAACCATGCGCAGCAACTTATTATATAGGGATAAGGAAAGGGACAACGTCAGAGGTTAAAGGTACGGCTCAGTGACTTTTAGATGCTGCAAGAATCCGCCGTTTTCGCCGGTTTGCGTTCCGGACGCACTGCAAGGCGCCCCCTAATTCTTGCGGCTTCCCTAAACCACATCGGCGCCGCGTATTTTGGAATTTGCGCGAGTGTCTGCCGTGGCTCGTGCGAGAGAACCGAATCTGCTCGGCTCACGTGAGGCCATCCTTAATGGCATCTCGTACAGGAATCCGATGAGTGATATCACCGAAAGGCTCTTGGTTCTCAGCGGGATGACATCCGACCGGAACACCGTGCTGAAATTCTGCGAGCCCAACGGTACCCCGCGCCATACTTTGTTTGATCGTTTGCTGAAAGGTACCTACCGCAAGCCCTTCCTCGTCGAAGACCTCGAATACCGCGCGATGTGCTTCGCGCTTGATGGATGCACACAGACCGAAATGCGCCTCGACGATCCTGGCGCACTGGCGAACGAGTACACGCGCAAGATGATGGGCTTTCTGGTGTTTGAAACGCGCCCCAAGAAAGTTCTCATGATCGGCTTGGGCGGCGGCTCTATTGCGAAGTATTGTCACAGACATCTGCCGGACACAGAGTTCACGGCCGTGGAGATCGATCCCGATGTGATCGCGATGCGGCCGCATTTCTACGTGCCGCCCGATGACGAGCGCTTCAAAGTGATCAACGCGGACGGTGCTGACTACGTCGCACGATTGGCGGTCGCTGGCGAGCATTCCGACGTCATCCTCGTCGATGCCTACGATCAGTTTGGAATTGCAACGTCCGTGGTCGAGCGCGCGTTTGTGGAGAATGCAAAGCGGATTCTTGAATCAAACGGTGTCTTTGTTCTGAATCTCGTTGGCGAAGTCGGTGCGTGCAAGGCCTATCTCGAGACCATTCGGCAGGTCTTCGACTCGCCGATTGTGATCGGCATGAAGCGCGGCGGTAACCTTGTGGTGTTCGCAGGGAACGCATTGCTCGATCCGCGCCGCATGCCGTCGGCGCTTCGCAATGCGCAACGCGTCGAGGACAGGCTGGGCCTATTCTTTCCCACCCTGATGCAGCAGCTTCATAAGTCCCACGGGCAGTTAGGACTACGGAGCCTGCCATGCGCATGAACAATTCTCGGCCCGGTGCCATACCGCACGGCGATTGGTTCGCGACACTGGGAAATCGTCTGCCACCCTCATTCGCGCTTAAGCGGGACCTGCTTGCCTTGCGATTCGATGGCAGGTTGCCGCAACTGAGTTCCCGCGCGTCCGGATAATCACGGCAGATGCCATTATGAAGTTACCGATTTTGCTGTTCGATCCGGACCCGGTCGCGGCGGGCATCTTGGCTATGCAGCTGCGGCACGCGGGGTTCGCAACCTATGTAACCTCTGACGGCATCGCGGCGACGTCGAATGCCAGCGGCAAGCAATTCGCATCAATCGTGGTCGTTGCAGATTTGACAGACTCTCAAATGCGCCATTGCTTGCACGAGATTCGAGATGCCGATCCCGAAGCATGGCTCATCGTCATCGCAGATCCGACTCTGGAGCGCGGAGGTCACGTGGCTCAGGAACTCGGCGCCAACGCCACGATGGATGTGCCCTTTACAGTGTCCGACCTGGCGCACCGTTTGAGCCTGCTGCCCGCGCGCGTTCGGCCGGCCGCTTGACACCTACGCCAACCGCAGCGTCTTGGAGGCGAGACGCCATCGATGGAGGTGTTCGCAGAATTTGGGGTGAGCCATCCATCCGCGAGTTACTTTAACTTGACATAGCGTGATACGGACTGCGACAGAGCCAGCGCTTTGGTATTCACACCGTTGCCCTCAGTCAAAGAGCGCTCGAACATCCCTCGATGAATTCCAAGCGCGCGACAGAGGCCGCGGTCTACCGATTTACGTGGTGGGATCGTTACGCTGGCAAAGACGTACTCTCACCGCGATCGGCCACTTTAGAGGCGATCACGAGGTGCAAAGGAAAGCCCATTGAGGATACACGGCTGGTTGTGAATTCCCGCCAAGTGGACCGCAACGGGTTTTATTCGATACCAAACGGCTGAAGGCCGGCGACCGCACTTGACCTAACTAGGATCGTCGAGCCTAAAGGCGCGCGTAGCGGCGCAAGTGTACATAAAACTTCCACCCGCCGAAGCCGGCACTAGCGAACGGATACGCGCCCGCCCCTTCTAAAGCCGGCAATCGATGCCGGCCCCAGCGGCCGTTAAAATAGGCGTTTTGCTATGCTGGACCGACACGCCCCATAGTTTTTGGCCGTTTCCATTTCAATGCGGGCGCGGGATTACCGCTTGCCATTGATGGAGGTATGCTAAGTCGACGGGAACCGTGGACCGGTTTTTCCGCAAAGCCTCAAAGCAGCAATCAACGTCAACCTCAACGAGAGAAAATTACTGATCACGTTAAGCTTGTGATCTACTCTCCACGCAAATTGCTCTTGGCAGCATCAATAAGCGGTGTCGATCGCAAAAGGCTAGAAGATTTACGATCGAGACTATTTGTTTGGATTCGCGGATGCCATGCTGCAAAAAGGACGCATCATAGACCAAACATACACACTAATTACGGCTGGCCAACAAAACATCTTTGGGGAAGCGATGGGCGCGCTGTTCTTCGGAGACGCAATCTCTGACCAATCGCCGGATTCGATGTTCAGCGAAGCTCGATAGGCTGGAGCAGCGGAGTTATTCCAGTGGTTACGCGATGACAAGATCGCGCCGCTCATGTTGATCGGCTCCTTGAAGGGCTGCAGCATTAATGAAGGGTTGTGCTCTCACGAAGCTCCCCGAATCCTGAAATCCCCAAAGGCCCTCACCTGCGAGGTAGCGTCGCCCTGCGGGGGCCGGACCGAGGGCGGCCTGGCGACAGCCATTGGCGATAAGAGGCAGAATGGTCGTTGCGGCGCGAGTGTGCAGTAAACCTCCGGCCTCGTCGGTGCGTGGAGAACAAAAATTGTCAATTCGCGAGTCTATGCATTCCGTCCCGGTGGTAAGATTTCGACACAATCTGGTGCCCCGGTGCAGCGGCGAATTTTACCTTGGGGCCGCAAGGGGAGCAGGCATGTATAATAGTGAGACAGACGAGGAAAAGCGCCGCCAAGCAGCCGACCTGATACGAATTGCGATTGGCCGACTGCAGCTCGTTTACGACAGTCCTGAAACCAGTTCATACAACAGCGAAGCCAAGATCGCACTGACGGACTTGAAAACGGCACTGGATATACTTAGTCAATCGAGCAGTGCGAATCACCGCGAAGTCTTGCCGGATTTGCGCTTTCTGGTTCATCGGCTCGAAGATATTGATGAGCAGAACATCATCGAGGCGCACGATGACATTTTGGAAGCTTGCCTGCTGATCGAGTATGTAAAACCGCAGCATTAATAGCTTCGACGGCCGCGGCCGGCCCCAACTACGGGCACCACTGGCGTCGTGCATCGCCGCTTGCCGCACATCAAAAGGACACGCGGACGTGAACTGTCATCCGACAATGTCCGGTAGCAGCCACGTTTTGGTGGGTTTTTTTGGATGGAATCCCGAAATCGGAACTGCATAAATTGCGTTCTGGTTTACTGATTTCGGTTCCGTCCCGGGGAGCCAATAAAAACAAAGCTCTCAGGCGCAATTTAATGCCAGATGACGCGCCCAGTATGCAACCTATTTTGCAGCCCCTCCCTGGTTAGGCCCATATTGGCATCTACGGCTGAGTTCAGCCGGATTTCAGCTGCAATTTTTAGTTCGCATCGACCTCTAAGACGCCTGCGGCAGCCGCACTGGCCTCGGGCTCGAAGCCAAATCCACGTAGCGCGCCCGGGGCGCGGCTTGCATTGGCGCTGCGCGTGATCGCATTTGGGTGAGGCTGCGTAGCGTTGCCGCCACTCATTTCGGAGTGCCAAAATCAGTCCAACCGCAGCTTGGCATGCGCAGAACCTGCAGTATGTGTTCGTGGTGCTCCAGGACATCGCAAGAAAAGTCTCGCGATTCCAATTCCGCATAAAGGAGTTCCAAGGCGACACATCCAATGAGCTCGCTTTGGGCTAACTCGAGCGCCTGCCGCATCGCCTTCGCTGTCGCGGCGAATTGCCCTTCGAATAGGCCTAACAGGGCCCGCACCGAGCTTGCGAGTATGAACGTGTTCCACAAAGCTCCAGTCCTGATAAGTTCGCGCGCTTGCTCCGCGCTCGGCTTTTCAGCGAACCGCAGCACCGTTACCGGAGCGTCGCGGCATTGTTCGCCCGGAATGAGTACCCGAGTTGCTGGTCGGGACAGTCAGGTTCCACACCCACCAAATAGACCTGACCGTGATTATCGGCCGCAAGATTCGCGCCCGTTCGCAGCGAACGTGCCATCGTGGTCTCGTCACTCAGATAGTGATCGGCCGGCAAAAGCACGACAACCGAATTCGGTGCGCGCCTTTCGATCTGCAAAAGCGCCAACAATACGCCGTGTGGCGTGCCGCAATTCTTCGGCTGCATGAAGGTATTGTGGTCTGGCAGGCTTTCGAGCGCGCCGCTCCACCAACGACGGTGCTGCTCGGCCACGACGCTACAGATGTGCTGAGGACTCGCCACCGCTTGAACACGTCTAATAGCAACTTCGAGCAGGCAGGTCTTTCTCAGCAGCGAGCAAAATTGTTTCGGAACCACTCGCCGTCCGCCGTCGTGGTGATTTCGCGCAGCCTGCTGCCGTCGCCTCCAGCAAGGACGATCGCCCACGTACTGGAAACATTGCGCATTTTGACCTCTCCCTTGTTTGGTAACGCGTCATCATCCAAGCGCTGTGCAGTATGCGGATGCATGTGCGGCTGCGTAAATCCAAAGGTTCGTCACAAACTGTAGGAATTAGCTGGCTTCATAGCGAGGCGAAACGCGGCCGACAACCATGTGCTGCCGCCCTAGTATGCGGCCGCGAGCAAACCCCCGTCGCCGCGCACAGAATTGACTAACCCAGGAAAGCTCAAGTGGCCTATTCAGCGATAGACAAGGTTCGAGAAGGCAGCCCCGCGGCGCACGGCGCTATCTGGGACGGCAAGGGTACCAATTTCACTCTGTTTTCGGCGCACGCCACCAAAGTCGAGGTTTGCCTATTCGATCGCACCGGAGAGAAGGAGCTGGAACGCCTGGCCCTCCCGGAATACACCGACCAGATTTGGCACGGTTATATTCCCGTTGTCGGACCCGAAACAGTCTACGGCTTTCGCGTCCATGGGCCCTATGAACCGGAGGCAGGCCACCGTTTCAATCCCAACAAACTATTGCTTGATCCCTATGCGCGCGCGCATACGGGCCACCTGGTTTGGGACCCGGCCTGCTTTGGCTACACCATCGGGTCGCCCGATGCCGATCTTAGCTTCGATGAGCGCGACAGCGCGCCCTTTGTCCCTAAATGCGTGGTCGTAGATCCAAACTTCGACTGGCAGGGACAGCCCCGATCGCGGCGCATTCCCTGGGATCGCACCATTGTCTACGAAATGCACGCTAAGGGCTTCACCCAGCTGCACCCCGGCGTTGGCGTCAAGCAGCGCGGCACTTTCGCAGGTCTAAAGGGCGAGGTCATCGAGTACATAAAAGCCTTGGGTGTCACCTCGGTTGAACTGTTACCCGTTCATACCTTCATCAATGACAGTCATCTCCTGGAGCGCGGCCTCACCAATTATTGGGGCTATAACAGCATTGGGTTCTTTGCGCCCGACCCGCGCTACGCTTCGGAGCCTGAGCAGTGCTTGCGGGAATTCAAGGAAATGGTGGCAAGATTCCACGATGCGGGACTGGAGGTCATTTTGGATGTGGTTTACAACCACACGGCCGAAGGCAACGAACTGGGCCCGACCCTATCTTTCAAGGGCATCGACAACGCGTCCTACTATCGGCTGCTCCCCGGCGCAAAACGCTTTTACATCAACGATACGGGCACCGGTAATACCGTCAATCTTTCCCACCCCAACGTGATGGAAATGGTGACCGACAGTCTTCGCTACTGGGTCAATGAGCTCCACGTTGATGGTTTCCGTTTTGATTTGGGCACCATCTTGGCGAGGGAGCCGGACGGATTCGATAATGAGAGCGGCTTCCTGAAAGCCTGCAATCAAGATCCGGTGTTAAGGGGCGTCAAACTCATCGCCGAGCCTTGGGATTGCGGCCCCGGCGGATATCAAGTCGGGCGCTTTCCACCCGGCTGGGCCGAGTGGAATGATCGCTATCGAGATACGGTACGTGATTTCTGGAAAGGCTCTGCAGCCGCCAAAGACATCGTCCCGCGACTCTGCGCCTCAGGCGATGTGTTTAATCACCTTGGACGACGTCCGTGGGCCTGTGTGAATTTCACCAGCGCCCACGACGGATTCACGCTCAATGATCTCGTGAGCTATAACGACAAACACAACGAAGCCAATGGCGAGGAGAATCGCGACGGCAGCAGTGAAAATCGCTCATGGAACTGCGGCGTGGAGGGACCGACCGACGATCTGGCCATTAATGCACTTCGCGACCGGCAGATGCGTAACTTGTTGGCGACCCTATTGCTTTCGCAGGGCACCCCGATGCTCCTCGCGGGAGATGAATTCGCTCGCACGCAGATGGGCAATAACAATGCGTATTGCCAGGATAGTGAGATCAGCTGGCTGAACTGGGAGCTTCAGGAAAAGGGCAAGTCGCTAATCCAGTTCGTGCAAACCGTTTGCGCCTTGCGCCACAAGTACCCCATTTTTCATCGCAACCGTTTCTTGACCGGTGATTATGACGAGGAACTGCAGGTCAAGGACGTCACTTGGATCAACGCGTCCGGCGTCGAAATGAGACCCCAAGATTGGAGCGATGAGGGCATGCGCTGCTTTGCGATGCTCATCGACGGACGCGCGCGTCCCACGGGACTGCGCCAACGCGGCACGGAAGCGACCATGTTGTTGGTTTTGAACGCTCATCATGATCTGGTGGAATTTACCTTGCCACAGTGTGCGGGGGGAGAGCAATGGAGTCTCGAACTTGACACCAACGTGGCGATTGCCTCGCATCAGGCGGCAAGCGGCGATGTCTATGGCGTTACGCAACGATCTTTGGTCTTGTTCAGGTTGGTACCCTGATTCCTCCCGTGCCAGCTTTTTGTTGCCGGTGTGAGATATGGCCGCCTCATTAATGTGGATTTGCCCGAATAGCACGCCAATACCAACATTCTTTATGCTCTTTTCCCGCGTCGAGGGTTCCGCCGGAGTGCCGAATTTGCGTTCCTCTGTTCCTAAGGCGACCGTCGGGCCCTCGACGCGGACCGTCCTTCGGCGGGTGTCGCCCTCGCAAACCTCGATCTTGACGAGAGTGTCTGCGAGCCGCGAGAACCTGAGCATGCCAGGGAAAAAGCAATGTGGCTAAAAGGATCCGGCTCTTGGCGGGCCGGACCTTGGCATTCACTTAACGTTTGGCTGTGCCCATGGACTTGCGCTTAGAGTCGTCGCTCGCGTTTTCTTCGTCGTTCAAGCCCATTGTTTTCTTCAACGCCGTTTTGCGCTTGAACATCGTGGCGCCGAGCGCTTCGGTGTCGACCTTGGCTTTCTTGGCCTTCGGAAACATTTTCCCCTCTTCTTCGCTCACGTGATGCTTGATTTGCTCGCCCAGCACGGTCACTTTGGCGTCATACAGATCATCATCCGGGCTCGCAGCTTCAAGCTGGGCAATCAAATCCTTGGCCCCAGCATGTTCGACGAGTGCCTCATCCATAAGATCCGAGTCCTCGATCGCTTTGCGCACTGCCGGATAGAAAATCTCCTCTTCCAGCTCCGTATGGATTTTAAGTTCGTTGCAAATCTGTTCGACCAATGCAGACTTGTCCTCGTCGCTGCCCTTTTCTTTGAGCTTGTCAAAGTCCGAAAACAACTTCTTCACCTTTTTGTGATCGGCCATGAGCATGGCAATCGCGTCCTGCTCTTGTACGTTGCTGGCGGCGTTCTTGGTACTGGTTGGCATGATCGTTCTCCGTATCTAAATGGGTGTACTGGTTCGGCCGCGAGCGACCGGGGCGCATAGGCTAGCGAGCGCGACAGCGCGAATCAGCCGTCAATGGCGCAATCCGATGTAGGAATTCGCGAGACGTGCCTTCTAGCTCACCGCGACTAACACACGTTAAGACACGTCGTTGATCTGCAGCGCGAATTGCCTGCCGCAGGCTAGTCTGCGACGACAGGCGCCGGTCTGGCATCACGCGACTCGTGTGTCAACTCGCCGCCGAAAGCCTCGGCCGTGTTTGCGATGTCAGTCGCGTAGGTTCCCTTCAGCAAGTCCTTGGCACGCGAGATTTGTGACAACAATTGCAAGTCGGCTAAACCACCTATGCGGCATGCGGATGCAGGACCACTTTGGTCCAGCCCTTGTCGCGGTTGTCGAAGTGCTTGTAGGCATCGGGCGCTTCCATCAGCGGTAACTCATGCGAAACGATGGCAGAGGGATTTGCCTTATCGACGTGGATCAGGTCGCGCAGCCGGCGGTTATAGGCTTTGACGTTGCATTGGCCCGTCCCCATTTTGACCTTTAAACCAAAACTTACCGAAATCGAACGCATTTTGTCCCTTCTTGGCTAATTTATCTGAGCATGCGGGTCTTGCGGCACAAATACCCCGATCACGCCGATGGTGCCCGTGGCCTTCACCGCATCGACCAGCGCATTCATCGTGATGTTGGGGACTTCTTTGCCACGCGCGTTATGGCATTGATCCGACTTCGCGGGCCAATCGCAAGCGATCGGGTTGACCATCGACAACTAATATCTGACTCGCACCCTGAATGCGTGCCGACATTGCTGCCGTCAAGCCCACTGGACCGGCGCCAAAAATAATGATCGACTCCCCCGCTTGAAGGTTGGCCAAACGCGTTGCATGCCAGCCGGTCGGGAAAATGTCGGCCAGCATAAGGTAGCCCTTTCCCTTTTCATCGGCGGCCTCGGGGCAATTGCAAGCAGTTGTAGTCACCGTAAGGCACGCGTAGATATTCTGCCTGACCGTCTTAATAGGGGCCCATGCCCGCAAAACCGTAGGCGGCTCCCGCCATCCCCGGCATGACCCTGAGGTCGGTGATAGTCCGCGTTCGCAGTTGGCGCAAAACCCGCAGCCGATGTTGAACTGCAGCACCACCTTATCGCCCTTCTTGACAGTGTCGACCGCCTTGCCAACCTCAACGACTTCGCCCAAGTTCTTGTGGCCCAATATCTTGCCTTTATCCACGTCGATCCGGCCTTCATATCGGCGGACAGGCGCTTCGCAGCTACGAATACAATCTTTCTTTGAGCCAAACTGCTGTGCTGGGTAGAACCGGGCTATGCCGCTGACCGCGCAGCCCGTTGCACGGGCGATGATTCAGCGGGTTGGTTAGCACCTTGTAGCGGGCAAGCGTGGCCTCATGGCATGATCACGCGTGCTGGCCCAAGACAAGATTCGCCAATGGGGTTCCGATGATTCTGAAAGCTCTTCCCGCCCTGCTACTCATGGCGACGTCGGCACCGGCGTTGGCTGAAGTGCCGTTGATCGACGTCTACAAGCGCATCCATGCTAATCCCGAACTGTCGCATCAGGAGAAGGAGACTTCTGCCATCGTGGCGCGGGAGCTTCGGGCGGCCGGCTACCAGGTTGCGGATCATATCGGCATCTATTCCGACGGCTCAAAGGCCTTTGGCGTAGTCGGGGTGATGAAGAATGGCCCTGGCCCGACGCTCATGATTCGCGCGGATATGGACGCTCTGCCGATCGTTGAGGAGACGGGCGTGCCCTACGCCAGTCATGTCCGCGTTGCCACTATCACCGGCCAGGATGTTGGCGTAATGCATGCCTGCGGCCATGATGTCCACTCGACCGTCCTGATTGGCGTCGCGCGCGCGATGGCGACGACCAAGGCGGGTTGGCATGGAACGCTGATTCTGATCGGCCAGCCCTCGGAAGAGACAGTCGACGGGGCCCGGGCCATGCTGGCTGATCACCTCTACGAGCGGTTCGGGCGGCCGGACATGATCGTCGGCTTGCACGACGGGTCCGAACAACCGGCTGGCAAGGTCTCCCTCGCCATCGGGCCGGCGCAGTCGGGCTCTGCCTCGGTTGACGTAACCATCCACGGCATCGGCGGCCACGGGGCCATGCCCCAGCTCGGGCGCGATCCTATCGTGCTCTCGGCCGAGTTCATCACCCAGTTGCAAACCATCGTCAGCCGCGAAGAGGACCCCCAGGATCCGATAGTGATCACTGTCGGATCCATCCACGGCGGGACGAAGCGCAACATCATCCCCGACGAGGTAAAGCTGCAACTCACCACGCGCTACTTCTCCGACAAGGGGCGCGACACCATCCTGACCGGAATTCGCCAGATGGCGGCCGGCGTCGCATGCTCCGCCGGCCTGCCGCCTGAGAAAGCGCCGACGGTGACGGTGGTTGAGAACGAATCCGTACCCGCGACCTACAACGATCCCGCTCAGTCGCGGCGCGTTGAGGCGGTGCTGATCAAAACCCTCGGCAAGAATAATGTGGCCGAAGTTGCGCCGGTCACCCCCAGTGAAGACGTCGGCGTTTTTGGCCTACCTGGACATCAGATTCCGCTCACTTACTACTGGCTTGGCGCGGCGAACCCCGAGGCCTATGCGGCCGTCGCTGCCACCGGCAAGTCGCTGCCAGGCCCGCACAACTCGAAGTTCTTGCCCGACCCTGAGCCAACCATAGCGACGGGTGTCAAGTCGATGACGGCAGTTGCCAGCGCTCTGCTGCAGTAGGCCGGATTTGACTTGACCCGCTTTGGTGGACGGGTTGTTCTTCCAAATCTTCTCGGTCTGTTCGCTGTTGATGATGCTCCCTCGGTGATTGGTTTGTCGATGCGCAGATTGATCTGAAGTTTTTCTTTATCG
>JBDTAV010000106.1:0-78350 GCA_039924385.1 Steroidobacteraceae bacterium
TCCGGCAGTTGGGCGGCAGGAGTGTATGTTCGGGACGGCAATAGATGGAAAGCGGCCTTTCACGGCGAAGCGCCGATTGTTGATCCGGCGGCGCTTCCTGCGAAGCCGGTTGCTGAGAATGCGGCGAATCAAGAGCACCTGACTAAGCCTATCGCTCGAGATGTTCACACCGATGCTTTGCTGTCGCTCGAAAAGGCTGTCTGGGAGGCCTGGAAAGATCACGATGCCAAAAAAATAGACGGCCTGACGGCGATGAATATGCAATTTATCAATATTTTTGGCATTCACCTCGCAACCAAGGTCGAAGCTTTGAAGAACTGGTCTGGGGAGGGATGCGATGTGAAAGCCGTCGGCCTTAGCGAGGCCACGGCGACGATGCTCTCACCGACCGTCGGCATCCTGACATTTCACGCTAGCGCTGATGGGACCTGCTTCGGCCAAAAGATCGGACCTGTTTGGGGCTCTTCGGTGTACGTTAAGGACGGCGATGCTTGGAAATGGACCTTTGGCATCAATGTGCCGGCACTCCGGGAAGGCGTCTAGAGTCTGGGGTCGCTGGACATTCTTTTGGGGGTTGCCGGACGGCGTGTTCTGTCAGTCGGCATATGCGGCGAAGGCAACATTCAGTCGATTAGCCAATGACGAAAGATTCCTATCGAGAGTCCATAAACACGCGTTAAGGGTCAGCAAAACGGAGGTAAGCAACGACACGTCGACCGCTCCGCAGCCCGTGTCGTGAAGCACTTCTCGCTCGATCAGCGCCATCGTTTCGTCGCTCGTCACGACAGTTGCAGAACGCAGCTGCCTGAGGTCCCTCAATGTTCGGTCGCGCGGCGACGGTGGAGTTCCGCAGGCAATTTCTATCACGATCAGCGGATGGCACAGCACTTGATCTGCGACCAACAGGGATTGCAACACTTGATTCGGCTTGCGGAAGTGCGCGACCCAGACGGAGGAGTCGACTAGAACGAGATTCAACGGCGTGTGCCTTATTGGAGTTTGCGGCGCGGGACCGCTTTCATCCGAGGCGCTTTGCCGCCGAGCGCAGATAACCGTTTGCCCGCCTGAACGCGGACGAACACTTTCATTGCTTCCCGAAACACATCGGCTTTTTCCATCTCCGGGTCCGCGACTTCCAGAGCCCGCTGATACAGATCATCATCGATGGTGACGGTAGTTCTCATTGGCCTTCTCTGCGCATCAAATTAGACGCATAATAGCATCAGTTTATATGCTAGCGCCTCACTCTTGAGAAAATCAAGAAAGAAGCGCGTGAGATTGGTTGAGGCAGCGAGAGCAAAAAGGTTCGACTCTGACCCTTGAGGAGACTCAAGTGGGCCGCGAAGACTGGTTAACGTTGCAGCAGCAGGATACCCGAGAGAATTCTCGGGATCCTCAGGTTCGCTCTCCCGAGAGGGAACAAGATGCAAGAGCTACGGATCGCTCCGGTAGTCCGGACAAAAGGCTGGACGATGTTCTGAATTAGTCGCCGTCAATCTGAATTTTTGAGGCGACAATGATGGCCAGCATCAGGCATTTCGGTTTAACCGCTGCAGTCGCTCTCGTTTTCACTTCTGGCGAAAACTCCACTAAAACGGCTGAGAACACAGTCGCGGCAGCGACTGCAAAGGCTGCACGCCGAAGCTCCGATTGTTGATCCGGCGGCGCTTCCCGTGAAGCGGGGCTCGTCAGAGCAACTGCTGGCGCGTTTATCGAAGTCCAATCCTTACTATTGCAAACGCAGGCTGGGGCGGAGTTCGAACTGCTGCTGATTCTCAAAGGTCGGCGTATCGGAATTGAAATCAAACGGGACTATGCTCCGACGATCACGCCGTCGATGATTTCGGCACTCAACGATCTGGAGCTAAATCGGCCGCTGGTCATTTATCCGAGTTCCGCTCGTTATGGACCCGTGCGTATCAATCGATCTCACGGACCGGGCGATTCAAGCCAGCGACGAAGGTAACCCCGATGACCAATGCCCCGGCTCCGGCGAACATGCCGGGCAGGCTCCACTGCACAAGGACACCGGCTGCCGCCAGCGACAGCGGCATGAGGCCGAGGCTCGCAAACATGAGGACGCTCATGACCCGGCCGAGCATCGCGCGCTCGACGCGTTGCTGAAACCAAGCGAGGAGCTGCACGTTCAGAAAGCCGGCGCTCGCGCCCATGACAAACAGGATTGACAAAAGCGACCACAATTGATGGGACACGCTGATCGCGGCGGTGCAGACTCCGACCGCCGTGCTGACGACCAGCAGCAACCGCCCGCGCCTGCGCTGCTGCCGCACAGCCGCGAGCGCCAAGCCGGCGAGACTTCCAGCGGCGACGGAGGAAACCAGAAGTCCAAACGCCGTCGGCGAGCCAAATTCGCGTTTCGCCAGAAACGCGATACCCACGCTCATCGGACCGGCGATACAGAAGTTCAGCACCGCAGCGACCAACAATAAGGAACGCAAAGCAACGTCGTTCTTCACGTAGCGGAGACCCTCGAGAATGGCGTGGGCGATGCCGGCGCGAGGCACGGCCGATTCGATCCGGGGCGGATCGCGCAGCATGAGAAGCGCAGCGATAATGAATAGAAAACTGACGGCGTCAACGGAGAATGCCGCCGCGATGCCGAACGCTGCGACGATGATCCCGGCCGGCGCAGGCACGACCATCCCGATTAGCTGTTGCGTGCCTTGAGATAGCGCGTTTGCGGCGGGCAATTGTGCAGGGACCACCAGCGAAGGTAAGAAGGTCTGCGCGGCCGGCGCTGCAAACGCGTCCGCAACGCCGAAAAGGAAGCTCAGCACGTAGAGCTGCCAGATCTGCACATGATGCGTCCAAACAAAAGCGGCCAGGGCCGCGACCAGAGCGGTGCGGGCGGCGGCGGTCAAGATCATGATTTTGCGGGGCGAGACGCGGTCCGTAACCGCGCCGCCGATGAGCATCAGCGCCGCTCTGGGAATCGCCTCCACCATCATAATCCCGCCGAGGACCGCGCCGGAGCCGGAAAGTTGCAGGATGAGCCAGGGAAGTGCCACCAGGAAAAATTGGTCGCCGCACCCCGAAATCGTATTGCCTATCCATAGGTAGCGAAAGTCGCGATTCAAGAAGGGATGTCGTGCGTTTGTAGGGTCCATGGGAATGCCGTTCTAGTATGTAAACGCGAATTTACATTTACATTAAGGACAAAGTCAACTAATATTAGGCCGTGCGTAAACTGCAACCGACGTTGGCGCCGCAACAAGCGCGCAGCAGGGAGTCTTCACGGAAACTATTGAAGGCCGCGGTAGAGGTGTTGGGGCAGCAGGGTATAGCGGGAAGCACCATTCCCCGCATTGCCGCGCACGCCGGCCTCACGCCAGGCGCAGTATACCGGCGCTTTCGCAACAAGGATGTCCTGCTGGAAACCGCGATTCTTTCCATACTAAAAGATCAAGACGAATTCCTGCGCCGCTCGCTCAGCGTCGAAGCTGCCGCTCAGATTCCATTTTCTACATTGGCGGATCAAGTCATCAATAGTTTGGTCGTCAGCTATCGCGCCGATGCCAACCTATTGCGCGCAGTGCGGCAATTTTTGCAGGAGAAAGAGGGCAGCCCCTTTTGGAAAAAGGCCGCGAAGTTGGAGATGCGGACGTTTGAACATCTGGTCGATACTTTTGTTACGAGCGGGCGTGAGATTGAGCACGCCTACCCCCGCACTGCGGCTGCTCTCGGGCTCGTGATGATCATCGGCACACTGTGGGAGGTCGTCGTGAATCCTGGGGACATCAAGCTGTGGAGGGGTATCTTGCCGAAGGACGATACGGCGTTGAAGGTCGAGCTCACGCGGTCTTTTTTGCGCTACCTTGGTGTCGAACGCGTCCCAAGCCGTTGAAGGCAGACTGGTGCAAAACGGCGGCGGACTCGCGATTGCCTGGCGCTCTTCAGTGAGCAACGACGGTGCGTACGTGCGCGAGTCATTCTCGCTGACGGCGGCGAGGGAGGTGGACATCGCGAGCGTGTCGCTCATCAGTCTGCACCTGCCGGGCGCCTCAATCGCCGGCACTGCCGATGGCACACCAATTGTCAGCGGCGATGCTTTTTTCGCGTTCGAGCACCCGATGGCACGCGCTGCCGTCACAAACGAGGAGGCGACCTCTAAATTAAATCGAAAACTGTCGCTGCTCTCCGGCATCCCCATCAATTACTCCGCGGTCATCGGCGTTGCCTCACCCGGACAGTTGCGCCGATGATTTGCGGCCTACCTCGAAGCCGAACGGTCACACCCTTTCCGGACCTTCCTGCACTACAACTCGTGGTACGACATCGGCTACTTCAGCCGCTACACTGAAGCGGACGCACTTGGCGCCATTGAGCACATCGGCCAAGAACTTGTGGTGAACCGGCACGTCGTGGTGGATTCGTTTTTGTTCGACGACGGATGGGATGATCCCGCGCATTTGTGGGAATTCAACGAGGGATTCCCTGAGGGTTTTAGCCGGATCCGCAGCGCAGCGGAAAATTCGGTGCCGAGCCCGGCGTGTGGCTCTCCCCTTGGGGCGGCTACGGGCCGCCGCGTCAGGCGCGTATCGCTGCCGCAAAGGCAGCGGGGTATGAAGTTGACACGCAAGGCCTCGCACTGTCCGGACCGAAATACTACGCACGCTTTCATGCAGCAACAGTTGGACTTCTGCAGTCATTCGGCATTAATCAATTCAAGCTCGACGGCACCGGAAGCGCCGACAAGGTCACGCCTGGTGGTGCTTTCGACAGCGATTTCGCGGCGGCGATGGCGCTGATACAGGCCCTTCGGGTCGTGCGCCCGGATCTTTTTATCAATCTGACCACGGGTACCTGGCCTTCGCCATTCTGGCTTCTGACCGTGGATTCGATCTGGCGTGGCGGCGAGGATCACGAGTTTGCCGGGCAGGGTACCGGCCGGCAGCGCTGGATCACCTACCGAGACGCGGACACCTACGGCGGAATCGTGCGCCAGAGCCTGTTTTATCCACTGAACGCGCTGATGCTGCACGGGATCATCTTCGCGCGTCATGCACGCGGACTGAGCGGCGATCACGGCGGCGATTTGCCCGACGAGGTGTGGTCATACTTCGCGAGCGGTACAGGCCTTCAAGAACTGTATGTGTCTCCCGACCTATTAAAACCACAGGATTGGGATCTCATCGCGCGCGCCGCGCGCTGGGCACGCCTGCGCGGTCCCGTGCTCAAGCACAGTCATTGGCAGGGAGGAGACCCGGCACGTGATTAGGTTTACGGATGGGCGGCGTGGAGTTCCGAACGCTCAGTGATTGCCCTGCGCAATCCCTCGTCGCGACCGCGATCGTATGCTCTCGATCTCGCTGCCGCACTCGAACTGCCGAAAGGCGCAGCTCACAGGTTCAGCGCAACGGGGGTGTATGGCCGCCCGCCGCCTCGGGCGCTTGACGCATTCCGTGTCATTCATCTTCGGCTAGCGCCGCATTCGGCCTTTGTTTGGGACTTGGCAGCGCAGCCGGTGGGTTAGCGGGTCTGCACGATTAGGTGCGCTTCATTCTCACGAAATGGTTGATTGGCTGCCACAGCTGTGTCGGCTTTGCCCGCGAAGCAGGGTCCTTCGGGGTCCAGCCAGGCGCGCCAAGTAGGCGTATAATTGCAGCTTAGTTTTGAACCACGGCAGTCTAGCCGCGGACCGTTTTGCCCCCATAGAAATGAGGATCTTTATGTCGCTTCGAATCAATGACACAGCGCCCAACTTCAAAGCGCAAACCACGCAAGGCCCCATCGACTTTCACCAATGGATCGGCGACAAATGGGCGATCTTGTTTTCGCATCCCAAAGACTTCACCCCGGTGTGCACAACCGAGTTGGGCTACATGGCAAAGATCGAACCAGAATTTACGAAGCGCAACGCCAAGCTCATTGGTCTATCCGTCGATCCGGTAGAGAGTCACAATGGCTGGGTCAAGGATATTGAAGAGACGCAGGGCGCCACGGTCAAGTATCCGATGATCGCAGATACCGATCTGGCAGTCGCGAAGCTCTACAACATGCTGCCGGCGGAAGAGTCAGGTGGGGCGGCAGGCCGCACGGCTGCGACCAATGCCACGGTGCGTTCTGTGTTCATCATCGGTCCGGACAAGAGGATCAAATTGATGTTGACCTATCCGATGACGACCGGCCGTAATTTCGATGAGATCCTGCGTGCACTTGATTCAATTCAATTGACTGCCAAGCACAAGGTTGCGACGCCGGCGAATTGGAAACAGGGCGAGGATGTGATTATCTCCGGTTCTGTGACTGACGAGGATGCCAAGAAGATTTATCCGGCCGGCTGGAAAGCGCCGAAGCCCTATTTGCGTATCGTCAAGCAGCCGCACTGATCGTTCGAGGTTTTATGGAGGAAAAGGACAGCAAGGGCGTGCCGCAGTTCGCGACCGCGGAATATTCGAAGCAACCGGGAACAGCGATCTGCAAGTCTTGCGGGAAATCGATAAGCGGTGCCTCCTACCGTGCGAATGAAGTAACCGTGTGCGGAGAACTGCGCTCGGCGTTTCACGAATCAAGCGCCGGTCGACTCGCATTGAGTCTTTGTGCGCGGGATTCGCCCTCGCCACAGGTTGGATCGTCGGCTTTGTCTCACTCGCCGTCGGTTATGTCGTCGGTAAAGCTGTCGTGTTTGGCTCCGGCGGCGTCGGCGGCAGGCGCTATCAAGTGGCTGCGGTTCTATCGACCTACATAGCCGTTTCCATGGCTGTGGTTCCAATTGCCATATCCCAGCAGATGAAACAGAAAAGCGCTCAACAGCGGGCGCAGGCCGGTGATCCCACGATCGCTGCGAAGCCGAAGATGAGCCCACTCAAAGCGCACGGTGTCATCGGCCTGGTCATTTTGTTCGTCGGCATCCGGATCGCCTGGAGGCTCACAGCAGGCAACGCGCTGAGCATTACGGGTCCCTACAACGACCCCACTGCAGCGGCGCCCGGGTGAAACGCCCGGAGAGTACAGTCTGAAATGAGCCAGGATGCCCTCGATGCAAGAGCCTGTTGGCTCCCTCCGCATTGGTGTGCGGGACTTGCCACGCATTGGTGCACTCGACGATGCTCGAGGAACTTTCAGCCAGCGCGCGCCTGCATGAGGAAAGCCACGAGTATGCTCAGGCCCGAAGCGATTGGTTGAAAGCTCTCGAATTGTTGCCGCCCGATTCATCCTAGGCAGAATGGATCGGCGGCAATCTAAAACGGCTGGAGATACTCGCCGGCGCCGCATCCGCCACTGATCGACACACCTGGACCAAAAAGTTCGGACCGTTCGCGCCGCTGATTATTCTGTTGGCCAACGGAAAATTTCTGCTGGCTCTGTTCAATTTGAAATTCCTGCTCAGCCTCGGGGCGTTTGTCGCTTTCTATTGGGCGTTATATGGTTGGCGCTTCGGCATAGGCTTTGCAGTTCTGATTTTAGTGCACGAGATGGGCCACTTCATCGAGATCAAGCGGCGCGGTTTACCTGCGGAGATGCCGGTTTTTCTTCCCGGTCTCGGTGCTTATGTGCGCGGGCCCATGGCAGGTTGCCTTGGCGCCGCGGTGTGCGCGCTGATATGGATAAAGACAAGCGATGCGTTATGGATTGGACTGGCCTCGCGCTCAGCGATGCTTAACGTGCTGAATCTCATTCCCATCTGGGTGCTGGATGGATCGCAGGCCGTTACGGCGCTCAACAAGACCGAACGCATCGTCTTGTCCGGGCCGCAGTGCCTACTGACGGGGTATTTTTCGCAACTGCTGTTTCTGCTCGTGGCAGCCGGCGCGGCTTATCGGCTTTTCACCAAGGATATTCCACGAGCGCCCAGCCATGCAGCAACGGTGTACTACCTCGTCGTGCTCGTTGCGCTGGGGTATCTCATCGCGCTGGCGCCTTTGCCCGCGTAGCGCGCGAGCTTGCGAAGCTCGTCGACTGCCGGATTCCGAGTCAATTCCTTCTTCGCTTATTGGTCACTGCCACGCAGGTCCGCCTAGCCTAAGCAACAAGGGGAACAGCTTACGGCCAGGCTATTCCGCCAGGTTAATCCCCGAGCCGCCCATTTCCTTCGGCGTGTCTTTGAACTTCGGCTTGCCGTCACGGATTGGCAACACTGTTTCCTGGTAGTGAACATGCACCCCCGGTTCGAATTTCAGCTTGGGCAACATCGCTGCATAGATGTCCACGAGTCCCATGGTCGGGTGGTCAGTAAAGAGATGCCCTCCGCATTTCTTGCACCACTTGCGGAAGCTGATCGGCGTCTTGTTATATGTGCCAATGTTGGCCGCGCCGTGGGTCACCTTCAACGATTGAGGGTTCCATAGCGTAAAGGCATTCACCGGACCTGCCGACCAGTGGCGGCACGACTCACAATGGCAGTAACCCATGCCGGCGGGTTCGCCCGAAATCTCGAACTGCACCTCACCGCAAAAACAGCCGCCCTTGTGGATTTTTTCGCTAACCATGTTGCATCTCCCTCTAGTATCGAAACAGTTTCGTGGGTCGGCATTCGACCCATTGGCCGAGGCCGAGGCTAAGCTGCCGGTCAGCATTTCGATGGGTGATCCGCAAGGCGATCCGTGCACTTCGTCTGCGGCTTTCTGGCCACTACCTCGAGACCTTGCTGGCGGACCGAACCGGGTGGCTTGCCGGTTTGCGCGTCCCATTCGTTGTGCGTGCGTGCCCTCACAGCGTTTCATCGCGATCCATTCACACAGTTCGTGGGCCAGCCTTTAAGGCAGTACATGACGAATTGGCGGATGCAGGTCGCTGCACAGCGCCGGTGCGCCGCATAAACCCCATTCGCCGTCAGGTCTTGGCCTCGACCCCGAAGCGCGCCATTCGGCTGACTAATTCCGGTGGAATTTCCGTCGCGCGCCCGGTTTCGGCCGAAATGAAGACCAATACCTGTTTTACGCACATACGCAATTCACCATGATGGGACGCCTCGATGCGCACTTCGCAGGAGGTGCGGCCCATTTTCACGGTCCACAAATTGAAGGTCAGCCGATCTCCAAAGCGCGTCGGCTTGGGAAAATCGACTGTGAAATGCACCGACGGGGTCAAAATCTGTTTGTGATGAAATAGTCCCGGTGCGCTGGCAGCGAGCCCATCTTCGAACCAATCTTCCACAAAATCGCTGATCATTTCGAAATAGCGCGGATAAAAGACCCAGCCGGCAGCGTCGCAATGCCCGAACCGAACGAGAATCTCACGCTGAAACGCCGCCATTGTTCATCTCCCAAGCTCACTGCCGATTGCCCGCAGTATAGATTATGGCTGAAAGCACTGTGGTGCCTCGCGTGGTAACACGAGTTCTGATTTGCCGGGTAAGATGCGCATGCGCGAATTCGGCCGCAGCGCGGTTGTAGACCCACTCAAGGTGACCTGTGCAAGGATTTCAATTCGAAGGATCTGCGGCTGCAATTACCGGGGCCGCCAGCGGCATCGGACGTGCACTGGCGCTCGAGTTAGCCGCACGCGGCTGCGATGTTGCGCTCGCCGACCTGGACTCAGCCGGTCTTGAGTCGGCTGCACAAGAAATTACTGACGCGTATCCGCGCCGGGTGACCATTCGTACCGTCGATGTTGGCCGCCCTGAGCAGATTCAAGACTTCGCGGCCGCCGCGATCGCAGATTTTCCGTTGCTCAATCTGCTTTTCAACAACGCGGGGGTCGCGTTGCTCGGTCAATTCGACGAATTCGATCAGACGCAGATGGCGTGGCTAATGGACATTAATTTTTGGGGCGTGGTGCGCGGCACGCGCGCCTTCCTGAAGCATCTTCAGAGCCGCCCACAAGCGCATATCATCAACATTTCGAGCATCTTTGGAATTATCGCGCCGGCGGGGCAGTCTGCTTACGCCGCATCGAAGTTCGCGGTGCGCGGTTTCTCAGAGTCGTTGCGGCACGAACTTGCCGCGAACAAGAGCACTGTGGGGCTCTCGGTCGTACATCCCGGCGGCGTGAAGACCAACATCGCACGCAGCGCGAGAACTGGGACTCAATTGCGGGAAAGCGTCAGCATGAACGAAGTGGGGGATCGCTTCGAGCGAGTCGCGCGAACCACGCCGACCGCAGCTGCTCGAAGGATAATTCGAGGGATTGAACGTAATGAACCGCGCATCCTCATCGGCGGTGATGCGAAAATATTGGACATTATTCAGCGGCTCAGGCCCGCCACTTACTGGACGCTCTTGGCACGCATATTTGACCGGATGGCCGTCTAAAGAAAGGAGCCGGCGCTTACTGCTGCAATTCCGTCAGCAGTTCTTTGGCGTTATATACCTTCTCGAGCGCCTCACGGATGATTGCCGGGTGTACGGCGATGGCGCGATTATTCTCGGGATTAAACCAGTAGCGGCCCGCAATCGAGTAGATGTTGCCATCGAACATCAGCCCCACGATTTTCCCATCGACATTGATCAAGGGGCTTCCGGAGTTTCCGCCGACGATGTCGTTGCTGGTCGAGATGCAAAACGGCGTGCGCATGTCCAGCTGCGCCTTCACGCGCATCCAGCTCTCGGGTATTTTGAACGGCGTAGCGCCTGTAGCGCGTTCGAATGCGCGCGCAAGGTAGGTGAAGGGCGGCACATTCGCGCCGTTTTCCATCCATCCTTGCACCGTACCGTAGTTCAGCCGGGGCGTAAACGTTGCATCCGGATACATATTGGTGCCGTAGGCCTTGAAGCGAGCCGCTGCAATGTTTTCTGCCGCTCTGGCGATAGGCGCTTCCACTTCATCTTCGTATTGACTACGAATGACGCGGGCCTCGGCATCGATGGAGCGCGCCAGTACGATCATGGGGTCATGGGAGGCGTCCACCGCGGTTTTGCCGCGTTGCCAGAGACGTTTACGAAAATTGGCATCATCCATTTGGGTTTCAGCAATGAGCCGCGTCGCCAAGTCGTCCGGCGATTCCTTGCTCATTAGCGCCCGTACCACAGAATGATCCTCACCCAGCCATTCGCGCATGCGTTCCAGCGAGAATGAAAGAGTCAACTGTTCAAACTCAGGATAAACTGGAATCGTTGCGTAGAGATCACGCTGCATGCGCGGCAGCTCAGCATCGATAAATTCTCGCAGGCGATCCTTGTTAGGCTTTAGGCGCTCATCCGCCGCCCTTACCAGGAGCCGTGCATCACCGAATAGAGCGCTGCCGAAGCCCGCCGCCCTTTCGATAAAAATGTAAGGGAGGTAGAGCACCCGTTCGCGGCTCGACGCCGTTGCGATTTCCTGCCAAGGGTCGGGTCCCGCGACACCGGCGACGGTGCGCAGCGCTTGTTCCGCCTTGGATTTCTCTTCAAGGAGTGCGTCGTCGTTGAGTGCGTCAAGCTCCTTGCGGCGCACTTTGATGCCGTTCTGCAAACTATTCAACGGCGCCAGGGTTATGCGTTCGTTTCCGACGTTGGTCTTGCCGAATTGAATATAGCGTCCGCGCAACTCCGACGCTCGCAGCAGTGTGATAGGCAAGGACACGTCTCGGTCGAACTCCAGTTGCGAGCGCGTTTGCAATCGCTCCGTCGTACCGGGATCGCCTGAGACAAATACCAACTGATTGGCGTTGGGGCCGGCGAAATCGATTCGCAGGTAATGCGGCGTCGGCGCCGGCATATTGTCCTCGTAAGCTCGAAGAATGGAGAAATCCAACGACCAGCGCGGAAATTGGAAGTTATCCGGGTCGCCGCCGAAAGCGGCAATGTCCGCCTCCGGTGCGAAGACCAAGCGAAGATCCGAATAGCGCTTGTACTTGTAGAGATAGTACTGGCCGCCCTGGTAGAGGCGCACGGACTGGCATACAAGCTTGCCGGCCCTTGTCCTGCCGCTGGCTTGCTCGCACGCCTGCTCAAGAGATATCAGCAGCTTCTTGCGAGCCGTGTTGGCCGCGACATCGCTCAGCCCGAAATCGGCCTTCAGCACCGCGTCAGTGATGTTTTCCGTGCCGATCAGCACGTCCGCGTGCTGTGCCGGGCAGCGTGCTTCCTCTTTGCGCGACGAAGCGTGAAAGCCGAGTTCCAACACGCTCCTTTCCTTGGAGGACAACTCGGCAAGACAGGACTCGATGCAGTGCTGATTGGTGAGGATTAGTCCCTCCGGCGAGACAAAAGATGCCGTGCAATTGGTCAATCGAAGCGTCGACAACCTGACGTGATCCAGCCACGCAGGCGTGATATCGACTCCGAAGTCCTGTCGTACCGCGGCTGCTGGAAAATTATCGAAGGTCCACATACCCTCGTTGGCGAATGCCGGCAGAGACGCAGCGCACGCTGCAAGCAACAGAAGTCCGCGCATGGAAACCTCGTGTTATCGTTGTCCGCCAAAGTTGACGCAATATTCTACTGGATTGACGCAAATCGTCGCCCCAATTCAAGCGTCAGCCGAAGTGCGGTCGCAGCTGAATCGCCGCTCGCCAGTTAAAGGTATTTGAAGAAATTGAAACTTCGAATCGACACCCCGCCACAGCCTGCGCCTCCGCGAGCAGCGTTTACCTCGTTCTCGAATCGGGACTTTCGCGTCTACTTCTTGGCGAGCAGCGCGGCAATGATGGCCGACAACATCGAACATGTGATTTCTTATTGGGTGATTTTCCAAAAATTTCATTCACCCGCGCTGGGGGCATTCGCGGTGGTGTCGCATTGGGCGCCATACCTCTTTTTTGCCGCTTATACGGGCAGCCTGGCCGACCGTTTCGATATCCGCCGCCTGATTCAGATTGGAATGCTGCTTTTTATGGGTGTATCCATCGGCTGGGGTGTGATGTTCGCCACCGACTCGACGCAGCAGTGGAAGGCTGAGGCGCTGTTGGCCGTTCACGGCCTGGCCGGCGTCATTTGGATGCCGGCCTCGCAAGTGCTCATTTACCGCATCGTCGGGGCGCAGCAGTTGCCGAGCGCGGTGCGGCTCAACGCGACCGGGCGTTATCTGGCATTCCTGGTGGGTCCCGCGGTCGGCGGCGTCTTACTGTTGTTGCTTGGGCCGGTGAACGGAATATTTTTTAACGCGCTCATTTATGCCCCGATGTTCGTTTGGCTGATCAAGGCGCCCTATGGCCCCGATCGCGCAGCTGCGCCGCGGCCGCCCGGAATCCGGGGATTCAGCGATATCTGGTCGACTATGAATGTCATGCGGCACAACCCCGTCCTGTTGTCGATGACGGTGCTGGTCGGTGCATCCGCTTTTTTCATCGGCAATGCCTATCAGGCGCAGATGCCGGGTTTTGCCCTTGATTTGGGGTACGCCCGTGCGGCGAACTTCTCGTACAGCACCTTATTGGGGGCGGATGCGGCGGGCGGCCTCATGGCCGGGCTGATTCTGGAAGGGCGCGGGCTGCTTCCACCGAAGGTTAAAACCGCCTATATCCTCGCAATGCTGTGGTGCTGCGCGCTGGCGGGTTTTGCGCAATCACATAACTATGTCGTGGCCATCACCTTGCTATTCATCGCAGGGTTCGTCGAACTCGGATTTAATTCGATGGCGCAATCCTTGGTGCAATTGAACGCGCCTGCGGAAATTCGCGGGCGAGTAATCGGCGTATTCGCCATGTTTGCAAACGGAATGCGGACCTTCAGCGGCGTCTGCGTCGGTCTGCTTGGCGCCAGCATCGGCATCCACAATTCGATGAGCTATAGTGCCGCCGCGCTGTTTTTGTTGTATGTCGCGATCTTTGCGACGCGTTTCGTTGCTCGACGGCGCTCCGTGATGGCGCCGCCATGACGACAACGAGCGATAGCGAGTTCATGCGGCGCGCGCTGCTGCTCGCGCAGAGAGCAGCAGAAGAGGGCGAAGTGCCGGTCGGCGCGGTGCTGGTCTTGAACAATGAAGTGATCGGCGAGGGTTGGAATCGGCCCATCGCCAGCCATGACCCGACCGCTCACGCGGAGATTGTTGCCTTGCGCGCGGCTGCCTCTACGCTGCGCAATTATCGACTTGGAGCCGCCACGCTGTATGCGACGTTGGAACCCTGTGTCATGTGCATGGGAGCCGTGCTCAATGCGCGCGTGCCGCGGGTCGTATTCGGTGCGTGGGACGCGAAGGCCGGCGCCTGCGGCAGTGTCATCGATCTGCCGCGCGAGCCGCGGCTGGCGCATGACTTGGACGTATTCGGCGGCGTGTGCTGCGAAGAGGCTGCAGATCTGCTGCGGAATTTTTTCGAAGGTCGCCGCTAGTTCAAGATGGGTGCCCGGGGACCATCGCCCCAGGCCCATTCCAACAAATCTCGATAGCTCCGGACGTTGTCGACGTAGCGCACGGGCTCCCGTCCTCGTGCATAACCGTTTTCAGTTTGCGTATACCAGCGCTCCTGTTCGAGCAACGGCAAAAAGGACCTCACGTCCTGCCAGGAGTCCGGATCGCGGCCGGCCTTCTGCGCCAACACCCGTGCGTCCTCGACGTGCCCATAACCGATGTTATACGCGGCGAGCGCGAACCAGGTGCGATCCGGTTCAGGAACATGGGCGGGAATCTTCTCGTAAACCTGCCGGAAATAACGGGCACCCCCAAAAATGCTTTGCCGTGCATCCGACAGATCGGTTACTTGCGTTTCGTTCGCCGTCTCCACAGTCAACTGCATCAGTCCCCGGGCTCCAGCCGATGAGAAAGCTGTGGGATTCCATTTCGACTCTTGATAGCCGATTGCGGCCAACAGACGCCAGTCCTGGCTGCTCTGTTCCGCGGCTTCGACGAACCATTGTTTATAGAGTGGCAGGCGGCTCTGCAAATGCTGCATGAAGCCCGGGCCGCCAGCAAACTCCGCTTCCTCGGAGCGTCCGTAGTAGCGATTCACGATCGTGGCGAGTTCGCCGTCGAGCTTCAGGCGCGTGAAATATTCCGTCATGTCGCGCGCAAAGCCGGGATCGCGGTCGCTGCTCGCCCATGCGAGCGGGTGGCTTTCGGGGAAATCAAAGGCGATGCGCAGGTCCGGATGCACGTCGTGCGCCAAAGCGAATTCGGTCGAGTCAGCAATCGTGTAATCGATGGTTCCGTCGGCCACGCCATCCAGCAATGCCTGGGAACTGGTGCTGGCATTTTCGACCCAAGCCAGCTCCGGATAGGCGTTGCGCGCATCCTCCAGAGTTTTCGCATGCGAGCTGCCGGCCGCAATCTCAAGATCAGAGTTACCGATCTCGAACAGAGAACCCGGCCTTGGCGCGCCGCGAAGATAGATCAAGTGTTCGCGCACGCGCTGATAGGCAGGCCCGAATTGCACGCCGGAAATGGCTTGCATGGGTATCTTTAACCCTGCCGCTGCCAGGTGCGCCTGGCCGGAAGTCAGCGCCGCATATATTTCGGCATAGGTTCGCATGGGCGTGATCTTGAGCTTTACGCCCAGCTCATCAGCGAAGCGCCGCGCGAGAGCATATTCCGGCCCTTCCGCAGTGCCGTCCGGTCCGCGATAAAAGGCGAGCGGGCCCGTGCGCGTAACGACCCGCAGCTCTCCCAGCGACTTGATCTGATGGATCAAGCCGGGCACCGGCGCGTAACTGCTCAGCAGCGACATCGCGGAAACTGCGATCGTGAGCTTGGTCCAACGCGGCCAGTTTGTTTGTATGGTTAGTCTACGCACGGTTTAATAATCCATTTGAGTGCCGTGGTGCAGGGCAAGTTCCTGTTCTATAGGCGAGCCCTTTTCCGATGCGCTAGAATAAACGATTATTTCTTTCCGCGAACCCTTGACAAACGCGTTTCTAGCCCGGTTGTCGACTGATTCAGAACTTAATTCTGTTTAAGTTAATGCGGAAAAACTTAAGTAAACGACGAGAATTTTAAGTTAACTGGAGAGGTACCGAAGTGGTCACAACGGCGCCGACTCGAAATCGGATGGTCGGGTAATTCCGGCACGTGGGTTCGAATCCCACCCTCTCCGCCACTTAATTTTTGCAGCGTTTCTGAGACTTGAGTCGCTCAGGTTGTTCCCCACTGCCAGCCTACTGCCAAATTCCGGGGATTTCGGGGGCCGGATCATGTTGTCTTCGATTTCGTCTCTTGAAAGCGATCGGCCGACTCCAGTGTTACGGTAATAAAGTGGCTTCAAGAATGCCAGATCGCCGGCTGTTATCCCGGTAGGCGTCGCACGTGTACCACAAGCGGATGATGATAAGTCCAGAATGCTCGGCAATGGATCGCAATGATCCGGCGATTGCGCCACTGACCACTGGACTGACGGCCAGCCCGGAACTGAGCTCAATTTCAAATCCTATCGGCAAGCAACTAGCAAGATCGTCCGTATCTCCGATCGGGCCGCGTCGTTCCTTGCCAAGTGTTTCTAACGCCATGCAGACAGGATGAAAGCCCAACACGGCGCAATTCGCTGCAAAAGCTTACGGCGTTGCAGGTACCAAACGAATTCGGGTAATTTCCGATGGGACGCCGAAACGGTTCGGCGGACCCCAGTAGCCGGTGCCGCGGCTGACGTAGATCCGCAAATTCTTCAATCGATGCAGACCGCTGGAAAACGGCTGGAAAAAATGCACGAACAGATTCCACGGCCAGAACTGGCCGCCATGCGTATGCCCTGAAATTTGCACATCGAAGCCCGCGCTGGCGGCAGCCGTCGCCGAGCTCGGCTGGTGCGCCAGCAAAACTCTTGCGCCGGCATCGGCGGGCGCGCCGAGCAATGCAGCCGCAGGATCGCTGCGCTGCGCGGGGTCAAAATGATGCGCGCTATAGTCCGTCACGCCGGCGAGGACCCGGTCAGCTAGATTTCGATTTTGCAGGGCCCGAGTTCGCATGGCGAACGGAATGAACAGGCAGCAACCGATCAGAAGCACTACGCCCACAGCGATCCCTGCAGGACCTAAGCTCAGACCGGATAGCAGGCGCCAGCCGACATATCCTGGCAGCGCGAGGAACAGCCAAAGGGGATGCAGAAATAGGCGGCCGATGGTCATGCTTCGGGGTCGGCTCGAAACCCTAAGGCTGGGGGCAGTACAATGCCAGTTCAAGAGTCCACAGGAACTATCGTGAATCTAAGTTTCGTCGCAGGCAGCGGTGAGGTGCCGCTGAAATACGAAACAATCGGTCGGGCGTTTGACGACGCTGCGGAGCGGTTCGCCGCGCGCGACGCGCTCATTGTTCCGCTTCAGCAGGTTCGCTGGAGCTATGCGGAACTCAAGCATCGCGTCGACCTGCTGGCTGCCGGGTTGCTCTCGCTCGGTTTGAAACCCGGCGATCGAATTGGCATCTGGGCGCCGAACTGCGCGGAATGGGCTGTGTCGCAGTTCGCCAGCGCCAAAGCGGGACTGATTCTGGTGAACATCAATCCTGCCTATCGGTTGTCCGAATTGGAGTTCTGTCTTAAGAAAGTAGGCTGTCGAGCCTTGATCACGGCCGAACGGCTCAAGAACAGCGATTATCTTTCCATGCTGCGCACTCTGGCACCTGAACTGGATAACTGCGCTCCCAACACCCTGGCCAGTGCGAGACTGCCGCAACTGAAGCTTGTCATCCGCTTGGGCCGAACCCGTAGTGCCGGATGCCTGAATTTTGAAGACGTGATGCAGCGGGGAACATCGTCTGATCGGGAGCGGCTTGCGCAAACTGGCATCGAGCTGCAGCCCGACGACGCCATCAATATCCAGTTCACCAGCGGTACCACTGGATCGCCGAAAGGCGCCACCTTAAGTCACTACAATATTCTGAATAATGGCTACTTTGTCGGCCGCGGAATTGGTCTGACAGAACGAGATCGGATCTGTATACCCGTGCCCCTGTATCACTGTTTCGGGATGGTCATGGGAAATCTGGCGGCGATTGCGCACGGCGCCGCGATGATTTATCCGGCGGAGAGCTTTGATCCGGTCAGCACTTTGCGGGCAGTCGATCGCGAACGGGCGACGGCGCTCTACGGCGTTCCCACGATGTTCATCGCTGAATTGGAAACTCCAGAATTTGCGCGTTACGACCTGTCGAGTTTGCGGACGGGGATCATGGCAGGATCGCCATGCCCCGTTGAAGTGATGAAGCGGGTGATCAGCCAGATGCATCTTGCGGAAATCACCAATTGCTACGGAATGACCGAGACCAGCCCGGTCAGCTTTCAGACGGACATACATGACTCATTCGAGCGCCGTGTGTCGACCGTCGGCCGCGTGCATCCGCATGTCCAGGTCAAGATCGTTGACGCACAAGGAAGATGCGTGCCGCGGAGCGTTCAGGGCGAACTGCATACGCGAGGTTATTCTGTGATGAAAGGCTACTGGGATGATCCGGAGAAAACCCGTGACGTCCTGGATGATGCCGGCTGGATGCACACCGGCGATCTCGGCGTCATCGATGATGAGGGCTATGCGAATATCACCGGGCGCCTGAAAGACATGGTGATCAGAGGCGGCGAGAATGTCTATCCGCGCGAGATCGAGGAATTCCTATACCGGCATGCCAAAATCCTGGCAGTGCAGGTTTGCGGCGTGCCGGATGTCAAATTCGGCGAGGAAGTGTGTGCGTGGATTCAACTCAAGCCCGGCGCTAGCAGCACCGCGGAAGAAGTCCGCGAGTTTTGCCAAAATCAAATTGCCCACTACAAAGTCCCGCGCTACATCCGCTTTGTCACGGAATTTCCGATGACCATTACCGGCAAGGTGCAGAAGTTCGCCATGCGCGAGCACATGATCAAAGAGCTGGGCCTCTCGGAAGAGAAAACCGCCTAATGCTGCCCCGATCAGAGCGACGCTTCAGCGCGGCTTTTGGAACTTGAGGACGAAATTGTCGCCTTCGCCGATCGCAATGTATTTGTCGCGGTCTTTTTCGCCCATGGCCAAAGTGGGCGGCAATGTCCAAACCCCTTTCGGCCAATGCTTCGTGTCGCGGGAATTGGCGTTGATCTCCGACGAACTCACCAATACGAACCCGGCTTTCTTGGCCAGGGCAATCGCATAGTCCTGACGAACGTAACCGCTCTCGGCTTTCGGATCCTGCGGCTTGTCGTTTGAACCGCGGTGCTCTTCAATTCCGAGCGTTCCGCCCGGCTTCAGGGCGGTGAAACATGCTGCTAGCGCCTGCTCGGCATAGCCGTCGTTCATCCAGTTGTGAAGATTTCGAAACGTCAGGATCAGGTCCGCCGAGCCCGGTGGCGCGACGTCCAAGTGGCCAGGGCCCAGTGTCGTCTCGTGAATGGTGCCGAGCCGGTCTTTTTCCGCAGCGATGCGCGTGCGGAAGCGGGCCGCGCTCGAACCTTCCTCGCCGCCGGAGGGCGGCAACGCGACGGTGTAATGACCGCTGGGCGCCAAGTACGGCCCCAATATGTCGGTCCAATAGCCGCCGCCCGGCCACAGCTCCACTACGTTCATTTTGGGGTTGATTCCAAAAAAGGTCAGTTCTTCGACCGGGTGGCGCGATTTATCGCGTGCCACGGCGGCGGCGGGGCGCGCCGGACTTGCGACTGCGGCGGTTAGGGCGGCGTCTGCCGCGGCGGCGGCGCTTGCATATCCCATAGCGGTTATGGCGGCGAGCACAATGAATGAGCGAACGCGGGAACTTAGCATGATGTGTCCTTCCTAAATTTCACTTGGGTGGATTATCGCCGCTGAAGGCTATCGGTGTGGCGCCTGTGACTGTACCAATCATCGCTTTGTCGCTCACGTAGAGCTTTACTTTGCGCTCGAAGCGCAGGTCGCCCTGAACGACGGCGCCCGGACCGATGACGATGACAGGATCTTCGTTGTTGAATAACATGCTGCTCGGCTTCTCGACCAAAATGCCGTCCTCGACATGGGAAGAGCCTAAAATGCTGATGCTGCCGTTGACGGTCTTGATGCCACCGGCCACGTGGGCCGAGTTCAGGTCGATCTTGCCGTTGACATTGGTCAGCGAGCCGGATACTTCCGCACCGTTTGCCAATATCAGATCGCCGTTGACCGAAGCCGCGCTGCCGGATACATGGGCGCCCTCGGCGAGCGAGATCGCGCCATTCACGGTTTTCGCCGAGGTTGCCGTTGCGTGAGCGCCCAATCGCACGCTGCCATTGACGGTCCCGGCTGAGGTGACGGCGGCATTGTCATCGATATGGATCGATCCATTGACGGTCCTGGCCTCTTCGGCTGCTTTGCCGGCCGGTACATGAACGGACCCATTGACCTTGGCCGAGCCATCCCCGTCGACCGAAATGTCACATCCTGACAAGGCCAAAATTACCACTACCGCGGCAATGATTCGATAGCCGTTCGCCGTACTCATAAGGCTCTCCATTGGCTGACGCGACCGCTACTGTACCAGCACCGCCGAGGACTCGAAACATCATGCCCCGAACTGGCTGAGATTCGAGAAACGCGGTCTAATCCTCGAAGCACTGGCTCCCTATTAAGCAATACACACTTGGGCGAGAAATGATTTGCGGAGCGTGATCTGGGCGCGCCAGCACGCGTGGTTCGAACGATCCGTCATTCCTGAGCTACGGAAAGTAGTACGCAGAGCTATCCGAGAGTGATCTGTTGGACTAGACGAGTTTTGCAATCCTATCTGCTCTCCGCTGCTGCATAGGTCAACTCGCCCCTCACGATCCGCGCCGGCGCTGTCATCGGATGTACCTTGCTGTGTTTGACATCAAGGGTATGCACAACTTCGATGCCGCGTACGCCGAGCGCATCGGCAAGCATCGAACGATGACAACGCCACCACACCGCCTCCGCGCACATGATTGCCGTTCGCGCAGTGCTCGCTATCTTCAGCAGCTGCGTCAGGCCGTGCTCGAAATCGGCGCTCGACATGTAGTCGGCATACCCTCGAAACGAAGCGTTGCGCCAAGCCGTATCGGGCGAATCGGGCGAAGCGCGTCGACGGCCGCCAAGCGCTTGCAACCAGTGATAGCTGATCGCGTGTTGGGCGAGCGTCGCTGCGAGTGATTCTTGGCCGTACCGCGGGTATTTCCTCGAACCGGGGAAGCTGCGTAATCGATCTTGTGCAGCGCCGATCCTTTATGCATCGCGACGTGATCGGTTTTGTTGCTCTTGATCTCGTACTGCGGATCTTCCACCGATCCGTGATGAGTGTAACCCTTATAGTCGGTGTCTTTCTTATGCACCCGGATGATCTTGCCGCTCACGTGGCCCGCTTCGGAATTCCAGCGTACGTGGTGGCCTACTTTGAATTTCGCACTCATTTGAGTGAGAGTTGCCGCCGGCTGAGGGATTATTTCCGTCGAATCATTTTAGTAGCGAAGGGCCGCGTAAACGGCTTCGTTGTCGCATGAATCTTTTTGTACAGTTCGCGAATTTCCCTCATCGCCCTGTGATCGGCATCTTTTACCGTCCGCCAAGATAAGCACTCAGCGATGATATAAAGACAAGTCAGGGCGCCGCCAACAAGCAGAATGCCCATCAAAACGTATGCGGTCCTCATCCGGTCATCGTAACCCCATTTACGCAGCCACGGGGCGGTATCGACACAATTCGTACTACAACGCGATACAGCAATGCCGGTTGAGGGATTCGAACCCCCGGCGACAAGCGCTATTTTCTGAGCAATAGCACTAATTGACGCTGGCCTGGCAATAAACTGGCATTCCGCATCGATCTCGCGGAATGCAATGGAGAGGGCGATGGAGGCGCAGCTGGCCGGAGCGCAAAAGTATATTCGGCCTTTCCCGGCTATCGGAACTTTGATCGAAATCCTGCTCGATCGGACGAGGCACTAAGATAAATGATCCCGCCGGGTACTACGAGCTGAATCCGGGTGCCCCTGACTGCAGAACTCTCGATGGTGAGTTTGCCGTCAATGCGTTCAGCGCGCTCCCGCATTCCCTGAAGGCCATAGGGCGCGCGAATGAACGCACACGTTGCGGATCGCCTCATACCCAATCCGATAGACCTCATCGTGCACGATCGGGTGCATCTCTTGAGATTCGCCCGTCACAGTAAGGGAGGTCTGCATAGGGCCTTGCATGCGGCACTCTTCGATTGCTCGTCCTAAGGCTAGAGCGCATGCGCGATGGGTCCGCGTTGGGCTCTAATGCGTCGTCGGCGACGAATTTACTACCCTGAATAGTCTGCAGAAACGTGTCGTGAAGTTCGCGAGCCATGCGTGTGCGCTCGGCCAGCCGTTCATCGAAGCGAGCGCTCATCGTCGCAGCAATTTGCCGCACGCGCAGTCGATATGCAGACCACAAAATTAGTGCCGCAACGGTCGCGACCAGCAGTCAAAACCGACTCGTTTGATACCAGGCGGGCGCGATACTGAAACTCAAGCTCTCGCCGGTTTGCCGGCCCTTGCGCGTCTCAGCGGTGTGCACACACTCCCAACGTGAGCAGCGGTTACGACGTCACTGTTATCCGTGGGGTGCGCCCTTATGATCGCAATTCACCACAACAGTCTCCAAGAGCCGTGGCGACATCCTGTTACGTGAAGACGACGACCGATGACGGCAAAACGTGGGAATGGGTCACGCTTGCGAGCCCTGGGGCTCGGCGATTAGGGTCGACAACCAGGCACACCGGCTTTTATAGTTGCGCAGAGAGAAAACTGTGACCTGGACACCCGACGAAATTAACCTAGCGTTCTGCCGCGAATTCTCGACCGGCGACACGCTGCGCGGTCCGATGCCGAGCGCACTACGCCGTGATCGAATCCGCGTCGAGATATGGCGCCACCATAAAACCGATCAGACGTTCTTTGATTCCGGAATGACTTACGCTGGCGCGTTCCGGGCAGCATATGGAATCTCGGTAGAGGCGCGGCGGACAGCACGGCTTTCGGTTCCAGCTGACGCGGGGAATCCGCAGCCATGACCTGGTCCGTGGGCTGCATGACTGCCCGTCACGGACCCCGCGACAATCTGACTTTGATGGTAGATGCACACGCGGCCGCTGTCGTCTGTGCGGATGTCGTAGCTTCTTGTGGGATGGTTCGCTAACTTAGCGGCCGGATTATCCAATGAGTTTTAGTGACGACCCGGTGTCGTGTAACGCTTGAATGCTATCCATTCGAGACACCATTCAGCCCGCGCGACTCGCTGTCTGTCCCCGGCCATCTCCGCTTGCGCGCGCATGTCGAGTAAGGTAACAACTCTGGGTTCGTCATCCTCTTCGACGCCGTGAGAATCATCGTAACGTTCCTTCGCTTCGATCATCGCGACCGAATTTAACTTAACCCACGACGCGCATCCGTGCACTACCGAACAAAGGCACCATTAAACTCACTTAGTACTTTTCCCTAACGACTGGGTAAGCCTCTCCGCATCCACCCGGACAGTCTCAATAAATCGGAGCACCACAGCCAGCGCGCTCGCACCTTCGGGGCCGGCGTAGGACGCCGGCGCTCAACATCGCCCGCTGCGCGGCGCTGTTGTCGAACCCGGGTTGTTTCATGTCGGGGGTTCGCCCGACTGGCTTTTCCGCGCGCTATTGCTGTCGATAATTTTTTTACGAGAAGATGCCGGCTGAGGGATTCGAACCCCCGACCTACGGTTTACAAAACCGTTGCACTACCACTGTGCTAAGCCGGCCTGGGAGCTGGGGGCCATTATAGCGGACACCCGTTCCCGGTAGTTGTGCCTTAGGCCTGCGCCGGCCGCCGCGTCATTTTCATCAACAAGTGGTCCAACGAAACGGCGCCCGCGCCCGCGATGGCAAGCCACAGGAACAGGGCGAGGTATTCAAATTCGTCAAACCCGAGCAAGGTCTCGAGCGAATCGACATCGCCCCATTTGGCCGCTTTGATTGCCACAATCATGGTCACGCCCAGCGCTGCGGCTGAAATGCGCGTCAACAATCCCAGCAGTAGAAACAGCCCGCCAACAAATTCAATCCCAGAAGTCAGCGGCGTGAAGAAGTGCGGAAACGGGATTCCCCAGCCGATGAAATTCTCGGTCACTTGCGGCAAATTGTGGAGCTTGCCCCAACCGCTCAATAAAAAAACCCAGCCAACTGTGATGCGCGCAAACAGAGGCGCAAGCCACATCAGATGTTGGGCAACACGTTCCGGCCAGGCAATCAGCCAGTCGATCAGTAACCGCATGTTTTCATCTCCCTGTATTGAGTTCTTTAGGATGAGACCGGACCTGAACCCGAAACATAGCAGCTAGGTCGATGACGCCTTGGTGCCCAGAAGATCCACTGCTTGCTGATAGAGTTTCGCCCGTACCAGATACCGCTCGTTGGCGCGCGTGATGTAGCGCACCGAGATTTCCACACCCCCGACGACCGGCTTTACATTTACGCCGGGTGTACCCGAGAACGACTTGCCGCGTTGCGCGGGAACGGCGCGTTGCCATTCTTGTTCGGCCTGGTGCGAGCTATCCGCGGTCGCTTGCACCACTTGCGCAGTTATGGCCTCGACGATGGGATAGGGGTCGCGGCCGATTGGAACAACCACCTGCAGTTCATCCCAGAGCCATTGGCCGGATGTCGAAAAATTGAAGTAATGCCCTTCGATGGCAAAACTGTTTGTGAAGGTCACGCGCCGTCCGGTCGGATGCCCGGAACCGCTCCAATTACCTGTTTCCAGCAGCACGGTATGAAACATCCCGAGCTCCGTGACTTCGCCGCTGACGCCGTTGATTTCCACCCAGTCGCCGAGGCGGATGCCATTTCGGCCCATCAATACCAGCCAACCGAAGAAGGCCACGATGAAATCCTTCAATGCCACTGTGAGGCCCGCGCCGACGATGCCAATCGTGGTGGCGAACTGGCTCGGAATGCCAATGACGATCAAGAGAATGATCAGCACGGTTACGACGCGCAAGCTCATGCGCGTAATACTGCGCAGCGTCTCGACCTGTCGGCGATCCAATTTCGGCCGGTCCAGCAGATGCTGCAGCCAGCCGTCCAGCAACAGCAATAGAATCAACACGCCGATGACGATAAAGGCATCCAGCAGCATCCCGTGAGCCAGATTTTGAGATTGCAGCGCTACGACGGAAGTCCACTGGCGGTATACATGCGCGAGTTGGTTTTGATCCGCGATGCGTCGATTGATCAGCGTCAATATCGCCTGATCCGCGGCAATTGCCTTGGTGCGTCCCACCAATGACGCGGCATCCTCATGCGAGTGTGGCACTTGAGGCATTGCGGCCGGCGTCTGAATCCCATCTTTTGCAGCCTTGGTATGCAGTGCGAGCTCGGGAATGCTTCCCTTGGTGGCATCGAGCCCGCTCGCCAGCGCTGTGTGCCTGGCGCTGAGGGCTCGAGCCTTTTGCACGGCGGCGTATCCCGCCGCTTCCAACGCCTGTTCTTTTTGTCTTAGCTGACCCCAGTCGCGAAATTTCCCAATTGACCCTTTTTGTTCATCGGCGGGCGCTTTTGCGGCCGGTGAACTCGGATGCGCCTTGGTCTGCGCATCGTGTTCCTGAACCATCGATTGGATTTGCCGCCGAGGATTGCCGCCTGCCTCGACCAGGTTTTGGTTGGCTTCGTCCAATTCATCCTTGTCCAGCTCCAATTGCGACTGCGCCAGTTCCAACTGGTCTTGGACCTTGTCCTTCTGATCGGCCTTGGCCTGCGCAAGCGCTGCGGTGAGTTCATTGACCCGCTGCTGGTCGGCGCTGAGCAGAGTTTGAGATTTTGCGATGCGTGCTTGAATGGCCGCGGCATCGGCGTTCAACGCCGGCGGATGCGCTTCGACATCGCGAAGCGCTTCGGTGAAGGCCAGGTCGAGCTCATGGTCGGCGATTCGCAGCGCCGATTGGCTGAATGACTGCTCCTCGGGTGCGATCGCCAGTTGCGCCAATCGCTGTGCCGTTGTGTAGGTGCTCTGATCCACAAGATCGGTGGAGGTAATCGCCGCTGCCCCCGTTCTGACGTGGAGTGTCGCCGGTTGGGTCTTCCACCACGCGATTGCCGCCAAAATCAGTAGTACCCCAAGCGCCGCGCCCAGAATCCTTTCCGTGAGTGTCAGTCGTTTCATGCGGGATCCCTAATGCCAGCTGCCGACCGCCTCTCGCGCAGCCTGGTTGAGGGGCCGCGCTACGAGTCCACTCTGCGAAACCTTGATTTCATAAAGTGCGCCGTCCGCCATGGGCAGGAATGCGGCGCTACCGTAAAGCGCATCGAGCCACGGCACCCACGAGCGATAACGGTGCACCAATTCCCATGGATCGATGCGGGTAGGCGCATGCAGGTCATATACGGTACGCGGCAGGGCGCGCTCATCCTCCACTCGCGTGTAGCGGCCGCTAATGCGTTCCAAGCGGTAAGCGGCATCGAACCCGACCAGATTGGCAAAGGCATGCCATTTGAGGACTCGCGCATCGACCTGCCACTCATCGCCGCGCAGGAGATAACTGGCGCGTTCACCGTCGGGGTAGCTTAAAACCGCGTCGAACTGCCGGTCCCGATCCTTTGTGAATTGCAATTCGCAGGCGGGTTGTTCATACGACAGGCGTTGGTAGGTGCGCAGATTCGACCCGACGAGGACTGCGCAGACGGCCGCCAACAAGAATATGAGCGCCGCGGACCCATGTGCCATTCCGCCCAGTATTCGCCGCCGGCGCATGCGGCGGATCGCTGCGACGAGAAAAAGGATGCTGACGAGCGCGCAGACAGCGATTAGAGCGGTGAATGTCATGGCGTGAATCTTAGCGGGAACCGGAACCGAACTTCATGGGACTAACAAAACACTTAGCCCGGTTCCGGCGTCTCGTTGCAGACCAGTGTAGTTTGCTTTGTTTCCAATGATTTGCAAGTGGCGTCGATCCGCGGCCCGGTGTGCATGTCGGAGTTTGGATCTGCAGCGGAAGCAGAAGCATCCCGCGCAAACTAAATTTTGGTGCGTGCCGGCTTGTGCAAGCTGTCGATCGCCACAGCGGGCGAGATGGCGTTCGACTGAACAAAGTCCACGCCAAGCGCGGTCAACCATTCCTGTTCAGCCGCCGTATCGGTGCGTTTCGCGACCGTGTGCATGCCTAAAACCCGAGCCATCTGCACCACTGCGGTGATCGCCGCCTGCGATACCTTGTCGCTGCGCATTCTGGAGGTCAGATCGGGCGCCAGTTTCACATAGCGCACGCCGGGCAGGCGCAGCAGTTCAAAGCACTCGGTGCGCAGCGCGAAATCATCAAGCACGAGCGGGCACCCCAGGCGGTGCAGCGCCGTGGCCACATCGCTGATCTTGTCTGCCAGGGTGAGCGCAGTGAGAGCGTCGACTTCGAATGCGATCGTCCCCTTGGGCAGCGAAGACTTGGCCAGGCACAGCTCAATGAATTTGATGAAGTGTTCGTCGTGCAGGGCCGTGGTGGTCAAATTCACCGAAAACATGACTTCGTTTGCATGCCAGGTGTCGGGATGGCGCACCAGCCAACCAATGAGTTCGGTGACGACGCGACGGTCAATCATCGAGCCCAAGCCGTTCTCGACTGCGGCTTTCAGCATGGCATGCGGCGCGGAATTGGGCGCCTCGTCGGATCCTGAGCGCAGCAGAACTTCGTAGCGCTTCAGTTGACTGCCCTGGCTCAGAGGCACGAGGCGCTGCACGTGCAGCACGATGGGACTCTTGCGCATCGCCGCGTTGAGGCGATCGATCTCCGGCGGTACCCCCTTGTTGGACGGCCGCCTCTCCAGCGGTTCTTCCGCAGGCGGTACTTCGGTGACCGCAGGACGCACCGGCGCTGCGGGCCGTATCGCGCGCGCGCTTGTCGCCGGGGGGCTTGGGGCGTGGGGAACACTGGCCGCAGGACTGGGGCCTGCGGCGCGGGCGGCGCCCACATGGCTGACATAGCTGGCCGGACGCGAGACGGTTGCTGGATCAAGTGTGGGCGCACGCACTGTGCCGCGCGAGACGATCTGCTCGAGTTGAGCGGCGATGGTTCTTGGCCCGACTGAGAGCGGCGCGGGCATGGAAGGCGAACTCGCGGCGCGCGCTGCTTTCGCCGGCGCGCTGCGCGATGCCACGGGTGCGGGTGCGGGTGCGGGCGCGGGCGCGCGAGCAGGACTCGGCGGTGGTTCGGGTGGGGCCGCAGGCGCGCGATCCGGACGCATTCCGGCGAACTGGACCAGGGCGCGCTGTAATTTCGGCGTCATCAATTTGGGGGCGCCTTGAGCGACGATGCGCGTGTCCATGACGATCATGATCAACCCGACGACTGCGCGTCGCGAATTGACCGCCCGAACCATCACGGCTGACTTCGAATCGCCCAGATCGTATGACAGGATGGGCGCGGCGGCGGGATTGGTGAATGCATCCGCAGCCTCACGGACGGCGTTGTGCTCATCCGGTCCCATTGAGCTCTCGCTCAGCCACAGTACATCGCCCGTCTCGTCGTGCAACGAAACGGCATGGATACGATTGGGTTCGACTGCCGCCCGTACTTTTTGACAGACGGCATCAAAATCGACAAGCGGACTCTCCGATTGCATCAAGGGTTTGCCCTGCTCCATAGATCCGCTACTTAAGGTGAATACCCGTATATCTACCGTACCGGGCCTCTACCTGATGTGATGTCTTCGCCAAAACACGACAGTAGGGCGCCGCAGTGCAGCCGGGTTTACATATCGTCGGCAAATCGGGCCGCCAGCGGGCTACACTGGCGCGCTATGACCACCGAGTCGCATGGCCGACAGTTCAAGTACTACGACTTTGTCATGGCCGCATATGTCTGCGTATTACTGTGCTCCAACCTGATCGGGCCCGCGAAAGAGACCACCATCTCTCTGCCATTTGGCGCTAGCGTGACCTTTCTCGCCGGTGTCTTGTTCTTTCCGATCTCGTACATTTTCGGCGATATCTTGACGGAGGTTTACGGCTACGGCCGGGATCGGCGCGTGGTTTGGGCTGGTTTTGCGGCCCTGGCCTTTGCATCCTTGATGGCAGCCGTGGTCGTGCGTCTGCCGCCCTCGGCGAGATCGCTCGCCGATCAGGGCGCGGTCGAAACCATTTTCGGCAATACGCCGCGCATCGTGGCGGCATCGATCCTGGCATTCCTCTGCGGCACCTTCGTGAATAGTTATGTACTCGCCAAGATGAAGATCTGGACTCAAGGGCGGTGGCTGTGGACGCGCATCGTCGGCTCGACCCTGTGCGGCGAGCTGGTGGATTCGGTGATTTTTTATTTTCTGGCGTTCTACGGCCGCATGTCTTTGGCCAATTTGATCTTGATCATGTTTACCCAATACGCGCTGAAAAGCGGCTGGGAAATCATTGCAACGCCACTGACCTATCGCGTGGTCGCGTTCCTCAAAAAGGCCGAACAGGAGGACTACTACGACGTCGGCACCAATTTCACGCCGTTCTCGCTGAAAGCCTGAGCAAACGGGCCTCCCCTCCTGCAATTCGTCGCGGCGTCGCCATGATTTGCCACGACTCCAGCCTTTGACCGCCCGAATGCCGGGGCCTAATGGCTCCCATGGGGCGGCGGTCGCCGCCTCGAATGGCGAGGAGCGAGGAGTTTGTCATGAGCACGAAATATTCCAGGTATTCGAAGTGGGTGTGGACTTTAGGGTTGATGGGCGCCAGCGCCGCGGCCTGCGCCGACGAAGCAAAACCGCGGCCCCCGCAGGAGCCGGTCGGATTCGTGGCCGGAGGGGTGATCGGCGCATTTGCCGCAGGTCCGATTGGCGCGGTCGTCGGCGCTGGGCTCGGCACATGGCTCGGCAATCGAGTCCATCGAGCCAGCGATGCCAAAAAGGCCGAGGCGCAAGTGGCCTCGCTGGAAAGCGACAAATCGCAGCTGCAGACCGAGAAATCGGCTTTGCTGAGCGAAAAGAGCCAGCTCGCGGAAAGCAACCAAGCCTTGAGCGTCAAGCTCGAAGATCTCTCGCAGAAAGTGCAGACGGCCCAGACCGCCAAGCAAGATGCGTCGGAAGTGCTCGATGGCTTGCAGGGCGATGTGTTGTTCCGAACCGGCAGCGCGGAAATCACGACGGACATTGCGCATCAGATTCAAGTCCTGGCGCAAGCCGTGTCGAAGTCTCCTGAGCT
Organism: Steroidobacteraceae bacterium; assembly: GCA_039924385.1. Classification (GTDB taxonomy): domain Bacteria; phylum Pseudomonadota; class Gammaproteobacteria; order Steroidobacterales; family Steroidobacteraceae; genus Bog-1198. The sequence goes on from JBDTAV010000106.1 coordinate 29,824, forward strand.
CAAAATTCGTGTCGATGGCTATGCAGATCCGCGCGGGACGATCGACACCAATATGAAGCTCTCGCAGGACCGGGCCAATGCGGTGCGCGACTTGTTGCTGGCCTCCGGGGTCAACGATGAAGCACTCGAAGTCAATGCGTATGGCAAAAGTCAGAGCACCGCCGAGGACAGCGATGGCTATGCACTGGAACGGCGTGTCCGACTGACGCTGCAGATGGAATCCGGCGCCGCGGTCGCCCAGACAGGTAAGAATGAGTGACGGGTGAAAACTAAATCGAGGTGGCAGCGGCCCGGAGCATGATGCTCCGGGCCGCACTTGTTTCCGCGCGCGCCATCAGCCTACGATAGGGCATGAGCGTGCCGCCCAAGATCGTGGTTCTTGACCGATTTCAGACCGGAGAGTCCGCGAATCCGTCGCATGAAAATATTCTCGCCGGCATCCCGCGCACCCGCGTATCGAATCAATACACTGATGCGAAAGGCGAATTTTTCTGCGGAATTTGGACGAGTACCGCCGGCAAATGGCGCGTGCGCTACACCGAACACGAGTTCTGCGTGATCATCGAGGGCCGCGTCCGCATCGAATCGGTGACCGGAGAGAAGCACGAATTGAAGGCGGGGGACGCGTTCGTGGTTCCCGCGGGCTTCGAGGGAGTGTGGGAAGTCAGCGAGCCCTGCAAAAAGTGGTACTCGATCTTCGAGCCGAAATCCTGAGGGCGGCAATTCCACGCGAATCAATCGACCTCGCGAATCACCGCGCCCAAAGTTTCGACGATGCGTTCGATCTGCTTGGGCTCAATGACCAGCGGCGGCGCCATCGCAATGGTGTCGCCGGTCTGGCGCACCATGACACCCCGCTCGAAGCACTTGAGGAACACTTCAAAGCCGCGCGCCCCAGGTTTCCCCTGGCGCGGCTCCAATTCCACTGCGCCGATCAAGCCGTAATTTCGTATGTCGATGACATGCGGCAATCCACGCAGCGAGTGCACGGCGTTTTCCCACGGTGCGCTTAACGTGGCCGCCCGTGTCAGCAGTCCCTCTTTCGCGTAGATGTCCTGGGTCGCCAGAGCCGCAGCGCATGCGACAGGGTGCGCTGAGTAGGTGTAGCCGTGAAATAGCTCGATCGAATTCTCCGGACCCTGCATGAACGCGTCGTAAATCTTGCGCTGAGAGAAAACCGCACCCATCGGCACGGCGCCGTTCGTCAATCCCTTCGCGGTGGTGATCAAGTCGGGCGTCACCTCGAATGCCTGCGCGGCGAAAGGCTTGCCGACGCGGCCAAAGCCGGTGATCACTTCGTCGAATATCAGCAGGATGTCGTGCTTGTCACAGATTTCCCGCAGGCGTTTCAAATAGCCTGCGGGCGGCAGCGCCACTCCGGCCGAGCCGGAAATCGGTTCCACGATGACCGCCGCGATGGTCGATGCATCGTGAAGGGCGATCAGGCGTTCCAGTTCATTCGCCAGGTGCATGCCCCACTGCGGGATGCCGCGCGAGAACGCATTGTGTTCGTGGTCCAGCGTATGCGATAGGTGATCGACCCCCGGCAGCATGGATGAGCCGAAGAATTTGCGGTTATTGATCATGCCGCCGACCGACATCCCGCCGAAGCCCACGCCGTGATAGCCCTTCTCGCGGCCGATCAGCCGCGTACGCTGGCCGGCGCCGCGCGCCCGATGGTAGGCGATCGCAATTTTCAGCGCCGTATCCACGGACTCTGAACCGGAATTGGTGAAGAAGATTCGATCCAAGCCCGGCGGCGCAATTTTCGCCAACCGGTTCGCCAGTTCAAACGCGATCGGATGACCCATTTGAAAGGTCGGCGCAAACTCCATGGTCTCGAGTTGCTGCGTGACCGCCTCGGTAATTTCCCGGCGGCCGTGCCCCGCGTTCACGCACCACAGGCCCGCGACGCCGTCGAGCACCTCACGGCCATCGGAGGTGGTGTAGTACATGCCTTTCGCGCGTGTCAACAGGCGCGGATTCGCCTTGAATTGTCGATTCGCCGTGAACGGCATCCAAAATGCGTCGAGGTCGGGGTTTGTCGCAGCGGCAGGGGTGAGACGGGCATTCATGGCTTCGGGTCCTGTGAAAGGAGAGGCGGGGTGCGCCAATGATAAGGAAAATCGACACTAAGCTCAATTTTGACGCCATACCGCCCAAATCCGTCTATTATAATAGACAGGATGAGCATAGACGTCGGCGCCCACTTGAAGGCCGTGAGACAGATGTACGGTCTGTCGCAGCGTGAAATGGCAAAGCGCGCGGGCGTCACCAATGGATTGATTTCCTTGATCGAGCAAAATCGCGTCAGTCCATCGGTCAGCTCCCTGAAGAAAGTGCTGGATGGCATTCCCATGGCGCTTGCCGATTTCTTCATCTTGGATTTGAGTGGAAAACCGCAGGTTTTTTTTCCGCGCGAAGAACTGGTGAATATCGGCACCGCCAGTGTGGAGCTGCGGCTCGTCGGGGGCCGCCTTGCCCAGCGCAGCATGTCGATTCTGCACGAGCGCTACGCCGCCAATGCGGACACCGGCGAGGAAATGCTGACCCACGCCGGCGAAGAAGGCGGCGTCGTCGTGAAGGGCAAGATCGAATTGACCGTTGGCGGCGAATCTCGCTTATTGGGCGCGGGCGATGCCTACTACTTCAAGAGTTCGGTGCCCCATCGGTTTCGCAACGTCGGCCGCGAGGAATGCGAAATCGTCAGCGCGAGCTCGCCCCCAACCTTTTAATCCAGCCTTTCCGGCCGCATATCGAATCGCTTCAGGTAGCATAAGACCCCATGAGCACGTTAACAGTGGCAGCCACACAAATGGCCTGCAGTTGGGATCGCGACGCCAACATCGCGCGCGCCGAGAAACTCGTGCGCGAGGCTGCCGCGAAGGGTGCAAACGTGGTTCTGCTGCAGGAGCTGTTCGAGACACCGTACTTTTGCAAAGACCACATTGCCCGGCACCTGGAGCTCGCGTTGCCGCTCGAGGGTCATCCGGCAGTCGAACATTTCCGCAGCGTCGCGCGCGAGCTCGGCGTGGTGTTGCCGATCAGCGTGTTCGAGCGCGCCAACAATGCGTTCTACAATTCCGTCGCCGTCGTCGATGCCGATGGCTCGGTCCTCGGCAGCTATCGCAAATCGCATATCCCTGAAGGCCCCGGGTATCACGAAAAATTCTATTTCTCGCCCGGCGACACCGGCTTCAAGGTATTCGAGACGCGTTACGCGAAATTGGGAGTCGCAATCTGCTGGGATCAATGGTTTCCCGAGGCAGCCCGTTCGATGGCGTTGATGGGCGCCGAAGTATTGCTCTATCCAACGGCCATCGGTTCTGAGCCGCAGGATGCCAGCATCGATTCCAGCGGTCATTGGCAGCGCACCATGCAAGGTCACGCGGCAGCCAATGTCATGCCCGTGGTCGCTTCCAATCGCATCGGCACCGAAAAGGGCGAAAAATACACGATGACCTTTTACGGCTCGTCGTTCATCGCCTCCGCGACGGGCGAAAAGCTCGTCGAAGCCGATCGCGAAAGCGAAGCGGTGCTGACCGCATCGTTCGATTTGGACGAAGTGCGCCGTTATCGGCAGGCATGGGGCGTATTCCGCGACCGGCGGCCCGACCTTTATTATCCCTTGCTGTCGCTTGATGGACACGGCTGACACTCTCGCATTCGTCGATTTGGAAACGACGGGCGGCAATCCCGCCTATCATCGAATCACCGAAATCGGCATTGTGCGGGTGCAAAATGGCGAACTTCTAGAAGAATGGAGTTCGTTGGTCAATCCCGAATGCCCGATATCGCCATATATCGAGGCCTTCACCGGCATCAGCAGTGAAATGGTGGCCGATGCGCCGCTATTTGCCGATGTTGCCGCCACCGTATTCGCGAAGCTTCGCGGCGCGGTCTTCATTGCGCACAATGCGCGTTTCGATCATTCCTTTCTGCGCACCGAATTTCGCAAGGTGGGCCTGGCCTATTCCACCGATGCGCTGTGCACGGTCAAATTATCGCGCCGCCTGTTTCCGGAACACGTGCGCCACAATTTGGATGTGGTGATCGAACGCCATGGCCTCAACTGCAGCGCCAGGCACCGGGCTCTTGGCGATGCCAGGGTGCTGTGGGACCTATGGAGCAAGTTGCAGCGCGAAATCCCTGCGGATGTATTTGCCGCCGCGGCTGCGCACGCCGTATTGAGCCAACCCAAGCTGCCGGCGCAACTGCCCGCGGGTTTGGCGGACGATTTGCCGGAATCGCCCGGCGTCTATCGCTTTTACGGAGAAGACGGCGAGTTGCTCTACATCGGGCGCAGCAAATCGCTGCGTACTAAGATTTTGTCGCAGCTCGCCGAACCACGCTTGGGCTCGCGCGAGCAAAAATTGGCAGCGCTAGTGCAGCGCATCGATTGGCGCCAGACCGCCGGTGAACTGGGCGCGATGCTGCTCGAGGCAGACTGGATCAGGTCGCAGCAGCCTCGCTACAACCGCCGCACGCGCAGCAACCTGGAATCGGTGACGCTGAGGCTCGCCGATGCTTCGGGTCGCGTGCGTATACAGCGCCTCGACATGCTGGAGCCGGAAGATCTCGCCGAGAGTTTCGGCGTATTTCACTCGGAGAAAGATGCGCGCAAAGCGCTGACCGACATTGCGCGGGGCGCGCAGTTCTGCCTCAAAGTACTGGGAATGGAAGAGAGCGAAGGTTCGTGCTTCGCCCTGCAGGTCGGCAAGTGCCGCGGCGCCTGTGTCGGCAGGGAGCCGCTGATCCTGCATGCAATGCGTCTGAAGTTGGCGCTCTCCGCATTGAAAATCAAAAGCTGGCCATTTCCGGGACGCATCGCGCTGCGCGAGCGCGCAACCGGAGCGTTTTCGCGCGATGGCACACGTGGCGGCGAGTTCCATGTGCTCGATCGTTGGATGTATCTGGGATCCGCGCGCTCTGAAGAGGAACTCGCGTCCTTGAGCCTGCCCCGGGCCTACCCCGCATTTGATGCCGATGTGTACAAGATCCTGCAGCGCTATTTCTCAAATCATCCCAACCTTGACTGGCATGATTTGCGCGCCCACAAATCCGCTCCTGTGCACTGAGCATGATCGACAATGTCCGCTATTGGGTCGCCACCGCGCCGGTGGGCGCCGCCTCGGTGTTGGCCGAAGAACTCGCGCAGTTCGGCGCCGAACAAATTCGCGAGCGCAGTCATGATGTGAAATTTCAAGGCACGCTCGAGGTCGGTTATCGGGCATGCCTGTGGTCGCGCACCGCCACGCGGGTGTTATTGAGTTTGGGTTCCCTCGATGCGACCAGTTCCAAGAGCATCTACGAGGCCGTAAAGCGCATCGATTGGCGCGAGCACGTGGCGCCCGGGGCAACCCTGGCATGCGATTGCAGCGGCGGCAATGAATCCATCCGGCATACGATCTACGGCTCGCAGCTGCTCAAGGATGCGGTTTGCGACAATCTACGCGAATCCACGGGCGAGCGGCCGAACATCAAGCCCGAGCGTCCCGACGTGCTGCTGCATCTGCATGTCGAGGGGCCGACGGCATTGGTATCGCTGGATTTCTCCGGCGAGAGTCTGCATCGGCGCGGCTACCGCAGCGAAGGCGGACGCGCGCCGCTCAAGGAGAACGTGGCGGCCGCCGTGCTGCTGCGCTCGGGGTGGCCGCAAATTGCCGAGGCAGGCGGAATACTGCTCGACCCGATGTGCGGTTCGGGCACGTTTCTGACCGAAGGCGCCTTGATCGCCGCGGATGCAGCGCCGGCCATCGACCGAGAGTACTTCGGCTTCCTGCAGTGGCGTGGCCACGATCCGGCGCTCTGGGCGCGCTTGCGCGCGCAAGCGCTGGCGCGGCGGGCCGCGCGCGTGGTGAGGCGCTGTATCCTGGGTTCCGACATCGACTCTGAAGCGGTGCGCATGGCGATAGCCAACGCAAATCAAGCCGGCGTCGCGGATTGGCTGCACGTGGAAAAGCGCGCACTGATCGAGCTGCCGCGGCCAAAGGCGGAGACGGGTTTGATCGTCGCCAATCCGCCCTATGGGACCAGGATCGGCGCGGAATCGGGGTTGCCCCAGCTGTACTCAGAACTCGGCAGCGTGCTGCGCGATCGCTTTCAGGGCTGGCAGGCCGCGATTCTCGCCGGCAATCCGCCGCTGGCCCGCAATTTAGGGATTTACGCCAAGCGCACGCATCGCGTATTCAACGGCACCATCGAGTGCCGGCTGCTGCGCTTTGATCTGAACGAAGCGAGCGCGCAACGCCCTGCTGAGGAAGTGCGCGCCGACTGGTCGAGCCGGCCGGGCGCGCAGATGTTTGCCAATCGCTTGCGCAAGAACCTGCAGCGCCTGGATCCATGGGCCGCGCGCGAGCATATCGATTGCTTTCGGGTGTACGACGCGGACATGCCTGAATACGCCTTCGCGATCGATTTATATGGCCGCGAACCCCGGCATGTCTATGTGCAGGAATATGCTGCGCCAAAGTCCGTGAATCAGGAGAGTGCGCGCGAGCGCCGCCGCGAAGCGTTGGCCGTCCTGCCCGAGGTGTTGGCCGTGCCGCTCGCACAGGTGCATACGCGCGTTCGCAAACCACAGAAGGGCGCCGAACAGTACGAGAAGCGCGACAGCGCGGCGGAGCGCCATGCGGTGCAGGAAGCGGGCTTAAAGTTCTGGGTCAATTTTCGCGACTACCTGGACACGGGATTGTTTCTTGACCATCGCATCGTGCGCGGCATGCTGCGCGATTGGGCTAGGGACGCGGATTTCCTGAACTTGTTTTGCTATACCGGCAGCGCCACGGTGTACGCGGCGGCCGGCGGCGCGCGCAGCAGCGTCGCAGTTGATCTATCGAACACCTATCTTGACTGGGCGCATGAAAATCTCTTGCTCAACGGATTTCGCGGCGATAACCATGAGCTGTACCGCGCAGATTGCCTGGTTTGGCTCGAGGAGCAAGAGTCGGGCGGTGCGCGATTCGACTTGATCTTCCTGGACCCGCCGACCTTTTCCAATTCCAAGCGCATGGAGGGCGTGCTTGATGTGCAACGCGATCATGTCGGCATGATTCGCCGGTCGTTGAAACTGCTGCGGCCGGCAGGCCGTCTGGTGTTTTCCACCAATTACACCCGTTTCAAGCTGGACACGGATGCGCTTTCGGATCTCGCGATCGAGGACATCAGCGCCGCAACCGTCCCGAAGGATTTTGAGCGGCATGCGCGGATTCACAAGTGTTTCGTTGTGCGATTCAAATAGGGTAATCTTTGTCCGCATGAAAACCCCCAACAGGCGCGCGCTGCCGGCAATGATCCTCGCCGCATTCGCGACGATCACGCTTCCGTCCTCCGATGCGGCTGAACCCGCCGCCAAGGATGCGGTCAATCCTCCGCCCACGCTGCGCGATTGGCAGGCCCTCGCCAAGCTGCCAGATTTCAGCGGCGTTTGGACGCCCGTCATTAGCGACCAGGTCGCTCAGGAGCGCACGAATCCGCCGCCGTGGAATGCCAAGGCTGCCAAGCAGATTGAGCATATGTACTCGGAAGAAAAGGCCGGCCGTCCCTTTCCGGTCATCGACCACTGTTTTCCGACCGGCATGCCGAGCTACATGCTCATCACCCACAATGCGTTTGAACTGCTGGTCACGCCGGGCAGGGTGACTTTGCTGGGCGAGGGCGACGGCAATCGCCTGCGCCGCATTTACACCGACGGCCGTCCTCATCCCGACGATCCAGATCCCAGCTTTCACGGTCATTCAATCGGACATTGGGAGCGGCAGACGCTGGTGGTGGACACGATCGCGCTGCTGCCGGAAGCTTATCTTGCGGTCAACGAAGCGGTGGGGATTCCGAATGATGGCGACATGCACGTCGTCGAGCGCATTCATTTGTTGGATGCCGAGACCCTCGCGGATGATTTGGAAATTACTTCGAACAAACTGCTGTCCAGGACCTGGAAAACCACTCGCAAATATTTACGGCAGCGATCGCAGAAATATGACATCGCAGAAGGCGTCTGCGAGCAGGGCAGCTATAGCGAGGCCGTCGACAAGGACGGCAATTCAGTGTTTGTGCCGATCAAATTTCACAACGGCGTTCCCGTTGGCTCCGACTCGAAGTGACGCAGGTACCAATGAATCCTTTACGAACGAAGTTGACGCTGGGTGCAATCATCTTGGCGGCTGTCACGGCGGCTTCCTGGCCGGTGTACGCGCACCACTCATTCGCGGTGTACGACCGATCCAAGATCCTGACCGTGAAAGGCAACGTCAAGAGCTTTCAGTGGACCAATCCTCATTGCGTCATCTGGGTGCTGGTGCAACCGGACGGTGGCGGCGATCCGCAGGAGTGGAGCTTCGAAACCACCAGTCCAGGCGTGCTGACGCGCGGAGGTTGGACCCGCAATTCCGTCAAGCCGGGCGACCGGGTTTCGGTCGAATTCTATCCGCTGCGCGACGGCTCGCACGGCGGCGGCTTGAATTCAGTCACGCTGGTTGATACCGGCCAGAAGCTCTCCGCAAGCTTCGCCGCATCTGAAAAGCCCGAGCTGAAATAGCCGATCAGCGCCCGCCCAACGCCGGGCGGTTGATGCTGGCCGCCTTACAGTACGTCCCGCAATCGGTAGTAAAGCATTGCCAGCATCAGCGACGGCCGGCGCAGCAATCGGCCGCCGGGGAAATCGCGATGCGGTATGCGCGCGAACACGTCAAAACGTTCGGCCGTGCCGGCGATGGCTTCGGAGGCCAGTTTGCCGGCCAAACCGGCGAGTGCCACGCCGTGTCCGGAGAAACCCTGCAGATAGTAGACATTCGGCGCGAGACGGCCGAAATCGGGTGCTCGGCTCATGGTGATATCGAGATACCCGCCCCATGCATTCGCGACTTTGACCTCTGACAGCAACGGAAAAACGCGCACCATGCGCTGGCGCATGGATTCCGCCAGCCGCGGTGGCTGTACCGAGCTGTAGCTGACTCGGCCGCCGAACAGCAGCCGGTTATCCTGCGAGCGCCTGAAGTAGTCCAGGATCCAATTGATGTCGGCAACGGCAGCATTGCTCGGCAACAGAGCGCCGGCGCGCTCCTCACCCAACGGTTCGGTGGCAATGATGTACGTGCCTACTGCGAGAATGCGTCGCGACAGCGACGGAGCCACGGCACCGATGTAGGCGTTGCCGCAGAGAACAAGGTGCGCGCAGCGTAGGGTGCCTTGCGCCGTATCCAGTCGCACCTCGCGACCATCCTCGTAGCGTACCACTTCGGAATTTTCGTAAATGACCGCGCCGGCCGTCTCTGCGGCGCGCGCCAAACCCTGCGTGTACTTCAGCGGCTGTAAATGTCCGCTGCGCGGGTCGAGCAGTCCGCCCAAGTACCGATCGCTGCGCACGTGGCCCCGCAGCTCGTCGCGGCTCAGCAACTGGATCGACGTGTAGCCGCAATCTTCGCGCAATTCTCGGGCCCATAACCCAAGTTCGCGCACGTGGCGGGGTTTCACCGCGACGTGCACATGGTTCGGGCGATAGTCGCATTCGATGGCGTATTCCTTGATCAGGGACTGAGTCAGGTCCAACGCCTCGATCGACAAGTCAAACAAACGATGCGCGTCTTGCCGGCCGACCTCGCGCTCAAGCTTATGCTGACTCACTGCCAGACCAAAAATTGTCTGACCGCCGCTGCGGCCAGATGCGCCGTATCCGACGCGCCGGGCTTCGAGCAGGGCCACCTTGTAGCCCCGCTTCGCCAAATGCAGAGCGGCCGAGCAGCCGGCAATGCCGCCGCCGAGTACCGCCACATCGCAGCTGGCATCCCCGCGCAACGGCGCGTGGGTTCCGCAGTTGTCATCTAGGGCGTAGTAGGAGGGGGCAGGCGGGGCGGACAGACGCATGAGGTTCTTATCGAAAGTGTTTAAAATTTTAGGGCTATTGACAGAATTTTAAGCCTGTGAGCCTACCGAGGTTTTCCCCCTGAATGCAAGATTGTTGCACCGCACGAAACGCGCCTAAGTCTTGGAAATGCCTAAATCTTAGCTCTTTTTGCGCGCGTTCTTAAGACGGGACATGGCCGGTATGGTGTAATGGGGTCGTACTTTGAGTTCGATCGTCCATCCGGACGTTTAATATATTAAACATGTCGCGCCTGCCGCTCATTGCAATTCCGGCCGATCGCCGGCTGTATGGAAAACACTATTTCCACATGGTCGGCGAGAAGTACATCGAAGCCGTCGCGCAGGGCGCGAACGCGGTGCCGGTGCTCGTTCCCGCACTGGGGTCCGAGATTGATCTGCCGGCGCTATTGGATGCATGCGACGGATTGCTGCTCACAGGCAGCGCGTCGAATGTAGAACCGCAACATTACGGAGGACCGGCTGCCAGGCCGGGCACATTACATGACCCAAATCGGGATGCTACGACGCTTCCGCTGATTCCGCGCGCGATCGCCGCCGGCTTGCCGGTGCTCGCGATCTGCCGTGGTTTTCAGGAGATGAATGTCGCCTACGGCGGCACCCTAAACCCGCGCTTGCACGAGGTGCCCGGAAACCTCGATCACCGTGACGATGAATCCTTGCCTCTGGACCTGCAATACGCCGCTGCACACGAGGTCCTGCTCGAGCCGGGAGGAGAACTGCAAAAAATCGCGGGCCGCGACCGCCTCAAGGTCAACTCGTTGCATTCGCAGGGTGTTGAAAAATTGGGTGCGGACCTCGCCGTTGAGGCGCGAGCGCCGGATGGCGTGATCGAGGCATTTCGCGTTGCGCATTCACCGGGTTTCGCGTTGGCGCTGCAATGGCATCCGGAATGGCAATTTGCGCAGGACCGATTTTCGAGCGCGTTGTTTGCTGCCTTTGGCGCGGCGAGCCGCCAACGCGCAAACGCTGCAAGGTGATGTATGGCGAGCACGATTCAACAATTCTTGAGAGAACACGGCATTTCAGAAGTCGAGGCGATTATTCCGGACATGGCCGGCGTCGCACGCGGCAAGCTGATGCCGGCCGAAAAATTCGCCGAAGAGGAAGGAATGCGCCTGCCGGAGGCGATCTTTCTGCAGACGGTGACCGGCGACTATCCAGAAGATCAAAGCGCGATGAACCCCTCGGACATCGACATCGTACTGAAGGCGGATCCGAAGACGGTGCGCGTAGTACCCTGGGCAGCCGAGCCCACCGCTCAGGTTATTCACGATTGTTTCTACGGCGACGGCAGCCCGGTCACCATGGCGCCGCGCTACGTGCTGCGCCGGATCCTGGATCTGTATGAGGCTCAGGGCTGGGAGCCGGTGGTGGCTCCGGAATTGGAATTCTTCCTGGTCGAACCGAACATCGATTCCGACTATCCGTTGAAGCCGCCGGTGGGCCGCTCCGGTCGTCCGGAGATTGGCCGGCAGGCCTACAGCATCGCGGCCGTCAATGAGTTCGACCCGCTGTTTGACGACATGTACTCGTTTTGCGAGGCGCAGGACATCGAGATCGACACCTTGATCCATGAATCCGGCGCGGCGCAAATGGAAATCAACCTGCTGCACGGCTATCCCATGAGCCTTGCCGACCAGGCTTTCCTGTTCAAGCGCACGGCGCGCGAAGCTGCATTGCGCCACAAGATGTATGCGACGTTCATGGCGAAGCCGATGGCCAAAGAGCCAGGCAGCGCCATGCATCTGCATCAAAGCATTGTCGATTCGAGGACCCGCAAGAACATTTTCAGCAACCCCGATGGCACCCCCTCGGAGCTGTTCTTCGGCCATATAGCCGGCTTGCAAAAATACCTGCCCGGCGCGATGTCGCTGTTCTGTCCGAATGTGAATAGTTACCGGCGCATCAGCCGCTATTCTTCGGCGCCCATCAACGTGCACTGGGGTTACGACAATCGAACCGCCGGATTACGCGTGCCCATGTCGGGTCCGGACGCCAGGCGCGTGGAGAATCGGGTCGGGGGTGCTGACGCAAATCCCTATCTTGCCATCGCGGCATCGCTGGCCTGCGGCTATCTTGGGATGACTGAGAAGCTCAAGCCCTCCGAGCCGATCGGCGGCAGTGCTTACGATCTGGCGATTGCCCTGCCGCGAACTTTGGCCGAGTCATTGCGTCTGCTGCGCGAGTCCAAGCCGCTGGTGGATCTGTTCGGCGATCGCTTCGTACTCGCCTTTACCGCGGTCAAAGAGGCGGAGTACGAAACCTTTGCCCAGGTGATCAGTTCATGGGAACGCGAGCACTTGCTGCTCAATGTCTAGCAGTTGATGGGTCAATGTCTGGCGGCGATGTGGCTGCTGCGCTATAACTAGCGCACTACAAGATTAGGGGAAGCGTCGGATGTTGAGCGTTCGTCGGACGGCGATTCTGGCGCTTGCATGCGTGTTTGGGTTGAGCGGCTGCGGCGGCGGAAAATCCGCCGGCGATAAGGCCGCAAAGCCAGAGGGCGGCGCCAAGGTCCTCAATCTCTACATCTGGTCGGACTATCTTGCAGCCGACACGCTGTCGAATTTTGAGAAGCAGTACGGCATCAAGGTGCATCCTGCTTACTACGACACCAATGAAACCCTCGAGACCAAGCTGCTCGCGGGCAACAGCGGTTTCGACATCGTGGTGCCTTCGGCCTCCTATCTCGAGCGGCAAATCAAAGCCGGCGCCTACCTGGTGCTGGACAAGTCCAAGCTGCCGAACTTGAAGAACATGGATCCGCAACTCATGGCCAGGGTGGCGTCCAACGACCCCGGCAATGCCCATGCCGTGATCTATTTGTGGGGCAGCAACGGTATCGGCTACAACGAGAAGATGGTCAAAGCATTGATGCCGGATGCACCGCTGGACAGTTGGCGTCTGGTGTTCGATCCGGCCGTCGCAGCAAAAGTGGCCAAGTGCGGCATCAGCTTGTTGGATTCGCCGGCCGAAATGCTGCGCGCCGTGTACAGCTACATGGGCAAGGACCCGAATTCCAAAAGCGCCGATGATCTTGCGCAAGCGGAAGCGGTGCTGCTCAAGATCAGGCCGTACATCCGGAATTTCAGCTCGTCCGAATACATCGAAGCGCTCGCGAATGGCGATCTGTGTATTTCCGTGGCATATAACGGCGATGTGATGCAGGCTCGCGATCGAGCGCGCGAAGCCAATAAGGGCATTGACCTCAAGTATGTGGTGCCCAAGGAAGGGTCGATACTCTGGTTCGACATGCTGGCGATCCCTAAAGACGCCCCGGATCCGGATAGCGCCTATGCGTTCATGAACTACATGATGACGCCGCAAGTTATCGCCGAGGTTTCAAACTTCAAACGCTTCGCTAACGCGAACGTCGCCGCGCTGCCGCTGGTTCTGCCCGCGGTAAAAGATGATCCCGGCATTTATCCGACGCCGGAACAGCGCCAAGAATTGGCCTTGCAGCTGGCTGACTCGCCCGAGCAGACCCGCGCGATCACTCGAGTCTGGCAAAAATTCAAGACGGGTGAATGATGACGACATCCGCGGGAGGCGTCGTCAAAGCCCAGCCCTGGAACGATCCGTCCGCGCGGCCCTACGTCGAAGTCGAGCGCATCAGCAAGTCCTTCGGCGACTTCAAAGCTGTCAACGACATTTCCCTGAAAATCTACCAAAGGGAGATCTTTTGCCTGCTCGGCGCCTCGGGATGCGGCAAGACAACATTGCTGCGCATGCTGGGCGGATTTGAAACGCCCACCTCGGGCAGGATTCTCATCGACGGCGAGGACATGACCGACATACCGCCCTACGAGCGGCCGGTGAACATGATGTTCCAGTCCTATGCGCTGTTCCCGCACATGAATGTCGAGCAAAACGTCGCCTTTGGACTCAAACAGGACCGCTTGCCCAAGCACGAGATTCAAGAGCGCGTCGCAACCATGCTCGACCTGGTGAAAATGGGCGATTTCGCCAAGCGCAAGCCACATCAGCTGTCCGGCGGCCAGCGCCAGCGAGTCGCGTTGGCCCGCTCGCTGGTGAAGCGCCCTAAATTGCTGCTGCTGGATGAACCCCTGGGCGCGCTCGATAAGAAACTACGCGAACACACCCAATTCGAATTGATCAGCTTGCAGGACAAGCTGGGCGTGACCTTCATCGTCGTGACGCATGATCAAGAAGAGGCGATGACCTTGGCGAGCCGTATCGGCGTGATGGATCACGGCGAAATAGTCCAGGCGGGCACGCCGTCCGAAATCTACGAATTTCCGGGCTCGAAATTCGTGGCCGATTTCGTCGGCTCGGTGAACATGTTCGAGGGCAAGCTCATCGAGGATGAGCCGAACTATGTACGCATTGGTTCGCCTGAGCTCGGCGGCACAATTTATGTCAGTCACGGGATCAGCGCGCCGCCCGAAGCCGTCGTATGGGCAGCCGTTCGGCCGGAAAAGATATTCATGTCGACCGTTGCTCCACAGGGCAGCGCGGACAACCTGGTACGCGGCACGGTGCAGGACATCGCCTATCTGGGCGACTTGTCGATTTACCTGGTGAAGCTGCCGACCGGCAAGCTCGTTCGCGTTACGCAGCCCAACACCTCGCGACATGCGGAAGCAATCGGCTGGGACCAACAAGTGTATCTTTCCTGGGATGCGACCAGCCCGGTGGTGGTGACTCGTTAGCTCCCGGACGCTACTCGGACGCCTAAGGGCGGCCGGCATCAGCGGCCGCGGTCTGGTTGTCGCGCTGCCTTATCTCTGGCTGGTACTGTTCTTCGTCGTGCCCTTTGTGATCGTCCTGAAAATATCCTTTTCGGATGTCGACCTCGCGATCCCGCCGTACAAGCCGCTGTTGGAATGGGCGGGCAAGAACTCGCTTGCGATCAGGCTCAACTTCAACAACTACGCCTTTTTGTTCACCGATCCTTTGTATCTGCATGCATTTGCAAACTCGCTCAAGGTGGCCTTCCTCTCGATGCTCATGTGTTTGGTGATCGGCTACCCGATGGCCTATGGCATTGCGCGCGCCAGACCGTCGCTGCGCAATGTGTTGCTGCTGCTGGTGATCCTGCCCTTTTGGACCTCGCTGCTGCTGCGGGTTTATGCCTGGATCGGCTTGCTCAAGGCCAATGGCGTGGTGAATAACGTGCTGATGTCGCTCGGGATCATTCATGAGCCCTTGACGATGCTGTACACGCCTTTTGCGATGTACGTCGGCATCGTTTATTCCTATCTGCCGTTTCTGATTCTGCCGCTCTATGCCAATCTGGAAAAGATGGATTGGCAGCTGCTCGAGGCTGCCGAGGATTTGGGCTGCCGTCCCTGGCAGGCGTTCTTCAAGATCACGTTGCCCCTGTCGCGCAATGGAATCCTGGCCGGCTCGATGCTGGTGTTCATACCTGCCGTAGGCGAATTTGTGATTCCGGCGCTGCTCGGCGGTCCGAATGCGTTGATGATTGGGCGGGTTTTATGGGATGAGTTCTTCTCGAACCGCGCGTGGCCCGTGGCCAGTGCGGTCGCCATCCTGCTGCTGATTCTTTTGGTGCCCTTCATGATGTGGTATCAGAGCGTACAGGCCCGAGAGACGGCAGGTGCGCGATGAATTACCGGAGCTCGTATTTCATCCTGACCTGTATCGGAATTGGCTTCGCGTTCCTCTACATCCCGATCTTGTCCATGGTGGTGTTCTCCTTCAATGCCTCCAAACTCGTAACCGTCTGGGACAGCGCCAATTCACCGACGCTCAAGTGGTACTACTCTCTGCTCAACAACGAAGAGATCCTCGATGCGGCATGGATTTCCTTGAAAGTCGCCGTGATCAACGCCTCGGGGTCGGTGATCTTGGGCACGCTCGCCGGTTTCGGCTTGGCTCGCTTCCGTCAATTCCGCGGACGCTTCACGTTGAACGCGATGACCACTGCGCCGCTGGTGATGCCCGAGGTGATCACGGGACTGTCGTTGCTGCTGCTGTTCGTGGCCCTGGAGCAGCTTATCGGATGGCCGGCCGGCCGCGGCATCACCACCATGACCATTGCGCACATGACCTTTTCCATGGCTTACGTGACGGTTATCATCAATTCCCGCCTCGCGAGCTTCGATACCGCGCTCGAGGAAGCGGCCATGGACTTGGGCGCGCGGCCCGTGAAGGTGTTCTTCGTCATCACCTTGCCGATTATATTTCCGGCCATTCTCTCCGCTTGGCTTCTCGCCTTCACGCTGTCCTGGGACGACTTGGTGATCTCGAGTTTTACCTCGGGTCCTGGCAGCAGTACCTTGCCTATGGTGGTGTTTTCCAAGGTGCGGCTCGGTGTCAGCCCTGAGATCAACGCGCTTGCGACGCTCACTTTATGCGCCGTGAGCCTGATGATCGTTGGGGTCAGCCTATGGATGGCGCGCCGCGCGAAGCTCGACGCCGTATAGGTTCAATTTTTCGCGCTAGAAGCTGTCAAACGGCGTGTCGCCGCCGGTGAATTCGGTGCGTGCCTGCGCCAGCCTGTATTTGCGCTCGGCTCGCGCGCGCCTGAAGTCGCGCAGGCTGGCGATGGCGTACACCAACTTGAACAGCCGCAGGCGCCGCAATACCTTGGGCGTATCGAACAGGTCGCCGGCAAGCATCGAGATCACGCCTTGCTCCAGCTGCCAGATGTTGCGCGGATGGCTGAACATTTGCGACATCACCGGGCCGTTGAATCGATAAATGAAGAATGAAAAGCGCTCCATGCCGGCACGCAGACGTTTTTCCAGCTTGCGCAATAGCGTGCCCTCGCGCTCAGGCGTGCGCAGGGCCGCATCGATCACGGCCGCCGCCTGCTCGGCGCCGCTCATGGCGAGAAAAACGCCGGAAGAAAACACAGGGTCGAGAAATGCGAAGGCATCACCGACGAGAATCCAGCCGGGGCCTGCCATTTGGGCCGAATCGTATGAATAGTTGCCGGTGACGCGCACTTCGCCGGCCAGTTCGGCATGCGCGATTCGGCGCTTGAGATCCGCGTTTTTGTTCAGCGTTTCGAGCAGGAATTCCGTCGTGCGTCCCTTGCGCTGCTTCAAATATTCCGGCCGGCATACGGCGCCGATACTCATGATGCCGTCAGGCAGCGGGATCATCCACATCCAGCCGTGATCGAAGCGGTAAATGCTGACATTACCGGCGTCCTCTCCGGGCCGCGCCTCGGCGCCGCGGAAGTGACTGAATATGGCGGCGCTTTGATGCTGGGTATTCTTGCGGCGCAGCTGGTTCTTCGAGGCGAAAAACGCATCGCGGCCGCTGGCATCGACGAGGTAGCGCGCCTGGATGCTGTAGCTGCGGCCATCATCGGCTTGCACTTCGAGCAGGAATTCGCGCGAACTGTTTTGTTCGACCTTTAGGACCTCCTGTCCCTCGCGGGCATCGGCGCCGCTTTCGCGCGCATGGTCGTAGAGCATCTTGTCGAAATCTTGACGCCAAACCTGATAGGCATGGGGCGGGCTGTTGCCGATGGCGCGCGAAAAGGCATAGGTGCTGTAGCCGCGCTCGTTGTCCGCCTGGAAATCCGCGCCGAGCTTGAACACGCCGAGCGCGCGCACCTTGTCGAGCACTCCTAAGCGTTCGAACACCGGCAGATTCATCGGCAGCAAAGATTCGCCGATGTGAAAGCGCGGATGATGAGCCTTCTCGAGCGCAATGACCTTGTAGCCGCGCCGCGCCAGCAAGGTGGCTGCCGTGCTTCCCGCGGGGCCGCCGCCGATCACCGCCACATCGCAAATTTCGGGCGCGGATGTCACTAGACCAGCACTCGTTCGATGCCGCCGGCGTTGGCGCGCTGCACGTATTGCGGCAGCCAGTCGGCGCCCAGCAGATGCTTGGCCATTTCAACCACGATGTAATCGGCGTCCATCTCTGCATCGTCGTTGAAGCGCTTCAGGCCCTGGAGGCAGGAGGGGCACGATGTCAATATTTTCACCTCGCCGCGATGTCCGCCGGCGCGGATTTCATCCACGCCGGTGCGCACTTCCTGTTCTTTGCGGAATCGCACCTGCGTCGAAATATCCGGCCGCGTGACCGCCAGGGTTCCGGATTCGCCGCAGCAGCGCTCGTTCTTGGCGATGTTTCCGTTACGCTCGCTGTTCATCAGAGAGTTCACCACGGTCAAAGGGTCGTATTTCTTCATCGGCGAATGGCAAGGGTCATGATACATGTAGCGCGTGCCGGTGACATTTTCCAAGCGGACACCTTTCTCCAGCAGGTATTCGTGGATATCCACAATTTTAGAGCCGGGGAAAATGCTGTCGAATTCATATCCCTGTAGTTGATCGAAGCAGGTCCCGCAGCTCACCACCACGGTTTTGATGTCGAGATAGTTGAGTGTATTGGCAACTCGGTGGAACAGCACGCGATTGTCGGTGATGATTTTTTCAGCCTGGTCGAACTCTCCGGCGCCGCGCTGCGGATATCCGCAGCACAGGTATCCGGGCGGCAGCACGGTCTGCACGCCCACATGCCAGAGCATCGCCTGGGTCGCGAGACCAACCTGGGAGAACAGGCGTTCCGAGCCGCACCCCGGAAAGTAAAACACGGCTTCGGAATCGCTGCTGACTTTGGCAGGATCGCGGATGATGGGCACGTAGTTGCGATCCTCGATATCGAGAAGGGCGCGCGCAGTCCGTTTCGGCAGGCCGCCAGGCATGCGCTTGTTGACGAAGTGAATGACCTGCTCCTTGATTGCAGGCTTGCCGGTGGTGGCCGGCGGCCGACGGGTCTGGGCCTTCGCAAAGGTGTTGAGCGCTCGATTGCCCAGGCGCTGCATCTTGTAGCCCCAGTCGACCATGATTTTGCGCGTCAGCTTGATCGTCTGCGGATTGGTGGCATTCAAGAAGAACATCGCGGCCGCCGTGCCCAAATTGAAGCGCTTCTTGTGCATGCGCCGCAGCAGATCCCGCATGCCCATGGACACATCGCCGAAGTCGATGCCGACCGGGCAGGGCGTCAGGCACTTGTGGCACACCGTGCAGTGATCCGCCACATCGGACAATTCATCCCAGTGCTGGATCGACACGCCGCGGCGGGTCTGCTCCTCGTAGAGAAAGGCTTCGATCAGCAGCGAGGTCGCAAGTATCTTGTCGCGCGGCGAATACAGCAGATTCGCTCGCGGCACGTGCGTGGCGCAAACCGGTTTGCACTTGCCGCAGCGCAGGCAATCCTTGATGGCATCGGAAATGCTGCTGATGTCGGATTGCTGCATGATCAAGGATTCATGTCCAAGCAAGCCGAAGCTCGGCGTATACGCCCGGCGCAGATCGCCCTGCGGCATCAATTTATGCTTGTTGAAACGACCCTCCGGGTCGATTCGCTGCTTGTAGCTGCGAAAAGGGGTTAATTCCGCCTCGCTCAGGTATTCCAGCTTGGTGATGCCGATGCCATGCTCGCCGGAGATCACGCCGTTGAGGCCGCGCACAATCCGCATGATCTTCGCCACGGCGCGATTCGCCGTGTGCAGCATGGCGTAGTTGTCCGAATTGACCGGAATGTTGGTGTGTACATTGCCATCGCCTGCGTGCATATGCAGCGCGACGAACACGCGGCCTTGCAGCATGCGCCTGTGAATGGCATCGCACTCATCAAGTATCGGCGCGAAGGCGCTGCCGACGAAGATCCGCGCCAGGGCGCTTCTTACTTCGATTTTCCAGCTGACCCGAACGCTGCGATCCTGCAGCCGTTCGAAGAGTTTGCCCGCGCCGCCCTCGTCGTCGTCCATGTTGCCGAGCAAGTACTCCCAACGCAGGCGCACGCGTGCCAGCAGATCGAGCGCCTCGGCATGGCGGGTCGAATCGGGCTCCCCCGCCGCCTCGCCCGGATCCAATGCTGCGCTCAAAAAGTCCTCGAGCGCAGCCAGGAGATCGAGCTTGTTGCGGATCGACAGCTCGATATTGATGCGCTCGATCGCGTCCGTGTATTCGCCCAGGCGCTGCAGCGGAATCACCACGTCCTCATTGATCTTGAAGGCATTGGTATGTTTGGCGATGGCGGCGGTCTTGGCGCGATCCAGCCAGAATTTACGCCGCGCGTCGGGGCTGACCGCGATGAATCCTTCGCCGGAGCGGGCGTTGGCCAAACGCACCACATGCGAGGTGGCCGCCGCCACCGCGTCCGCATCCTCGCCGACGATGTCGCCCAACAACACCATCTTTGGCAATGCGCCGCGCTTGGACTTGGTGCTGTAGCCGACCGCGCGCAAATAGCGTTCATCCAAGTGCTCGAGGCCGGCAAGCAGCGTGCCGCTGAGTTTGGCATTCGTTTCGAGGTAGTTGCCAATCTCCATGATGCTCGGGACGGCCTCGCGCGCCTGGCCGAAGAATTCCAGGCACACCGTGCGCGTATATTTCGGCATGCGGTGCAGAATCCAGCGCGCGGCAGTGATCAACCCGTCGCAGCCTTCCTTCTGCACACCCGGCAGGCCGCCCAAGAATTTATCGGTGACGTCTTTGCCGAGCCCTATCTTGCGAAATTTGGCGCCGTCGATGTCGAGCCGCTCGCGGCGCAGTATTTTCGCCTGGTTCGCCGCCTGGCTGCCGTCTTTCCAGACCAGCTCGAAATTGGCGACGGCCGCGTCGTGAATCTTGCCCAGATTGTGATTCAGACGCGTGACTTCGAGCCAGTTGCCGGTCGCATCGACCATGCGCCACCAGGCCAGATTGTCGACGGCGGTTCCCCATAACACCGCTTTCTTGCCGCCCGCATTCATGGCGATGTTGCCGCCGACACAGGACGCATCCGCGGAGGTCGGGTCGACCGCAAACACGAAGCCGGCGCGCTCGGCCGTCTCGATCACGCGCTTGGTGACGACTCCGGCGCCGGAAAAAATACTGGCGGTGACCGCGCTATTTCCCGGCAGCGCGAAAGTTTCCACCGATCCCAAGCTCTCAAGCTTCTCGGTATTGATGACCGCGGACCAGGGCGTTAAGGGCACGACCCCGCCGCTGTAGCCGGTGCCCCCGCCGCGCGGAATGATGGTCAGCTCCAAT
Organism: Steroidobacteraceae bacterium; assembly: GCA_039924385.1. GTDB lineage: Bacteria > Pseudomonadota > Gammaproteobacteria > Steroidobacterales > Steroidobacteraceae > Bog-1198. The sequence goes on from JBDTAV010000106.1 coordinate 50,694, forward strand.
TCGATGCAATCGCGCACCAGCGCCGGAATCTCAGCTTCGCTGTCCGGCATCAGCACCACGAACGGCAACTCCACCCGCCAGTCGGTCGCATCCGTGACATGCGATACGCGCGAGAATGCGTCGAAGCGCACATTGTCGGCACGCGTATGCCTGGCAAAGATCCGCCGGGCGCGCTTGCGCTTGGCCGAAAAGTCGACAAACTGCCGTTCGAATCGCTCTACTGCCAGCCCCGCAGCGCGCAGCAACTCACCCACCTTGGCATCGCGTGTCGCATCGGCGCCATCGCGCCGCTTTTCCACTTCGCCGAGACGATGATGCATCGCTGCGATCAGTTGGCGGCGGCGCTTGGGATTGTCGAGCAAATCATCCTGCAGGTAGGGGTTGCGCTCCACCACCCACATATCGCCTAAAACCTCATACAGCATGCGTGCCGATCGGCCGGTGCGCCGCTCGCCGCGCAGGCCATCCAGTACGACCCAAGCGGATTCTCCGAGCAGACGGATCACGATCTCGCGGTCCGCCAGCGAGGTGTAATTGTACGGAATTTCGCGCAAACGCGATTCCAGCTCTTTTTCCGCAGGGAACCGCGCCGCGTCGGTGAGTTCGGCGACGGCGTTCATGTTCGTCCGAGTTTACGCATTTTTCCGCTGAAGATGTGCAATCGGGCACGATGTTGGCGTCTCAAGTCGTTGTTTCGCCTGCCGTTACTCATAGGGTGCTGCAGCTGTTAACCCCATCGCAGAGAGAACTGGAAAACCTCGAGACCGTTCGCGGCTTGATCGAGCAGCATATCGCGCGCAACAACTTAGTGATTCCGACCCTGCCGACCGTCGCGGTGAAAGTTGTGCGCAGCGGTACGAAAAATTCCGGCAACGCACATCTCTTGGCGGACATCATCCACACCGATGCCAAACTGGCCAAATACGTATTGAGCATCGCTTCCTCGGCCGCCAAACGGCCGTCCATGCCGATTACATCGCTGCAGCATGCGATTGCGTGGCTCGGGCTCGATGATGTAGCCAACATAGCCTTCACCCTCGCCTTGCAGGGAAAAATGCTGCACGTCGAGGGTCAGCACCGCAAGGCGCGCCGGCTTTGGCGGCATTCCTTGGCCAGCGCGTTGTGGGCGCGCCAGTTGAGCGCTCTGCAGGGGCCGGAAACAGGCCTGTGTTATCTCTGCGGATTACTGCACAACATCGGCAGGGCGGTCGCCTTGGGCGCCATCCACGAAGTTGCAGAACTCGCCGGGCTGCATCTTACGGGCAAAGAATACGATTGCCTGATCGACGTTTTCCAAGGCGAGGTCGGCGCGCGCGTCATTTCCGCATGGGCGTTACCTGCGCCCGTGCCGGCCGTGGTCGCGCGTTGGGACAGCTACGCCTCGGCAGGCGCGCTCAGCCGGGAGAGCAACGTGATCAATGTTGCGCACAAGCTGGCGGATTTCACACTGCATGAGCCCTGCATGCTGACGCGGGAATTGCTTGTGCAGGATTCGGCTTATCGCGACCTCGGACTTGCCGCGCAAGACGCCGAGCTGCTGTTCGATTCAGCGGCCGACATCAACGCGGAACTGGATCGCTATCTGTCGCCCTGAGACGGGACTCGCCGTAAGACTCGATTCGTCGTAAGACTCGAGACTCGCCGTCCCGTTTCCTAAACTAAGATGGATCGACTATCGTGTGCCCCATGAAAAATACCACTCTGGTGAACCATCCGCCGGCGGTCGCCGTCCCGGCAGATAATCGGCCGCTGGTGGCGCCCATCTATCAGTCAGTGAAATTTTCCTTCGACGATGCCAATGAAACGCTGCGCTATCAGCGCGGCGAGCGTGAGGGCTTCTTCTATTCCCGCAACTCCAATCCAACGCTGACGCAGCTGCAGCGCTTGCTGAGCGAGCTGCAGCGCCGGGATGATTGTCTGCTGACGGGCTCAGGCGTGGCCACGATTGCCGCGAGCCTGCTGGCTCTGTGCAAGGCAGGCGATCACGTACTGTTGTTCGTTGAGTCCTATGGGCCGACGCGCTTCATCGTGCAGCACTTGCTCGCCAAGTTCGCGGTGACCCATACCATGCTGTCCATCGAAGATTTGGGCGGCATCGAGCAGCTGCTCACGCAGAAGCCCACTCGCTTGGTGATCTTTGAAAGTCCCACCAATCCGGTTACCAAGATCGCCGACATCGAGCACCTGACCCAGCATGCCAAGGCGGCCGGTGCCCTGACTGTGCTTGATAATACGTTCGCGGGCTTTCACAATCACGGCGGTTATGACATCGACGTCTACCTGCACAGTTTGACCAAGTACGCTTCAGGCCACGGCGATGTGATGGGCGGGGCGATCATCGCGCGCCGCGAGCTCATCGCCGCCATGCGCAAGGACATCGGGCCGATGGGTTCGGCGCTCGATCCGCATGCCGCCTTCTTGATCCAGCGCGGCATGCGCACCTATTTCCTGCGCTACGAGCGGCAATGCGCCAGTGCGATTCTGCTGGCCGAGTATTTAAACCGGCATCCCCGTGTGCGGCGTGTGCACTACCCGGGTCTTAAGAGCCATCCGCAGCACGAGCTGGCGCGAAAGCAAATGCGGGACTTCGGAACCATCGTGAGCATCGATCTCGACGGCGGCTTCGCGGAAGGCGCGCGCTTTGCTGAATCCCTGGAGTTGTTTTCAATCGCGGCAAGCGTCGGCTCAACCGAATCGTTGGTGATGCCGCCGCAGCTCTTGCACGGCGGCGAATATACCCCGTCGCAGCGCGCCAGTTCGTTGGTGGGTAAGGGGACAGTGCGCCTGTCGATCGGTCTCGAGGATGAGGACGACCTGAAGGCCGATCTGGCCCAAGCCTTGGACCGAGCGTTCAACTAAAATATTGATTTAACATAACTTATTAACATAATCCTGGGCTGACTCAAGCATCGCGCGCGAATGCCGATCTTAAGGAGGTCGACAAGAACGTCGTGACAGGTGCCAAGACAGTGAGTCTTCAATCCCCGGTTGTCGTATCTGCGCTGCACTCACAAGCGGCGCACGCCTATCTCACCGAATCGCTGACGAGTCCCCAGCACATCGCCCCCATGCCCCGCGTTTGCGCGCAGCTCGCCGAGTTGACGGCGCAGAACGCGACGGACGCCGCGCAGCTTGCGCGTCTGATTCAGTCGGATCCCGCATTGGCCGGTGAAATCATGCGAGTCGCGAATTCTCCGGCGATGCGGCCGCGCGCTCCGATCGTCTCGCTGCAGCAGGCGGTGTCCTGGCTTGGGGTCGCCGAAGTGCGCAACATCGCGATGGCGGTAATGCTGCGCGGTGAGATATTCTCGGCCCCCGGCCATGAACCGGAGTCGGAAGAACTGTGGCGCGAGGCCTGGCTGGCCGGGCTCTGGGCGAAGGAAATCGCGCGCGAGCGGCGCAAGCACGTGGAAAGCGCGTTTCTCGCCGCGCTCATGCATCGCACCGGCGCCGCCCTGGCCCTGAAAATCCTCTCCGGATTCGAGAGCCAGCAGCGCACGGTGATGGACGCCAAGACCTTCGCCGGCCTGGTGGTTGAATTTGAGGCGCGCTTCGGCCGATTGCTCATGAACAGCTGGCGCTTGCCCGACGACGTCCAGGATGCCGCCAGCGACTGGCGCGACTACGGAAAATCCAGCCACAGCGATCTGGCGGGAACCGTGCACGCGGCGCACCTGCTGGCGACTCACACCATGTACCCGCAGCTACTGAACGAGGAGTTGGTGCTCGAAAGTCCGGTGTTCGAACAGCTGGGCGTCTTCCCCGACGATCGGCGTTCGATGCTGGTGAAGCGCGAACAGGTCCGCACTTTGGCGGGCTTCTAAATGCGAAGCGCGGATTTCGATCTCATTTGCCTGGGGTCGGGCCCCGCCGGACAGAAGGCCGCAATCCAAGCGGCGAAAGCGGGCTTTAGCGCCTGCATCATTGAGCGCGAGCCGCAGGTCGGCGGCTCCTGTCTGCTCTCGGGGACCATTCCAAGCAAGGCGCTGCGCGAACAGGCTTTGCGCTATAAGCGCATGCAGGGCAGCGCATCGTCATTGGCAGTCGAACTGCGCGGCGATGCGCCCTTGTCGGCCTTGCTGCACGGCGTCGACGCGGTCATTGCCGCGCAGGACAAGTATCTGCTGGCGCAGCTCAAGCGCAACGGCGTCGAACTGATTCGCGGCAAAGGCACCTTCTTGGAGGCGCATCGCATCGAGGTTTTGCATCTGGACGGCTCGCGCCGAGTTCTGCAGTCGCCGCGCGTGGTGCTCGCCACCGGATCGAGACCGCGTCATGTGCCGGCCATCGAAGTGGATCACGAGCACATTGTCGACAGCGACTCCATCTTGAGCCTGCCGTACATTCCGCGCTCCATGCTGGTGCTGGGCAGCGGCGTCATCGCCTGTGAATATGCCTCCATCTTCGCCGCGCTGGGTTGTACGGTGACCGTGTTGGATAAGGCCGCGGAGCCCCTGGGGTTTCTCGACCCTGCGCTCCGCAGCGGATTTCTCGCGGCATTTCGTGCCATGGGCGGCGAGTATTGCGGCGGTTCCGAAGTCAGCGGCGCGCGTTTCGACGGATTCTCACAGGTCGAGGTCCAGTTGCGCGGCGGCACAACCCTGACATCGGACATTGTGTTCGCGGCCTTCGGCCGGGTGGCCAACCTCGATGGCATTGGTCTCGATCGCCTTGGGCTAAGCATCAGCTCGCGTGGTACCGTGCACGTGAACGAGCGCTTTGAAACCAATATTCCCGGGATATTCGCAGCCGGCGATGCGATCGGGCCGCCGGCGCTGGCGTGCGCCGCCGTCGATCAGGGCCGGCGCGCCGCGCTGGCTGCACTGGGTCTGCCGCCGCCTGCACCAACGAGTCTGGTGCCGAGCGGCGTATACACCATCCCCGAGATCGCATGCGTCGGCCTGTCGCAAAGCGAGGCGGCTGCCAAGAAAATCGATCTCATCATCGGCCGCGCCGATTTCAGCGAAGTTGCACGCGCGCATATAGCCGGAGAACCCACCGGGTTTCTCACGCTGCTCTGCGAGCGCGGCAGTGCGCGGCTGCTGGGCGTTCAAGTCTTGGGCGAGGGCGCGACCGAACTCGTGCATCTCGGCCAAGCAGCCATCGCCACCGGCGCCACGGCGGATTTCTTCATCGAGCAGATTTTCAACTTCCCGACCATGACCGAAGCCTATCGGATCGCCGCTTTCGATATCTTGAAGCAGCGCTCACAGCTTCAATCGGCGCCGCGAGGCGTCGCGGCCGCCATGCGTTCTGCCGGCTAAAGGTTTCGAATCATAATATCGCCGAATTCACTGCACTTGACTTCGGTTGCCCCCGGCATCAGCCGAGCGAAATCGTAGGTCACCGTCTTTTGCGCAATAGATTTATCCATCGCATTGATGATGGCATCAGCGGCCTCGAGCCAGCCCATGTATCTGAACATCATTTCGCCAGAAAGAATGACGGATCCCGGATTGACCTTGTCCAGATCCGCGTACTTCGGCGCGGTGCCGTGCGTGGCTTCGAATACGGCGTGGCCGGTCAGGTAGTTGATGTTGCCGCCCGGCGCGATGCCGATGCCGCCGACCTGAGCCGCGAGGGCGTCGGATAGATAATCGCCGTTGAGGTTCATGGTGGCGACGACGTCGAACTCGTCCGGTCGCGTGAGCACCTGCTGCAAGGTGATGTCGGCGATCGCATCCTTGATGATGACTTTGCCGGCCTTCTTGGCCGCATCCATCTGCGCATTCGCTTCCTTCTCGTCGGCGGTCGACTTGATGCGCTCCCATTGCTCCCACGTAAACACCTGATTCGGAAATTCTCTTTCCGCCAATTGGTACGACCAACCGCGAAACGCACCCTCGGTGAATTTCATGATGTTGCCCTTGTGCACGATCGTGACGCTCTTGCGCTTGTTGTCGATCGCATACTTCACCGCGGCGCGGAACAGCCGTTCGGTGCCTTCCTTGGAGGCAGGTTTCAAGCCGATGCCCGAGGTGTCCGGAAAGCGGATTTTGGCGTACTGCCTTGGAAAATTCTGCTTGAATAGGTTAAGAAATTTTTGGCACTCCGCGGAACCCTGTTCGAACTCGATGCCCGCGTAAATGTCCTCGGTGTTTTCACGGAAGATGACCATGTCGACTTTTTCCGGCGTCTTCACCGGAGAGGGCACTCCCTTGAACCAGCGCACCGGCCGCAGGCACACGTAAAGATCCAGCAGCTGCCGCAACGCGACGTTCAATGAGCGAATGCCGCCGCCGACCGGCGTGGTGAGCGGTCCCTTGATCGAGATCAGGTAGTCGCGGCAGGCGGTGACGGTTTCGTCAGGCAACCAGGTGTTGTATGCCTTGTTGGCCTTTTCGCCGGCGAACACCTCCATCCAGTGAATTTTGCGCTTGTCGCCATAGGCCTTTTTTACCGCCGCATCGAACACGCGCACGCTCGCCCGCCAGATGTCGCGGCCCGTTCCATCGCCTTCAATGAACGGAATAATGGGTTGATCCGGCACGTGCAATTTGCCGTTCGAGATGCTGATTTTCTCGCCCCCGGCGGGGATTTTGAGGGTGACCGGCTTCGCGTCTGACATTCCTTAAGCTCCTGTAAATGCAGTCGCAATGCTAGCATGCGCGACCGGGGAGAAAGCATTGCGCAACCTGAAATCAACACCTGCAAATGACGGCTTCCGAATGCCCGCGGAATTCGAGCGGCATTCGGGATGCTGGATGCTGTGGCCCGAGCGCTCGGACAACTGGCGCCTGGGTGCAAAGCCGGCGCAGACCGCCTTCGCCGCAGTCGCTGCCGCGATCGCCGGCAGCGAAACGGTGACGGTCGGGGTCTCGGCGGCGCAGTTTCAGAACGCGCGCGCGCGCCTGCCGCGCGATGTGCGCGTCGCCGAGGTCAGCAGCAACGATGCGTGGATGCGGGACTGCGGCCCAACCTTTGTCATCGATGCGAAAGGACGCCGCCGCGGCATCGATTGGACCTTCAATGCGTGGGGCGGCCTGCAGGCAGGGCTGTATTTTCCATGGGACAAGGATGATCAGGTTGCGCAGAAGGTGTTGGAGATCGAAGGCGCCGATCGCTACCGCGCGCCGCTGGTGATGGAGGGCGGCGCCATTCACGTGGACGGACAGGGCACGTGCCTGACCACGGAAGAATGCCTGCTCAATCCGAATCGCAATCCGCATTTGACGCGCGAAGATATAGAAGAGCAGCTGCGCCGATACCTGTCGGTGAGCAATGTGATATGGCTCGACAAAGGCGTCTACCTCGACGAGACCGGCGGTCACATCGATGAGCTCGCCTGCTTTGTGAGTCCAGGGCACGTAGCGCTCACCTGGACGGATGATCGCTCCGATCCACAGTTTGAGATTTCCCAGGACGCCTATCAGCGCCTGCGTCATGCCACCGACGCGCGCGGCCGCCGCTTGCAGATTCATAGAATTCATCAGCCGGGGCCCCTGTTCATGACGGCCGAAGAGGCCGCGGGCATTGACCCTCATGCCGGCAGTCATCCACGCCGAGCCGGCGACCGGTTGGCCGCCTCTTATATCAACTTCTACATCGCGAATAGGTGCGTGGTCATGCCGCTTTACGAAAAACGCCGCGATGCCGCAGCGATACGCACCCTTGAGCGCTTGTTTCCGACCCGCGCGGTGCTCGGCGTCCCGACCCGCGAGGTACTGTTGGGAGGGGGTAATATTCACTGCATTACCCAGCAAGTCCCCCGACCGAAGGGCGGCAAGGCCCCCTAGGGGAGGCAAAATGGAACTTTGCTGCGCGTAACGTCTCGAAAGTCTTTATTCTACGCAGCCTTAATCGTGGGTCCCCCTTCAATAATTGGAATCTGTTGTGCATTCATTGTTTCAGAATAAGATCGCCCATCGGCTGGTCGCTTGCTTCGGCGCGTGCGCCTTTGGTTTGATTGCCACAGGCTGTCATCACAACAACTTCGATAGCGGCTTCGGCGTGGCGTGGACCACGTTGACGACCACCGATGACTCCGGCCAATTCTCCAGTTACTTGGTGACGATCGACTCGGTGGTGCTGGTGGGCAAACTCAATGGTGCAGTCTCGGCCGTCGCGGTTCCGGAGACAGTCGATTTTACAAAGCTCACCAATTTGTCGGAGCTCTGGGCGACCGCCAGCCTGCCGGTTGATACCTACACCTCTGCCATCATTACGATGAACTATACGAGCGCGCAAATTTCCGTCCTGGTGAACGGGGCGCCGGTCAGAGTAAATGTGAAGGATCCCTCTGGCGTTACTCCGACGACGATCGCGGTCAGCGTTTCTTTCGATCTCAACAACGGTCTGCTCCTGCAACCCACTTTTGCGACCAGCAATGCCCTGCGTCTCGCCATCAACTACGACATGACGGCCTCGAACAAGGTCGATCTGACCACCAGCCCGCCGACCCTCACCGTCAAGCCCTTCATGTCGATTGCCACCACCGCCGCGGACAGCAAGCTGATCCGGGTGCGCGGTCCGCTGATCAATTCGAGCGTCAACACGGGTACCTACACGGTCGTCGTGCGGCCATTTTTCGATGAAGTGAACAGTTTGGGTACCGACACGATTTTCAACGACGCGAATACGGTCTATACCTTCGGCGGCGTCACGTATGTGGGCGCCCCCGGGCTGAACGCGTTGTCGCAGGCTTCGGCCGGATCAACGGAAACGGCGGCCTACACCACGTTCGAACCAACGCCGACCACCGCTCCGGGTATCAACGCGGGCATCTTTCATTCGGTGTATGTCGTGGCCGGCGGGACCTTGGAAGATTTTTTCACCGAGGGCATCGAAGGCGATGTGATCGCACGCAGCGGCAACACGCTCACCCTACGCGGCGGGCTGCTGACCGCGAATGCGGCCCAGGTGATTCAGTATGAAAACCAGGATTCGCAGGTTCTCATCGGGCCCGGCACTCTGGTAACCGGGGATGGCGTCTCGACGTTGGGGCCCTTGAATTACAACTCGGTTGCCGTCGGCCAGCACATCACGGCGCGCGGGCTATATTCCGTGTCCTCCGCAGGCGTGACGATTCTCGATTCCACCGGGGCCTCGGCGACGGACACGGGCTCGATACGGCTGCAATCGACCGAGCTGTTTGGTTCGTTGGCCTCCGCCGCTTCGGGCAGCCTGCAGTTGAATTTACAGGCCATCGAAAACTATCCAGCGAGTGTCTTTGACTTTGCCGGCAATGGTGTGAGCGCCGCCCAGGATCCGCTGGCGGCAAGTTTCGTGGTTGACACCGGCGCGCTCACCCTTCCCACGGCTGCGCCGGGCGATCCCTTGTGGATCGATGGCTACCTCGCTCCCTTCGGAACCGCGCCGCCGGATTTCCTGGCAACAAGTGTGCTTGCGGAACCGAGCGTTGCCGCCACCTTGGCGGTGGTTTGGACGGGCAGCGGGACGGCGGCGCCTTTCGCCACGCTCACCGCCACCGGCCTGACGATCGATCTTTCCAATGCCGCGTTCGGTTCCGGACAGTTGCGCATCGGCGCCGAAACCCTCGACATCACGACCCTGAGTGCGACCCCCAGCATCGTTCCGGCGGTTGCCGCGTCGGCGGGGAACGGTCTGCCGCTGTTTAATCCGCGATTTTCCGTGGGTCCCGGCGCCATCAGCGAGTCCAGCACCGGTTCGATCACGTCATACATCACCTTTGCCGACTTCGTGACGCGACTCAACACCACATTTGCCACGCCGACGCCGGCGACTCAGTTCGTGGCCCGGGGTATGTATGACCGCGCCAGCAACACCTTGACCGCTTCCAGTATCGACATAGTGCTCTAGGCTCCTAGACCCCTCATGGGGAAACGCGCCATACGTGGGAAGCTCGCCATACGTCTCGGATTGGCCTGTGCGCTGGCGGCGAGTTGTCGATGGGTTTACGCGGCTGATGCCGTAGCCGCGCCGGCAGCAGAGGCTGCTCTGGCGCGGCCACGCATCTGCCTGGTGTTATCCGGCGGCGGCGCGCGCGGCATGGCGCACATCGGCGTCCTGAAGGTTCTCGAAGAACTAAAGATACCCATCGACTGCATCGCCGGCACCAGCATGGGCGCCGTCGTCGGCGGTTTGTATGCCAGCGGAATGACGGCCGCGCAGATTGACGCCACCATGCGCACGGTCGATTGGCAGGAGGCGTTCCGCGATGCGCCGCCGCGCCGCGACCTGGCATTTCGGCGCAAGCAGGATGACCGAAACTTTCTGGTGCGCCTGCCGCTCGGTTTGAAGCACGGCAAGATTCTCCTGCCGAAAGGATTCATCCAGGGACAGAAGTTGCAGGAGACGCTGCGCCAGCTCACCCTGCCGTTCAGCAACAGCACCGACTTCGACCTGCTGCCGACGCCGTTTCGTGCCGTGGCCACCGACTTGGTCACCGGCAGTGCCGTGCTGCTGGACAAGGGAGACCTGTCGATCGCGATGCGCGCGAGCATCTCCGCGCCGGGACTGTTCGCGCCGGTGGAATCCCAGGGCCGATTGTTGGTCGACGGCGGCCTGGCGGAGAATCTGCCCATCGATGTGGCGCGGCAAATGCACGCTGACATCCTTATCGTCTCCGACGTGAGTTTTCCCCTGCAGCCGCGCGCCGCACTGGACTCGGCCCTGTCGATTTCCAATCAGATGCTCGCGATTCTGGTGCGCAAGGACACCGATCGCCAGCGGGCCACCCTGAGCGCCGCGGATGTATTGATCGAGCCAACCATGGGATCCGCGAGTTCCACCGACTTCGCTGCGGCGGTTTCGACCATCAGCGCGGGTGAAAGCGCCGCGCGCAGCATGCTCGGCAGACTCGAAGCGCTGCGCGTCGGCGACGCTGCTTACAATGACTACCTGGTGCGCCGCGCGGCACGCGAGCCCGGTCTGCCGGCCATCAAGTTCGTGCGTGTCGATGAACAATCCAAGCGCTATGAAAAGACCATCATGGCGGAGATGCAACCGTTGGTGGGCAAGTCCTTGAATGTGGACGCGGTCGGGGAGCGAATCACGGAGTTGTATGGCCTCGGCAATTTCGAGACGCTGGACTACGCATTGGTGGACCAGGGTCAGGGCGCCGATACGGAGTCCGGCATCGAAATACGGGCACGGCGCAAGTCCTGGGGCCCCAACTATGTGCGCTTCGGATTGGATTTGGAAGACAATTTTCAGGGCAACAGCCGCTACAACGCGGCGGCGCGCTTCATTTTGACCGAGCTCGACAAGCTCGGCGGCGAACTGGTGACGGACGTGCAGATCGGCAGCGATCCGAAAGTGGCAAGCGAGTTCTATCAGCCCTTGAATGCCACGCACACGTGGTTCATCGCGCCCAGCCTGCGCATCGAAGCGCGGGATCTGCAGCTCTACACCAATGACGCGGAGGTGGCGGATTATCGCGATCGCGAGGCCGGAGCCGCTTTCGACATCGGCCGCACGCTCGGCAATTGGGGCGAGATCCGCGTCGGCTATCACCGTACCAACGGCGCGGCGACGGTGCGCTTGGGCGACCCGACGCTGGTGGAGTCGCAATACAACAACGGCGAGCTATTCGTGAAGTTCAGCTACGACCAGCTCGACAATCTGCATTTTCCGCGCGAGGGATCGCAATTCACCCTGCGGTGGGACGCGAATCGCATCGACTTGGGCGCCGATACCGCCTACGACAAAGTTCAGGCGGATTGGCTCATGGCCCGTTCGCTCGGCCGCAACACACTCTTGCTGTGGACTTCGGCGGGCAGCGTCGTGGGCGGCACCATCAAACCGACCGCGGTGCCGGATTTCTTTTCGTTGGGAGGGTTTTTTAATCTGTCGGGACTTGCACCCAGTTCCCTGTTCGGTCCGGACTACGCCATTGCCCGCGCCATCTACTTCCGCAAGATTGGCCGCGGGGGCGAGGGCTTTTTTGAATTTCCCGCCTATCTCGGCATGTCGCTGGAAATGGGCAACACCTGGCAGACGCGCGGCAACATCAGCTTCGGCTCGACGCACAAGGACGCATCTTTGTTCCTGGCGTTCGACACCTTCTTGGGTCCGGTCTATCTGGGTTCAGGCTACGACACCGCCGGACACAGCGCCTATTACCTGTTCCTCGGAAGAACTTTCTAGAAGCTGCGGCTTTCGCCGAGGTTCTCCACCTTTTCAAACACCAGTGCGGGTTGATCGCCGATGCGGGAATACTCGTGTTTGCGCGACATGTCCTCGAGCGTCCGATCGCGCTCGGCGGCGGTAAAAAACCAATGGGTCTTCTGCCAATCGGCGCCGACCAGCTTGGCGAACGGATCGCCCGGGCGCAGCCGCACGCGAATCCCGTAGGGTTGCGGCAGGACCGGAATGGTGCGAGTCATATTTTGCTGGTTGGCGATTCCCATGCGCCGAAGATAACGGAATCGTCCGGCCGGTGCCAGCCATTGCGTCGTGGTACAGCGTGCTAAACTCCGCCGCGTTCAACGAAGGTAACTGATGGCATCGTCTTACACAGCCTCCGACATCGAGGTATTGAGCGGTCTGGATCCCGTGCGGCGGCGGCCGGGCATGTACACCGACACCACCCGGCCCAATCATCTGGCGCACGAGGTGATCGACAACAGCGTCGATGAGGCCGTTAACGGCCACTGCGACAACATCGCGGTCACGTTGTACAAGGATGGCTCCTGCCAGGTCGAGGACAACGGCCGCGGCATGCCGGTCGACATCCACCCGAAAGAAAAAGTGAGCGGCGTTGAATTGATTTTGACGCGGCTGCACGCCGGCGGGAAATTCAACGACAAGACCTATCAACATGCCGGCGGATTGCACGGCGTCGGCGTATCGGTGGTGAATGCGCTGTCGAAGAATTTGGAATGCTGGGTGCGGCGCGGCGGCAAAGAGTACAACATCAGTTTTGCCGGCGGCAAGGCCACCTCCAAGCTCGAAGTCGTCGGCGAAGTTCCAAAGTCAAAGACCGGCACGACCATTCGGTTCTGGCCCGATCCGAAGTATTTCGATACCGACAAGTTTGCCATTCCAAAACTTAAGCAGGTCCTGCGAGCCAAGGCCGTGCTGTGTCCGGGCTTGCGGGTCACGCTGAAGAACGAAATCAGCGGCGAGAAGGACCAATGGTTCTACACCGGCGGCTTGCACGAGTACCTGGCGGAGGAGTTGGGCAAGGGCGAGTGGCTGCCGGCGGAGACGTTTTACGGCAAGCGCGATATCGAGGGTGGGACGCTCGACTGGGCGTTTGCGTGGGTGCTCGAGTCCGAGCACGGCATCACCGAAAGCTACGTCAATTTGATTCCCACCGTCGAAGGCGGCACGCATGTCAACGGCCTTCGCACCGGCGCGGCCGATGCGGTGCGCGAGTTCTGTGAATTTCGCAACCTGGTGCCGCGCGGCTTGAAACTTACTCCCGAAGACGTTTGGGACGGGGTGAGTTTCGTAATCTCCATGAAGATGCGCGAGCCGCAATTCGCGGGTCAGACCAAGGAAAAGCTCTCATCGCGCGAATCCGCCGGCATCGTACAAGGGGTGATCAAGGATGCCTTCGCGCTGTGGCTGAATCAGCATTCCGATCAGGGCGAGAAAATCGCGATGCTCGCGATTGCCAATGCGCAGCAGCGCTTCAAGGACAGTCAGAAGGTCGCGCGCAAGCGCGTCGTCGCGGGACCGGCTCTGCCCGGCAAATTGGCCGATTGTGTCAGCCAGGACCCGACGCGCGGTGAATTGTTCTTGGTCGAGGGCGATTCGGCCGGCGGGTCGGCAAAGCAGGCCCGCGATCGGGTGACGCAGGCCATCATGCCGCTGCGCGGCAAGATCTTGAACACCTGGGAAGCCGACATCGGCGAAGTGCTGCAGTCGCAAGAGGTACACAACATCAGCGTCGCGATCGGCGTCGATCCGGCCGCGAGCGATTTGTCGGGCCTGCGCTATCACAAGATTTGCATCCTCGCGGACGCCGACAGCGATGGGCAGCACATCGCCACCTTGCTGTGCGCGCTGTTTCTGCGGCATTACCGACCGCTGGTGGTCGCCGGTCATATTTACGTTTGCATGCCGCCGTTGTTCCGGATCGATGCCGGCAAGGAAGTGATTTACGCGCTCGATGAAGCGGAGCGCGAAAAGGCCTTGAAGCGCATTGCCGCGGAGAGTCCGCGCACCAAGCCGGTAGTGACGCGCTTCAAGGGCCTGGGTGAAATGAACCCGTTGCAGTTGCGCGAGACCACCATGGCGCCGCAAACACGCCGCCTGGTGCAAATGACCATCGACAGCAAAGACAGTCCGGATCAGCTCATGGACATGCTGCTTGCCAAGAAGCGCGCCGGCGATCGGCGCGAATGGCTCGAAACCAAGGGCAACCTCGCGCAGGTTTAGCGCGCGCGGGCATGAAAGAGCTAGAGCTGAATTTCGACGGGGTCGAGAAGGAACCGCTAAAGAGTTTCGCCGAACGCGCCTACCTCGATTATTCCATGTACGTGATCTTGGACCGGGCGCTGCCTCACCTGGGCGATGGTTTGAAGCCCGTTCAGCGGCGCATCGTCTACGCGATGAGCGAGCTGGGGCTTGCGGCCGGCGCCAAGCACAAAAAATCGGCCCGCACCGTCGGCGATGTCATCGGCAAGTTCCATCCTCACGGCGACTCCGCCTGTTACGAGGCCATGGTGCACATGGCGCAGGATTTTGCCTATCGCTACCCGATCGTCGACGGGCAGGGCAACTGGGGTTCGACCGACGATCCGAAATCCTTCGCCGCCATGCGCTATACGGAGTCGCGATTGACCCGCTATGCCGACCTGTTGCTGCAGGAGCTGGACGCGGATACGGTGGATTGGGCGCCAAATTTCGACGGCTCGCTGGAAGAACCGACCATGCTGCCGGCCCGCGTGCCGAACCTGCTGCTCAACGGCGGATCGGGCATCGCGGTCGGCATGGCGACCGACATTCCGCCGCATAACCTGCGCGAGGTGGTGAACGCCTGCGTGGCGCTGTTGGACGATCCGGAATTGAGCACACGCAAGATCATGGCGCACATCAACGGGCCGGATCTGCCGACCGGCGCCGAGATCGTCTCGCCGCGGGATGAGCTGGTGCAGATGTACAACACCGGTTCCGGCAGCTTCAAGGCGCGGGCCACCTATGAAATCGAGGAGGGCGAGATCGTGATCGATGCGTTGCCGTTCCAGGTGTCCGGCAGCAAAGTCCTCGAGCAGATTGCCGCGCAGATGCAGCAGAAGAAGCTGCCCATGGTCGAGGATTTGCGCGACGAGTCGGACCACGAAAATCCGACGCGCTTGGTGCTGGTGCCGAAGTCCAACCGCGTCGACATTCCGGCGCTCATGGCGCATTTGTTCGCGACCACGGATCTTGAGCGCAATTACCGCGTGAATCTCAATGTCATCGCGCTCGACGGGCGTCCCCGCGTCATGGGCCTCAAAGAATTGCTGCTCGAATGGCTGAGTTTCCGCAAATCGACCGTGACCCGCCGCTTGAATCATCGGTTGGCGAAGCTGAACGCGCGGCTGCACATCCTCGACGGCATGTTGATTGCGTTCCTGAATCTCGATGAGGTCATCCGCATCGTGCGCACTGAGGAGGAGCCCAAGTCAAAGCTGATCAAGCGCTTCAAGCTCTCTGACGAACAGGCCGAGGCCATCCTCGAGACCAAGCTGCGCCATCTGGCGCGCCTCGAGGAAATGAAAATCCGCGACGAGCAGAAGAAGCTCGCGGAAGAGCGAGATGAGATCGAAAAGATCCTCAAGAGCAAGGCGCGGCTCACCAAGCTGGTGCGCGAAGAACTCATCAGCGACGCGGAGGAGTTCGGCGATGAGCGGCGCACGCGCCTGGTGGAGCGCGAGGCGGCGCAGGCCATTTCCGAAACGGAATTGTTGACCAGCGAGCCCACCACCGTGGTCTTGTCGCGCTTGGGCTGGGTGCGCGCGGCCAAGGGACACGACATCGATGTGCGTTCGCTCAGCTACAAGAGCGGCGATGAATACCAGGCATCGGCGAAGGGCCGCAATCTACAGCAGGCGGTGTTCATTGATTCCACCGGCCGCGCCTACAGCCTGGATGCCCACCAGCTCCCGGCCGCGCGCGGTTACGGCGAGCCGCTTTCCGGCACGGTGGATCCGTCGGACGGCGCCACTTTCGCGGCGGTCCTGATCGGGGAACCGGACGATTTATGGCTGCTGGCGAGCGATGCGGGCTACGGGTTCGCGGTGCGCCTGCGGGAAATCTACGCCCGCAATAAAAAGGGCAAGTCGGTGCTCAAGGTGCCCGAAAACGCACTGGTGCTGCCGGCCCAACCCTTGGGCAGCAAGGAGGCGCTGGCGATATTCGTCAACAACGACGGCGAGGCGCTGGCCTTGCCCGTGAATCAAATCGAAGAGATGACGGCCGGCAAGGGGCAGAATCTCTTTGGCATCCCGGGCAAGAAGTCCGCCGAGCGCGACGAGTTCCTCGCGGCCATGGCGGTGGTAGCGCCCGGCGAAATCTTGACCGTTTACAGCGGCAACAGCGCGCCGATGAAGCTCAAATTCGAGGAGCTCAGGCAGTTCCAGGATAAAAAGGGACAGCGCCGGCAGCGTTTTTCGCGCGCCTACAAGCAGGTCGATCGGCTCGAAGTGACGCCGGCCTAACGCTCGCCCGACATCGTGACATCCTCGGGCGCATTCACGAAGTAGCCCTGGATGAATTCGATGCCCAGCTGCCACAGCACCGCCATGGTGTTGGCGTCTTCCACGCGTTCAGCCACCGTTTCGATGCCCTTGCGTTTCGCGGCCTCGACCAAACCCTTCACGCGCTGTTGCTGGATTTGATTGGTTGACAGGCCCTGCATCAAGGAGCCGTCGATCTTGATGAAGTTCATCTCGATGTCATTGAGCAACTTGAGGGGATCGCGCCCCGTGCCGAAGTGCTCGAGAGCGAAGCGGAAGCCGAGCTTGCGCAAATTCTCCGCCAGCTCCTTGGTCTGCCGCACGTACTGATTCGCGAGTTCCTCGGTGACCTGCATGCACAGACGCTTTGGCTCGATCTTCAGCGACTTAAGCTGTTGATCGAGCCACGCCAGCAGGCTCTTATCCAGCACGGTGTCCTTCGATAGACGCACGAAAATACAGGCGGCCTTGCGATTGGCGGCGAACGACATGGACGCGCCGACCACCCAGCGATCGATATTCTTCATCAAGTCATTGCGCTCCGCGGCCGCGATGAACTCGGCGGGCAGCACCTCGTTGCCCTGTTGGTCCAACATGCGCACCAGCACGTCGAACATTCCCTTATCCTCGCCGAGCAGGCTCGCAATCGGGTGCTGCACGAGGCGGAAGCGATTCTCCATCAAGGCGCTCTTGATGTGTTTCACCCAGATCTTGTCGTAGGCCTGCACGCGGGTATCCGTGTCGGCCTTGTCCACGACGTACATCTGATTGCCGCCGAGTTCCCGCCCCCGGCGCGTCGCGTTGACGGCATCGGTGATGGCGGCCGCGACATCCGGATTGGTCGGCGGTAAAAGTCCCAAGCCTACCGTGACCGTGGCAGACAAGGTTTTATCCTCGAGCACGAACAGATGATCGTGCACGCGCTTGACCACGTTCTCGGACCAGGTTTCCACATCCTTGGCGGTGCCGCGATCCAGCATCACCAGGATGCCGTTGCCGCCGAATCGGCCGCACAAATCGGTGGCCGTGAGTTGCGAGCGCAGCAAATCAGCCAGCTGCGCCATGAAATCTTCGCTGGCGACCACGCCGATGGCATGTTGAATGTCGATGAATCGGTCGGGTTTCATATGAGCGATCTGGCGCACGCCGCCCTTCATGTTCTGCGCGGCGCGCTCGCGCATCGCGGCGACCACGTAGCGCTGCTGCAGAAACTGCGTGGTGGCGTCGTTCTTGACCGCGTCGGCGAGCTGCAATTCCAGATCGCGGTCTTTCCTTTGCAGCGCCGCGATGGCGATGCGCACCGCAGGCTCGTTCTCGTAGTCCGCCCGCGTCAAATTCAATTCGAGCGCAAGCGTCGAGCCGTCCGAGAGCAGCGCCTGCACCTTCAGTCCGTGGTCGCTCCACTTGCCCTGCAGGCACGCGACCAGCGCCCCTTTGAGGGCGGCGTGCGTCTCTTGTTCGAACAAATCCATGAGCGGCGTGCCGTTCAGCGCGTCGTTCTCGGAATAGCCGAACAGTTCGAGCCAGGCGCGGTTGGCATCCACGATGATGCCTTCCTGCACATGGGTGATGGCGTCGGCGGAGCCTTCGAGGAAGTTTTGCAGCTGCTCGCGATATTCGCGCGCGGATGACAGGGTGCTCGACAGCGCGCGCTCCAAACGATGAGCGCGCAGCTCGCGGGAAGCGACCGCCTGCAGGCGGCTGCGATTCGCGAGCGTGACCACGTCCTGGCAGCCAAGCCGCATGGCCTCGGCGATTGCCGCCTCATCGACCGTCCCGCGCACGATCAGGACCGGCATGCCCGGCGCGTTCTGCTGCTTCACCTTCATGATTGACGCGAGGTCCACGCTGAGTTCTTCGGTGAAGACAATCAGCATTTCCGGATTGAGCTGCGTCAAGGCGTCGCCCAGGTCGCTGGCATCGGACAGCCAGGTGCAGTGAACCGGATGGCCGGCCTTGCGCAGAGTGCTGTTGATCGCCTCGACGTGGTCCTGCGACCTCGCCATCACGATCATTGGAACTGCACCCTGTTCGTTCACCGCAAAATCCTCGTAAATTGGCCCAAAGTGTAACACCTTAGAATTTGACCATTCTGGGACAGGCGTCAAACCCCTTGCCCATGAGCCTAACTGGCCACAATCGGTGAGTGCGGCTATGATACGCGCCCTTCAACGCGAGGCCGTCGATGGCTAACTACAGCACGAACGAATTCAAATCCGGTCTGAAAATTCTCATCGACGGCGACCCGTACGCCATTGTCGAGAACGAAATGGTGAAGCCCGGCAAAGGGCAGGCATTCAACCGCGTGCGGGTCCGCAACTTAAAAACCGGCCGCACGATCGAACGCACCTGGAAATCCGGGGACACGGTGGAAGCGGCCGACGTGGTCGACACGGATATGCAGTACCTGTACAGCGACGGAGATTTCTTTCACTTCATGGTGCCCGACACCTTTGAGCAGCTCACGGCCTCCAAGCAGGCGGTGGGCGAGGGTGCTCAGTGGCTCAAAGACGGCACCGTCTGCGTGGTCACATTGTGGAATGGCGTGCCGCTCGTGGTCACGCCGCCGGCCCATATGGAACTGAAAGTGATCGAGACCGACCCGGGCGTGCGCGGCGATACCGCGACCGGCGGTTCGAAGCCCGCGAAGCTGGAAACGGGCGCCATGGTGCGTGTGCCGTTGTTCATCAACGAAGGTGAAGTCCTGCGCATCGACACTCGCACCGGCGAGTATTTGTCGCGAGGTAAGGGCTAACGCGCCGACCCGTCAGGCATTCTCGATGCTGAAGGCCATCGCGTCGGCCAATTTGTCCGCTTTCAAGGCGATGGCGACCAGGCGGTCAAACCCAAGTGCGACGCCGGCGCAGTCGGGCAATCCGCTCTTAAGCGCCGCCAGAAGATTTTCGTCCAGCGGCGGTTGAACCTGTCCACGTGCCGCGCGCAGCGAGAGATCTCGCGTGAACCGCGCGCGCTGCTCTTCGGGTTGAGCCAGCTCGTGAAATCCGTTCGCCAGTTCCAAACCATCCAGATACAGCTCGAAGCGAGCCGCCATGCGCGGCAGCCCGGGTTTTAGGCGCGCCAGCGCCGCCTGGGTGGCTGGATAGTCGCAGACGAAGCAGGGGTTGCCGCGGCCGAGGCGCGGTCCCACGACGAGGCCCATCAAGAGATCGAGTTTCGCATCGCGATCCAACTGCGCATCGCAGTGAATTCCGTGCCGTTTCGCCGCCTCCAGCAATTCATCCTCGGTCGAATCGAACGCATCGACCCCGGCATGACGCCGTAATGCGTCCGAGTAGCTTACGCGTTCGGCTGGGCCCAGTGCCCGTGCCGGCGCCAGCAGCGCACCGATCAGCGCTTCAACTTCGTTCATCAAGGCCGTATCGTCGAGCCCGACGCGATACCACTCGACCATGGTGAATTCCGGGTTGTGCCAACGGCCGCGCTCAGCATCGCGAAACACCTTGCAGATCTGATAGATGTCGCCGCTGCCGGCCGCCAATAAGCGCTTCATGGCATATTCAGGGGACGGACAAAGATAGCGGCGGCCCGAAACGCCTGCGACCTGCGTCGTCAATGTTTCGATCTGCGGATCGCTTACGGCGGCGGCGCTCAAAGCGGGAGTCTCCACCTCCAATACCCCGCGGCTTTCGAAAAACGTGCGCGCGGCCTTCAGCATCGCGGCGCGCAGCCTCAACGCGGCAAGTGCCGCGCTCGGACGCCAGCTCACGTAAGGTGGCCCAGCGATTGGCCTAGTCTGACCGTCGTGCCGGCGCGCAATTCATCATTCCATCGGGCGCGATCTTTTTGAAAAAGCAATATCACCGTGGAGCCCATGTTGAAACGCCCCAATTCCTCGCCCTTCTCGAGCGAGACCTCCTGCGGCGGCAGTGCGGCCGGCACACGCCCTGACGCCGGCGTGATGTCCCCGGCCCACACCGTGGCAATGCTTCCCACATTGAGCGCGCCGACCAGAATCAGCGCGAATTCGCCGAATTCGGTGTCGAACCAGGTGAGCACCCGCTCGTTACGTGCAAAAAGCCGTGGAACCAGGGATGCCGTGGCGGCATTGACGCTGAACAGACGGCCGGGAACATAGACAGTCTCGCGCAGCCGCCCCTTAAGCGGCATGTGCACCCGGTGATAGTTGAACGGCGCAAGATAAATGGTTGCGAATGAGCCGCCTTCGAAATGCTTTGCCCAGCCTCGCAAGGCCAGCAACTCATCGAGGGTGTAGTGCCGGCCTTTGGCTTGCAGCAGGTTGGCGCCGTCAATTTTGCCGGCTTCGCTGATTGCGCCGTCGACCGGACAGGCAATCTCGCCGAGCCCGCCGGCAACGGAGCGGACATCGGGTTTCAGCGCACGGGTGAAGAACTCATTGAAGCTGCCAAAGCTCGAGGGCTCCGGTTGCACGGTCTCGCTCATGTCGATCGTGTAGAGCCTCATGAAACCGCGGATAAGCCAATTTTTGAACCAGGGCGCGCGCACCCGTGTCGCGCGCAGCACCAGCCGCGACAGCGCGTGCTGCGGCAGCACGTGTTGGAACCACACGAACAGCCGGTGGAATATCATCCGTCGGCGGTCACGATGCGCCGGAAATCGCGTCGCAGGGTGTCGACCGTGAACGGGCCGCTCAGAACGGCGGCGAGATGGCCGGCCGGATTGATGACGAAGATCACGGCGGAATGATCCACGATGTAGTTGCCGTCCGCGGCGTACTCGATGTTCACCGCTACGCCCCATTTTTTGGCGAGCGCTTCGATGGCTGACTGGCTGGCGGCCGTCAGGCCGATAAAGTCGGGATCGAAATTAGGGACGAACTGATTCAGCTGCGCAGGCGTATCGCGCCTGGCATCGACCGAGACGAAAATCACCTGCGGCGCCGTCACACTTCCGGCGGCGCGCAACTGCTTTTCCATAGCCGCGAGTGTCGTCAATGTGGTGGGGCAGTAGTCGGGGCAATGGGTATAGCCGAAGAACATTAATGACCAATGGCCGCGCAGATTCTGGGCGCCAAAGCTGCGGCCCCGGTTGTCAATCAAGCTAAAATCCGCCAGCGCCCGGGCGGGTTCGAGTATGGTACCGCTCGTGAGCACGACCGGCGGCTTCGGCCACCATAGGATCGCCGCGGCGACGCCCCCGGCCGCGAGAACGCACAGAAACGCAAGGGACAATAATTTCGATCGCACAGCCATGCCGAGATTATCCCACACAGCCGCGAAACTCGTGCGCGCAACCGAAAACGTCGGCGCGGCCATTCTGCGCTGCGCACGCACGCTGCGTGCCGCGCGCGTCCATTTCGGTCACGGTACAAGTTGCGCGCGCGACGAAGCGGCTGAGTTGGTGTTTTTTGTCGCCGGTCTCGCGCACGCGCGCGGCGCCGGCGCCTACCCGTTGGAACTGAAGCCGCGCCAGACGGTGCGCATCGATGAACTGCTGCATCGACGCATCACCGAGCGCATCCCGCTGCCGTATCTTACGCATCGCGCCTTTTTTGCCGGCCTCGAGCTATATGTCGATCAGCGTGTGCTGGTGCCGCGCTCGCCGATCGCCGAGCTCGTGATCAATCGCTTCGCGCCCTGGACCCGTGCGCGCCGGGTACGCCGCATCCTGGATATCGGCACGGGGTCCGGGGCGATTGCGCTGGCCTGCGCCACGGCTTTTCCTCGGGCGCAGGTCGACGCGGCCGATATATCCACCGCGGCGCTGCAGGTCTGCCGGCGCAATGTGCGGCGGCTGGCGCTCGAAGCGCGTGTCAATGCGCTGCGATCCGACTATTTCGGCGGCGTCGGCGGCCGTCGTTACGATATCATCGTGAGCAACCCGCCTTATGTGGGGCGCGACGAGATGCGCGGGTTGCCGCCCGAGTATCGGCACGAGCCGCGACTGGGATTGGCCTCAGGCGCGGATGGTTTGGATTCGGTTCGTGCGATTTTTGCGGAAGCGCGCTCTCACCTCGAGGATGACGGCATCCTGGTTGTGGAAGTCGGCAATACCGAGATGGCACTGGTCAAGGCATTTCCGCGTTTGCCGTTTGTTTGGCCACGGATTGCGATGGGCGGCAAGGGCGTGTTTTTGCTGAATGCGCGTGATCTGGGCGCGGCACGTGATCTTTAACGCGGTGGGAGAGCAGGGGCGTGGCGGGTAATACTTTCGGTCGGATTTTCACCGTGACCAGTTTTGGGGAGAGCCACGGCCCCGCGTTGGGTTGCGTGGTGGACGGCTGCCCGCCGGGACTTGAAATCACGGAAGCGGAATTACAGGTCGATGTCGATCGCCGCCGCCCGGGAACTTCGAAATTCACGAGTCAGCGACACGAGCCCGATACGGTGCGCATCTTATCGGGCGTATTCGAAGGCAAGACCACCGGCACGCCTATCGCGCTCATGGTGGCCAACGAGGATCAGCGCTCCCGCGACTATGAGAAGATAAAAGACCGCTTTCGCCCCGGACACGCTGACTACACCTACCAGCAGAAATACGGCTTTCGCGACTATCGCGGCGGCGGGCGTTCCTCGGCGCGCGAAACCGTGGTGCGCGTGGCGGCGGGCGCCATCGCACGCAAGTATTTGCGCGAACGGCAGCGCATCATCATCCATGGATATTTGGCGCAGTTGGGGACCATCGAGTTGCAGCCCGTCAGTCCCCAGGCTGCTTACGAGAACCCGTTTTTCTGTCCCGACCCAGCGCGCGTGCAGGAACTCGAAGATTTCATCTGGCGCATCCGCGAAGCGGGCGATTCCATTGGCGCGCGCGTCACGGTGATCGCCAAAGGCGTGCCGCCCGGCTGGGGCGAACCCGTGTTCGAACGCCTGGACGCTGACCTGGCGAGCGCGATGATGGGCATCAATGCGGTGAAGGGCGTCGAGATCGGCGCAGGCTTCAAGTCAGTCGAGCAGCGCGGCTCGGAGCATCGCGACGAAATGACTCCACAAGGCTTCAAAAGCAATCACGCGGGCGGTGTATTGGGCGGCATTTCTTCGGGCCAGGACATCGTCGTGAGCCTCGCATTGAAACCCACCTCGAGCATTATTCTGCCCGGCCAAACCATCAATATTCACGGCGAGCCGGTCGAGGTGGTCACCACCGGGCGTCACGACCCCTGCGTGGGTCTTCGCGCCACGCCGATCGCGGAGGCGATGCTGGCGTTGGTGCTGATGGATCATTGTCTGCGATTCCGGGCGCAATGCGCCGATGTGGTGTCGCCCACCCCCGTGATTACCCGATGAGCGCCGCTGCGTTGCCGCGGGTCGCCGTCGTCGGCGTGTCGAGTTTGATCGGTGCGGCGGTGATCGACGAGCTGCGGGAGCGAAAAATCGAGCTCGCTGAACTGCACGCGCTCGACGACGAACGGCGCGGGGGCGGGCCGGTCGCGGAGGACGACACCCTGACCGTGGGCGATGTCGCGGCCTTCGATTTCGCACGCGTGGACCTGGTATTTTTTTGCGGACGCGCGGCTCTCTCGGAACGCTACGCGCAGGCCGCGGCCGCGCATGCCTGGGTGATCGACGGGTCGGCGGCATTTCGCTCGCGCGCCGAGGTGCCCTTGGTGGTGGCGGATGTGAATGCGCAGGATCTCGATGCAGTAGGGCAAAGTGGTTTGATCGCGCTGCCTGGGAGCGCCAGCGTGGCACTCGCGACTGCGCTCGCGCCGCTGCATCAGTTGGCCGGTCTGGAGCGGGTCGAGGTGGCAACCTACCAAGCGGTATCGGGCAGCGGGCGCGGCGCCATGGAAGAACTCGCCGGCGAAACCGTCGCGATGCTCAGCGGCAAGAAGGCCAAGGGCAGAGCCTTTGGCCGGCAAATCGCTTTCAATGTCATTCCCGCCGTGGACACCATCGAGGCCGACGGCGTGTCGCGCGAGGAGCGACGGTTGTGGGAAGAGACGCGCCGGGTGCTGAATTTGCCCTCCCTTGAGATCAACGCCACCGCGGCACGGGTACCGGTTTTCTTTGGCCACAGCCTGGCGGTCCATGCCTCGTTTCAGAGGTCCTTTGCCCTCGGGGATGCCCTGAATGTGCTGCAACGCGGGAGCGGATTGGAGCTGATTGATCCGGAATCCATTGCTGAATTTCCGACGCCCGCCACACTGGCAACCGAGCCGGATCGGGTATATGTAGGCCGCGTAAGGGCTGATTTGAGTCGTGATCGAGGTCTAAATTTTTGGGTGGTGGCCGATAATGTTAGGAAATGTGCGGCGCATAACGCAGTTTCGGTGGCCCAGATTTTGGTAAATAGATCCCAGTGAGATATAGTTATTGGCTTATGTAAAAGGCAAGAGAAAATTCGCTTCCAAGCCCCTATAGCACAATGAACTTTGTTCGCTTGCCCACCAGAATTCTGGGAGTTGAAATGTTTGTGACCCTGTCTCGCCTCATGCTGATGGCGTGCCTGTTGATCCCATCGTTGTCGTGGGGCTTAGGCCTGGGTGAGATACACCTGAACTCGTCGCTGAACGAGCCAATGAACGCCGAAATCGACCTGATTGCGGCCGGACCTGAAGAATTGACCGCCTTGCGCGCTGCCCTTGCGCCTAAGGACGCCTTTACCCGCTATGGCATCGATCGTCCGCCCTTTCTCTCGACGCTGACCTTCAAAGTTGGCAAGAGCAAGGACGGCCGCGACGTATTGCTGGTGCGCTCAACCGATTCGATTCCCGAGCCCTTTGTGACGTTCCTGGTTGAGGTGAACTGGGCCCGCGGGCGCCTGATGCGCGAGTACACCGTGCTGCTCGACCCCCCGGTCTACACCCCCGGAGAGCGCGCCAGCAGCGCAGCTCCGGTGGCGGCGGCAACCACGGCGCCGACTGCGCCGGCACCCACAGCGACCCCTCGCATCAAGGCCGCGACTCCTGCGCCCACCGATACCACGGCCACACCCTCTGCGAGTACGCCTGCCACAGCACCGAAACGTTCAGGTCACGGCGGCCGATCCGCGAAGCGCGCAGCGAGCGCAAGCTCTGCGCCGAGCACTGCAGCCGCGAGTCCGACGCCCGAGAGCACCTCAACGCCGAGCAGCGCTGAGACTACCGCTCAGGCCGCCGAGGGCACCTATCGCGTCGCTCAGGGCGACACCCTGACCAAGATTGCGCGCAGCTTGCATGCTGGATCGCGAGGCGACATCGATCAGACCATGATTGCCATGTACCGCGCGAATCCCGAGGCGTTCGGCGGCAACATCAATATCCTGCGGCGTGGTGCCGTGTTGCGGGTGCCCGGCGGCGATGAAATCGCGGCGCTGAACCAATCCGAGGCAATGGGCGAAGTGCATCGTCAAATGGATACCTGGCGCGGCAACGCGGCTACCGCATCCAGCGGCCACCTGCGTCTGGTGACGCCGGGTGCCGGCAGCGGTACCAGCAATAGCAGCAGCGAGTCCGCTTCCGGCGGTGAAGCGCAGGCGCTTAAGGGCCGCGTCCAGGATCTGGAGCAGCAGCTGGCGGACGCGCATCGTCTGCTCGATCTGAAGAACAACGAGCTGAGCGACCTGCAGCGCAAGCTGGGTTCGCAAGCAGCGCCGGCGCCAACGCCGCCGCAAACGACGATCGCTCCCAAGTCCGTTCCCGCACCGGAACCGACCCCCACGGAAACGAAGCCGGGCACGCCTGAAGCGACGACGCCCGCGCCGACGCCCGTGCCCGCGCCAGCCGAAAACACCGCGGCGCCGACGCCAACGCCCGCACTCGCGCCGACGCCCAAGCCGGTCGTCGTGAAGAAGCCGGCTCCCGTCGCGAGCGGCGGATCATGGATCGACTGGCTGCAGCAGAATTGGTGGTTGCCGGCCGCGGTCATCCTTGCATTGATCGCCGGGCTTGCGATCGCCTCCTGGCGCCGCCGGCAGGCAAACAGCGGGGGTGGCGGGGACTTCCCTGGGCTGGATTCGACCGACATTTCTGAATTTCGTGATCCGACCGCGCGAGTCGCGAGCAGCCGCGGTGCTGATGACTCATTCGTCGTTGAGGAGTCGGGCGAGCATCGCATGCCGGACTTCAACGAGCCTGCGGAGCGCTACGGTGAAACCACCGCGGATCTCAAGGCGCCTGACGACACGATGTCGAGCGAAAGCGCTGTCAATCTCGATCAGGGTGATCCGCTGGCGGAAGCCGACTTTCACATGGCGTATGGTCTTTATGATCAAGCCGCCGATCTGGTGCGCATTGCACTCGAGCGCGAGCCGGATCGACGCGATCTGCGCTTAAAGCTGTTGGAAATTTATTTCGTGTGGGGCAACAAGGACGCCTTCCTGCAAACCGCGAAAGGCCTGGAGGCCACGCGCGATCGCGCGCCAGCCGGCGAGTGGGACAAGATTGTCATCATGGGCAAGCAGATCTGCCCGGATGAGCCGTTATTTGCCGCCAGCGCCGGCAGCGGCCGAGGCGCCGGCGCGTTGGTCGATTTGAATCTCGAAGGCGGCGAGAACCGCGTCGATATCGATCTGTTCGGCGACCCGGAAGGCGAGCGCAGCATTGACCAAACCATTGCCAAGGATATCGACGACACGGCGGCAACCGGCGAATCGTCGGGCTTGCATGCCGGTACAGACCTCGATTTCACGTTGGATCACGCGGAACGTGGTGCCGATGATTCGCCGACGCGCAAGATGCCGCCAC
This sequence comes from Steroidobacteraceae bacterium, assembly GCA_039924385.1. GTDB lineage: Bacteria > Pseudomonadota > Gammaproteobacteria > Steroidobacterales > Steroidobacteraceae > Bog-1198. The sequence continues at coordinate 77,892 of JBDTAV010000106.1, forward strand.
GCGATGAACCGACGGTCGAATCCGAGCTGATGAATTTCTCGGACTCGCCGACAGCAGAGTCGCCGACATTGAAGTCCGCCGATTTGCGTGACCGCATTTCGTCCAAGCTGGGCAAGGTCAACAAAGCGGATCAAACCGCCGAGCTCTCCATCGATGATTTGGGTTTGGACCTGGATCATCTCGAAGGCGCGGCTTCGGGCGCTTCGATCAGCATCCCCAGACTCGAGGAAACCGATCACCCGTCCGATGCCCCGACGATGGTCGCGGGTCTCGATGAAAAATCGCGGCGCATGATGGCGGAAGCCGAGAGCCGCGCGCGCGATAAGGACCTGACGGAACTCGAGCGCGAATTGGAAGCCTCGTTCGTTGCCGATTTAGGCACTGACCACGAAGAGATCAAGACGGCCGTGTTAGGACCTGAATCGGCGCCCACGGTACAGATGCCGCGCGGCACGACTC
>JBDTAV010000107.1:0-11345 GCA_039924385.1 Steroidobacteraceae bacterium
CGCTGGCCAAGGGTTGCCCTAACTTTGAGACCGGCGGGTTCGTAGAGGTGAGGCCTTTGCTGACCATGAATCCGTAGTGGACCACGTCGACCTACTGGTTGATAACCTATTCCGGCACGAATCCGGCCGCTTGGTGTCGGCGATCGCACGGCGTCTCGGCACCAAGAATCTTGCGCTGGCAGAGGACGTCGTGCAGGACGCCCTCTGCCGCGCACTTGAGGTTTGGAAGTTCCGAGGGATTCCAGACAATCCTGCGGCGTGGATCATGGCGGTGGCCAAGAATCGCGTTCTTGATCTGCTGAGACGCGATAGAACCCGAGAGGCTTTGTCGCACCTATTCATCCAAAATGGCTCGCCGGAAGAAGTAGCGCAGCCCTTCGATATCGACGCGCTGTTTCATCCTTCGGCGGTTCAGGATGGCCAGCTGCGAATGATGTTCAGTTGTTGTCACGCCAAATTGTCCGAGGAGGCGCAAGTGGCATTGATGCTGCACATTCTCTGCGGCTTTAGCACTGCAGAGATCGCCGCGGCGTTTTTTTCCGGCATCGCTGCCATCGAGAAGCGCGTGTTGCGCGGTAAGAAAATACTGGCCGAGGCGAAACAGCTGCTCGACTTGCGAGAGACCGATGTCGCGAAACGCCTTACCTCGGTTCAGCGCGCGCTCTATCTCGTCTTCAGCGAAGGCTATCATGGTGCAAACCCGGTATTCGCGGTTCGGCAAGAACTGTGCCACGAGGCCATGTACTTGGTGGGCTTGTTGCTAGAGCATCCACTCGGGCGTTGCGGATCCACCTACGGGCTCGCTGCACTCATGTGTTTGAATGCGGCCCGCATGCCGGCACGCGAAGATGCGTCCGGAAATTTTGTGCCGCTTAAGTTGCAAGACAGAAACCGCTGGGACCGTGAGCTCATTCTCAAAGGCCACGCATTTCTGGGACAATCGGCACAGGGCTGGGAATTGAGTGAATACCAGGTTGAGGCCGCCATCGCCTCGGTGCATGCTTGCGCCGCCTCAGTCGAGGCCACGGATTGGCTGGCGATCATTGCGCTTTATGACCATCTCTTGGAATTGCGACCATCGGCCATCGTGGCGCTCAACCGCGCAATCGCCATCGGTCGGCACGCGGGCGCTGAACAGGGTTTGGCGAGTCTGAGTGAGATTCGTGACCGAGAGATTCTCGATAGCTACCCCTTTTATTGGGCGGCATTGGGCGAATTTGAACTTCAGGCCGGTCAGCCCGTTATGGCGCGTGTACACTTCGCGAAGGCCGAGCACCTCGCGCGTAATTCATTCGAGCGACAACACTACGCGCGGCGCGTGGCAGAGTGCGGCTAGATAGACTGCGATAATTTGCCTCCCCAAAAGGATGTTGCCGATAGGCGGTTGACTTACTCCAGCAAGGCGTTGATCGATCCATCATAGCGTTGTGCTTTGGTCACCAACATATCCAGACTACGCAAATCTATCTCAACGCCACGCTGGCGAAGAAAGGATGAAAGAAAAGGCTCTCGCGAAAGTAACTCCGTATCATCGGCGTCCAAGTCGCTATAGGCCAAACGACCGGTTGCTCACCTTCTGAACAATCTCTGATGATTTCAGAACATAGTGTCGGGGGGGGGCGGCGTTGCGTCTTGTGCGGATCGCGCTGTGCCGAGAGCTGTCCGAGAGCTAATTAGAATCTCGCGCCGACCGTCCTGCCGAATGCATCAGGAATTGTCCCCGAGGTCCTTGCCGCAGCATGAAAGGCATCTCGCTGCTGTCCCACATTTGCCCCCTTCCTCTTCAAGTTCTCTGCCAGCCACTTTTCGAAGTTCACGGCGAGCGCGGGGGCGTAGGTGAAACTGGCGCGCCCCTCCAGCGCCTGATGATGATTGGCACCCTGCAAAAGCAAGGTCGTGGCGCGCCCTCCGCTCGCTCGGGCGATCCCCTCCAGGTTAGCCATCCCAGGCACGGATCGATCGCGTTCAGCGGCGACGGCAAAAACGGGAATGTGGAGTTGCTCGAGCGCAGTCGCCGGATCGTAAGACAGCTCGTCGCGCCACCGAACCGCGGCGATCTCCTTGATCGTTGCTGGCGGGAGTCCTGCGAACGGAGCGACAGGTGTGTCCTTAAACCAAGTCCGCTTCGAAGATTGTGCAATCAGCGCGGGGACGTCACCTTCCCGGCCATCCCGGAGTGCTGCGAATAGTCCGGACAAGAAGTCGTCACCTTCGCGCACTTGATCGGCCCCGTAACCATTTGCGGCCAATGTGTTGTGAACCTCGAATTCCGTTGCGCGCCAGAGTGGAACACCACCGCCGACAATCGGAATGATGAAAGCGATGCTTGGATCTTCCTTCGCGGCTTCGACCGCGACCCACGCGCCGTGACTGATACCGAGGATTCCAATGCGCTCGGGATCAACGCCCCGAAGGCGACGTACCGCGTCCACTGCCGCGAGAGCCTGTTCCGCGAGCGGGCGAATGCCCTCCTCGTCAGGCGCCGAGTTGCCTGTCCCCTGCTTGTCAAAGGCGTAAGCGACATAACCGGCTTTCGCTAGAAGGTAAGGGTAAATTCGAAAATCATCTCGCAGATCATTGCCCGTGCCGCCCAATAGAACGACAGCAGGATGCTTGCGCTTGTCATCTGGTCGCCAGACCCGCCCGTCATGAACAATCTTCTGGAAGGTGAATGACAGATCCGCGTCCGTCAACGGAAGCCGCCGAGCGACGGACATCTCTCCAGCTTCTTGGGTCTCGACTGCATCGCCGCGTCGCGTCTTAAAGAACTTGATGTGCCGTGAACATTGCTCAGCGCAGAGTCCCTTCGATGCCCGATCCAGTGGGGTGAACTTACCCGTTCTGCTGTCATATATTGCTGTCTTGCCAGAACTTCCAGGTAAATGAGCCACGATGACGAGTTCACCTTTCCCTGTCTCATAGGCGCCCCATGCAGATGCCAAGGTGTCGTCAGCCGCCTTGGTGGTGCCGACTAGGGCCAATGTCCCGACCGCAGCAGCCAAAGCAGCAACGGAGAATTTGCTTAAGATCTTGGTTGCAACGTGCTTGCAGAGAAACATGCGAATGATCTCCCTAGAGATGAAGGTTAGAGACTAATATTCGACAATGTTCGGGTCAATCATGAACAATGTTCTATGGTAAGTGATGAGCTTCGCGCGGCATTGGTTGAGTTGGATCTGAGCCAGGCGGACCTCGGGCGCTTGGTGAGTGTCACGCCACGTGCCGTCAGTTTGTGGCTGGCCTCGGCACGTGCCATTCCTGGTCCTGTCGAAGCGTATCTGCGGCTGCTGCAATCCCTTTCACCCGCGCAACTTGGTGCGGAACTGACACGCGTCGGAGCTGGCATACCGACCTTGCGAGCTGGTATCTGGCGCTTCAAGTACCAGAATGCTGCCGGGCACGGCGGCACGGCGCTGCTCGTGTTTGACGCAGGTCGTATCTACGGTACCGACCTCGGCAAGAGTCAGTACGACGGCAACTATTCCTACAATCATGCTTCCGGGATGGTCGATTTGATGATCCGGGTGGGAATTAAAGCGGGCGAAAGGTCAGTGGCAGGGCCTGCGCAACGGTTCGACTGGATCTTGGAAGCAAAACTGTCGTTGCCGCCGAAGGTCGAAAGTGGAGTCTTTGAAGCTGAAACCAATGTTGAAATGGGGGTTTCCGGCCAATTTGAACATATGCGCGAGCTACCACCTCGATAGATTGTCCCTGGTTCTCTGCATAAACCGCGATGCGTTGGGGAACAAGCGCGCCAGATCATCAGGACAGTTTGAACAGCGTATGGATTGCCTTCGGGCCTTAGGGATCGTAAGCACTTAAAGCTATGCCGACATCCTTCCCAGCGCCTCCTTGACCACAGCTACATCCGGTAGGGATGAATCGTGGCATCGACACGACGGGATCAGGCATCTTGTTCCCGATGGCAGGGGTTCCCATTTCATCGCCGCTGTTGCACACGATCTTGCTTAACCTGCGGATCGAGAACAACAGCAAGTGACCGGCGACAATTAGACTTGTCGGCGTGTTGCCTCACGGGAATCGGTTACCGGGTTGCCTCATTCCGAATGTTACCGCATCGATCTTGATCTTCACTTCCTTTTTCCAGGAAATACGCGTGCGGTCTGCCGCGAACGCGGCAGAAACTCTTGCTTTTCTCCGTTTGAGGAAAAGTCGAATGCATGAGAAGCCATAGGAGCGGCGATCGAAATGCACCTGCCACCTTCGGTACTCCTGTAAATCTTCGCCGCTTTGTTCTGCAGATGTTGGACTCAGCTGATTGAGACAGGATCTTCCTTGATCAACTGATCGGTGAGTGATGCCAGGCCAGCGGCAGTGAGGTTATTGGGAACGCCAAATACCCAGTTTCTGTGCGTTTTGCGTCCGCCGCTCGCTCACGCGCCGCTGTAGTGCGAAGCTGGTTATCATGAAATACACCGGGATGCTCGTGCGCAACCTTTATTGTTTTGGCGGTGGCGGGTTGTCTGGCTTGCGTGCATTTTGCGGTGGCACAGCTTCCTGTTGCTTTCTCTGTTCTTGTTGTCGCACCTCCAACTTCTGCAGCTCTTGTGCATGCTGTTGCGCCTGGGCTTGAGTCTGCGCCTGGTGTCGTTGTTCTAGCTGTTGCTGCCGGCCTTCCTGCTGTTTTTGCTCTTGAGCGCGCTGCTGCGCCATGGCTTGAGCCTGCGCTTGATGCTGTTGCTCCATTTGCTGCTGTCGAGCTTGTTGTTGCTGCTGCTCCGGTGGGTGTTGCTGAGCTGAAACTTGAGCCTGCGTTTGGCGCTGCTGCTCAATTTGTTGCTGGCGCGTCCGGTCTGCAGTCACTTTGGCAGCTTGATCATGTTCAGCTTGTTGCTGCTGTTGCAGTCGTTGCCGCTCCTCGTTCTGACGCGCCTGCTCGTGTTGCTGCTCCTGTAAATGCTGTCGCTCCATGACAGAGTTAGCAATCGACGGCGACGCCGGTTGGCGAAGCGGCGGCATTTCACTGGGGTGCACGGCACTTGGCATTGACTGCGGCAACGGCCGCTCGACCGGACGTGTATTGGCGGCTGGGCCGGCCGGCGGATTGGCTGCTGCGGTCGGGTGACTGGGCGACATCATTCGTGCCGCCGGCGCAATTCTGACCGCCTCTCGCGGCGGGGCGCTTGCAGTGACTTGCTGAACTTGCGCAACCGATAACGGCTTGCCTCCATTGTTGCGGATGGCTTCTTGACGCCGATCAAAGCTCGGGGGTGCCACGGGCGGCGTGGTGCGCGCGACGACCACTCGATCGCGAACGGCAGCGGGCGGCCGCAGGGTTGTCACGCGGCCTGAGCCGATGAACGCTTGCCTCGTCGGCACAGCGGCGGGTGCCAGCGGCGCCACCGAGGCGCGCGCGAGAGTGTGTTGATCAACTCGAAATGCATTTCTGTCAACCGGTTGTGCGCCTGCAAAAGCCTGCGAAGTCGTTGCCGCCACAGCGCCTGGCACGTGGCGATTCACGTAGGTGATGTTGTTCTCCACCGTCTTATTGATGATGGTGGTGTTGTAGACGTTGTTGATGACCGTGGTGTTTACGTTGGTGTTTGAAATATTGATATTTCTCACATAGCGGGGACTGACCGCATAGGAAGGCACATAGACTTCCCGAGGACCCAATGCAAACCATGCCACTCCTGCGCCTACTCCTACCCATGCAACCAGAGCCGGTGCATAAACGGGCCGTACGTAGGGAACGTTAGGTCGCCGCGGTGGCGCAGGAATCCATCCCCACGCCCCGCGCACCGATACCCAGCGGCCGTAATGGAACGGTGCGAATCCCCAGGTGCTGGCATCGACCCAGGTGTATCCCCAGGGCGCAACATAAGCCCAATGTCCATTGTGATACGGAGCCCAGCCCGCCGCGACGCCGCGCGGATACCAGACGTTGCCGTACTCCGGGTCGGGTGTCCAAGTGCCCTGCTCATCGAGGTCCTCGTAGCCGACCACATCGGAGGATACGTAGCGCGCCGACACCGAGTGCTCCGAGCGCACATCCCGTGCCGCGCTCCAGGCATCGAAGGCATCTTGATTGGGCAAGTTGCCTTGCGTGTTTTCGCTTAATTCATCGGTGCCAGAGAAAACGTCATATTCGCCATCCGCAAGGGAATAAGCACTGCCGCCGCCGGTGACTTCGCCCTGACCGCGGCGAATCAGCACCGCCGTGCTGTTGCCTGAAGGATCGACGCTGATGCGATACAAACCCGGGCGCAGCGCCGTAAAGGCAAGATTGGGTGTATCCACTTCATACGTTTCGTTGTCATCGAGACGACGCACGCGCAGCAGCAAGGTGCCAGAAGACAGCTGAATCTGCGTAACGTTATCCGAAAGATTCAAGAGCGACACGGAGGTGTTCGCCGCAAGTCTAAGCAACGAGCCATCCAGCTGCAATTCGGCGCGGCTATTCTCATCAGACCATAGTTGGTCGCCTGTGGTGAGCGGCCGATTGATAGGCGGCGCCACCCACGCATCGGTACCGGCCGGCTGAAAGGACACTGAGCCTTCGATGTCGGCCAATCGCGCCACACGTGAGGGTGGGTCATTTTCCTCGGCGACAGCGCGCGTAGCTGCAAATGCCGTAATCGTTATGCAGACAATGGCAACAACGCTTTGCGGATAACTTTTCATGATCTAAGTCTACCTACCGGCTGCGGTCGGCCACTGGTTATTGTGTTAGCAACGCTTAATGATTACGAAGTATTCAGAAGTGTCGGCCGGTAACCCGGCCAATCGTCTGATTTTGCGCGTTGATCCTGGTATATCTGCCGACGCTACAGTAGATGCGAATCCTTGAGCAACAAGAATTGCATCGGTTGTGGTGCAATCGGGATATCAGCTAGGATACGCGATTCTTTTTCCCAGGTGCGGAATGACGAAGCCGAGTGCTCGTGATCCGATTTATCGCAAGCGCGCCTTTGACGCGGATATCATCGAGCTGTGCGTGCGATGGTATGTCACCTATCAGCTGTCGTATCGGGACCTCGTCGAGATGATGGCCGAGCGCGGAGTGAAGGTGGCGCGTTGATGAAACTCAAGGCCCTGAAATCGACAGCCGCGCTGCTCGATGGCCACGTGCCGAGCCGCCGCGCATTGTGGCTCCTGCGAAAAGAGCACCCGTGCTGGCGCAATGTCACACTGCGAACCTGCAAATACTTGAATAATATTGTTGAGCAGGATCATCGGGCGATCAAACGGCGCTGTACATCGATGGCCGGATTCAAATGGTACAAGAATGCAGGCATCGAGTTGGCGCATCGCGTTCGCAAGAGACAATTCTCCTTCGGCCGTGGCCGGCCTCTGGTCGATCTAGAAAGATCGACTGGCAACGAGTTCGCGCGTAACAATGAATTCTTCCGGAAAGGCTCATTCGCCCACAATGTCCCTGGATGCACCAGAACCGTTACTTTTGGCCAGTTCGGATAAACAGCCTCGTCCCTTGCCGTTCCCGACGCAGCCCGCCACCAGCAGTGACGCGATCGCAGCAGCGGCGGCGTTTCCGCGATTGGGTTTACCCTGCATGCTCTTATCCTTAAGTGTGTCAAAACACCCCCGCGTCTCGGACTGTTCCGAAGCGCGGGGAAGTGGGGCTAGTTGTTGAGAGCGCCTTGACTGACCCAGGTCTGAACGAGCGCGATGGTGGCTTGATCCAGGCACGGATTCGACATCAAGCCGCAGCCGAAGGGCATGCGGGATCCGGTGATGCCTGGAGCTCCGAGAATTTTCTGGACGAGGTAACTGTTGGCCGAATCGTTTGGCTTGATTCGCAGCAGCGACGGCTGTTCGATGCTGGTCACGTTGACGATGTTGGCAAAGGTATTGCCGGACGTGAGGTTTTGTACACCGGGGAGGCCCGTCCCCACGCCGGTGTGACAGCCTGAACAAATCGGCGTGAAGATTTGCGTCTGTAGCTGCGTCAGGGTTACCGGGGTCACGGCGTTGTTCGCGACGGTGACGGCACTCGCGGCGGAGGTCCCCACGTTGCCATCCGCATCCGTGGCAGTGGCAGTGACATTGACCTGTCCATCGGCTGTGGTGGTGGTGCTCCATGTCACGGTGTACGGCGATGCGGTCACTACGCCCAGAGACTTGGCGCCCGCGAAGAACTCAACCTTGGCGATGCCCAGGGGATCCGTGACTGTTGCCGAAAGGTTTACGCTGCCTTTGAGCGTACCGGCGGGTACCGTCAATGCAACCACCGGCGCCGCATTCAGCGTGGGTGGCATCGCGCCGACATCGATGCGGCCGTAGCTGCCATTGGCCTCGTCATTGGGTCCCGCGGCGAGGAACAGTGTGTTGTGGGGCTGGTTGTTCGCGTCGTTGCCGAAGGCAATGCCCCAAAGTCCCGGATTGGCGATGCCGGCGCCGGTTGAGTCGGCGACCGTGCCGAGAAAGGTGCCGGCCGCCGCATCATAGGCGTTGATCTTGCCGTCGCCGAAATTCCCGATCAGCAGCGCGTTGCTCAAGGAGCCGAAGTCCTTGGGCGCCAATGCAACTCCCCAGGGCGCGTTGAGCGCTCCGGCGGCCACCAATTGTTTGATGAGCTTGCCGTTGGTGTCGTAAATATCGACGTAGCCCAGACCTGCGCCGTTCGCGTTGGCGTGATTGTCCGGCCCCTGTTGCTGTGCATAGGTCACGTAGATCTGAGTGGCGCCTCCCGTGCCGTTGGCGACGGCTTGAATTCCGAATGGCGCGTAGCCTGCGGGGATGGCAGGGTCTGCAAAAGTGAACGTGCTGGCGGAGGTCGCCTGCTTGGCGAAGCTTGTATCGAACACGTCCACCTTGTTGTTGTGAAAGTCAGTGGCATAGACGAATTGCTTGCCGGCGTTCTCGGCGATCGCAAGACCCTTGTAAACCGCGCCGCCGGAGTCGGTGTACATGGTGATGGCGTGCGTGGCATCGACAGTGAATGACCAGCCGGCGATCATGCCGCCTTCGCCGTCGAACAAGAACGAGGCAGCGGCGCTCTTGCCAGCACTCGTGATCGTGAAGTCCGACTTGCTGGCGTTGAACACGATGCCGGTGGGATCGAAGGTGGCTCCCGCGGAACTTGCCGCGAAGTTTACAATCAGTGCGCTGGTGTGCGGCTGAGGCTTGCCGTTACCGTCATACAGCGTGGAGGTCTCGGAATGATTATTCGCCACCCAAGCGAAGTAGTTGCCGCTGGGAATCGACAGGCCCCACGCATTGACCAGATTGGTGTCAACGTTCGCCGCGGTGCCACCAGCCGTGTCGGCGACCAGTCGGGTGAGAGAGTAAGCGGTGGCGGCCGCCACGGCGAGAGTTGCGGAAGCGCTGCCTGCGCTGTAAGCGCCGCCAGTGCAACTCAACGAGAGCGTATCGGTGCCCGCCGCCGTCGGCGTCACGGTTTGTGTGCCCGAAGCGGAGAGCACGCCGCTCCAGCCGCCGCTGGCGGTGCAATTCGTGTCGCTGCCGGAGGACCATGTCACCGTCGCGGATTGTCCCAGCGTGATGCTGGTGGGGCTGATCATAATTGTGACTGTCGCGGGCGGCGGCGGCGGCGCAGCGCCGCCCGATCCCCCTCCTCCGCAGGCCGACAAAATCATTCCGCAAAGAATTCCCGTCACGCCGCTCAACGCGGCACGTTGTATTTGCACGATGGCTCCCTCAAAGAGAAATTTCAGTTGACTCGCGAGATAAGTGCCGAACGAGTGGAGAAAGGTTCAATCTGCGGCGCTTACCTCGGCGGGGTGCTTGAGATGCAGTGCTTGAGGCATGCCCCGACGGTTGCGAAATAGTGAGTCGGCGCGCAGCCGTCGTATTGCTTGTCGGTTCTGGCTGTGTATCAACGCAAACGCGCGCGGTTGAGGAGTGAGGCGGCGCCGTAGGTGGCCAGTTAGGTCGGGATGAACAATTGTGTCTTCGAGCTTCTTCAGGAATCTGGAGGCAATTCGATATTGTCTATCAATCGTGTAATTCCCAGTCTCGCCGCGGCGAACACGACAGGTGAACTTGTAGCGGGCTCCCACAGGCGGTCTGGTTGGCGAATCGCCACGTAGTCTGTCTTCCAACCTCGGGAGTCCAAAGCGTCACTGGCTTCCCGCTGCAACCCGCCCGAACCGCATCGCCCTCATGGACGGTTTCGCCGCCTATCACTTCGATCGGTAACGCCAGTTGCCGCGCCATATCGCGAATAACGAGAAGTTGCTGATAGTCCTTCTTGCCAAATACGGCGATTTGCGGCCGGACGATGTTGAATAGTTTGAGAACCACGGTGCGGACGCAGGTGAAAAAGCCCGGCCTAAAATTGACCCTCGATAATATTGGCCATGTCCTCCGGCGGATGAACCTTGTAACTTTATGGCTCTGGATACATCACACTTTCCGTTGGCGTAAACAGAATATCGCAGCTCTCGTCTTCTAAAAGCTCGGTATCTCCCGATAGTGTGCGCGGATATTGATCGAAGTCGTCGGTAGGTACGAGCTGAAGTCGATTACCGAAAATGGTGGCGACTATCGGGCGCCTGCGGCTCCGCGCGATTCGCACGAGGGATAGATGCCCTTCGCGGCGGCTAGCAAGTCTTGCTAGCGGCAAGCATGATCGGCCTCGACTTGCCCTGCTTCGCGTTGAAGACAGAGAACAACGCCGGTTGGTGGACTTTATTCACCGCATCCGTGATCGCATTGTGGACGCATTTATCCAGGAGACCCTTGGATAAAAGGTCTTGTCGGTCAAGAGGCCGACACACCTGATCGGCCGCTGCTCGTATTCGACTATAGAGCGCGGCCGCACCTTGCGGAGTCGATACGTTAAGGTCGCCGTAGTGCACTATCATTTGATGCGCATCGGTGCTATCCGCAGCAGTGCAATCCACGGCCAAACTCGAAGCCAGAGTGCCAAATATCGCGGTAGCGACGATGCGGCGAATGTTGGTGCATGTGGTGATCGTTTTCATTGTCATCTCCTAGATTGTCGTTAAAAGTTCATTTTCGGTTGGCAGATCGCTAACGAGAAATGGGGGCCCCACTCGTTCCCTGGGTCTGACTTCGGTCGCCGGAAGCTCAAGTCGCTAGTGGTCCTTGAAGTGGGTGTTTGATGTCATCGTCAGGCGCTCTCAGGTTCGTGCGGTCTCTGCGGTTGAGCTTGCCTGGGGATTAGTATATTGGCCTGCGTTTCGTGACAAGCGGAGCGAAACCCGTGATAAACGGCTGTTTCCGTGTCCGATTAGCGCGTCTGAAAGGCCGATCGCATGCTGGAGCGAAAGCCCCGACTCAGGGCCTGTCAGGAATTTTGTGTTTGCTGAGCCGGTTGTTACCGATTGACCTCGAATCGATCGCCGAACACGACAGCGAATTGTGCTTTGGCTGAG
>JBDTAV010000108.1:0-29239 GCA_039924385.1 Steroidobacteraceae bacterium
CGCTGGCCAAGGGTTGCCCTAACTTTGAGACCGGCGGGTTCGTAGAGGTGAGGCCTTTGCTGACCATGAATCCGTAGTGGACCACGTCGACCTACTGGTTGATAACCTATTCCGGCACGAATCCGGCAGAACCATGCGGGAATCTCTCGACTCACACGGCTCCCATTGTTCGGTCGTTCGCGAACCAGTTACGCCAGTGAACAAACAGATTGGCTCACGCCGTGTGCCCGAGCCACCCAATAGCGGCTTCGAGCCCGGTGACGGCTCAACGTCTTGTACTTTCGGCGCACCCAGCGCGCAAGCGCCAAGTCGAAGAGACGAAAAACATTGTGTAGAACCGACGGGTAAAAGCTACTGTAGTAGTTCCACCATCCGGTCAGCGTGGGTCCATATGTCCGTGAGAACTCGGAAAGCGTACCGGATGTGCCTGGCGGCCTAGATGCCAACTGCGGATCTGCTGGCGCATGCGTCAAAGTCTCCGCACTCGTCCCCGGTAGGAAGCTCGCGCAACGAACTCCTCGCGAAGACACTGCGCTGCGGGGTCTGAACGTGAAGTCGAGGAAGGTAAATTGCCCAATGCGGGGACTCGGCGTAGCGGTTGCTATCCTTTGGCTTGCGTCGAGTGCTTCCGGTCTCATGCCGGACCGGTGTCCGGCATGGCCCGGTACGCGCACTATTCGTGGTCTTCCGTATTTAATTGCGCCTTGGCGGGCGTGAATGTCCCGAACAGACCGTGCGCATAGCCATCGATACCTGCCGAGAAGAAGAGAGCAGGGCCCGTCGACGGAGTTGCCGTCGTGCCGGCTTCGTTGGCGCCGCGATTGTCGAACTCGAGTCCCCACAGGCCGTCGATCGCAATGGGTGAGTCGTTCGCATCGAGCAAGTTCCCCAGGAACTTACCGCTCACGGCATCGAAAGCGGCGATCGTTCCGCCGAATCGATTGCCGATAAGGAGATCATGGCTGAAGACCCCGAAATCCTGAGGCGCCAACGCCACTCCCCAGGGAGCCCTGAGCCACGGACCGTGCTCCAGGCGCTGAATCAATTTTCCCTTCGCTGTGAAGACATCTACAAAACCACAGTCGTCGCCGCAATTGTCATCGGCGCCGGTCTTCGCGGCGTTCTGCTTGGCATAGGTCACGATGACATTGGTGCCCACCGCTTGCACGTTGTAGGGCGCAAAATCGCGCGGTAGGCGGTCATCGTCGAACGCTTCTTCACTGAGGTGCACGCGCCTGAAGTTCTTGTCGAACATCTCGACTTTATTTCCGCTGAAATTGGCGGCAAGGAGAAAGTGGTTGCCTTCAGACTCGGTCCAGGTCAGTCCGACGAAGTTGGCGCGCTCGTTCGATTCATCCACCTCGTTAAGCGCGATTGACGTGCCGGTCGCGGTCACGGGTGTTGCTGGCGGCCCCCAGGCTGAAATCGTGCCGTTGTTGGTCGCGAAAATGAACACCGCCGGATTGCCGGGCGCAATGGCAAAGTCCGCGGTGCCATTGAATATCATTCCAGTTGGTCTCGCGGGAGTCTTGACTCCCATAGCATTGGGGATGGTGACGACTAACGGAATGATCGCGCCGGCGCCCGAATACAGAGTTGAGGTGCCCGTGCCGTTGTTGTTCACCCACCATGGGCTTGCTGCGCCTCGCGCGAGTCCCCATGCATTTTTCAGATGCGAGTCGACAACTGCAATTGTTCCATCGGCATTGGGCGCCTGCGGAATATCCGAGACCAAGTTGGTTTGCACGTAGTTCTGCGCGAATGCGGTCAAAGGAAGAATCCCGAGTGCGCAACTCGCTGCAATGCAATGCATTGCTCCCGAATACCTGTTCATTTGTGTATATCCTAAAAAATGTTGAAGAGTTGATTACGCCAACTGTTAAGTCGCGGATGCGCACTATAGTGCGCAATGATCGCAGAATAAATTGGATGAACAACGAAATACCGCACAATGAACGCAGCCTTGGGAAGCGGCTTCGTCCTACAGACAAGAGTTCCTAATGCTGCGCTTCAACTCATTGCAGCGTTAAAGAGCAACGCAAGTGTGCAAGTCCTAGTGAAAGGGCAGCGCTCAATCACGAGCGAAGCCGACTATCAGAAGGCCGCGGGGCAATTTCGTCTTCGTCCCAACCCACCGGGACCGATGTTCGAATAGGTATGCCGCGACAATCTCGATTATCTGGACCTCACCCGGGATCGCTTGGAGCCCACCAAAACGCGGCTACTGCGTTTTGGCGACCAAGCGGCAGCGCAATGCAAACGAGAGGGATTGCCTCGACCCGAGACCTTCAGTTTCCTTGGTCTCACGCACTTTGTAGCGCGCAGCCGCGGTGGGCGCTTCGTGGTGGGTCGCAAGACCCAACGCGACCGCATACGAAAGAAATTGAAGGAACTCAGCGTGCGTCTGGACCGCCTGCGCACCCAAGGGGGACGAGCCATGATGGAGCATGTTCAGCGGGCCATCTCCAATACTTTGGAGTCAGTGACAATATGCGGAGCCTGCGCCAGTACGTCTTCCATTGAAGGGTGGCTGAGATTGCTGAAGTTGCGATCTAATCTAGGAATTGAGTTCGATGATGTCGAGGGTGTCGTATATCAAATGATTCACCGAGCTGCATCTGACTGCGCGCTAGATCGACACGCCACCCTCGCGTATCTGCATTTTCGAATAGAGCACCCGCAACCTGGTGCGGCATCGCTTACACAGTATCAGTCAGATCTGACTCATCTGTATAGCGTGCTCGGCAGACCTTCGAATTTTCCGTTATACATAGTGGACATTCTTATGCGTCCGACCATCGAAACGGAGACTACCATCATCGATCAAATTCTCGAGCAGCACCATCGATTCTTGGGGCGGTTGTTCTCCGAGGCGCGACGCAAACACCATCAACGGTTCGCCGATGCCGGCAAGGCGGCCAACGACAAAGTGCGCGCACACGGCCGCAGCGTAATTTAGCTCGACTCTTTCGCACCTTTTTTGGAGTTTGTTTCCAACGAGCGCGGAAGCGATCCCCCGCAGGTGCGGCTGTGTTTGGTGACAGTCGCGAATTTCGCAGCTCAATTCGTGTGTGGTTGCGCGATTAGAGTTGCGTCTGAACACGACCTCAGAGCTACACTTCACGCATCGTTTCAAGCGGAGATCTCTGCGATGCTCGCAAAGCTGACGCCAAAGTGGACAGGAGTCTGAGCAAAAGCAAAACGGCGACGCTAATAAATAAGTAAGACATAGAAATACGTTCCATTTGAAATGCGCGCATCAGCTCGATGTCTAACAAATATCCGAGGAGCGCGCCAATCGTCACGCCGCAAATGCTGATAATTAGGTTCTCAATAAGAAAGAAAGCGAGTATGTCGGCACGCGTAGCGCCTAAAGCGCGTCGTATTCCGGTATGCCTGCTGCGCCGATCGATCATGAAGGTGTTCAATCCAACAATGCCCCCCGCGGTGATCGTAAGTAATACGACGGAGACTATACTCATCATAATCGCGAGGCTGCGGTCGTCGCGATAGGCGCCTGAGCGAATTTTTGCATACGTTCGAATGGCGCCTTTCTGAGAAAGGATTCGCATACGACTGACGGACAGCAGGGTGGTCGGGACGGCTTTAGATACAGCGTCCAGCTGGCCCTCACTCGTGCGCACCAAATACAAGCTGCGCTGGCCTGATATGTACGCCGGGATAAGAATGGAGTTGTCCTGATAGGATCTGGCGGGTGCGAAAGGACTGGTAAGCTTTTCAACGATTCCGACTATCAGGCTCGGCCGGACATCAGCGCTAATGGTCATATAGACGGACTTTCCGATGGCTACCTCGTTTGGGTAAATCTTGTCCGCAAGGGACTCCACGTATCCATGACGCCGACTATGGTGTAGCTGCGGCCGTCGAGGCGGACCGAACGTCCAACGCTGTTCTCTCCTTGAAGATCTTTTCGTTAATCGAACGGCTGATCACTACCACTGGCGCTCGGTCTTGATCTTCGCCAGCGCTCCAGCTGTGGCCGTATAAGAAAGGGATGTCGAACATCTGAAACGCATCGTCCAAAAACGCAAATGGCTCAGATCGCCAAACAGTACGGTTGGCATAAGCCTCGCCAACGTGCGATGAGATGGCGCGACGGTGACACGGTTCCCCTGCCGCTGGCCGCGATCCGCACCGTGCGTTATCCGCAGGGGATGGATCCAGGTCCTCGCTATGCGTAAACATCGAGGGAGAGCCCGGTGCGTAACGAAAGGCGCACGCCGGGTTCGGCGAGAGGCATCCGGAAACCTCCAGGGTTAGCACCTGGAGGGCGCCGGATGCCTACTCTCTGTGCTCCGTGAGGCGCGAGGAGGACCGGGAAGCTAAGGACTTCTCACAGCTCAAGTCGGGTTGAGCTAAACTCTTGGCACCAAGCAGAACCGACCTCGTTCCCACCAAACTCAAGCATTGCCGTAAACCCAAAAAAAATTCCACTGCGGCACGCTTCATTCCTCAGGGTCTCGCCGCGCTCGATGAAGAACTAGTAACGGACGCCGCGTCCCCCAAATTCATCGGCCGATGGCGAGCACACCAACCGCCGGGGTCGTCAACGGGCGGTATCGGCGCTGCGCACGCCAAAATCATGAACTTCCGAAGTCTCCGGTTTGGCCTTACAACCCCAGTATTTCGATCGTAACCGCAGACCAGGCGCGGGTCTGAAGCGGTACTAACACTCTATTCGTTGCGTATTTGCTACAAAAACCCGCGAATGGATATTGTGGCGCCCTCCTAAATCTTATAATCTTATACCTACTGAAGTAAATATTGGCTAAACCGGTGAGATACTATCGGTGGTGGAGCCAATTCTTACGCAAGGAATTGCGCGCATTCGGCTTGCCAAGAGTGAGATGCTTCCGCGCAACACTCGTTACAAAAATTAGGAGATTCTATGCAGGCAGCACACCGTGGACGCCCTCTTCGTCGATTGGTTCGCCAGATGGCCGCCGCGCTCGCCATCGGCGGATCGCTGGTGAGCTTAGCTGCCGTCGCGCAACAGGCGCCGAGCGCTTCTCCGACCCCCGAGCTGCAGGAGATCGTCGTCACGGGCACCTTGATCAAGCGGGTCAATGCCGAAACCGCGGAGGCCATCACCATCCTCAAGGCGGACGCCCTCAGGGACCAGGGTATCGCGAATGTGGAGCAGGCGCTGAACACGCTGACCTCCAGCAACCCGTCGGTCAACATCGCCTCAGCCGTAGGGTCGTTTTCCGGAGGCGGTACTTACGCCAACTTGCGTGGTCTGGGCAATGGCCGCACCCTGGTGCTGCTTGATGGCCAACGGCTGGCCAACAATGCTTTCTCCGGCAATGCGGTCGACCTGAGCGGCATTCCGTTCTCGGCCATCGACAGCGTTCAGGTGCTTCGGGAAGGCGCCTCGGCGCTGTACGGCTCGGACGCGGTCGCGGGCGTGATCAACTTCATCACCAAGAAGAATTACCAGGGGGCCGAAGTCCAGGTCAATTTCGACCACCCGCAGGAAGCTGGCGGCGGCTCGGGCGTGGCAGATTTCACCTTCGGACACGGGGATCTTGCGAGCGACGGCTATAACTTCATGATCACAGGAAGTTACAGCAAGCAACAGGAACTCCGGGCGACGCAGCGGGCGTTTTCCGCTCAGGGTTTTAACCCCGCGGAGGGCGTCACCGCGACGAATTATCCGGGCTCGTGGCCCGGAAATGTACTGGATGCCAACGGTAACATCTTTCAGTCAGGATATCCGGCCTGTGCGGGCAATCCGCAACTGACCACGTATTTCGGCGACTGCTCATACCGGTATTCCGCCGCGACGGATCTGCTCCCTGAGTCCCGTGAGATTTCCGGGATGGCCTCCTTCACCAAGGCGCTGCCGGCCAACAACCAAGTGCAGGTGCAGTACTTCTGGACCCAATCCGAATTGAACGGTTACTCCGGTCCCATGTTCTATGACTTCCAAATGAACCCGGCGAGCCCCTACTTCCCGACGGCGTCGCAGCTGACCTGCAACAGGGGCCCGGCGAACTGCAGTACCGCAACCCCAGATCTCACCGATCCGATCAACGCGATCTGGACCGACCCGACCAACTTCCGCTACGCCGGCAACCTTAATGTCGAGCAGAGGGTTCTGGTGACGTTCTCCGGCAGCAACTCCGATTGGGACTATGCTACGGTCTTCAATTACAGCAAAAACACCAACGACAATCGCAATACCGGCGGCTATCCCAATGAAGCCGTGCTTGCGCCCGGCGGCGTCCTCAGCACTCTGATCAACCCCTTCGGTCCGCAGAGCGCGGCAGGGCAGGCTTTGATCAACTCGTCGTATATAAACGGCGTATACCAGGTCGGCGAGGACACACGCTGGAGCATCGACGGCCATGCCAGCCACCCGCTGGGCGATGCTTTCAATGCGGGCACTCCGGCGACCGTGGCGCTCGGCTTCACCGTGAACGGCGAACGCTACACGAACGCGACCACGCCTTATAACGACCTCGTGAGCGCCGCCACCGGACTTACGGACAGTGCAGTCGAAGGAACTCGCCGGGTACAGGCGGCTTTCGTGGAGTTGGACGTGCCGATCGCCAAGAGCCTCGATTTCGATATATCGGATCGTGAGGACCGATACAGCGATTTCGGCACGACGAACAACGCGAAGGTGCAGCTGCGCTATCAGCCGGCCAGTTTCCTGACCTTAAGGGGAACTGCCTCCACCGGCTTCCGGGCGCCGACGCTCAACAACCTGTACTCGCCAGCTTTCTTGGCAGCGTCGAGTTCCGGCACCATGGGACAAGGGAACCCGTTCTGCCAGCCGGGCAGCTACAACTCGGAGTGGACTCCAAGTACTTGCCAGGCGCAGGGAATTGGGTTGAACGGCGGAAACAAAACCCTGACGCCCGAAACGTCGCAAAATTTCGATCTCGGTGTCATCGTCCAGCCGATCCAGGATTTGGGCATTACGCTGGACTATTACAGAATCCTGCTCAAGAACACCATTGGAGGCGTTCCGGCCTCGGCCATTTACGGTGATCCCACCACGTTCTCGAGCTATATCGTACCGGCTACAAGCGGTCCTTACGCTGGGACACTCCCTCCGTCGATCGCAGAGGCCACGGTTTGCCATCCTTACACGCAACTGACCTGTGGATACATCAGTCTGCAAAATTCGAACACGGGCAGGATCACGACCGACGGGATCGACTTGAGCATCCAATACCTGCAGCAAACCCCGATCGGGACGTTCCGCGAGGATCTGGAAGGGACCGCGGTCACGCAGTTTCTACAGCAGCAATACAACGGCGGCCCGCTCCTCAACCTGGTCGGCAATCTACAAATCCAAGGACTTAACCCGGCGTTCAGGTGGCAGCATAACGTGAGGGTCGACTGGACGAGCCCGGAGAAGATGTGGGGTGGCGGACTGAGCGACCGCTTCTATTCAGGGTACATCGATGAATTCACCGATGGCAACGGCAATCAGCGGAAAGTGGGCAGTTATTCGCTCGTTGATGGTTACGTGAGCGTCAAGCCGCTCGAACAAGTGACCGTATTGTTTGGAATCAAAAATCTGTTCAACACGAGTCCGCCGTTCAGCAATGCATCGCAAAACAACTTTGCGTCGGGGTACAACGCGCTCATTGCGGACCCATTGTTGCGGAACTTCTATATCAATCTGAAATACACCTTCTAAATTCCTCCAGAATTGAGTTGATTTGAAGCCCCGCCTCCCGGGGCTTTTTTTGGTGCGCCCGGCAGGGCGCACCCACTCGGAGGTGAAAGTCCTCTACATTCCCGGTAAGAGGAAATGTTAGCCGGATCAATCGATCCGACGGCGATTATTTTGAGTCAACAAGCGCCGCTGACTTGTGTGGGCTAACGTATCTCTTGATGGCTATCGACTTCAGGTTGCTGCCGCAAAGGGATTCTGGATGTCCTTTCATGAACTGGTAGCGAGTTATCCGTGGACGGCGAAGCGAGCGATTCGATTGCTCGACAAGAACCCTGACATACCGCGTCGCAATCCGTTTGCCTATCTGTTCGCATTGTTTGTTCCCTATGCCGGCCGAATGGGTGCCGGTTTGGGCGTGCTGATCTACGTCTACTTCATTGGCGTGCTCGCCGCCATCGCCATTCCAGCCTATCAGGACTACACCGTACGCGCGGTCCTCGCGGGCGCCGCGGCGGATTCGGAAGCTGCCCGGCAGCAGTTAGTTCAGTACCACCTCACGAAGAACGCGGTTCCGGCTCGCTGAGCGAAGCCGGGGTCGATGGACGGCTTCCGAATGGAGTGCAGTTGTCTCTCAACCCAAAGAACATGGTGCTAAACGTTCACGCATAACGAGGCGAACTCGTATTTACGCCAAAGAAGGATTCCGTGGGACAGATTACTTGGTTTTGCACTGGCGGCGAGGGCACCAAACCGCAACAGCCGCCGCGGTTCTGTCGTTGATCAGCAAGTGAAGTGCTGCTCCGCGAGCATCATCGAGTTTCGCTGCGAAGTGCCGCTGCTGAGCAGTCTATTCGCATGTCCGCTGATCGAATCTGGAGAAGTTGAGTGAATCCAAGGCGTGCCCGTTGTTGACGGTTGCGTTGCTCTCGGTCACCGCGAACTTTGTCTATGCCTCAGACAGCGAAGAATGGGTGACCTGACGAGAGGGGAAATAAAGTACGTTTAGCAACGTGGGTGGCCCGGCGCTGGGGACCTCAGCCAATCTTGTCGGTCCAATCTGTTGGCGGGGTCGGATTCAACCCAGCATCTAAGATTTCCGCCAGGACGACTTCCTGCTCCGTTCTGTGAGTTGCCAATAGGTGCAGGTGTTTCTCTGCATATTTGCTGCTTCCAATCCTGGCGATGCTAGTTTTGTTCTCGGTCTCCATTCGATACCTTCCCAGGCGTCTTGCGCCAACGGCGTCGAGGTACTCTGCGCTTCCCTCGGGCCATACGCGCTTGGCAATGGCCGCGCCTATCATTTCGGTGATGTACGTATCTCCCTGACGCATGACGGATGCAACCCGTTGGCAGGTTTGAACAACATCTGGATCCTTTAAGTGATCTCCCTTGCAGGCGTTTGAGATTTGCTGATACGCCGGAATAGCCGTGGCAGCCACAAAGCCGATTGTGGTCACAAGTGCAGTCCGCGGATCAAGAGTGTGAACCTTGAGCACCGCATCTGTCGTGCGAACGATCATCGCATTCCAATAGATGTCGAACCGCTCCGAGTTCGCGATGGCCAAAATGTCCTTGCGCACAGCCGCTGTGTCGTGGAGCTTGGCGGATCGAACAATCGATAGGGACCAGGCGGCAGCATTGGGCGGATCCAACACGTGAAGGCGCGCTTCGAGGGGATTAGGATCACAAGAGTCAACTTGGCTACAGATCTGCAAATTTAGCCAAACGAGATCGGCTCGGTTTGGCGCCGCAGCCACTGCACGAGAAATCAATGCCAGGCGCTGCGGTGGTGCCGCATCCCTTGACCACGCAACGAACATGGCGGCGGCAGCAAGAGAGTCCGCGTCTCCTGCCGCGATCAATGCCTCTTTTGTTCGCCGCATAGTCCGCTCGCTTGCTGCTGCGCGCTGGGCATCGCTCTCGACACAACCAATACACACAAGCGTTATCAAGCTGACCAGCGCGTACCTGTAACGGCTCGGCGTTTTAGTTGATTGCACCGCAAATCTCCACATCCTTGATGCGGCTAGGCGCCAACGGCGCAATTGCGATATAGGGTCGATCGCGCCACCCGAAACTGCTCCGCGATCGTGCTGATGGGAACGTCCCCCGACCGGAGGAGAGCACGCACGGTCTTCAGATCCTTCGGCGTCAATTTCCGTGGCTGGCCGCCCTTGCGACCGCGTGATCGAGCCGCTTTTAAGCCGGCCATCGTTCGCTCCCGAATCAGGTTGCGCTCGAATTCGGCGAGCGCGCCGAACATATGGAAAACCAGCTGCCCGGTCGGAGACCGGGTATCGATGCGTTCGGTGAGGGACGCGAAGGCAATGCCACGTTTCTGTAGGTCCTGCGTCAAGCGAATCAAATCGCCGAGACTGCGACCGAGGCGGTCGAGCCGCCAGACAATCAAGGTGTCCCCAGCGCGCATGGATTTCAGGCACGTCTCGAGTTCTGGGCGAACGGTGTTCTTGCCGCTGGCCTTCTCCTCGTAGACTTCGCCGCACTTCGCCTTCTTCAGTGCGTCACGCTGCAGATCGAGCGTCTGGTCATCAGTTGAGACCCGTGCGTAGCCAACCCGCATCTTTAATGTCCCTATGTCGCAAATCTGCGTGGGGCCGATTGATCGACATAGACGAGCAAATCCTTCAATGCCATGGCTTACCTCGTAATCTTTGCAGGTCGATCGTCAGGCATCCCCCGCGCAATAAAAAGGCCAGTTGTTAGAGTTTACCCGACTCCGTGCCGGTGCCCCGCGATTGGGCAAAATCCGCGCTGGCCATTTTACACGTCACCAACACAAGGCGATTTCTTCCGTGGGAAACGCGATCCCGACCGATTTCCAGGCTGCCTCGACACGATCGACGGCGGGCTGCGCGCGTTCGAGCCACTCCGGATGCAGGCGGCGCGCTTTATCCGACGTATGGAACTCCGATGCGTGTAAACCACTGCCGTAAAGATCGTGATGATCCTGCGCCGCCGCTTGCAGCGCGGCCTTGCCGAATGCGACGACTTGAAGATGTCGGCTCGCCGACAGTCCGGTCAGCGCCAGCGATAAATAATAGTGTTCCCAGTAGCGAAGATACGCATCGAAGTAGTCCATGCGATTCAGTTGTGCCACGCTGCATCCTATGTGCTGAAGATCCCGGTGGCACCACTCCTCGATGTTCGAGCGTACGGTAAAGCGCCCATCGGCCGGCAGTCCACCGGACTTTTCATAGGTCGAAACACAGCTAGCGACGGGGTGGCGCACCGTTAAAACGTGTGCCGTTCCTTGGCCCAACACGCGATGGAACAGGCCGCCAGCGTAGACGGCCTTGGTGAGCTTCTTCGGCACCACGATTTTCCCGCGGTGGGACTGCAGGTCGCCGAAGAAAATCTCAACCATTGTTAAGTATTCGGCCATGGTTTTGAGAGTCACCACCCAACTGTTGACACCGGGCTGCAACTGAAAGGGTCCTACTTCGGGAAAAGAGTCGTGAGCGAGCCCGCTGGGTACGTGCTCCGGCATGATGCCAAGCGCACGATACAGTTCCGCCGTGAGGTAGGAGCCTCCCGTGCGCGGAATGCCGATGCAGGTGACAAAGTGAAAGCGTGACTGCAACTCGGATAACGGCCCCAGATCACCGGTGAGTAGTGCAAATAGGAGGGTGTAAGCGCGAGCCAGCCGCTCGCGACCGAAAGCGCTGCCCATGACGAGTGCTGCGGCGTCAGCAACGCGGTTCAGATCGATTACATTCGATGACAGAGTTTCCGAGCGTTGTTCCGCCCAAACCTGCCGATCGAACGGCAATTTCTCAAGGACCTGCGCGAGAAAATGCACGAAGACCGGCGAGACCGGTAGCTCACGATCCGAGAGTTTGAATTCGAGACCCATGACGTTGGCAGATCAAAGAGCGTCAAGATGAACCGATAACATCCGCCGTGCGGCTGCGCAGGCACACCCTAATCCCACAAGTATGTACCGGTTCCTCGATTGGCGCTGCTGCTGCCTGATTTTTAAAGTGCCTAAAGTGCATCAATTTAGCGTTTGGAAGCTGGAACTACTAACACGCATTCTGATCTAATAGGGGGAAAGTGACGATAAAATCGTAGGAAGGGGAGCACTATGAGCTTTCACAATCGCTTGCTACCCATCGTGACCATCACCGGCAGCTCGTTGATGGTGGGATGCGGCGGAAACTCGGGCGGATCTTGCGGCTATGGGTCCTCGTACGGCTCGTCCGGCGGCTGCGTTGCGCCCGTTGTCATTACGGGCGATGGCTATTACGAAGGCACCTTGACCAGCCCGGGGAGTCCGCAGGCTACCCCTGTTGTCGCGATCATTGCGGATAACGGCGATGGAGCGATCGCCGGTCAGGACGGGACCTATTATCGATTGAACGTCAGCCTACCGAGAAATAATGTAACAGGAACCTATTTTGCGCTCTCGCAAGGACCTAATTTTCCGAATGGGACTCAAGCAACCTCCGGATCGATCTCCGCGGTTGCCTCACCCAATTTGAATGGTAGCCTTTCGGATCAGACCGGTGCCACAGAGTCCCTAGCGTTTAATTTCGACACGGTCTACAACTTGGGCTCTTCGCTCGCGACCTTGGCGGGAACTTGGAGCTATACCGCGAATGGTTTTAGTTTGACGGCGACGATACGACCCGACGGCACCTTTTCGGCCATCGATTCGAACAATTGTTCTTACACAGGTGCGTTTGGCCTCATCGATCCGAATTTCAATGCCTATAGCGAGAGCTACATCCGTTCATGCGGCGGCGTCAACGACACGTTCACCGGTTTAGCCACTTATTTCCCGCCCGTGGGCAATAGCTCTACCGCCGACATAAAATTGCTGGCGGACGACAATGTCAGTGAGTTTCTGGTGGCAGATCTTCAGTAATCTATTGCTGAGCTCGATTTTGGGCATGTGACAGGCGACGCACTCGCTCCCGGTGCGTGATGGGTATGCGCTTGGATCGTCGGCGCGTGCGGTCCGTTTTGCGTGTTGGGTCCGTGACAGGTCAAGCAAATGGAGAGCATGAAGATCTGTGGGGTTTCACGCCGCTACCGGCACCAATTTAGAGGTGGCCTGGTTCGCGGCCGTCAAGCCGGGGTGCCAGCGTTCAAATAACGGCCGCAACGTGCCGTCGAGGGCACGGGTTCGCGTTTGCAATAATAGATGAGCCCCGCGCGCAGTCCACTGCATTTGCTGACGCTTCGCGAAGCGCTTGCTGCTGACCGCGTTCACGGTAGATTCGGCGAGACTGGAGGATATGCGCTCGCCGGCGCGGTAACGCTCCCCGTAATTGATCAGACTGCTGGCGTTGGATTTGATGTAGACCGTAAATTCCCGCGCGGACCGTGCGAACTTACGAAGGTCCGGGTAGTCGGTTTCCAACCCGTCAACGTCCTCTTCGAACGATTCGATAACGGCGTTGATCAGTTGGCGAAACTTAAAGTCATTGGTGAGGGTGGGATCTATTACCTCTGCTCCCGTCACCGGATCGACATTGTCGCCGACATTGCTGAAGCGGTAGTCGTCTTGCTCGAGGGCGTAGCCGATCTTCAATGAACGCATCGCCGACAGGGGCAACGCGTAGTCGGCACCAAATTCCGTGGTGCCGTGCACTTCGTGAAAGCTTAAGTTGTTATAGAAAGTGGGAGCAGGCGGAATGAACGAGTCGTTGGTGTAGTCGTAGTGCTCATGCTGATTCGATGTAGATCGATGCAGTGAAAAATCCAAAGTTTTGCCGGGCGCCCCCAGCTTTTGTGCGAACCCTAGTCTCTCGTCATAGTCGGTCTCCGGGTCGCGTCCGGAGCTTACTCGCCGCCCGGAGGCGCTGGGGTGCCGTCCAACTGGGTGTAGGTGCGCAATCCCCCGCGATCGGCCCAGCTTGCTGATCCGCCGATCGACTGCCGATCGTTCAACGCGTATTGGATAGCGCCTTTGACCGTCGGCACTTCGCGGCGAATCCTTTCGTTGATTGCATTTTGATTATCGATGAGTTGGCCCGATGACGGGGCCGGGGCAAGCACCCTCGATTGAACGTGGCGCTCTCGGTAGTCCTGTCGATACCCCGCGCCCACCGACGCTGCGATCGGGCCGGAATTGTAGCTGCCATCTGCGCCAAGCACGTAACGGCCACCGTTCCCAGCGCTTCCCATCAACGCGCCCGATGCGCCTCGCGCACGACTCTTGCGAGTAATAATGTTGATCACGCCGGCTACGCCGACCGCCTTGAATTGTGCGGGCGGCGTCGTGAGGATTTCAATGCGCTCGATGTCCTTGGCCGGGAATGACTGCAAATTGTCGCCCGCCGAGGCACCGGCGAATTGGCTGGACGGTTTTCCGTCACCAGGCTCAAGACCTTCGTATCCCCCGCAGTGAGACGACGCCGACGGGGGTCCACATCAACCGAGGGGATGTTGTTCAAGATGTCGCCTAAGCTGCCGAAGTTGCTCTGCGCATCCGAAGTTACGGTGTAGACCTTGCGGTCGATCAGAGTTTGAACATCGAGCTTTTCCGACTTAACAACGATGCTCTCCATCGATTCGACTGGCGCCGGAGACGGCGGCTCCTCCGCCGGATTCGCAACCACCCGGGCAATGGTTAGCGCACTTATTAGCGTCACGGCGAATGCGAACCGATAGAGCGAATAGGCATGACGGGTGCCGCGAAGCAGGCATGGAGATGTCAACGAGATCCTCAACAATAAATGCGTCCAACCAGCGAATGGCGGCTATTCGCTCTTCATGATCCTCAAGATCGTCTTGCCCCCGACGTCTTTGAGCGGAAAGTAACTGAGGTGACTGACCGAATCCGCCGCCACCACGTGCGCATTGGGACCTAAGAGCCCTTCTCCGATCTTGGACGTTTGGCCTCCCGCGAGCTTGAACAGTGAAACAATACCGGCTTCGCCAGCAACATAGAGATAGCCAAGACTGGAGTCATATGCCAGCACATCGGGATCTGCGCCGACGCTGAACGACGCAATGATCTTCTTTGACTCCAAATCGAGCACCAACAATTTATCGTTTCCTTCACAAGCGATGAAGGCGCGCCGCTGCTGCGGTTCGATCAGCAGACCATGATTGCCGTCGGCTCCCGGCAGATCGATACGCGCCACGATTTTATCCGTCTCGGGGTCCATTTCTATCAGCTGGCGGCGCGTTTGCACGTTGACAAAGATGTGCTTGGAAACTGGATCGTACTGAGTATTGCCGACATCACCACCCAACGGTATCGTGGCAAGACGTGAGTTACTGCGTACATCGATGACGGTGTCGCTCGAACCATGTTCGTCCGACACATACAACTTATGCATGTCGGGGACGTAAGCCATCCCATCCGGATAAACGCCACCCGGCATCCTGCCGATGATCTTGAGAGTCGTCTCATCGATTGCGACCACCTCATTCGTGCCGGTGGCCGACGCATACATCTTGTCGAGTTCGGGGATGACTAAGACGCCGTGAACCTTACTCACGCCTTCGATTCTCGCCACGACCTTCTGCGCTTGGGTATCGAATGCGATCACGACGCTATCACCCAGGTGCGCGATGAAAAGCAGGTGTCGGCCCACGTCGAGGCTCTCGTAGTCCAAACGCGTGGTGTTGCCACCGAGGGGAATGTCGGCGACCGTGCGTAAAGGCAGAGGGCTTGCGGTCGCACCCGCCGCCCCCGCAACTATTGCCCAATAGCCCGCCGACGCAGCAACTAGCCGCCCCAGGATTTTCATCGTTGGCTCATTCCAGAGGTTCCGACACTGTTTTGAATCGACTCCCGTTGACCAACGTTACCGCCGCTAGCCGTGGCCGGGCTTAAGTTTTGGCTCCACGCTCACCGCCCTGAAACCGGGAGATGCATGCTCGGCCTGGTCCACCGCGGACTGCAGGGTGCCCTTGACGTTGGCCATGGCTTTGCTTTGCTCTTTGGCCTCTTTCAGATCATCCCCGCTCGTAATGGCTTCCGACTTGGCCACTTTGCCGGTCTTGCGATCGACGACAACCTCGGAAAATTTTCCTGCCTTTTCAGTATAGACCGACAACTGGAAGGTGCCCTTGTCGATTTCGTACTTGGCTATTAGTGCCCAACCCCTCGAAAAGGTAAATTGCGCTGATGATGGGAACCGACGATGCTACAACAGCCAAGGTGGCCACGAACTTGCTTAGCCTGCGGATCGAGAACAACAGCAAGTTTGTGCGTGGTAAGAAGCGCGCTCGTAAAGGCATCGAGCGCTACTGCCCGGAGGAATACGCCGCCAAACAAAGACCGAACGGTGAGTACGAGTTGCGGGTGCCCTACAGCAGCGAGGAAGACCTCGACGAGACGATGTACGAGCTGCTGGGCGATATTGCCAGTCAGGCCGATGACCGCCACTGCTTCTCGGAAAGGCGACCCCGGATCTCGACGCGAGCTTTTTCCGGGTGCGATTCGATCGGCTAACACCCGCTGAAAAGGGTTATTTGCGCGCGATGGCGGAACTCGGCCCGGGACCGCATCGATCCGGAGACATCGCCGAACAGTTGGGCAGAAAGGTCAATTCCTTAGGGCCGATGCGAAGCTCTCTGATAGCGAAAGGAATGATATACAGCCCCGAGAACGGCGACACCGCATTTACCGTGCCCCTCTTCGACCAGTTCATGAAACGCATGATTCCGCGAACCACAAAATCAACGTAGCCGCTTACTAGCGGTTGCTGTGCAAGAGAGAGGGAGGCACAAGTATGCACTGCCTAAACTTCGATAACGGCGCAAAAGTATTACCGGAAATGGCGGCCGGACTGGGTGTGCACTACGCGGCGGTTTCGAGCGCTAAATAACGGTGTCGTGGCTCCCGAGGTAAGAATGACCGACACCCGCGAGGAAAATACGAGAAGTCAATTGGCGAGGGATTGCCCGTCCATCTCGCGATGTACGCGCGCCGCATGAGCGTGCGGAATATCCGGATTCCTCGCAGCTGATCTCCGCCGTAGTGTCTGAATAGCTGACGAAAATGTGAGTTGTTCCGAAATCGTACTTCGGATTTAACATACTCGTTGCGTCTTAACATACGGCAATGGCCGTTGCGCAATCCATCGCAATGCGCTGTCTACATAACACCTTATCGGTCTAACCATGGCACAGTGAGTTGCAGCCCCGCTATTGCGGACCGACGAGGCAATAGGAATGAATCGTAGGGACAATCCTTCGCGCCATGCCGTGATGAAAGATACCGCTAGCCCCATGAAGACGAGGCCATCCGATGCCGGGACCGCCGTTCCCGCTCTGTTGCCGACGAGCAGGAATCGCCACGGCGCCATCACCGATACTCTCGCCAAATGGCACAGTTACAAAGCTTGGGCGGCTAGAATCCATAGTCACTGGAAAGAGGATGAATAGGCCAGGGCTCCTCATGTGATGAGCGCCGTGCAGTCTAACCGATGAAGGTTGAGTATCAATTAGACCGGACATGATATTGCGCCTTAGAGGTGCAGCAACGTGGCAGAACCTGAAGTGCTCGTCCCGATAAGATGTCCAATCTGTTTGCAGGAATCGCTAACTGGAATTCGATTCTCGGTCATCGGGGCCGCACTCGCGACAGGGGAAAATCCGTCGTTACTCCAACTGCCACGTTACAAGTTGAACGGGTAGCGAGCCGCAACATACGGCGATACGCGATTTTCTCGACACCGTATGGGGTATAGGTCTTAAGAAAGCTTGTCAGGAGTTTTTCGAACTAGATCAATTTCTTGACAGTGATAGCCTTTCTTTCATCGATCCGGCATTGCTTGTCGTCGAAGAGATGCGCAAGGCGGTTCACCGTCGCGCTGTTCCATCCCCATCTCCGCTGCGCGACAAGAATGCCGCGCGCGAGAATGGCCGAAACGCAAAATCAATGTCTAGGTGCGCAGACCGGACGGTTACGATCTCCGTACACCCCACTCAACTGAAGACTGAAGAGCTTTCCGAGAATCCAGTTGAGAATCTCCATCAAAAGGCCGACGACGACCAGGGTCAAAACTGAGGTAATCGGCGAGAAAAGATATTGCTGGGGATTCGCGCGGCCGCGCTTCAGGCCGACGAGGGAGAAAACGGAGATCAAGAGGTAAAGAATTACGAACCCGTGCCAGCCGTGGGTCCAATCGTAGTAGGTCGACGTGAGGCGCTGCGTGTTCATCCGTGACGCTCGCGGGGAAGGCCTTGTTGGCTTTAGCATGCCCCAGTGCGCGGAATGCGCAATATTCCGTTAGCGCGCGATCACATCGTCACTGCTTGGGTGCGCTTAAGCACGAACATTCTTTTTTTGGCGAGGGTGTCTGCTCCATCTCACAGATTGAGTTGTATGCTAATTCTGTGACCATGTGTCTCTGGTCTTGGAAAACCGCGAATTAATGATGAGGCTCGCTCCGATGCCAATTAAAGGCAGCGAACCCCAGAAAAGTACACTTACGAGCTCGCTTTCAAAGTGGATCAAATAGACAACCCCACCATGCTGGTTGAATGCAAAGATCAATCCAAGCTCACTTTCGGGCTGTGTGGGTCTATGTGCCATGAAATGCACGGAAACAAGCAACTTGCCGATGAAACCAGCAACGCCTACTCCAAGCAATCCTCGCCCGACGATGGTTGAAATAGCCACTATGGACAGGCCGTTGCGGTCAGGCTCCGTACATTGCCGATTGGGTGAAAACTATAGTATCCGACCCGCCCCCCGAAAGGCTGGCTCCCACGCCTACACCGAACGTAAACTCCCCTCCTATGATCGCTTGATGATCTGGCGTGGCGCCCACATAGACTGAACCACCCACGTCAAGTCCAGCTCCAATATTTCCAGATACCTGTGCAAACGGGCCACTAAGATCATAGACGGTAGGCGCGTTCGAACTGCCGACGGCCACACCGATTGAGGCGTCAAGTCCGACACCGGAGCCAAACTACCCAGTACCGTAAGTACCGATATTGCCGACGCCATCGACCACGGAGCCACCGCTGACCGTGAAACTTGCATAGCCAATTTGAAAACCAATATTTATTCCAAGGTTTACCGTCCATAGTCCAAATGGATCGACGTTCGAGATTAGGTTTTCACGGGCATATGCATACGTGTTGATACCGCCTTTCAACCCGACCGGATCGGATTCGATATAACGCGCGGTCACGCCGTCATAATCCCTAAAGTAGTTATAGCTCAGTCCAGTTTCAGCTTGGGAATATTGACCGGGGTATCGCAAGTTGTAAACAAATATGCCCAGACCAAGGGGATTCTGATTCGCGGCGTTACCTCCCCAGAGCCACCCGAGAGCCACCCCAGAGCCACCTAACCGAGTTATCGATGGATTGAGTGACCACTCGCGGCGAATTGAGATGATCGGTATGCACATAATATATGCTCACGGTGCTGCCGTTAGGGCGCAGCGTCGCTACGGGCGTATCGTCCATCCATATCGTTTCTTGGATTAGTGCGCCCGTGCTCGAGTATTCGCCGAGCAAATGGCCAGCCTTGTCGTACATCAGAAGCGTCGTGACACCGCCAACGGTTTCCTCGGTTAATTGCCCGAGTGCGTTGTAGATGTAGGCAGTGATTGTGCTGCCAACCGTCGCGGACCTCATACGTCCATGCTGATTGTAAGCAAAGGACGCCCCCGTATAACTCATTGTGTTGCCCGCCGAGTCACACGCCTTTAAAGATACAACTGACATCGATCGAGGTTAAAACTGACAGGCATCGAGGATGCCGACAGGGGCGAGCCGGCACCGGCAATGAACAGCCGTGTTACCGGAATTTCTTTGCGGCGACACAGCTCCTCAGGAGAGCATTTCGACGCCCTTTGCGTGGATCACGTTCAGTAACTTAAGCGATGGTCCGCTCGGTCGCGCCAATCTCCCACTTTTGGGCCGTCGATGTGCTGGTGTTAAGCACCGCCGCGAACACCGCCTGACTCATGCGTGTGCGCGCACGGATAGCACGGATCGGTTCCGCCGAGAGCTTCCGCACGAGTGGCATGGCGAGTGCACCAAACTCTCGTAACGTTTGCTGATCGAGCACGCCAATGTGGTTGAGTCCGCGGGCAGTTTCGCTGGCCTCCTTTAGGATTCGGGTCCTCTTCATTGGTATTTGGCCCACCCAGTAAGATTTGTGTAAACATCGGCAGCCCAATCTGGCCGTTACTCGTGAGGAATTCCCACCTCAGAAAAGCTGCCCAGCAGCGCTGCATTCACGGTTGCAACAACCTTAGCCACCCCTGACTTGATGAGTGTCCATCGTCCTTGGCCGAGTACCGCAACGGCAATCTTTCGGCCCGCCAAGTTCTGCTGATACTGAAGACTTTTGTCAGTCGTCACCAGGACTTCGAACCCTGCGGCCTCAGACGCATTCAACAGTTCTCCGTTTCCCAATTCTCCCCACCCGCGGGCACGGGCTCCCGTGACCGTGTGGTATTCGATCAGATCTCAGGCGAGAGTGCGAGGGGTGCCGTTGTCGAGCAGAACGAGCATTTACGAGCGCGCTGCCTCAGAGCTCCGCGCCGCGAATTGCAGAACCGCCTGAACCTGTTCGCGCGTTACTCCGAATTCGTTCACCAGCTCCTCAACACTCATATCCTAAAGGTTCTCGAACAGCGTCGAAACCGGCGTACGAGTTCCACGGAATACCCATGCACCGCTACGCCTGCCCGGAACGCTCTCAACGACCGGGCATTGTGACCAATCAAGAGTTGGTCCAGACTTGAATGCTTTGCGAATTCGCGCCGCTGCGCCATGGCGCTGGCAGGCCGTGACCGGCGGCAACGCCGTCGGCCAGCGCGGCAAAGGCGGCGAAACCGGTCTCGATACCGTCCGGCGACACATCGCGAATCACCTAGTCTTTGAGCGTATGGGGTGCGAATTCCTAATCTTAAAGCGAGCCGCCGTACGCGAGCAGTCTTGTGCTGAGCCGTTTTCATGGGTAGCCTGCTTTGACGATGCGCGATTTGCTTCTCCGCGCCGTTCAACTGGTCGTCACCCTTTCCAAACTCACCCGCGCCGGTGGTGTCAGGACCGCCTATCCGGGTCCAGATTTGTCGTGCGAAATAGCGGGACCTGAGATGGAAATTGGCGAAAGTTTGATCCCGTTGCTAGGATTTGCTAAAGCAGTGGTTCGCACGTTAGCGCGAGATGCTAAACAATGGTTCATTTCCATCACACTAAGAAGCTTAACGCGGGGTTTCACCGCGGCACCATCGCCTTTTTTCTTGCTACTATGCTTTGCTCGGAATCTTGCATAGGCATTGCGGCGAAAGAACGGGCATGGCCGTCATTTCTGCCTGCGCCGTCCCAGGTCCCAAACGCAGACATCGTGAAGGACGTGTGGGAAAACGTGACTTTTGAGCGCGAAGTCGCTGCACCTCTGTTGAATACGCCAATGCCTGTGTACGAATCGATTATTGACGCTCCCGATATTCTCGCAGCGGCGGCAAACCACCTAGGTCTTACGGAAGAGTCCGCAGAATTGGCGCCTGACGATGGGTTTGAGTTGCACGGCACGGACGGTTCGGCTGCTTGGTATAGAGTGCTTTTGTATGAGCCTCAACATAGGGTTATCTTGAGCCGAGGAACGCTTGTGGTGTCTGGCTTTCGTGTGAAGGCTGATGTGCTCGGCGAGCTAAAGATCTCGAGTTCCAATGAACTTATCCGTCAAAATCTGAAAATTTTTGTGCACATCAAGGATCCATTTCTTTCATCGTTCGCTCACTTCGTATTTTTATTTCTTCCAACAATTGCAGACCAAGAACTATCACGTGGATTTCGATTGACTCACGCGGTTACTACATGGGCCGCGAGCGACCCAGACGGATTTTGTTTGTGGCTGTCCTCGAGACCATTCACTGTCCGCACGCGAAGAGTGGAGCACGCCGTTAACTGCTTGGCGAAGGAGAAGGTACGATGAATCCGGCAAACCTGCCACAGCGGTCGCGACTCCCATGTAAAGCGGCGACTTAGATCGCGTGAGTCGACTGAGAGAATTGCAGGATTCGTCGCCGCGAACGGCTATTCAAATCAAGAATGTCCAATCGGCTTGTCGTTACCATGCGTAATTAGCCACGCGTCCCGCCACTGCCAGATGAGGCATCTTGGAGTGGCCAGCGGGGGTAACTTAAAGGTTGGCCGCCCGACCCAATTATATGGGAAGATATCTCCGCACCCGACTTTCTAAATGTCGCTAGCACATAATGTCATTTTCGCTCACCAACTTTGAGAGCTTTTCGGACTCGGACAGCGGCGGGGAGTACCTAAGCGCCTGCGGACCTTCTGCTCGCTATCATCGCAAAGCGCTGGGGCCGCTCCGCACCCTGGGGACCTCATACAGCTCGCATCGCCGACACCGGAATCGACGCGCCGGCCACGCGGCGCAGGACAGCTACCTTTGTGGCGCAAAGGGAACTATGATTGCGCCGAGATCAGCGCGTCAGCAAATGCACCATGAAGGCGGCGGCAATGCCGAGCGCTCCGAGCACCGCGGTCAGCACGGCGCCCGCGGCGATGTCCTTGACTATGCCGATCCGCGGGTGCATTTCCGGATGTAGATGGTCGACCAGATGTTCGATTGCCGTGTTAAAAAGCTCGGCCATGATGACCAACGCGCACGCGAGCAAGGTAACAGCCCACCAGATGGGTTCGGGTCTGAAGATGCACAATACAACGAGAACGCCGCCGCACGCTGCGGCTTGGAATCTCAGGCTGTGCTCCGCGCGAACGCCCTCACGAAGACCGGCGAGGGCAAATTGCAGACGTTTGAAGAAAGGTTGATTTTTATGTGTTTGCATATTCATCCAATTCGCCCGGCCGGCGACCGGTCGCGGCTCTCACAACACGTTACGGGACAATAGTGAGTAAATCCATCCTCCTGCCGTGCTTCCTGGCCTTCACCTGGGTGCTTTCGTCGGTAGCCGGCGCCGCCGAGCAATTCGACGTTCACACCGTACTGGAAGACGCCAAGCTGTATGTGACGGCCCCCGTTCATTGGGATCAAGAGGACTGGCTGTACTTCGGCGGCGCTCTCGTCGCCGTAGGCGCGTCTCATGCCTTCGACGGCAAGGCGCGCGATCACTTCGCCACGGGATCCAACGCCATCCTCAGCGGCAAGGACCCCAATAGCGTGCGCGATGCGGTTCCTGCAGCACTATTGGTGGCCGGCACGTTCGCTTACGCGATGTGGACGGACGACGCCGCGGGTCACGTTGAAACCTACGTGATGCTCGAAGCCGCGGGCTTCAGTGCGGTCACGTCCGAGGCGCTCAAGTTTGCCGCCGGCCGCGAGCGCCCGAACGTAACGACCGACGTCAACAAATGGCGCGTCGGCGGCACATCGTTCCCGTCGCTGCATGCAACCGCGGCATTTGCCATCGGCACGGTTCTGGCTGAATCAGGCAACGATGAGTATCGATGGATCCGGCGCATACTCGGTTATGGCGTAGCCACCGGGACGGCTTATTTGCGGCTGCACGATAATGTGCATTGGCTGTCCGACACGATCGCCGGCGCGGCCATCGGTATGTCCACCGCGCATTTCACGATGAACCGCCGCAAACAGCGCGATGCCAGCGACCAAGAAAGCGGCACCTGGTCGATTGCTCCCATCGACCACGGCGGCGCGATGCTTTCCTACACCATGCCGCTGCACTGATTCAGGAAGTTGGACACGTGCGCCGCAGTGCGACCCGCGTCACGGGATGAGGGTGTTTAAACGAACTGGTCAAAAGTAACTGTTTCGCCGAAAGCTCCCTGTAAATATAGGTACTTACAAAACCCGATTCCTGGCATGTCGGTGCGCTATTTTGGCCTCCCACAAGTGTGAAATCTCATCGGCCGCAGCCGCATGCTGATATGGAACCAATCGAGAATGCTGAGAGGTTCGGACTGGATTGCCATCTGCACAAGAATCTTCAGGCCATCGGCGCCATCGGCGCCATCGGCCAGGACGACCACCTTGCATTCGGACGTCCAGCCATTTTCCTTCATGAATTCCTCGGACCCTCCACGCCGCTGTGAACGGCGGTTGAGAACCGCGTAATTCTGGCGATGCCCGCGTTTCCCGGGCCATCGCTGCGGCCGTCGAGCAATCGATGATTGATTCTCTGAAGACCGTTCCGGTTCTTCAAATTCCTCTTCCCCTGATTGACAGACGCGGTCTGCCGCCGCAGGCGGCAGAAGCTCATGCGTCGAGTTTTCTATGGATGGATTACACGAGATATCGTGCCCGGCCGGAGCGCCGTGCTGCGCGGCAGTTCTTGCGGCTATGCTGCGTCGAAGAACGTAGAGCGAGGGCCCGGGGTTTTTGATTGGCGTCACGACCCCGGGCCCCCGATGCGCAGCGCCTGGGAAAGGCATTGTGCAGGCCCTTTATGCCTGCCCGCCCGAGCGCTGTCTAGTGCCTCGGGAGGGAGCCTGGTCATGCGGGAGCCGACGTATCGGCTCTACAATTGTCAGCGATGCGCGGTGCAGGTGCGCATCTGTGAACGCTGCGATCACGGCAACATTTACTGCGCCGGGGAGTGCGCGGGTATCCGCCGGCGCGAGTCGCAACGGAAGTCCCAGGCGCGTTACCAGACGGGCCGGCGCGGCGTTTCGCGCCACGCTGCCCGACAACGGCGGTGGCGCGAGCGGCAACGACAACACGAATAAATAGTGACGCATCAGGGATCCTCGGTCGCGGTGACCCAGTGCATTGTGGCAATCAGTCCCGTCACCGTGAGTCCACCGATCGATGCGATCCGCAGCGAGATCGAACAACCCCGCAAGATCAGTCCACCACTCGATTGCTGTGCCTTCTGCGGGACGCCGCTACCCGTGTGGACTCGCCAGCGACCCTGGCGCTGGAGCGGATGAGGCACAACGTCCCACATCGCAGGTTGCCCGATGATCTCGCGCGCCGTCGAGGCGGAGATCCTGCGCCTGTATCACGCCGAAGGATGGCCGAACGGCACGATCGCGCGCTAGTTGCACGTGCATCACGACACCGTGCGCCGCGTGCTGTGGCAAAGTGGAGTGCCGGCGGTGCGCGAGTGCGCTCGCACCTCAAAGCTCGATGCCTATCTGCCGTTTATACAAGAGACGTTCGCTCGGTATCCGACGTTGCGGGCGAGTCGGCTGTAGATGGTGCGCGAGCGCGGCGACATCGGCAGCTCGCACCACTTCCGGCACATGGTGGCGCGCTGGCGGCCGAAGCCGGTGGCCGAAGCCTATTTACGGCTGCGCACGTTGCCCGGCGAACCGGCGCAAATCGAATGGGCACACTTCGGCAAGCTCACCATCGGTCGCGCACACCGACCGCTGATGGCCTTCGTGATGGTGCTGTCGTACTCGCGCCATCTGTTCATACGCTTCTACTTGAACGCCGCCATGGGCAGCTTCCTCGATGGCCACGTACAGGCCTTCACCTTACTTCACAGCCGTTCCCCGGGTCTGTCTTTACGATAATCTCAAAAGCGCAGTCCTGGAACGCTCAGGCGATGCTATCCGCTTCAACCCGACGCTACTCGAACTCGCCGCCATCTGCTGTTCGAAGTCATCACGCGCCGCTACGAGCAACGTGCCACGATCTTGACCATATGAGGATGGCGCCGCGCTCGTAGCGTTCTGAGATGATTTGGAACAGCAGGTCGGCACCGAGCTTGTCGATGGGAAGATATCCCAGCTCGTCCACAACCAGTAATTTTGGCTTCAGGTAACGCTGCATCGAGCGTTTCAGCGAACCGGTAGCGGCCGCCGCCGATAGGGTATGGATAATGTCGATGGCGGTGGTGAACAGCACCGAGTAGCCGCGCGTGCAAGCCGCGTGACCCAGTGCGATGCAGAGATTGTCTCTTTAATAATAAAGCGAGTGTATCAAATAGTCGGCGCCACCGAGTCGCAGTAGGTATGCATAGACCCACGAACATCGCATACCTCGAAACTACCTTCGGGAGACCTGCTCAAATAGTTCGGGCCGATCGGCACCTTGCCATGACCACCCGGAATGTCGAGAACATAGAGGGGCTGACACAGACCGGACACGGTGCCACGGAGTGTGCGCATCAGTTCCTGGCCTTGCTCGATGGAGGTTCTAAAATGCTTTGTACCTTTCGCCAAATCGCCATGATGCAAGTAATAGGGTTTTATCCGCATTTCGACCAACGCTCGAAACAGCGACGTGAGTGTCTGCGCATCCGCGTTCACGCCCTTTAGAAGCACGGTCTGACTCAACATTGGAAAGCCGGAATTAATGAGTTTCGCGCAAGCACGCCGTGCCTCCTCGGTTAGCTCGCGGACATGATTGGTATGTAGAATCAGGTAGACAGCCTTGTCGATCTTGAGCGCATCGATAAGACCCAAGTCAATGAGCTCGGGGCGCACCACGGGAATCCGTGTATGAAACCTCACCACGCCGATATGTTTGATGTCTTCCAGGCAGCGCATGATCACTTTTAGTCGTCGCGCCGACAAAATCAGCGGATCACCCCCCGACACAACAACCTCCCAAATGCTGGGCGTCGACTCGATGTAGTTAAGAGCCCGCTCTATAGCAGCATCATCAAGGCTCTCGGCACTATTGGCCACGGTCTCCCGCCGAAAACAGAATCGACAGTAGACAGCGCACACATTCGCCGGTTTGAAGAGCACGCGATCCGGGTACCTATGAACGATACCCGGCACGGGTGAATGCGCCTTGTCCCCGATGGGATCGGCCAGTTCTTCTGGCGCGAACAGCAATTCAAGCGGTGAAGGTACAAATTGTGTCGCAATGGGGCCACTGGCCCCTTCGATATCAATCAACGCCAGCATTTCCGGGCTGATGCTGACGGCAAACGACCGCGCAACTTCCTCGATGGTTGCAAGCTCGGTTTCACG
The DNA here is from genome assembly GCA_039924385.1 of Steroidobacteraceae bacterium. Taxonomy (GTDB): domain Bacteria; phylum Pseudomonadota; class Gammaproteobacteria; order Steroidobacterales; family Steroidobacteraceae; genus Bog-1198. Next base: position 26,492 of record JBDTAV010000108.1, read on the forward strand.
AAAGAATCCCGCATCCTTAAGCTCCCGTATCGCCTTTAAGGTCTTACCTCCAGCATCCGCCATCTAATCTCCCACCCTTCGCATACAGTGAGGCCGAAGTCTACTTAACCGCTTTGCTTCGCGGGGCATTTTTAGCAAGTAACGGGAAGAGCACGACGTTGGGCGCGGGCCTGGTGAATAAGGACATGCCTTTTTGTACTAGTGTGGTGTCCGAGAAATAACTGGTGATTTGATTTTGCGCTGTTTTCTGACTCGCGGCGCGGTGCATCCGGGCTTGATTTGCTCCAGGGTCTGACGGCAGCGAGCGAGTTTAGCAACGATTGATTCGAGGGTCGCCGTCCACACGAAGGGCTTCGGTGCCTGATTTCAGGCGGCCAGAAATTGGCTGATGGCGAGCTTTAAATCTGCGACGCTGGCAAAGGTACCTCGACGTATCGCTTTGGATGTGAGCTCGCCAAACCATCGTTCGACGAGGTTGAGCCAGCTGGAACTAGTCGGCACGAAGTGCGGTACAAATCGGGGATGTCGCTTCGGCCACGCTTGCACGGCAGGGTGTTTGTGCGTGCCGTAGTTGTCCATCACCAAGTGTAGGGCGACGTCGCCAGGAAATTCCGTGTCCAGGCGCCGCAGGAACCGCAGAAGCTCTTGATGCCGGTGCCGCACGCAGCATTCGCCGACCACTTTGCCTTGCAGTACTTCCAGAGCGGCGAATAAACACGTGGTGCCGTTACGTTTGTAGTCATGCGTCATCGTACCCAGACGCCCTTTCTTCATGGGCAATCCGGGTTGCGTGCGATCCAGAGCCTGAATTTGCGTCTTCTCGTCGATGCACAGCACGAGTGCCTGATCCGGGGGATTGAGATACAACCCGACCCCGAAGTCCAGATTATAACTCCGGTTATTTGTTGGACATTACACTAGTCGCCACAGATTAGTTCTTTAGCCGAATGGCCGGATTACGGACGCGATGCTGTTTTATCAAGAAAGGCAGTGCTGCCCAGTGATATAGGAATCTTCACGGTGAAAGAAAGTAACCTAGCTGCGAAAGATCTGGACGCCCAGGGTAAATCAGCGTGAGTCGCGCGAGAGAAACAATGAAACCGGCACTCGGATTTCCAGCAATCGGGCTATTTTGTCTCGGTATAGCCTCAGTTTCGAGTAGTCAAGGTCTGTCCGCCAACGCTAGCGTGGCGGGTGTGCCCGCAGCAGAGGCGGAAATTAAGGTGCTTCGCCAACAGCTGCTTGTCCTTGAAGGTCGCGTACACGAGCTCGAGAAAAAGGCGGACCAAGCAGTCGATAATGGCGATGCGGAAGCGAAAGAGAAGAAGCAACTCGACAAGCGCTTGGACGCAATCGAAAACAAGCAAAAAACACTTGAATCCGATCAGCAAAAGGCTGAGCAGGAAGGTATTTCGCACGTGAGGGCGCCGTTTACTGTTTACGATAAGAACGATCACGCGATTTTCCAAGTGGAACTCACCGCAAAGAACACGGCGCGCGTCACGGTAGGTAATGTCCTGGGCATGCATACGAGTATCTACGGCAATGACCAGACAGGACAGTCTGGACTTGAAGTCGATGATGGAGTGGGAGCAGACGACGGCCGCATCCAGATAGTGGTTCAGAAGCCAAAGAATACGGCCTATATCTCGATCGGCTCGACCACGAATGATCAGCGTGCATGGCTGGGCAGCGCATCGGACAACGCCGTCGGCCTCTATATCCTAAATAAATCTCAACCGGTAGGATTTTTTGGGGAGAAGGCGAGCGGTAAGGGATTCATGCACCTTGATGATGCTGAAGGGTCAATCATGGTAGAAGCGGGCTCTTTAGATACACACGTAGGCTACGTCCTCGTTAATCCGTGGCAACCTAGCTCGACGCCGCAGGGCGATCCCAGTGTGCTCAAAGGCGGCAGGCAGAAAAAGTAGCCGGGGTGCTGCTGACTCTCGACGCAGCCGTACATGAGATTCCCGTATCGCAAAAACCGGGTGAGCGCTCTACCTTCGAGGGGTGGTGCTGTGTTCCGCCTGCCATTTGGCCACCGCTGCCATGGTGTATTCCACATGCTTGTCGGGATTCAGCGCCGTGTAGGCGTAGATGATGGTGCCGTTCGGTGCGATCACGTAGGAGGTGCGGTCTGAGTACGAGGTAAAGAACAGCGAGGCGTCGTAGGACTTGGTGATTTTCTGATCGGCATCGGAGGCTACCGCAAATTTATTGCGGCATTCGCTCACCGAGAATTTATTGAGCGTCTGGATATCATCGTGCGAGACGCCGATCACGGTGGCGCCCAAGGCTTTGAACTTATCCGTGGCCTCGGCGAAGTCATGCGCCTCGATGGTGCAGCCGTGAGAAAACGCGGCCGGATAAAAGAACAGCACCACCGGTCCCGCCTTGAGCGCGTCGGCCAACGCGAAGGTGAACGGCTTGCCGCCGAGCGTCGCTTGGGTGGTGAAGTCCGGAGCCTGTGCGCCCGGCTTCAAGGCTGCGTACAAGGGCGAGGCCAGTAGCCCGCTCGCCAGCGTCAAGGTAACCAATCGTTTCATTGCAAATTCCTCGATGAAAACTTGGACGAGAAAACCCGGCAGCGACATACCCGCAAGGGTACTCACGCCGCTAGAGACGTTTGAACATGAATGCGGAGTTTGCCGGGCACAGGCTGGTAAACTCCCGCGTCGATCGGATCGCCGTCGGCGCGAGCGAGCGCTCGATGCGCACGTAGCCGTGGCGGGTGAAGAAGTCTTC
>JBDTAV010000109.1:0-91558 GCA_039924385.1 Steroidobacteraceae bacterium
CCGAAACTCGGCTTGTTCGAATTGGGCACACATCGCGTCGTTCACATTCCGAACTGCAGCGTTCACCATCCGCTCATAAATCACGTGGCGAATGTGGTGCGACGCGCCCTCGTAGATGCGAAAGTGACCTTGTATTCGGACGCCGCCCAGCTTGGACTTGCGCGCTATCTGCAAGTGGTCGTGGAACGCAGTTCGCAAACCGCTCAGGTCGTCCTGGTCGCCAACAGCGCGGCGCCGGAGCCGCTGGCGGAGTGCTTGAATCTAATCCGCGAACGCTTAGGGAAGGATCTGCACAGCCTGTGGTTCAACGCGAATCTCGAGCGCTCGAATACCATTCTCGGTCCGGATTTCCAGTCTTGGTGCGGGCCTGCCGGCGTCGTCGAACGATTTGGCGGAGCGGCAGTGCATTATCCACCGGGGGCATTCGGGCAAAGCAACCTGGAGATCGCGCAATTCATCATCGAGGACGTGCGCGAGCAGATCCCAGTGGGTTCGCGTGTCGCTGAATTCTATGCGGGCGTGGGCGCCATCGGTCTGTCGGTGCTGCAGCAAGTCGGCGAGATCGCGATGAATGAACTCAGCCCGAGCTCGCTGCAGGGGCTTAAGCTCGGGCTCGCGCAGCTCAGCCCGACGGAACGGGCGAAGATCGCCCTCATCCCAGGTGAGGCGGGAGCTAACAAATTGGCTGCGTCCGATTTCCAGATTGTGATTGCCGATCCGCCACGCAAGGGCTTGGACCCGCCGCTCACGGAGCATTTGAGCAGCCATCCGCCCGAAAGACTGATCTATGTCAGCTGCGGAATCGAATCATTGCTGCGTGATGCAGTGCAACTAACCTCGGGCGGCATGTTGCGCCTCGTTTCGCTCACGGCATTCAATCTCATGCCCTTCACGGAGCACGTGGAGACCGTTGCTCGGTTCGAGCGCATTAAATCGGGTGATTTGGCTTGAATTATGATCACGCCACCCCTAGACAATCGGTGCGGCCGGCGCTATAGCTGGTGTTGGGGAATGCCTCAGATCAGGAGACGCTATGACAGCTTATCTACGAATCGCAGTCGTTATCATTGCCGGAGCCAGCCTATTCGGCTGTGCGAGCATGGCTGAGAATGCGGGCTCAAAGCCGCCCGTGTCGGCAGCGGTGCACAAGGATCCGACGTGTTTGACTGAAACCGGAAGCCTGATAGCCGGGCGCTCGAAATGCCGCGGAATTGGCCGTGCCTACTCGAGCGAAGACATCGCAAGGACCGGTAAAACCTCTGCGGGAGACGCTCTGGCGCTGCTGGACCCCTCGATCACGGTGCACCGATAGCTCAAATTCTTTGACGACGGCTTCGATCAACCGCGCAGGTCCGCGAGGACCATTTGCGCGCCTTTCTCGGCGATCATGGCCGTCGGCGTATTGGTGTTGCCGGATGTGATGGTCGGCATGACGGAGGCATCAATCACCCGAAGATGCTCGATACCGTGAAGGCGCAAGCGCGCATCTACCACCGCCTCGGGGTCTGAAGCGGGTCCCATTTTGGCGGTTCCGACGGGATGGAATATCGTCGTGCCGATATTTCCTGCCGCCAGCTCAAGCGAGGGCGCGTCGTCGCCGACGCCGGGGCCGGGTAGCAACTCTATCGGCGCGAAACTTTGAACGGCGGGCTGTGCCATGAGGCGCCGGGTCGCGCGGATGGCGTCCGCCGCAACAGCGCGATCAGCGGCGGTTGCCAGATAGTTCGGCGCAATGATCGGCTGCTCCTGTGGGTCGGCAGAGCGCGGTCTCACGCTGCCGCGCGAACTCGGCTGCAGATTGCACGCGCTCAAGGTGATCGCGGGAAATCGGTGTAAAGGATCCCCAAATTTGTCGAGCGACAGGGGCTGCACGTGAAATTCGAGGTTCGCTCTCGGCTGCTTTGGATCTGAGCGCATGAAAATCCCGAGTTGCGACGGCGCCATGGTCAAGGGGCCGCGTCGTCGGAAGGCATAGTCGAGACCCATCCAGGCGCGTCCCCACATCGAGTGATACGCCTCGTTGAGCGTGTTCACATTGCTGACTTTATAGATCGCCCGCTGTTGCAAATGGTCCTGTAAATTTGCGCCTACTCCGCGCCGCTCCAGAATTGTCTCGATGCCGAGAGGTGCGAGCCATTCGTGCCGGCCAATTCCGGACAAGCTCAAGAGTTGCGGTGATCCGATCGCGCCGGCTGCCAGAATGACCTGCCCGTGAGTGCGAACTTCAAGCTTCTGACCGCCGCGCCGAAACTGCACGCCGCAGGCGCGACCCTTCTCGATGATCAACCGCTCGACCACGCCGTTGAGCACCACCCGCAAATTGCTGCGCTTGAGCGCCGGTTTTAAAAAGCCGCGCGCGGCCGACCAACGACGGCCACGCTTCTGGTTGACGTGAAAGTAGGAGACCCCTTCGTTGTCGCCGCAGTTGAAGTCATCGATTGCCGGTACGCCAAGCTGAACGGCCGCCTCGCGCACTGCATCGAGCACCCGCCAGTTGATGCGCGGTGCTTCAACGCGAAACTCACCGCCCGATCCGTGGTGTTCGCTCTCGCCCAAGAAATAATCTTCATGCTGTTTGAATATCGGCAGCACATCGTGCCATCCCCAACCCGCCAGTCCGAGGGCGCGCCAGCCCTCGTAGTCCGCCGCCTGGCCGCGCATGCTGATCATGGCGTTGATCGCCGAGGAACCGCCGATGACTTTGCCGCGAGGGTAAGCGAGTGAGCGGCCATTGAGGCCCGGTTCGCACTCCGTACGGAACATCCAGTCCGAGCGTGGGTTGCCGATGGCAAACAGGTATCCTGCTGGGATGTGGAACCAAATCCAATTGTCCGCACCGCCGGCTTCGAGAAGCAGAACGCGACGCCCGACATCGGCCGACAAGCGGTTGGCCAGAATGCATCCCGCCGTCCCGGCGCCCACGATGATGCAGTCATAGTCTCCCGCCAAGCGCATCATGGCCGTCTAACCATAGGCTGCATAGGTGATATAGCCCTCGGGCCCCGGCGAGTACCAGGTTTTCTGATCATCCGCATTCAGCGCAAGTCCGTTGGCGAAGCGACACGGAAGATCAGGATTCGCCAAGAACTTTCTTCCGAAAGTAATGGCATCCGCGGCACCGCCGGCCAATGCGGCCTGGCCGCGTGCGAGGTCGTAATCCGAATTCAGCACCAAGATCCCTTTGAATGCTTTTCGAATCAGAGGCGCCACGGCCGGCCGATCTGACCTGCCAAAGGTGCCGTCGGGTCCGGGTTCGCGCAGCTCTAGGAATACGATCCCAAGCCGATCCAATGCCGCGGCCGCCGCCGGAAACAGTTCCGCCTGATTGCTGTCGTCCACCCCCTGTGATTCGCCATTGGGAGACAGGCGTACGGCCGTGCGGTCCTTACCCACAGTATCGATGAGGGCTTGCACGACCTCGCACAACAAGCGCACGCGATTCTCGATCGGACCGCCGTACGAATCGGTGCGCTTGTTGCTCCCGTCCCGCAAGAACTGATCGATGAGGTAGCCATTGGCTGCATGCAACTGGACTCCATCGAAGTCAGCCGCCAGGGCATTTTGCGCAGCGGTGACGTAGTCGCCGATCAGGCGTGTAATTTCGTCGATCATCAACGGCCGCGCCTCGGCATACGGCTGTCTACCGTCATAGGTGTGCGCCTTGCCCGGCGCCGTGGTTGCGCTCGCTGACACGGGTTGAACACCATGCAGGGAAGGGTGAACGAGCCGACCCATGTGCCAGAGCTGGACGAAAATCCGTCCGCCCGCCGCATGCACCGCAGCCGTCACTTTTTTCCAGTGGGTCACCTGTTCTTTGCTCCACAGGCTGCCGGCGTAGGGCCAACCGCTGCCTTCCAGGCTGATGTGAGTTGCTTCGGTGATGATCAGCCCTGCCGAGGCTCGTTGTGAGTAGTAGGTGGCCATGAGATCGGTCGGAACATGCTCGCGAGTGCCGCGCCCGCGGGTCAAGGGCGCCATCCAGACCCGGTTAGGGCAGGTGAGGCGGCCAACTTTTATCGGGTCAAACAATGTCGTCATGAAATCCCTTAGGAGCAATTGAGGGGACGGCGGCATGCTAACAGAGCTCGAGGTGCGCCCAATCGCATTGATCGCGTACAATGCTGAACGCGAATCGATATCACAAAAGCTATAACTTAGGATTGATACACATGAGTCGCATCATTGTTCTCATCGCCTTTCTCGGCGTGGCGCTGCGTGTTGGCGCAGCGGATTCAAGCGCTGCCGGCCGCTTCACGGTGGGGCGCTATCTCGATCTGCAGTCGGCCAGCGCGCCGCAAATTTCGCCGGACGGCTCGCAGATTCTCTATACGCGAACCATGATCGACAAACAGGCGGACAAATACCATCGCGCGATTTGGATCGTGAGCGCCGACGGTTCCCATCACCGATTCTTAGCCAACGGCAGCGGCGCAATCTGGTCCGCAGACGGCAAAAGCATTGCTTTCCTCGCCCCAGGCGAGCCGAAAGGCGACCAAATCTTTGCGCTGCAACTCGGGGTTCAAGGGCCGCCGAGCCAACTTACCTGGCTCACCGAAGAGCCCGGCAATTTGCGCTGGTCGCCTGACGGGAAATGGATTGGGTTCACCATGAGAGTTCCCGATGCCGAAAAATGGACCATTGACCTGCCGGCGGCGCCAGAAGGAGCGAAATGGGCGAAGACACCGCGCTATACCGAGCGGCTGCACACGTTTCGAGACCAGGCCGGATTCACCGAACGCGGCTGGCGCCATTTGTTTTTGGTGGCAAGCGATGGCGGCGCGCCGCGGCAGGTCACGAGCGGCAACTGGAGTGTTGGAGCCAGCGCATTTGAAGTAGCCACGAGCGTCGATTGGGAATTCACGCCCGACGGCCGCTCCGCAATCATCGAAGGCTATAAGGAAGGCGATCCGGACCGCAATGACCGCGAGGGATACATTTACTCAGTTGATCTTCAGAGCGGCGCTGTCAACCGGCTCACGAAAACCACGGGCAGTTGGGAGCAGCCCGCCGTCTCCCCCGACGGCAAGACGGTGGCATACGTGGGATACACCAAGACGGATACCAATCACGTCATGGACTTGTGGACCATGTCCGTGGACGGCAGCAATGCAACACTGCAGTCGCAGGGGTTCGATCGAGAACCGAGAGGTCTCAAGTGGGCTGCGGACGGCGGCGCGCTGTATTTTACTGCAGAGGATCGCGGTAGCGTCCATCTGTACAGCTGGTCGCGCGGCAAAGGCATTCGCCAACTCACCAATGGGGCCGAGGTCTTGCTGAATCCGACGGTCGGCAAGGGTGCCATTGCGGCCGTGCGCTCGTCATTTCGCGAACCCGGCAATGTCGTGCTATTGAATGAGCGGCGCCCGGAGAGCGCGCAGCAGCTCACGCATTTTAACGATGAACTGGTGCGCGAAGTCGCTCTCGCCAATGCCGAGGAGATTTGGTACGACTCAAGCGGCGGCGCGAAAATTCAGGGCTGGATCGTCAAGCCGCCCGATTTTGATCCCGCGCGCCACTATCCGTTGCTGCTCGAGATCCATGGCGGCCCGCAGGCTATGTACAACGTGGCCTTCAGTCCGCAATTCCAGAACTTCGCCGCTAACGGCTATGTCGTGCTCTTTATCAACCCGCGCGGATCGACCGGCTATGGAACGGCCTTCGGCGATGCCATATTGAAGCACTACCCAGGTCCGGACTACGATGATTTGATGGCCGGCGTCGATGCCGTGCTCAAGAAGGGCATCATCGATGAATCGCGCCTATACGTCTCGGGATGCAGCGGCGGCGGCGTCCTATCGAGCTGGATGATCACCCATACCAATCGTTTCGCTGCTGCCGCGGTTCGCTGTCCAGTGATCGATTGGATCAGCATGGCGGGCGAAACCGACGTGCCGTTCTTCACATATCGATTCTTCAAGAAGCCGTTTTGGGAAGATCCGACCGACTGGCTCGCGGAATCGTCGCTGATGCACGTCGGCAACGTGAAGACACCGACGCTGATCATGACGGGGGAGCTCGACCGGCGGACACCCATTCCGCAAAGCGAGGAGTTCTACCAGGCGCTCAAATACCGCGGCGTTCCGGCCGCCATGCTGCGCTTTGATCAGGAATTCCACGGCACCGATTCCAAGCCCTCGAATTGGATGCGCACGCAGCTCTATATGATGAGTTGGTTCCAGCGTTACAGCGGTAATCCGCCGCTGCCGGCGCCGCACTAGGCGCCGAGAGGCCACCGAATTACCCCACAGCTTCCAAGTCGCAGTCGGACTGCTCAGTTGCTTCAGGAACAGGTCTTTTGCGGTTTACCCAGCATGGACTGAGGCGGTTCGTCATTGCGGAAATTGCGCAGTTGCTGACCGCCCAAGGCGATCTGCGGCGGCGGCCGACCGTGGTCGTAAGCCGAACCTGCGTCAAGAATATCGAGGGCTTCTTCCGCCAGCATCTGCGGAAAATCTTTGGAAAAGAAGCCCTTCATCTCCGGCCGATTGGCGAGGTCGCGTTTGGGCAGGACGAAGACCGCCGAAGTCCTGTTGGCTCTGCCAGCCTTTCCGCGAGAATTCGTGATTATCGGCCATGCACACAAATGGCCACCTGGCGCGCGCGTCCTGGATATCGAGTTCATGCAAATAGGCGCGATAGATGGTTCGGTAATCCGTCAGATTCGCCGGCACGTGAAAGTCCTCGCCGGTCGTACACGCCCTGCGGACGATCTTCCGGATACCAAACGATTTCGTAAAAGTAATCCCCAGAACACCCGGCAGGTCCAGTCCGACTCCGCAGACATCTTGGTTCAAGCGCGCGTCACGAGCCGTTTGAAATCCTTGTCTTCCGCGACCTCGACGGTGACTTCGGGTGCCGGAAGCGATGCCTTCCGAGAAGCGCGTGCGCGTCTCGGTCCAGGCGGCAGATCGTAAAGCACGCGAACCGCCCGATGCGTAGGTCGCGCCGATCGCGGCAGCGGAGGCGATAATTTGGCGTCGAGTGAGCGACAAATCGCGTCCTATAAGGAATCACGTCTCATTGGATGATGGCGTAGCATATCCGCTCGGCGTAGTTTTTGAAATTAATCATCAAGGCGGAGAAGCGATGAACATGAATTCCCTGAGCCGTCGCGACATGCTTGCGTTGGGATTGTTGGCCGCGGCGCCGTTGGACCTGCTCGCAGAACTGGCTCGCGCGGCACCGGTCGCCAATTTGAATGCGACGCGCACCTTGGATCGCTTTATCGCAGGCTACTGTAAGGCCATGAATGCGCCCGGATTGACGCTAGGACTCGCAAACGCCGCAGGAACCATTCGCACCGCCTCGTACGGTTATGTCGACCTTGCCGCCAAGCTGCCGGTTTCAACGTCGCATCTCTTTGAAATTGGGTCGATTTCGAAGTCGTTCGTGGGACTCACTATTTTACAGCTGCACGACGAGCAGAAAGTCGATCTGCAGGCCCCGATCCGCAGCTACCTTCCCTGGCTGCCCATGGAGACTCCCTACGGCGAGATTCTCGTGCATCACTTGCTGACGCATTCCAGCGGAATGCCTGACGACGCACCCTTGATTCCGAGCTCGCCGGAGCGGCGTCCGCGCCAGGCGCTTAAACCCGGCTCCGAGTTCCACTACAGCAACTGGGGCTATGACGCCCTGGGGCGTTTGATCGAAGCAGTCGATGGTCGCCCGTGGCCGGCGGCCGTCACGGCGCGCATCCTGAAGCCGGTCGGCATGACTGACACCTCGCCCACCATCACCAGCGCGTCGCGCGCGAGAATTGCGCAAAGCTACGTGCCTTTACATGATGATCGGCCTTATCCGCGGCACGGCGCGTTGGTGCCCGCCGGCAACTTGTCGGTGGAGTTTGCCGCCGGCTCGATCGCATCAACGCCCAAGGATATGTCGCTGTACATGCAAATGATTCTAAACCGTGGCGAGATTCGCGGCGGCCGCATCGTTTCCGAAGACAGCTTCAGGCTGTTCTCGACACCTCACATCGCGGCGCCGGCTTTTGGTCCGACCGCCGGTTACGGCTACGGGATCGCGGTCGACAAACTCGATGGACATGTCCGCCTTCGGCACACCGGCGGCATGGTCTCATTCATGTCCGCCATTCATATGGACCTGGACTCTAAGATCGGCGCGTTTGCATCCATCAATGCACAACTGGGCTATCGGCCCAATCCTGTTGCACAGCTGGCACTGCAATTGCTGCGTTCCGAGAAGGAGGGCGGCAGTCCACCCACCATGCCGCAGTTTGATGCCGCGGCGAAGGTCGAAGCCGCCGACAGCTATAGCGCTATCTATGCATCCGCCGTCGGCCGGCGCATCGAGATTAAAAGCGCCGCCGACCGCCTCACGCTGATGGTAGCTGGACGCACGATTCCGCTGCAGCAATCGGAAGACGGCAACTTCATCGCGGATCAGCCGGGCTTCGATCTGTTTCCGATCGTTTTCGAACGCGCCGAGGCTGCCTCGGTCGGCGCCGCCGACCAGGCGAAAGCGCCTGTTACCGCCTTGTCGTATGGAGCGGATTGGTATGCGCGCGCGGGTCATGAAGGAGACAAAGCGCTTGAACCCTCCGCTGCCCTGGCCAAATATGTTGGCGAGTATTATTCGGAGAATCCTTGGTTTGGCACGGTCCGCGTCGTACAGCGGCAGCGCCAGCTGTGGATGGGCGGCACGGATCCATTGATCGCGATCGGCAATCACTTATTCCGGATCGGCACGGAAGCCGGGGATCCGGGCGTCGCGGAATTCTCGCAGTGGATTGGCGAGAGACCCAGTTTGCTGTGGATCGAAGGCAATCGATTTCAAAGAGTCGAGGAGGCCGGTTCTTGAAACTGCTGCGTTACGGCCCGCCAAATCGCGAAAAGCCGGGTCTTTTGGACAGCGACGGTGCAATCCGCGATCTGTCAGCGCATGTCGACGACATTTCGCCCAGGACCGTGACGCCGCAGAGTTTGGCGCGTCTCGCGGCACTGAACAGCAAAAAGCTCCCCTTGGTTGGAGGCGCTCCTCGGTTGGGAGTGCCGCTCAAAGGGATCGGAAAGTTCATTGCAATTGGCTTGAATTACGTGGATCACGCCAAGGAAGCGAATTTGCCGATTCCCTCCGAACCCGCGATGTTCACCAAGGCTGTTAGCTGTCTTAACGGGCCCAATGATGAGGTCATGTTACCCAAGGACTCTGTGAAAAGCGATTGGGAAGTCGAGTTGGGAGTCATTCTCGGGCGCACAGCCCGATATGCCAGCGAGGAAACCGCGCTGGATCTGGTTGCAGGTTACGTGCTCGCGAATGATCTATCCGAACGTGCGTTTCAATTGGAACGCGGCACACAGTGGGACAAAGGCAAGGGCTGCGACAGCTTCGGACCGGTAGGACCCTGGCTTGTAACCGCCGACGAAGTCGGTGATCCGCAAAATCTGGAGATGTTCTTGGATCTCAACGGTCGGCGCATGCAAACCGGCAACACGCAGCTAATGATTTTCTCCGTAAACCGGTTAATAGCCTATGTCAGTCGGTTTATCACGCTGTATCCGGGCGACTTGTTGATCACCGGCACGCCTCCGGGCGTCGGCATGGGCCGCAAGCCAAATCCCATTTTCCTCAAGGACGGCGATGAAGTGCATCTAGGAATAGAAAAGCTCGGTGAGCAACGTCAGAAAGTGGTTGCATGGCGTCACCTGGGCGATGATGCCGATGGGCTCTAGAAGCGAGGGTCAACGCCGGCGGGACGTCGGCGATCAGTGCACCATCATGAGGTACGTGCGGCATGGTGAAAGCGACACTGTGCCGGCGCCACGGGGACGCGGGCACAGTGTATAGGCCAATACTACTAATCTAGCCCAAAGTTACTATCGGTTCTGCGCCACCAGCTTCGAAACTTCCGACCACTGCTCGGATGCGCGAGCGATATTGCCGGAAATGTCCTTCTTCCAGTTTTTGCGCGATTCGAGATCGCTGAACATGTAGAGCTTGGCATCGACGATCGCAAAGACGCGCGGGTGAGCACCCACTTTGCGGCCCTGTGAGACGCCGAAGGCGTCAAAGCCGTCATACTGCGGGGCGTACCTCGCTGGGTCGCCGGCGAAAGTGCGCAGGTGCGCGGGGGTAATGAAGTAAAACTTAGACCCCTTATAGTCGAAGCTTAGGTCTTTGTTGCCCTGGATCGGATCCGGCGAGGGCGTAAAGTAGGAAAGAGCATCGTAGCTGTTCAGCGCAACACCTTTTTCCTCAAAAAAATCGCCTGCGAAAACTTGAGCAGCGGATAGCGTCAAGATGGCGGCGGAAGTAAAACGTCTGACTGATCGGTAGTTCACGGTAATCTCCAAAGTGTTCACAAAAACATCAAAAAATCGATGACTCGCATCACCGGCGCGCGGTGCGTAGGATCATTGGAATAGGGCACTGGTGTTGACGATAGTTTTCATGGTTGTCTCCCGGCGTTGGACCATGGGCACACTGTAAAGGGCTCCCGGAGGTCGAGTTAGGATGTGCGCCAAAGCGCCCGATACACGGCGTGAGCGGCAGGGGTAGGTCGCGAACGGTAGGCCGGGGCGGCTGCCGGCCGTCACGTGTTAGATTAGGCCGCCGAACCGGTGCTAAGGCGTCAAAAACATGATCTTCGAGTCCATTTCCAGCGGGGGTTGCCGCTCCTACCTGGTGGGTTGCGAGGAAACCTGCGCGGCGGCGCTGATCGATCCTGAACTCAGCCAAATTGACCGCTACACCGCACTGGCGGCCCGGCACGGGCTGCGCTTCCGTTACCTCATCGACACTCACACGCACGCCGATCATTTCTCGGCGACGCGTCAGCTCGCGAGCCAGTTTGACGCACCGGTGGTCATGCACCGCGCGAGCCCTGCACCTTTCGTCGATCTGCGCCTGGAGGGCGGTGATTTATTGGTGGTTGGGCGCTTGCGCCTGCAATCGTCGCATACCCCGGGGCACACCAGCGATTCCATGTGCCTGCGCGTCGAGGATCGCGTCTTTACCGGGGACACGTTGTTGATCGGGGCGACCGGCCGCACCGACCTGCCCAGCGGCGATGCGGGGGAGCTCCACGAGAGCCTGTTCCAAGGCGTGCTCACGCTTGATCCGGCATTGAAGATATTTCCCGCGCACGAGTATAAGGGCCGCAGCCATTCCACCATCGCGCAAGAGCTCGCGGAGAATCCGCGCCTGCAAAAGCGGGAGCGCGGCGCTTTCATTGACATGATGCAGAGCTTGAACCTCACGATGCCCACACATGTCACCGAAGCACTGCGTACGAATATGAGCGGCGGAAAAACCGTCGCGCAGATGCTCTCCGATGCGGCCGCGTCCGTTCCATTCATGTCGATGGCCCAATTGAAGGCGAACATCGAGAGCCGCCGTGACGACATGATTGTTCTGGACGTGCGCGAACTCGAAGCCTACGTAAGCGGGCATGTTCCGGGAGCGTTTCACCTGCCGCGCGGACAGCTCGAGCTGCGCGTGAACGAGGAACTCAAGGATCCAACACGGCGGATTCTGGTTTGCTGTGAGTTTGGACGCATCTCAACGCTGGCCACAGCCACGCTGCGCACGATGGGATTTTCCGGCGCCGTGGCGCTGGACGGTGGCATCAAAGCTTGGCGGGAAGCCGGGTATCCGGTTCACGCCGGAAGGGAGCCATAGACTTCCTCTGGACGATGCCTGCCAACCGCGCCCCTAGCCCTTGATCTCAACCCAGGTCGGCGCATGATCGCTGGCTTTTTCCCAGCCGCGCACCTCTCGATAAACTCCTGCGCTGACCAGACGGTTCGCGATCGAGGGGCTCAACAGCAAATGATCGATGCGTAATCCGGCATCCCGGCCGTAGGCATTGCGGAAATAATCCCAGAATGTATAAATCTGTTGCCCGGGATGAATGGTTCGCACTGAATCCACCCAGCCGTGTTTTAGCAAATGCGCGAAGGCATCGCGAACCTCAATTCTAAACAACGCATCGTCCACCCAACGTTCTGGCTTGTACACGTCGGCCTCGGTCGGGATCACGTTGTAGTCGCCCGCGAGTACGGCCGGCGCGCCGGAGAGCAGCAATTCAGCGGCGTGCGCAAGGAGTCGATTCAACCAGCGCAATTTGTATTCGAATTTGGGGCCGGGCGCCGGATTCCCGTTCGGCAAATAAAGGCAGCCGACGACGATGCCGGCGACGTTTGCCTCGATGTATCGACTGTGTACGTCGTCGGGATCGCCGGGAAGAACCCGCCTGATTTCCTGCGGTTCGTAATTCTTGGCCAAGATCGCGACGCCATTCCAGCTTTTCTGGCCGTGCCAAATGACGCCATAGCCGGCATCGCGAATGGCGGCCTCGGGGAATTTATCCTGCGGCGCCTTTAATTCCTGAAGACAAACCACATCGGGCGCCGAATCCGTCAGCCAGCGCAGCAGGTTAGGAAGGCGTGCGTTGATGCTGTTGACATTGTAAGTGACTATTCTCATGAGCCATTATTCCGCTTTAGCGGATCCATTTGCAAAGGCGCACAGCGATTGCAGCGGGCAGCGCGCGCACTGGCGAGTGGAGCGTTTGCAAAGTGTATGGCCGTGACGGTCAATGAGTACGTAGCACCTGATTCTCGCGTCAGTAGTTCCAACACCGTTGGTGGTGCGCTCAATCGTGCGAGCGGATTGATTATAGCAGCGTGCCGTTCACAGCAGTGCGCGTTGCAGAAACCAAAACAAGGCCAGACATGCAATGGCAGAAGAACCCCAGGGCATGACGCCGCGGCGATAGAATCGCGTGGCGCGCAGCAGATACGCGAGCGGCATGACGGCGAGCACCACGGCCAGCTGACCGGTCTCGACGCCGAGGTTGAAGGCCACCAACGATATCAGCCTTGCGCCCTTGGGCAACCCCATCTCGGTCAGCACCGATGCGAATCCAAAGCCGTGCAGCAGTCCAAACGCAAACGCGATGCGCCAGCGGCCTTCCGTGATTCGCGGGAACACGTTGTTGAGCGCGGCGATGATGATGGACGCCGCAATCACCGACTCGGTCAGCCGGCTTGGGAGGCGAATCACATCGAACGCGGCCAACGATAAGGTGATTGAATGAGCCAGCGTAAAGGCGCTGACGACTTTAACGATGTTGAGGAACGCGGGGCCCGCAATCGGGACGGCCTCCCAGCGGTTCTGTCGGCGCACAAGTACCGCCGGCAGCAGCAAAGACAAGAGAAACAGCAAATGATCAATGCCGCTCCAGATATGCCAAATTCCGGCGCGTAGGTATTCGACGAAGGCGGACCACGCTGAGGCATGGTTGAGCTCAAACTGCCGGGTTCCAGCGCTGCCGCCCAAGACAGCCGTCTGCGCTGCCCCGTTGGCGAAAAGCGTGAGCAAACCGCGATGCGAGGGATCTTCCGCGTCCAGCAAGGTGTAGTCGATGAACAGGCGCTTAAGCGTGCCGCCGCATTCGGCCGTGAGCGGCAACCACAGATAGGTGCCGTCAACGCGGTCGTTGACCTCGACGGGAGCGAACTTGAGCCGGCATGGCCCGTCGGCGCCCGCCAAGCGCAGGTGTCCCTGCAGATAGTTTTGCAATGGCGTTTGGCCGGCTTTCAATTCTCCCCAGGTCACCTTGCCGTTGCTGTCGCGGTCCAAGCCAACCGCCAGTTCGCCATCGCGGATCGCAAGCTCAATCGCACCGGCGATTTTCGAGCCGTCGACTCGCAGAGTCAAAAACCCGTTGCTGGCAATGTGGGCGTGTGCGAGCGGACCTGCCAGCAGCAAGACGAACGCGAGCCCAAGATTTCGCAGCGTGTTCATCGCGCTGCGGCGATTTCAGGGTTCATGGCGGCGACGCGCACGTCGCTTTGCCCTTGAGCACGCACGAATTCGAGGGCGGGCCGGGCGGCTTGCGGATTACCCGCAGCGTTCGCCGCATGCACGAGCACGAGCACGTCGTCAGGCTCATGCTGCACCGTCCAGTTTTCCAGAGCCGCCGCCAAACTCAGGTCCGGCTGGTTCAGAACCTCGAGCAAGAACCTCGCCTGTTCGCGCCGATGCACCGCGTCGCCGCGCTGCAGTTCGGCGGCGAATGACGCACGCAGGCGTGCGCAGCTTAGGCCAAGACCGGGGTCACGCAGTTGTTTTTGCGCGATAGCGATTCGCAGCAGCAACGGTTCAAGACTTTCCTGCCCGGCTAGAAGCGCCAGCACCTCGGCGGAGCGCCCTTGTTGCAGCATTAGATCCGCATAGGCCGCACGCACATAAAAATCGGTTGGCGAGAGGCGAAGATCCTGTTGAAACCAGCGCTCGGCCTCCTGCTCGCGTCCAAGTCGCACCGCCATTTCTCCGAGTTCGGAATACAGCCAGGATTTTTCAGAGTTGAGCCACCCTTGAGCCGAAACCTGGATCAAGGACGCATAGGCCGATTCCAAGTGGCCGTTCAAGCCGCGCAGGCTCTCAATGCAAAGCGCCGCCAACCGCGGCTCCACAAGCCGTGAAAATTGCTCGCAGGCCGCGCCGGCCTCGGGGTAGCGGCCGAGCACGCGCAGGACCGTTGCGCGGATCAGCAGGGCCTGCGGATCTTGCGGCCGCACCGCGAGCGCGCGATCGAGGGTGGCCAACGAGGCAGAGAATTCATGACGGCTCTGTTGCAAGGTGGCTTGCAGCGCCAAGACATCGGCTTTTGGAGGTGTTTGCTTCACCCAAGGCGCGAGCACTGCTTCGGCGTAACCCAAGAACCGCAAATCGCCGTTGAGGCGTGATTGTTGAATGTAGAACTCAGCCAAAGGAATCGCCACGTCGATTCGGCCTCGCGCCAAGCGCCGCGCCGACACGTCGGAGTAACGGGTGCCCGCGGAAACTTCCGCTAGAACTTCGTTGTCGTCCGCCGGCACATAGGGTCCCGCGAGCGCGACGGACGTGCCGCCGGCGATCAATAATGCCGCGAGGCGCAAGAGCCAGCCCCGCAAAATGCGGGACTGGTTCCGGCGGCATCTCACGTGGCGTCCACGCTAATTGGCGCGCTCGTCTCGTCGCCCATCGGCGTGACCACAACTGCGCCGTTGTCCACTTCAAATGGCTCCGCCGTCTCCGAAGTTTGTGTCTGTACAATTGCCAGTACTGCAGCCGTATCCAATTGTTTTGGCGGCGGAGGCGGAGGCGGAGGCGGAGGTGGCGGTGCGCCGGCGGTCTGGACCGGCATGTGGTGACTCCCTGCGCAACTGGCCAGCAGTGCGCAACCCATTACCGCGGCGCCGATCATCAATGCGAATCTATTCATGGTGAACGACCTCAGAAGTTGGGTGAGCCCGCGATCGGGGTATTCAGGTAGGGAAACGCGGTCAGGAAGTTGGCCGGATTGGCTTGAACGCCATCGGTGTAGCCCAACTGCCGGGATGCATCCGAAGCCGGATCCGGATCCATTGAGCTGCCGTCGTACGGCTTGAGAAGAACGCCCATCGCCACCCGCAGCGTGACGTCCACCACGTCATCGATCGGTCGGCGGCCGTTGGGAAAACCAGCCAAGTCACCAGCGAGGACACCGAGATCCTTCTGTGCAGCGTACAGCGTGACGGGCGTGCTGGTATTCAAGCGCAGCTCTTCCGCCGGCGCCAGAACCTTGGCGGGTTGATTCACGCCCGCGATGCCGGTGAGGAATACCGCTTCAAGGTCGGTTCGCGGATACACATTGGGCGCAAGAACCCCCGCGCTGCCGAACAATGCTTGGACCAATACGGGCAGGGATGGGTTCGTGACGTAGTCGGCGAATTCGGCGTCCTGCACAGGAGTGGTGGTGTTCCAACGATCCTTGTCGGGCAAGCCGATCACGAGCTCGTTCACGAGCGGCATTCCAAGACGCGAGACTTGGCTCCAGGCGCCGCCGGCCAATTCTGGCCCGCTCGGGGAGGCGACAGGGCCGACGCTGGTCACGCTCTTCGCACTCTGCGGGGTCGGATTGAGCACCGAAGCCTGGCGCAAGCTCGCCGTGGTGTACGCGCCGATCACCGGATCGGAACCGTTGGTGAGACACGAGGTGGGTACCTCGAGCTCGAGCGAGGTCACGTTGAAACCGGCGAGGGAATTGGTGCCGAAGTTGCGCGCGTTCATGCCCGCGGGCACCAGTTGCTCGACTGGATAGTGGTAGTTGACCAGATCGAAGGTGCCGCCTAAATCCACGAAGAAAGGATCCTGGCGCTGGCCGACAAATACCTTGCCCTCTCCGCATTGGGGGATCAGGATCGGATAGACGAAGCTTGCGGCGTAGGCTGCGTAGTTCGAGATCGATTTGTTGCCGATATTATCCAGCGGCTTTGTAAATGTGGTGCTGGAGGTGGTGAAATTTTGGACCGGAAAGATTGTGCCGGAGCGCCGATCACCTTTCACCAAAGTCAGCGTGTAGCTCTGCGAGACATTTTGCGCGCTGCTGTTTCCCGCGGTGACCGGCCCGATATTGGTCAAGGGCACCGGAACCATTTTCGAACCGACCGGAACGGCGAGACCTTGCGTGGTGGTGGTGAATCGAAATTGAAACGTCAGGTTGGCCCTGCCTGAACCGCTGTTGTCGATGGAAATCTCGTACAGAGCGTTGTCATCGAGATTGAAATAGTTGGGTCCGCCCTGTGGATCCTGCAGCGGTATGTAATTGGCAATGAGGGTCACGAATCCCGCTCTGCCTGGCTCGTAGCTGTTGAACATATAGAAGTCGGTGGCGTCCACGCTCGGACGTGTGCTGATAAAGGGCGCCTCGCGATGGCTTGATGCCAGCGCGCCGCCGGCGACAGAGGCAGCCAGCACCCCTATCAGTAGCTGTCGGTGTTTGATCATGCTCATCGAAAAGGCTCCTTCGCAGTTGTGGTTATTGGCTCTAGCTGCGGATAACTTCGAGCCGGCCGCTGGATCGGATGCAGAAAGACGATTTAAAGACGCGGACGCAGCCGCAGCCCCGCCCGGGCGGCGGCGCAGAATCCGCGCGATTGGGTTGTTATCTGGGCTAGCTAGTCCGCCCAGCCGCGCTGTGCTTGATGCGCTCGAGGAGGGCCTGCGGGTCAAGCGTCCATAGTGACGTAAGGACCCAGGAATCGCGCACCAGCCAGATCGCGACGGCGGCAACTGCCGCGCCCGTGGAGCCTTGCCTTCAGTCGACGGGAAGCGAAGCCGGCCCGAATCCAAGCGATCCTAAGCCGGCATTGAGGCCGGAATGACTAGGGCTTTTGAGCAGCGAGCATCGCCTTGGCGTTGGCTTTGGCAAGATCGTATTTGGCGTCCGCTTGATCCTTGCACGCCTTCTGAGCGTCTCCGGACAAGCCGTCGCATTTCTGCAGCGACACTTTGTGGTCTCCATCGGCCTGCGCCATGGCGACATCATAAGAGCCCTTGGCGTTGACTTTGTCGAGATCTGTAGTCTTGTCGTCGACTTTTGCTTCCGCTTTGTTTGAGTCTTTGGCGGCGTCCTGCTTTGCATCGGCCACTTCGGAGGCTCGCTTCGCTTGGGCGGACGACACATCACTAGCCACGGCATCCGGCGATTTAGCGTTGTGGCAGCCTGAAACGGCCGCGACGGCAAGCAGCGCGACGAATGACAGCATTAGTTTTTGCATAAGAACTCCTCTTTCGAATTATCTGACAGTGCGGCAAGGCCGCTAGACCACAGGGCTACCTTGGCCCTTGTTGGGACGCGCCTCAATTCCCAGCACCAAGCTCTGTATGTAAGGAGTTTCCTACGCGTACCAACCACCCATACAGCAGCCATGATCGATGCCGACTCCTGGGAGAGGGTCGCGCACGCAGCCACATCCGATCTGATTGCTCCGGAACATCAGAGCATGTGGCGCGTCAATCATCAGCGTGTCTGTGCTGGAGAAACACTGGTTTGGGAATTTGACATTATCGGCCTGAAAGGCGTGCGGCGCAGCATGGAAACGCATGCCTCGCTCGTACACTCGCAGCAACCGCCATCAGCTGATCTGTCTCAGCTCATCGATGTCGACCAGCCCGTCCTGACTGTAAAACGTCAACGACATCGCACGGCTGCTATTGGGGCAGATCCCGCTGATTTGCAGGTCACCTGTATGGTAGACCGCGAGTTTGCCGTATGACTCGACGATGAGCCTGCGCAGTTCGCGAAAATACGCATAGCGCCGGCCATATTGGCAGCCGCTGGTAACAGGTTGGCCGAGTTTTTCCGGCCACCATTTATCCGGTCCGCGCGTACCAGTGACTTGTTGTTCCATATTCGATCCTTTGGCATGGAATGAATCGCACCAGCGCGAATGCTGTGACAGAGAGAGAATTGTTGTCTGTAAGAAAAGATCTCTAAATTTGTAAGATTGGGCTTTTGCGCGCCGCCGAAATTTAATTCGCTTGCACTCCCATGGCGCGGTCGAGAAGCGTCAAGGCGCTCACCGCGGCTGCTGCGCATATAAACGCGCCGACCACCATGGCAACGTGATAGGCACGCAACAGCTGATCGCCTTCGGCTGCCAGAACGGACCCGAGCAGTGAGGTGACAACTAAACCGCCGGTACGCGCGACTGCACTGTTGAGTCCGGACGCTGCGCCGGTGTGCACCTGGTCCACCGCGGTCAGTACCGCCGTCGTAAGCGGCGCAACCGCCGCACTCATGCCGAGCGCAATGATCACAATCATCGGCAGCACATGGGTCCAATAGCTCGAACTCGAATCCATTCGCAGCGCAAACAAAGATCCGGCCGCGACGACCAGCGGACCGACCGTGAGGGGCAGCCGCGCCCCAATTCGACCGGCAAGCGCTCCAGCCATGGGAGAGGTTACCGTGAGCATCAGCGGCAATGGCAGCAGCGCCGCCCCGGCGGCGGTCGCCGAAAACCCTGCCGACTTGATCAATACATAGGGAAGAACCACAAACAACCCTCCCATTGCGCCATAAAGAAGAAACGTGAATAGCGTCAGCCCCACGAAGCTCTTTGAGGCAACAGATCCATTGGCATCATGGCCCGCGCACCGCGCGCCATTTCAAAGCGCCAGAAAATGAGCAGAAAGAGGGCGGCAAGACCTGCGGCGCCCAACGCGGCCGGACTCCAATCGCGCGGAATCGCATACCGGGTGCAAGGAACTCATGCCGCCTCAGCGGCCGCCAAATTTCGCGTAAAGGCGATCCCGCTGATCAGGGTTAAGGATGCAGCGTGAGCTTTTGCGCGCGCCAATTGAGCAGTTCCGCGACGTAGAGTTCATTCTCCGACGGGCATGCCATCTCATGAATCCAGCCGAATTTTTTTAAAGTCTTGCCGGTGCCGCCGAGCCAGCCCAAAACCTTGCCGTCGAGCGTGAGTTTGTAGATGCGGCCCGGATACGCGTCTGACACGTAAAGATACTGCACCGGGCCGGGCGTGATGCAAAGCGCCCACGGCGCGCCTGGATGCATGTTGCCTGGACTGGCCTCGGTGGGCCGATTGCCGATGGCCACGGGACTATTCGGCGGCGCGGGCACGTCGATCTTGATCGTGTTTAGCAGCTTGCTCGACGTATCGAAAATCTGGATGCGCACGTTGCCGCGATCCGCAACATAAATGCGATTTTTCGAATCGGTGGCAATCGAATGCAGGGTGTTGAACTGGCCGGGACCGGAACCCGGCTCGCCCCAGGAGCCGACCCAGTTGCCATCCTTGTCGTATTTGGCAACTCGAGAATTGATATAGCCATCGCTGATGTACAAGTTGTCGCTTGAATCCCAGGTCATATCCGTGACCTGACGGAATAATCCGTCGACCGGCGGCAGCGCCGGTTTTGGATGCTCCAGCGGGTGTGCGCTTTCGTCCGCGGCCTCAGCTTTGCGTCCAAATACCCGCGTCACCCGTCCCTGCGGCTCGAATCGCACTACTACATCCGAGCCCTTGTCCGCCACCCAGATGTTGTCGTAGCGATCGACGCGAACCGCATGCGCAAAAGACCACGCGTATAAATTCTTGCCGATCTCACGTATGAATTTGCCGGCAGGATCAAACTCGAGCAACTGCGCGGCGGCGGCTCCATAGGCGGGACCGTTGGTGTTGCCGCGCGACAGCACGAACACATGCTTCTTGGAATTTACGGCGATGCCCGACACCTCGCCGAAATACATGCCCTCAGGAAGCTTGAAGAAATCCGGCGTCGAGTCGAAAGCAATCTCAGGTGCGGATTGTCCGAAAGCGCTTGCGCAAAAACACAATCCCACAAAGGTCTGCAGCAAGATTTTTCTCATGTCGACGCAAACCGCGCCGGTCGACGGCGGGGTCAGTCCGCGCCGCGCCGAGAATAAGAGAATTTTTGACCCGCGATGGCTGCGGAGTACATCAGGCCGCCCTTGGCGACCGTGAATACGGCCATGCCTTTTTGATAGATGCCCCGGGTAGTTGCGTCGTTTTGGCCCGCGCTCGCCCCGGCACTCGCGCCATTGGTCGCGGCACCCGCGTTGGCACCTGCGGTAATGGCCACGACACTGGCATCCGCGCCGAATTCGAAATTGCCGGACTCAAACTCGTCCAGCGCGCGTTTGTCCTCGAAGAAGATGATTTCACTATACGCCTTGCCGCCTGCCTGGAAACCCACGCTGACTTGACCGAGGGTCGCGTTCCCGATATGGACGCCGTGAACATAGACCCGTCCTTTGCCGAACGCGCCGCCGACACCGAGAGCACCCGAACCGACTGTCGGAAATACGGCATACGCATAGCTTTTGCCGAAGAAAGTACCGCTGCCACCGGCATTCTTGAATACGGCGATCGTGTTTGAGTAGTGGCCGGCTGCATGCGCGGCGCTCATCGATGCGATCAACATTGGTATCAGAGCCAGGATACGCATCAAATTCTTCATGGCACTTCCCCCGTTTGTTGGCCTGGGAAATCAGGCTCGGCGTGCTACCGCGTGATAGATGACCAGAACGACCACCGCGCCCACGACGGCGACGAGCATGCTGTAGATATTGAGGCCGGTCACGCCGGGCATGCCGAAGCGGTTGAATAACCAGCCGCCGGCGACGGCGCCGATGATGCCCAGTACGATGTCTATGAGCATGCCATCGCCGGTTTTATTCACCAGCTTGCTTGCGATGAAACCGGAAATGAGACCTAAGATGAGCCAGGCAATAATCGACATGTTTACATCCGTCCCGTCTAAGTTGTTATGAATTCGTAGCAAAGATGGGCGGGCAAGTTTTATACCCGCTCAAGGTTGGCACAATGCGCCCTTTCTGCCGCTATCGCTGTAAGCGGCGGGAGCGGTTCAGCGTAGGCGAACGCGAGTCAACGCCTCGGGCGGTTTCGTGCCATGCTGCGCGCACAGTGAAACTATGTGGACCATCGGACTCACCATTTTAGGCACCTTGATCGCGGTGACGGTGATTGCGAATTTTCGCAAACCGGAAAAAGAGCCGCATCACAAGGTAAAGCATCACTACGGGATTCTCGATCCACAGTTGAAGCGAGAAATGGGGACTTTACTGGGTCCTGCAATCTTATCGGGCAGCCAAGTTCTGGCATTGCAAAACGGCGATGAAATATTTCCGGCAATGTTGGCGGCGATCAAAGCTGCGCAACGCACCATCACGTTCGAGACCTACATCTATTGGTCGGGCAGCATTGGTGAGCGGTTCGCCGACGCCTTGACGGAACGGGCAGCGGCAGGCGTCAAAGTGCATCTCATGCTCGACTGGGTGGGCTGCAGCAAAATGTCGGGCGAGTTGCTTGACCGCATGATGCAGGCGGGCATCGAGGTCGAGAGGTTCCACGCGCTACGCTGGTTCGGCTTGGGCAAGCTGAATAATCGAACTCACCGCAAAGTGCTCATCGTCGATGGAAGCGTAGGGTTTACCGGCGGCGTCGGCATCGCTGATCAATGGGATGGCCACGCACAGGACCCGGACCATTGGCGCGATATGCATTTCAAAGTGCAAGGCTTGGCGGTCGCGCAGATGCAGGCGGCGTTTCTGGACAATTGGATCAAGTCAACAGGCTGCGTCCTGCACGGCGACGCGTACTTTCCGGCTTTGAGCGCGGTGGGCAGCCAGGAAATGCAAATGTTCATCAGTTCGCCGGATGGCGGCGCCGACAGCATGCGTCTGATGTATTTGACGGCGATTACTGCGGCTGATCGCTCAATCGACATTGAGGCAGCCTATTTCATTCCTGACACGCTGATGATTCGCGAACTCGAAAGCGCGCGGACGCGGGGAGTCAGGGTCCGTATCCTGGTGCCCGACAGATATCTTGATTCGGAGACCGTGCGCATCGCCTCGAAGCGGGGCTGGGGTCGGCTCTTGCAAAGCGGCGCCGAGATCTACGTGTACGAGCCCACGATGCTTCACTGCAAGATGCTGATCTTCGATCGATTCATGGTTTCAGTCGGATCCACAAATTTCGACATGCGCTCGTTTGAGCTCAATGATGAAGCAAGCCTCAATGTTTATGACGCGCCGTTTGCGCAGCAGATGACCGAGGTGTTTGAGCGTGACCTGGCCGCATCGGTGAGATATACGTACGAGCGCTGGCGGAACCGGTCCTGGGGGCAGAAGGCGGCGGAAGTGGTTTTGCTGCCAATCAGATCACAACTCTAAGAAAGCGATGGCAACTACGGTGATGCTGGTCGTTCCAAGGCCGATTCAGTGATCGCCGGAGTTGTCCGTTAGGTGCACCGTTTCCAGGTTTAATTTTTTGCGCAAGGCGCTGACGTCGGACGCCGCTACCGGCGCCGCGTGATTACCCCAGCTATTGCGAATATAGGTCGAGACATCCGCAATCTCTTGATCGGTGAGTTTCCACGCGAAGCTCGGCATGCCCAGAGGCGAGGGGCGCGATGCGCTGACGCCGACGCGCGTGCCTCCCAGGATCAAATGCTCGAGACCTGTTGGATCAGGCTGCTGCAGCATGGCGTCCTTGCCCAGCGGTGGAAACAACCTTGATTGGCCAATTCCGTTATCCAGATGACAGGACGAACAGGAGTCGGAATATATTTCCGACCCGCGGTGCATGGCGCCCGCGTCAGGCGCGGAGGATGCGTCGCTCGGACTCGGCGGCTGACTCTTGAGATACACGGCGATCGCACGTCGATCCGCATCGCTGACATGCGAAGTGGAATGGGTGATGACATCCGCCATGGCGCCCCCCGCGGCAGCGTGGGCGTTGCGCCCGGTTGCCAGGAACTCGGCGATGTCATCGACGCTCCAGTCTCCCAAGCCAATGTGCGAATTGCTCGTCAGGTCAGGCGCAACCCAATTGTCGAGATTTCCCCCATGCAGTTCCTGCTTGGATTTGTCGGCACCGAGAAAATTCTTGGGCGTGTGGCAGCCGCCGCAGTGGCCAAGACCCGTGACGAGATAGGCGCCGCGGTTCCACTCCGCTGACTGTCCGGGATCGGTTTGGAAACTGTTGCTGTCGAGGAACATCATGTTCCATGCGCCGATCATGGAGCGGAAATTGAGCGGGAAAGACAAGTCGTTTTTCGGCGGCGTGTAATTGACGGCGGGCACAGTCGTTAGATAGGCAAAGATCGCATCATCGTCCTCGCGGCTCACCCGTCTAAACCATGGATAGGGAAAAGCGGGATAGAGGTCCTCTCCTTGCGCGCCTTTGCCGTCGTGCATCGCACGGTAGAATTGATCGCGGGTCCAGACGCCGATGCCGGTGTTGCGGTCGGGCGTGATATTGGGCGTGTAGATGACCCCAAACGGCGTGTTCAGTCCCAACCCGCCCGCGAACGGCTCACCGCCCTCGCGCTGATGGCAGGATATGCAGTCGCCCGCCGCGACCAGATACTGGCCGCGGCGAAGCTGCAGCGCGTTTGGCAAAGAATCATCGAAGCTCTCGGTAAGGAGGCTCCGTGAAGTGACGGCGGTACTGGGATGGGCGGGTAATGGGAGCATTTCGCTTAACGCAAGACCGGCTAAGCTCAAAGACGCGGCAGCAACGCCGGTCAGCAGTGTGATTCGCAGCATGCTTAAACGGCGCATGGCTTAACCTCTTACCAACGGACCCGGATTCTTCAGGTACTGCGACTTGATTGCGTCCGCCGACAGGTAAGCGAGCGCGGCCACGGTACCCGTCGGGTTGTAGCCGGCGTTTTGCGGGAACGCTCCGGAACCCATCGAAAAAACATTGGGCACGTCCCAGGACTGCAGATATTTGTTGACCACGCTGTTTTTGGGACTGTCCCCCATGATGGCCCCGCCGGTGTTGTGCGTGGTCTGGTAGGGCACGACGCTCCAAGAACCGGTGCGCCGGTTCAACTTTATTTCGCGCGGATTCATCGCCTTTGCCACCTCGGCCGCGCGGTCGGTCAGGTAGTCCGACATCTTGTGATCATTCTCGGTGAAATCGAAGGTCATTCGCAGCATCGGCCGCCCATGGATGTCCCGGTACGTGGGGTCCAAGTCCAGATAGTTGCCGCGGGCGCTCATGCATGAACCGTGAACGCTCAGTGAGAAGGACCGCAGGTAATTTTTTGCCGCCGCGTGCTTCCACTCAAGCCCCCAGGCGGGCGTGTTCTGCGGCGTGTAAATCATTTCGATTGGGCGCCCGCCGGTGATCATGCCCGCGATGTAAGCGCCGCCGATAAAGCCCAAGCCGCCATGATCAAAATTGTCGCCGTTGAAGTCGTCAATGACCGTGGCGAGTGCGCCGGCCCCGATGAACGGGTTCATGAGCTTGTCGTCGAAGAAAACATTCACCGAAGACATGGTTTGGTAGGCGTAGTTCTTGCCGACGACCCCTTCGTCCGTTTTTGGATCGTAGGGCTTGCCGATGCCTGACAGCAGCAGCAAGCGGACGTTTTGCAGCACGTACGCCGAGAGGATGACCATTTCTGCCGGCTGAAAAAACTCCTCGCCGGCGCTGTTCACATAGGTCACGCCGGTCGCGCGTTTTTTATCGGCCGTGAGCTCGACCCGCAGCACTTCGCATTCGGTCTTGAGCGTGAAATTCGATTTCTGCAGGAGATACGGCAGCACAGTGGTTTGCGGACTGGCCTTCGAATAGTTGCCGCAGCCAAATTTTTCGCAGAATCCACAATAAGTACAGGCCCCCATTTGCGCGCCCAGCGGATTGGTGTATGCCTGGGACATGTTGCCGGTCGGGTGCGGAAAGGGATGGCGTCCCAGCTCCGCCGCCGCTTTGCCGAACAGAGTCGGCCCGTAGGTCTGCTGCATCGGCGGGTTGGGGAATTCGTTTGCTCGGGGCCCTTCGAACGGATTGCCGCCCGACTGGATCTTGCCCTGGAGATTTCCTGCTTTTCCGCACGTGCCGCACAGCTTGTCGAATTGATCGTAGTGCGGCTCGAGCTCATCGTACGTGACTCCCCAGTCCTGGACGGTCATGTCATAGGCTGAGACGGCCTTCTTCCCGTAGCGCTTCTCATTGTGGCTCTTGGTTAGAAAATCCGTGGGCAGGAAACGCCAGATCTGGCCGTTCCAATGGACGCCGCCGCTGCCTACGCCGGTGCCGAGGAGAAACGAACCCAGGTGCCGCATGGGCAGCGCTTCTTGATTGACATTGTTGCGGATGGTCAACGTGTCGTCCGACACATTCTGAAACAAATGATGGCGCCACATATAGCGCAACTCATCCTGCGCAAATCCGGTCGCAAAATCAGTGGGCGTGTCGCGCCACGGCCCGCGCTCCAGCGCGACTACATTCAATCCGGCGTCGCAAAGCTGTTGTCCCATGATCGCGCCGGTCCAGCCGAACCCCACCAATACTGCATCGACAGGTTTGAGAGCGGTTGTCATTTCAAGTCTCCCTCCAACCCGGACGGCCCTTGAATCCGACCGCGGGAAAGGGTACGGCCTCGCCGTGGCGGGTCACCCAATCTTTGTAGTTATAGTGCGCGCCCGGGAAACCAATCATCTTCCATGCGGCCATATCCTTGTTGCCGCCGTAGATCGGATCCGAGAAATACCCTTCCTTGGTATTTTGCAAAAACATGGCGAAGAAGGATTTGGAGTCGACTCCGCGGTCAAGTTTGACCTCGCCGCTCTCCATTCCCTTCAGCAGTTTGTCCTGATCAGCGGCGGCGAGCTTTGCAAATGTCACGGCGCCCAAGTTAGCGCTGACGTATTGATCGATCGCGGCAATCGCGGCACGGTAGAACTGCGCAGGATTAAAGCGGCTCTGATAGCCCTGTTCGGGCGTTCCTTTCGGCCAGGGTCCGCCGAGATAATAATGATCGCCTCTGCCGAAGGGCCCCGCGAGCTGGCGATCCAGAAAGAAGGGGACGTTCGCTTCCACGGCGCCGGGTCCGACCGGATCGTTCGGGATCAACCGTCCCACGGCCGCTTCGATGAACGCCGCTTCGGGCGGCGTGAAGTAAACATATCCGGTACCGGATGCGCCAGGCGGAGCATCAGCGGTTCCTTCCTTCCATGGCACCGAGCCGCGAACGGTTTGCGGGGGCGCT
Source organism: Steroidobacteraceae bacterium (assembly GCA_039924385.1). Lineage (GTDB taxonomy): Bacteria > Pseudomonadota > Gammaproteobacteria > Steroidobacterales > Steroidobacteraceae > Bog-1198. The sequence goes on from JBDTAV010000109.1 coordinate 26,353, forward strand.
CCCAGTTCCCCATCATGCACGCTCGCTGCAGCTGTGCCCGCGATGCCTGCTGCGACGCTGCCGATAAGAATTTGTCGGCGCCGGAGATTCACCTTGTTCGCCATAGAAAGTCCTTCTATCCGCGGCCGCGAAGTTCGCGATTGTTAGTGTTGTTTAAGCAGGAATATTACGGTGAACTTCATTTTCGGCGTCGTCAATAGGACAATCACTGAACAATTAAAACCGATTTCGTCGCGGCGAAAGACGGCAGCGACGTGCTGTGATTTGTAAAACTTTCACGCAATTCGCGCCGGTATTCCAAAGTATTATTGACTTAGATGCCCGTTGATTTGCTTGCTCCATTCCCTGCCCGCGACGCGGTCGCGCGAGGCCATTTCCTCGACCGCGGCATTTGCCCTATGCGAGAGCGCCGTGCGCTCCGTGCCTGACTTTGAAAACCATGCCTTCCTGGTCGAAAGCTTTTTCCGGCCAGATAAAAGCCGGTTGCCAATCGGCCGGCCAGGCCCGCTCTTGATCCGCGCCGAAGAGCGGCCACGCGACTTCCAAAGGCGCGTTCGCGAGAAACGAAAATTGCTCGCGCGTGTGCAGCAGCGCGGCGGTGCTCAAGGGCTGTCCTTCAATCGATGGCTGTCGCCGGCGCGAAGCGTCAACCGATCGATCTTTTTCAATTCCAGGATCTGCGCCAGGGTTTCCTTGGAAAATGCGGTCTTGCCCTCGAAGGCGTGCAGCACGATGCCCTCGAGCAGATCTCCGACGGAAAGATCCTTCAGTTCCGCCAACCCTTTCAGCACTTTCAACAGGCGCTTTTCGATTCTGATTCCCGTTTGTACCCGCTCGACTTCGATCATCGGCATTCCTCATCGAAAATTGCGATGGTATCGAGGTACATAAGTAGATCGCAAGCGTATATCGCGCAGACACATGCGCAGCCGGGGTTACAGCTCGATCGGATCCATTTTCAGTGCTCGTACGCGAGTTCGTCGAGCTTCGAATTTTAGCGCCGCCGCTGCGAAGGCCGCTTCGGCGTCCCCCACAGCTCCATTATCGATGTCCGCGGTCAGACTATGCCTACGGACGGCAGGTCCGCTAGGGATGGTGGCGCATTTCGAATCAGGGCCATAATGCCCGCAGCCACTAGGAGGAATCGCATGGCCATGGGACGACGAGAAAAAGACATCAAGCTGCTGGTCGCCAAATTCGTCAAGCTGGTTGAGTCGCTCAACCCGGGCGAGCGTCTGTCGATCAAAAAAGTAGCGGCTAAACGCCAGCCGGCTGCAAAGAGTCAACCCCGAAAAGCCGCCGTCAAGGCTGCCAAAGCGCCAAGAACAAAAGCGTCACGCTAGAGGAAGCGCGGGCGCGTAATTTGATAGGCCAGAACGCCGGTGGTGCCCGCGAGCAGCGCCCATCCAACAGTGGTCCAGAGCCCTGCGTCCGGCTGCGGCTCTCGATTGCGCATGCCCGTCGCTTCGCGTGCGATCGAGGTCCATGCCTCAAAGATGCCGGCGTCGACCTTGTCACGCAGCTCTGCAATTTCGGGGGTCAAATTATCGGGTAGCCGGGCAAGCAGATCTTCCACGCTGCTGACGAGCTCATCCAGCTTTTGGGATCTTGTCAGTGCCTTGGATCTGATCATTCGCGGCATTGTGGACCCGCGCAACCGAGGCTCCAGGCGGCAATTGATGCAAAACGATGTAAGCGCCGTCTGATTACGTGTCAACGTCGCTCGCCGGCGTTACCTGCGCCGGCATTGCCTGCGGATTGCTGCTGTCGGGGTGCGCCATGCGCACCGATTTGCGAAGATACCTTGTGGCTCGAACGGGCAACCGGCCTGCGCCCGATTCGTTTCGCGCCAACTCGCAATTTATTTCGTGGCGGACAATCCGCCCGCCGTGCTGGTCGAGCAGATGGCCCAGGCCTTTATGCGCACCGACGGCGACATCCGCGCGGTTCTGCATTCTCTGTTCATGTCGCACGAGTTCGACCGGGCCCTGGGCACGAAATTCAAAGACCCGACCCGCTACGTCGTGTCGGCAATCCGTTTTGTCTATGATGGCAGGCCGATCAGCAATACCCGGCCGGTGCTGAACTGGCTCAACGGTCCCGCGAGGCGCCCTATGGCCGCCAAACTCCCGATGGCTATCCCCTGACGGAACTCGGTTGGGCAAGCTCGGGTCAAATCAGCCGCCGTTTCGAAATTGCGCGTGCGATCGGCGCCGGCAATGCAGGGCTGTTCAATGCGGAAGACGGCACGGCGCGCGAGCGCGGTCGGATTCCCGCAGCTGTCGAACCGCTTGTATTTCGAAGCGGTCGAACCCTTTCTCGCTGCGCGGACCAAGAATGCGCTGAATCGCGCGAACTCGCAGCAGGAGTGGAACACGTTTCTACTGTCGTCACCGGAATTCAGCTATGAATGAGCCCGACATGAATCGCCGCCGCGTGCTCAAGTTGGGCAGCGCGGCGCTGCTGAGCGCGGGGATATCGGGCCGCTTGTTCGCCGCGCCGGCCAACGAGGCGAGGTTTCTGCTGGTGTTCTTGCGCGGCGGCTACGATTCGACCAATCTCATGGCACCGTTTATTGGGTGCTCGGTGGATCGATCCGCGGCGGCCCGCGCAAAGCTCACGGGTTTTTGCGCAATCGTCATCGATTGACTTGAAGTTGGTTTGAGGGTTTCGACACTGAAAGCCTGCTGGATCTTGGTTGGGTGAAAAAATCAGCGTAGCTGGCTGTCCTTGCTGCCGCGGCGGTTGTATCCGGCGGATCGCACAGCTTCCCGATCGCGAACGTCCTGACAGGACAGGCAGAGCCGCACCCCGGGCACCGCGGCCCGACGCAACTGCGGAATCTCCGTCCCGCATTCGGCGCAATGGCGCAGGCTCGGACCTTGGGGCAGGCGGCTTTTGGCGAGGCTGATCGCATCCTTGACGGTTGCGTCAATCTGCTCCTGTACTGCGCCTTCTTTTGCCCACCCGGTCGCCATATTCTTATCATTAGAGGCGCCAGCTCGAAATGCAAGGCTGGCTAACCCGTCTTTTCTCGGCGGCCCTGCAGCAACTCGCGGGCCGCTGAGGGCCTCGAGTGCACCCTAGCCATCCACTTTGATTATTTGCCGTTAGTCACGGGGTACCGGCCGGTACGCAAAAATCGCGTACCGGCGGGCCCGTTGTTTTGATCAGCCTAAGGTTACAGGAATGAATAGCCGGGCGTCGCCTCGCTGAATGAGCAACGCGACCTGCCTGTCGTGATCCTTGACCATTTTGCGAAGTTGCGCGACGGTCTCTACAGCAGTGCCATCGACTGACAACACTACATCGCCTGGCTGGATGCCCGCTTCGGCTGCGCGGCCCTGCGCATCTTCGACCACCAGACCTCCAGGGACGCCGGCCTGTTGACGCTCCTCTGCGCTCAAGGGACGCAGCGCCAAACCCAGCCTCGCCTGGGGTGAACCGTCGCTCGAGTCATTATCCGCGGTCAGATTCGTCGCCGCATTGCCGATGGTCGCCGTCAGATCGAGTGTCTTGCCGCTGCGCCAAACCTCAATCGATGCCTTTTCGCCTGGCGCGGCCATGCCGACGCGCTGCGAGAGCATACCCGCGTCGATGACCGGGGCACCATTGAAGTTCAGAATGACATCGCCCACTTTGATGCCGGCCTGCGCCGCTGCGCTATCGGGAACGACTTTCGCCACGAGCGCACCGTTGGGCGAGCCCAATTTGAAGGAGTCGGCCAACGTTTGATTCATCGTTTGCACCTCGACGCCCAAGCGCGAATGCTCGACCTTGCCGGTCTTCACGATCTGATCTTTGATCCGCACTGCCAGGTTGATCGGAATGGCGAACGAGACGCCTTGGAAGCCGCCGGAATTACTGTAAATCTGGGCGTTGATGCCAACGACTGCACCGCTTGAGTCAAACAGCGGGCCGCCGGAATTGCCGGGATTGACCGCCGCATCCGTTTGAATGAAGGGCACATAGCCGTCGCCAGGCAATGAGCGCCCCTTGGCGCTGACGATGCCGGCGGTGGCTGTCTCTTCCAGACCGAACGGTTCGCCGATGGCGAGCACATAGTCGCCCACGCCCAATTTATCTGAATTTCCCAGCGTCACGGTCGGAAGATTGTGAGCGTTGATCTTCAACACAGCGATGTCGCTGCTCTTGTCGGCACCCAACACCTTGGCCTTGTATTCACGGTGGTCGGATAGTTTCACCGTGACTTCCTTGGCGCCGTCAACGACGTGCGCATTGGTGAGCACCAGTCCGTCGGCGGAAATCACGAACCCAGAGCCTTGGGCTCGCTGGATGCCCTGCGAACGCGGCATTTGGAATCCGCGAAAGAACTGTGAGAGGGGGTTGTCATCACCGTTCGGACCGCCAAAGGAAAATTGCTGCTGGCCGCCGGTGGGAATCGGACCTTCAGTGGTGATGCCGACGACGGCAGGCTCGTTGCGCGCCACGATCGCCCGGTAATTCGGCGCGGTCATCAGGGGAATGGGCAGTGACGAGGTGGCTTGACTTGTATCGCTGGTTGCCGCGACCGCGGTTGGCGAAGCTGGCTGCAGCACTCCGTGGGCGGACAAGCCGGTGGCTGCGCCGACGGCGAGCAGGCCGATTGCAGACCACACCAGCGTGGAATTGCGAAGTTGCATGTGAGTTCCTCCAATGTAAGCTTTTAAGCGACTTTTCGCTCTGTTGGCAGGATCACATGCCTTCCTTAAGGCAGTCTTAAGAGGCACGGGCGAAGCTTACGGCAACCCGCAGGCCGCCGCCGGGCGTCTCGCCGAGCTCTATCCGCGCCCCGTGACGCTCCGCAATGGCTTTGACGATGGCGAGACCTAATCCCGTGCCATGCTCTTGTGTTGCGGCGCGCCGATAAAAGCGATCGAACACGCGCTCGCGATCTCGCGCGGCGATGCCGGGGCCGGAGTCGCTGACTTCCAGAATCGTCTCTCGCGTCGTGGAGCGGCAACGTACCTGAACAGTTCCGCCGGGAGGCGTGTAGCGCACTGCATTATCGACGAGATTGCGCGCCAGCGTTCGCAGCGCTTCGCGATTTCCCTGGATGTAGAGCCCCGCTGCCGCGTCGAGGCCCAGGTCGATGTCCCGAGCCAGCGCGAAATCGTGCGCCTCCTTGATTCCCTCGGCTGCCGCCGCCGCTAAATCCACTTTTTCAAACTCCATGGGCGCTTCCTGCGGCTCGTTGCGCGCCAGCGTCAGCAACTGTTCGACCAGGTGGATGGCGCGTTCGACCGCCGCCCCTAAACGGGCCCGCGCTTCCGAACGCCCGCTCTCATCGGGCGCGCGATTAAGCAATTGCAGCTGCAACCGCAATGCGGTCAGCGGCGAGCGCAGCTCGTGCGCGGCGTCGGAAATGAAGGCGCGTTGCGCGGCGAAGGCGCGCTGCAGCCGGTCCAGCAGCCGGTTCAGCTCGCTCACCAGGGGTTCAATTTCCCGCGGCAAATTGTCGATGTCGAGCGGCGCCAAAGAGCGGGCATCGCGGCGCTGCACCTCGGCAGCCACGAAGCGCAGCGGCGTGAGTCCGCGCCTCACAATCCACGCAACCGCACCGATCATGATGGGCAGCAGAAAAATGAGCGGAATCACCACCCGTTCCGCCGCAGCGCGCGCCAACGCTTCACGGACCTGCACAGGCTGCGCGATTTGAATCACCCCATCCGCCGTTTGCAGGCCGTATGCCCGCCAGGGTTGGCCGCGCAGATCAAGATCAGCGTAGCCCAACACCGTTTGGTTGATCATCGGCAGTCCGGGCCGCGAAACGTAGGTGCGCGCGCCGAATACATCCCATATCTGCACGACGAAGTCGCTGTCGCTTTGATCGGGCGGAACTTCGATTCGCGGCGCCAGAGAGATCTGACTGCGCAACGACAGCGCCATTTGCCGCAGCTGGTAATCGAACAGCGTCGATGTCTCGGTCAACACGCGCCGATATGTGACCCCTGCGGCGAGCAGCGAAATCAGGGCCACCAGAATGATCAATGCGACCAGCAGACGCGCGCGGATCGAACTCATGCTTTGGGCACGAAATAACCCACGCCGCGCAGCGTGCGGATGGCATCGCTTCCCAGCTTGCGACGCAAGCCGTGAATGTAAACTTCGATCGCATTGCTGCCAATCTGCTCGTCCCAACCGTACAACCGATCCTCCAGCTGCGCGCGCGACAGCACCGCTCCTGGCCGCTGCAGCAGCGCCTCCAGCACCGCAAACTCATGTGCCGATATATTCACCGCAACACCGCCGCGCTCGACGGTGCGTGCCACGGCATCAAGCCGCAGTTCGCCGTGCTGGATGCTGGGATCGCCGCGCCCCGCCGCGCGGCGCAGCACTGAGCGCATGCGCGCGGTTACTTCGTCAAGGTCAAACGGCTTGACGATGTAGTCGTCGGCGCCGGCATCGAGTCCGGCGATACGGTGCTGGATCTCATCGCGTGCGGTGAGAATGATGACGGGCGTGGCATCGCCGCGCTTGCGCAGCTCGCGCAACACCTCGATGCCGTCCCGATGCGGCAGACCGAGATCGAGCAGAACCACGTCGAAGACGGACCCCTGCAGCGCAGCCGCGGCGCTTTTGCCGTCGCGCATCCAGTCAACGGCGAAACCGTTTTGGCGCAGCGCCGTTTGCAGGCCTTGCGCAATCATCGCATCGTCTTCAACGAGCAGCACACGCATAGCGCGGTAGAACGCCAGCCTATTCGGGGATCGTCAGCGTATAGAAGAAGTGCGGCGCGGCCCTCAAAGTCACGCTGGCCGGACGCGAGCAGGGCATGTCCGCCAAACTGAAACGTACAGCCCTCGCGAAGTCTTGCTCGGCCCCGTCGCCAGGTTGATCGTCCAAGACTTCCGCGGTTGCGCCCGGCGGATTACCCGATTGATTCGCCTGGCACGGTCCCCATTTCAGCGAGAAGTTGTGGTTTGGGTTGGTGCCGCGATAGACCATCGTGACGACCAAGCGGTCGCTCTGCCGCTCATAGCGGACCTGAGCAAAATTGTCCGCCTTGCCCTGAAGCGAAAAAAATGCCGCGGCCGCCAGGATCGGCCAAAACAGCCAATGCCGTGATCCGTTCATGGGTCCTCTCGCAAGTAGAGCGAGAATACTCCATTTGGACCAGCGTGGCGTCGGGACTAAAGGGTTTGTTGGCTGCTATGCACCGCTCGCCGTGCGCGCGCTGCTCCGGGCGGACGCGCCAACTTGACCGAATCGCCGCTCGCGCTTCGCGTACTCATCGATAGCCTGGGAAAAAGCGACGGCGTCGAACTCCGGCCAAAAGCACTCGACGAAGTGTAATTCGGCGTAGGCGCATTCCCACAGCAAGAAATCGCTCAAGCGCTTCTCGCCGCCGGTGCGGATCAGCAGGTCGACCTCGGGCGCCGCGATGCAATGATCGACGTCCGCAAGGTGCTCGACAAAGCGCGCACGATCCGTGCTGCCCTCGGCGGCCATGCGCCGGCAGCTCTCCAGCAGGGAATGTTGAGAGGAATAATCGACCGCAATGCGCAGCCGCATTCCGGTGCAGTGCGCGGTTGCTCGTTCGCTGCGTTCGATGGTGCGCAGCACTTCCGGCGCCAGCCGGTCGCGTCGCCCGATCACGTTGATCCTGATCGACTGCTCCAGACAGCGCGGCGTCTGTGTCAAAAGGTAGCGGCGCAGGAGCACAAACAAGGCGCCGACCTCGGTCTGCGGCCGGCGCCAATTGTCGGCGGAAAACGCATACAGACTGAGCGTAGCGATACCACGGCGCGCCGCCGCTTCAACCACTGTGTCAACGGCTTTGGCGCCGGCGCGATGGCCGGCGGTACGCGGCAGCCCGCGCCCCGACGCCCATCGTCCATTGCCGTCCATGATGATTGCTATGTGCATTATTCGCTTTGTATCACAAAGTTAGAAGGCAAAAAAAATCACGTGCGACGGGTGGCCCTGATCACCGCTTCGACGTGATCCAGGTATCGATTCAAGGCGTTCTTGCCGAGAGCCGTCAGCCGGTAGACGGTCCGCGGGCGGCGTTGTTCAAAGGATTTCGTGCAGCTCAGGTACTTGGCCTCTTCCAGCTTGCGTACGTGAGCGCTCAAGTTAGGCACAGTGCTGCAGCCAGCAGCGCGATGGTTCCCAAGACAAGGCCGGCGGAACCCGGAACCGCCAACAGCACCGCTCCCTCCATCGAGGATCGAATGTAGCGCAGCGTTGCCACGGCGTGCGAATCGAGACGAACGGTGTTGCCCACGACGCGACACTAACGGCCAGGCCGTGCAACATCAAGTACTCTGTATTGTAAAGTTAACAGAATGTGGCAGAAAGACCGCGCTTTGCGCTGCGTTACCTGCCTCATGTCCACATTCTTGCGCCGTTTACGATCTATCTGGCAACGACGCTTATGGCGTAGGGAGCAATCATGAATAAAACTCTATTTTGGGGAAACACCGCGGCGCTGCTGTTTGCGGCTTGTAGCGCGGCGGCCGCCCGCGCGCCCGATGTCGAATCATCGATTTACGCCGACCCGGCCGGCGCACTGCAAACGATCAATGTCAACGGCCGCACCGATGCCAAGGGGGCGTTCTTCCAAAGTCTCGGCACCAACGGCCGTTCCTGTGCCACCTGTCACGTCGCGGATCAGGCGATGAGCATGTCGCCGCCGCAAATTCGCGCGCGCTTTGCGCAAACGCATGGCCGCGATCCGTTGTTCGCCGCCGTCGACGGAGCAAACTGCCCGAACGGCAAAGTCTCGGATGCAGCCGCGCACAGTTTGCTGTTATCGCATGGACTGCTGCGCATCGCGCTGACGGTGCCGGCCGATGCCGAGTTTAACGTCTCAGTCGTGCATGACCCATACGGGTGTGCGTTAGTGGCCGGCTCGAACGGCCTGACCCTTTCGACGTATCGGCGGCCGCTGCCGGCCACTAACTTGCGATTCTTGAGTGCGGTTATGTTCGATGGCCGTGAATCGCCGCCCACGCCCACTACCTCTCTTGGGACTCTCGCCACTTTCCCAACCAACTTGGAAAACGATCTGATGCAGCAGGCCATTGATGCGACCATGGGTCATGCCCAGGCGGCGGTACTGCCCACCGGCCAGCAAGTAGCGGACATCGTGAGTTTCGAGATGGGCTTGTACACGGCGCAGGCTTACGACCGCTCTGCCGGCGAACTCCATGCTCGCGGCGCGCTGGGCGGCGCCCAGAATCTGGTCACAGAGAATTATTATCCGGGCATCAATGACGTGCTGGGCGCAGACCCCTTTGGTGCCGCGTTTGACGAAACCAGCATGACGTTATTTGTGGCCTGGGAGAACGGCGGCAATCCCGAAGAATATGAGCGCGGCGCTCCTAATCTGCGCGCGACACGCAGCGACATCGCAGCCGGAGAGGTGCTCTTCAACACGGCGCCACTCACCATCAGCGCGGTGCGCGGCCTCAATGACAACGCGGCATTGGGAAATCCGGTGTCCATCAAAGGAACCTGCACCACCTGCCACGATTCGCCGAACGCGGGCGATCACTCGTTGCCGCTGCCGCTGGACATTGGCGTCGCTCACATCCCGCGTCCGCGATTCGAGGCTGATCCGAATATCCGGCGGGCAGTCGCAGAACTGAATGAGCCGGATTTACCCATATTCCTGGTGAGCGGCTGCAAAACCAGCGCCGGACAGCCCTTATCGTTCTACACGACTGACTTGGGCAAGGGGATGATCAGCGGATTCTGCAGCGATGTGAATCGCCTCAAGGGTCCGATTTTGCGCGGCTTGGCGGGACGGGCGCCTTACTTTCACAATGGCGCCGCCGCGACCTTGATGCAGGCGGTGAATTTTTACGACCAGCGCTTCTCCATGAATTTGACCGAGGAACAAAAACGCCAGCTCGCCGCGTTCTTGAATTCTCTGTAGAAGCTTTAGGACCTCACGTATCATGGTTGCGCCCGAAAGACGCGGACGCGGGATACGTGATGGGTCGATTACAGGGTGATGGCGTGACGAAATTGAAAACGGGTCTGGCTGCGGTGTTGGCGATCGCCGCATTCACGGTTGCGCAAGTCGCCGCCGCCGCGGATGTGACGGGTACATGGACCATGGCGGTCGAGAGACAATTGGGCGAAGGCACCTTCACCGGCACCAAGCAGTAGTTTTCGCTCTATATATTCTTGGCGGACTAAGGGGAGGCGGCTCCCCTTAAGTTCAATTGCAGGACGTCGCGACGCCGCTATTTGGCGACACTCCCCGGCGATCGCCCGCCCTGGAGGCAAATTCCCGCCATGCCGGCGCTTCGCTATGCGAAGTAGTTCTCATCTTTAATGTTTGCCCCAATCCCGACAGCCACTCCAAGGCGGTCCCTGCACCCAAATGTGACCCAAGGCATGTCGGAAACCCCTGATTTGCCGGAACCTTATTGTGTTAAGCAAAACACAAAACATTCGTAGCGCACGAATGTGATCGCAGCGCAGCATGGCTGGTCATTTGGCGATCGCGATATGGGACTATAACGATGCCGGAAAGTCTGAGAATACAGGAGCTTGCGACGCCGGAGACGGTGGAGCGGTCCCTGCTTCAGCCTGTGAAGCAGACAAAACTCTCGGTTCTTTTGATCACTGAGGACGATTCGCTGTGGCCGCAGGTCGGCGCCGATCTTGGCAACAGTTTGATTCTCAAACAGCTCGATTCGATCGACGAGCTGATCAAAACCACTCCTTCGGCGCAAGCCGCGATCGTGCTCTGGGATGCTCGCAGTCATCCAGAGCCTGCCGCAGTGCTGTCGCGCCTGAATTTGCATTCATCGCGCTTTGCCGTCGTCGTGCTCGATGATGCCGGCAGCGCCGACGCGTGGACGCTTCCCATTCAACATCGACAGGTCGTTGCCCACGTCGGCCTGCCGATCGTCGCCAGCGAACTTGCCGGCGCGCTCGACAGCGCGAGAGAAGAAGTAAACTCGCGCCTGGCCCTCTTGGGCGATGGCTCCGCGCCGCCCGTGGCTGATTCCCCACCGAAAAAGCCCTGGCTGGTTCCGCTGGTGATCGGCGGTGTACTCATCGCAGCAGTGGGCGCGTATTTGCTTTCCCGCAGCAGTTCGCCGCAGGTCAAGCCCGCGCCCGCAGCTACGACCGTGGGCGCGCCTCAAGCTTCCACGGCGCCCGCCGCCGCGCTGAAATCACAGGCGGATGCAGACGAGAAGGTGGATGCGCTGATTGAGAAAGCCCAGCAAGCCATGCTGGATCGGCACTTCATCGATCCCCTGGCCGGCAGTGCGCTATCGCTGTATCGCGAAGTGCTCGTAATCAAGCCCGACAACGGCGAAGCGCGGCAAGGACTGCAACGCCTGTCAGAGATATTGATTGCGCGGGTACAGTCGGCCCTCGATGAGCGCAAGTTCGACGTCGCCCTGCAGTTTCTTGAAACCGCACGAAGCATCGACGCGAATGACAAGCGGCTGGTCGCGCTTGACGAAAAGATAGCGAATCTCCGGGCCGAACTCGGTCCCGCGCAGATCCTGGCGGCGCTCAATGCGCAGAATTTTGACCGCGCAGCCCAACTTATCGACGAAGCAGCGCGCACCAAAGCCTTGCCTGCCGCAAAACTCGCGCAATTGCGCGACGAAGTCCATCGGCGGCGCGATGAGTTTGAGGTCTCCCGTCTGCTCAAGCTGGCCGAGATGCGTCTGCAGCAGGATCATGTGATCGATCCGCGCAACGACAGCGCCGTGTACTACCTCGATCAGGCCAAGCAAGCGGGAGCTGCCGCTCCGGCGCTGCAGGGCCAGACGCAGGAAGTGCTGAAACGGCTGACGCAGATGGGGCACTCCGCGATACAGCAGCACAACTTCAGCGATGCCGAGCGAATTATTACCGAGATGCATGGCATTGGTACGTCGCAGGGCGCCATTAACAGCCTGCAGCGCGAATTGAACCTGGCGCGCAGTCAGCAAACGGTGCAAAAGCCCGACCAGCCGCAGTATCTTGAGCTGGCCCAATCGCGTCTGGCGCAAGGCAAATTGACCGATCCGGACAATGACAGCGCGCTGTTCTATATCGCTCAGTTGCGCGTTGCCGACCCGAAAAACGGCGGACTGCCGCAGATCTCCGCGGCCCTGCAGTCGCAAATTCTGGATCGTGCCCGCGCATCGTTGGACGCCGGCGACGCCGATAAGGCCGAAGCCCTGGTGCAAAAGGCAGGCAGTCTCGGCGCTTCGTCCGATCTTGACGCGGTGAGCGAAAAAATTCGGCAGAGGAGGGCGGGCGGCGATCTGCTGCAAATGCCGGAGCAATCTTTGACACGCCGCAACAAGCTCGACGTTCAATATCCGCCGCGGGCGCTGCAAGATAGCGTCGAGGGATGGGTGGAACTTGCGTACACCGTCGGTCCAGACGGCAACGTTTCCAACGTCAAGGTACTGAACGCAACGCCGCCCCGAACCTTCGAGTCCTCTGCGAGCAAGGCGGTCAGCCGCCTGCGCTACCAGCCGGTGATCCAGGGCGGCAAGGCGATTTCCGTCGGCACGCAGGTGCGAATTGTCTATCGCGTTCCAAAATAGGCGATGTGATGAATAGCCAAACCTCAACCACCGCGTCGACAACGATTACAACCACAGCGCTGGCTCCGCCAGCGGCCGGTGAACGCATTCGAGGCACGGTTCTTTGTCTGATCGTGCACGATGAATTGGAATTGAGATTGAGGCTAGCGGGCCTGGTGCGCCGCGCGATGCCGAAAATCGATGCGGATACCGTCACGCGCGCGGGCTTCGATGCGATTTCGATCGAACGCCTGCGGGCGTATGTGGCTGTAATGTTCATCATCGAATTCAGCCCGACCGAGGCGGCTGCCGCTTCGTTGGCCTCCCTCAAAAGACTGCACGAGCAGACGCCGCATTTGCCCATATTCGTGTTCGCGCGGGGCGGCAACGAGCGCAGCGCCGCACGCGCAATGAAGCTGGGCGCAAGCGACTACTGGCCGATCCATTCCGTCATTGTGGGCGAGCTGTGCAGCGCCTTGCAGCCGCTGATCGACCCGCCGCCTGCGGCAGGCGGCGCGAGTACTGCGGCCGCAGACCGATGGCGGCAGCCGGAAGTGGCCGGCTACACCATGATGAAGAAAATCGCGCAGTCGAGCGCGGCCAGCGTCTACCTTGCGCGCAATGATGAATTTCCGCAGCCGGTCGCGCTGAAGATCGAGGCGATCACCGGACAACATGTGGTTTCCGAGGCGGACCGGGAGCGCTTCAGCAAGGAATGCGAAATTCTGTCCAAACTGAATCACCGTTCCATCGCGAATGTGCTCGATTTCGGCACCACGGATGACTATTTGTATCTCGCTCTCGAATACTTTCCCTGCGGCAGCCTGCGCGAGCGTTTGAAACATCCCGTCAGCGAAGCGGACGCCGTCAATTACGCGCATCAGATCGGCGAAGCGCTGCAAATCGTTCACGCCGCACGCGTCGTGCATCGAGACTTGAAGCCCTCCAATCTAATGCTCACCAACGAGAATCGATTGGTTCTCATCGACTTCGGTTCAGCCCGCACTCAGTTCGTGCCGAGCGACTTGAGTCAATCAGGCGACTGCACCGGGACGCCCTACTATGTATGTCCTGAACAGATCGAAGACCGGGATCCGGACGCGAGGGGCGATCTCTACAGCCTCGGAGTCGTCTTTTTTGAGATGCTCACCGGCGCTCTGCCCTTCACGGGCAAGACGTTGGCGGATATCCTGGTGGCGCACCGTTCAACACCGCCACCGCGGCTGCCCGAACAGTTTTCGGCCTATCAGCCGATTCTCGATCGGCTATTGGCCAAGGATCCGAAAGATCGCTACGCGTCGGCGGCTGAATTTCTCGATGTCCTCGATGCATTGCGCGCGGAATTGATTGCCCGGAAGCCCAGCAAACCACAGCGGAGCGCTTGATTCATGAACTCTCGCATTGCCAAAGCCTTGGTGCCGCGCCTTTCATCCAGCGGCCTTATGGTATTGGTCATCGTTCTCGCTTTCAGCTTCGTGGCAATCGTTTTGATACCGGGTTTGGAATTGGCGAGCGAGCTGGCGGATACCAGCGTCGCGCTGAAATTCGCCGGACAGCAACAGCGCAACCCGGCCCTCATCCGCGCCTCGCTCGAATCGATGCATGACCGCCTGACCAACCGCGGCTACATTCAAGAATCGTTGGATCAGTTGCGCGATGCCAGTGGGAAGCTCGATGCCGGCCTTCACGAGATGAACGCACCGCGCCCGGCGAGCTGGTTTGCGCTGTCGGGCGACACCGGCGCCAAGGGCGAACCAATTTCCGGCAAGCATGCCGCGCCGCTGCACGATTTGTGGGGCACGCTGCAGGAGTCGCTGCAACCGCTGCTGAAGTTCACCGGCGTTCCCTATCAGGATAACGAAGCCACCGGCACCGTCCTCAACGAAAGCGGCAGGCAATTGGAGCGGGATGTGACGACGGCGCTGCGCATCGGCAGGCACACGATTCCGCAACTCGATGCGGAGCTGGCCGCGATTGTCACCGATCTACAGACGCGCAACGCGCGCTCCGCCACCGAGCTGCGGCTGGTCATGTTGACCGGCTTGCTGATCGCCATTGTGCTCGGTGTGCTGGTCGCAACGCTGCTGCTGGCCCGCCAGCGCCAGGAGGCCTCGCTGCGCGAGGCACGGCAGCAGACCGCAGACATATTGCGTACCGTCAAAGACGGCTTGTTCCTGCTTGACGAGCATCTGATGATCGGCGCGTCTTACTCCGGCGCGCTTGAGTTGCTATTTCAGCGCAAGGATTTCGCGGGACTGCCATTCGAGAGTCTGCTCAAAGGAATAGTCTCCGAAAAAACCCTGGCCACGGCGTTGAAGTTTGTGACGGTCCTGTGGTCGGAACGCACCAAGGAGAATCTGGTCAAAACCATCAATCCTCTCGGCGAGGTTGAGGTCACCTTCGACAGCGGCCCGGGCAAGACGTCCACCCGCTATCTGCAGTTCGAATTCCATCGCGTACGCGTGGACGGCAAGATCAGGAACGTGCTGGTCGCGGTGTCGGATGTCAGTGCGCGAGTGGATCTCGCCCGGGAATTGCAGTCCTCGCAAAATCAGGCGCAGGCGCAGGTCGATACCTTGTTGGGCATTCTGCACGTCGATCCGGCGCAGCTTGCCTCATTCCTGAACGATTCCAATGCCGCCATGAAAATGATCAACGCGGTGCTGCGCGAGCCAGCCCGCGAAGAGAGCGCGTTTCGCAAGAAGCTCGACACCCTTTTCAGGCAAGTGCACTCAGTCAAGGGTGAGGCCGCGGCTCTGGGGCTGTCCTCCATCGAGAGCCGCGCACATTCCTTCGAGGATGATTTGAAGGGTCTGCGGGAAAAAGCTGATCTGTCCGGAAACGACTTTCTTCCGTTGGTGATCAAATTGGATGATTTGCTGACCCATCTGCAGTCGGTGGGCGACCTGGTGTCGCGTCTCGCGCGCCTGCACATCGCCGCAATCGGCAGCAACGAGCCGGCGTCGCACACGGAAACCGCCGTCATTGAGGAGACGAGTTCTGAAGTGCCAGCCAAGGCCGACAGCAGTGTGACGGGCATGCTGCAGCAGCTCACGCAGCGGGTGGCGGGCGAAAGTCATAAGGAGGCCGCGTTGCAATGCATGGGATTCGACACGGTGCCGGATGAATACCGCCGCATCGTCAAGGATATCGCGGTGCAAGCCGTGCGAAATTCCGTCGTGCACGGCATCGAATCCAGCACGGATCGCCTGCGCACCGGCAAGCCGACGCAGGGCCAGCTGAAGCTCATATTCCAGGAGCTTGGCGATACGGGCTACAAGCTCATCGCCGAAGATGACGGCCAGGGCTTGTCGACCGAAAAAATCAAGCAGGCGGCGCTCAAGAAGGGCCTCATCACGGCGGAAAAGGCGGCGACCTTGGATGCCAAGCAGGTATTCTCGCTGCTGTTTCAGCCGGGATTTTCCACGGTCGAGACCGCCACCAAGGATGCGGGCCGCGGCGTCGGCATGAATTTGATGGCGGGACTCATGCAGCAGATCGGCGGCAAAGTCTCCGTCGCCACGGTACCCGGTAAATTTACGCGCATCACGTTGAGCCTGCCCCCTGTTAAACGTGCGGGGAAGACGGAAGCGGCGTAATGCATACTGCGGTTGCCCCCAAGGCCACATTGAAGCTGATGATCGTCGATGATTCCAACATCATCCGGCGCCGCATTGAGCGTTCCCAGCAAATCGCACGTCTGGAAGTGGTCGGCGCCGCGAGCAATGGCCGCGCCGCCGTGGAGATGTTCCGGCGCACGCAGCCCGACGTCGTGACGATGGATCTGACCATGCCCGAGATGGACGGCATCGAATGCGTGGAGGAATTGGTCGCCATCAATTCCAACGTGCTGATCTTGGTCGTGTCCGCGCTCGCCGATAAGGCGAGCGCGGTCGAGGCGATTGAAAAAGGGGCCAACGGATTTCTTTGCAAGCCATTCACCGATCGGCAGCTCAACGATGCGTTGGAAGAGCTGCTGTCGGAGGCTTGAGATGTTCAAAGAAGCGGAAATCCGCACATTCATCGAGGGAACGACCAATTATTTCGAGACCTCGGCGCAGCAGTCGGCAACCGTCGGCTCGCCCTATCTCGTAACCGACGGCAAGCCCGGCACTTATGAATACACCGGCGTCATCGGCATCACCGGGGCGCGCAAGGGCATCGTGTATTTCACTGCGCCCCGCGGCATGCTCACCGTCTTGCTGATGCGCATGCAGGAAACCGACACCAGCGACGAAAACATCAAGGATCTGGTCGGCGAAGTCGCCAATACCATTTCCGGAAACGCGCGCCGCGACTTCGGCAAGAATTTCAACATTTCCGTGCCGGTCATCATTGCGCACGATCTGGAAAAAGTTAAGACGCCCTATGCGCGATCGTTTGTAATTCCCATCAATTGGCGCACGCACTCCGCCAAACTGGTGGTCTGCCTCGAGTAATGCCTGCCGCGGCTGCGCAGCCTTATTTTCCGTCGACCGAAAACGCCAACAGAACGTTGACCCCATTGCTGCCGGTCCGCGCCGCCCCATTGAAGCCGGACATGGTGTACACCATGCCCCCCGCAATGGTGGGACCCATGCCGTCGATTCCGCCGCCGGGCTGAGCCGGGTTGCCGTTGACGGTATTGTAGGTTTGTCCCGTGGTGCTGAATTCCCAAACGATTTTTCCGCTCGCCGCATCGTATGCGCGAAACCAGCCATCCAAGGTTCCTGAGAAAACGATGCCCGGCATCACGGCCGGCGCCGCGGACTGAGCGCGCACGCAGGCGCCCTTCGTATAGTCTTTTGAGCGATCTCCCGCGTAGTGACAGGACGCCATTGGAGCCGGCGTGTTCCAGACGACTTTGCCGGTGAAGGGATCCAGCGCGAACAATCCCGGCTTGCCTGCAACGGCGTTCTCAGGCGCCGGCGATGGCGCACCGGCAGCACGCGCGATTTCATTGAAGATCTCTCCGATGTCCGAGTTGGGAACGAACACGTATTTGCTGTCCGCAGCAATTCCCCATTCGATGCCGCCGAGCGGCGAACCCGCCCCGACCGCGGTTTTCCATAGTGTGCGCCCCGTGTCGGGATCGACCCCATAGACGCTGCCAGACTTTTGTCCGGCGATCAGAATCTGCTTGTGACCGTGCTTGAATAGAATCGGCGTCGCGCCGAAATCGAAGTCCGGTCCGGTTGGCGCAGGACAATTGGCAACCTTGATCGGGCCGCTGCAGCCAACGATGAAGTTGTCGTTGGCGGTGACCTGATTTCTCCAGCGCACTTTGCCGGTCTTCATTTCCACCGCGACGATGGCATCATCGCCATTGGTGGTCGCATCGGTGTAGCTGTCCCCCGTGACGACATAGACCAAGCGGCGCTTCGCATCGACCGTCGGTGAGGCCCAGATCGGCGCGCCCGCAGGACCTTGCATTTGAATGCCGTTGGCATTTTTGCGCGTCGGCTGCAGCGGCTCGGTAATCATGTAAGTCTGCCACTGCTTCTGGCCCGTCTTGAGGTCCAGCGCAGCCAGGCTGCCCCGAAACGTGCAGCAGGAATAGTTCGGCTGCATGGCCACCACTTCTTCACCCGAGGAGAGCGGCACAAAGATTTGATCGCCCGAGACCACCGGCGTGCCGGTGATGGTTGAGGCGATGTGATTTTCCAGCGATTCGCTATGCCAAATTTCCTTGCCGGTCTGCGCATCGAACGCCCGCACCACGCGCTTGCCGACGCCGATGAAGGTGGCCCAGCCGCTGGGTGAGATCGCCGATCTGATCACCATCGGTGTGGTGCGCGACGAGGCGTCCTCGACGGCCCAGTGCACACATCCGGTCTTCGCATCCAAGGCGTAGAATTTGCCGCCGCGATTGGTGATAAAGAGCCAATCACCGACGACGACGGGCTGGCCGCCGCCGGGCATGGAAAAGGCCCATTTCACTTTGAGATTCGCAACATCGGCCGTGCGAATTCCGGAATGCGGCTGAAACCGGGTTGAATTTTCATCCGGTCCGAGTGCAGGCCAATCGGAGGCGTCCGCCTTGATCGGACCATTGGTTTTACACATCTGGTCGGCACCCGCGGATCCCAGCTGCTGCCCCGGCGCGAGGAAGAGCGCAACGGCTTCGATTTCGGGCCGCGACAATCCCCTGGCCATGGGTGCCATCACGCCGCTTGTCAGTGCAGTCACGATTTCTGCGGGGGAGCGAAAGGCCAACTCCGCCCGGGTTGGCGCCCGTTCGACCGCCGGTTCGTGACAGCTCTTGCAGCGCGCATCGAACACAGACTCGCCGCTCGCAGGTTGCGCCGCTTCTTGAGCCAACCCAAGCGCGCATATGCCCAAAGCGAAGGCTAAGACGCCGCCGCTGACCCAGATCCGATTATTGTTCATGGACTAAATCTCCCCAGACCCGATCGAATTAAGAAAAACCGATCCAGCGTCCCGCCATGGCCACCATCAGCCATGCCGCAATGGTCAATACCGTTACGCCGCGCAGTCTCACGCCTGAAGCGCCGCGCCGGACGAGAGGATTGAACACGAAATACGTCACTCCCAGCGCCAAGCCCAACGAAAGCATTTTCACCCAGAAAGCCTGGCGTCCGTAAAGCTTCACGGGCTCGGAAACGCCCAACAGCACGCCGGTGATGAGCAGCGCGATGACCGCTCCATTCATATAGCGATGCGCGCTCTTGTAAAGCTCGGCCGCCGGGGTCTTCAAGCCCCAGCCCAATATCGACAAGGACATGGTCAGGACGGCGCCGCCGAGCAGCGCCAAAGCCAGCAAATGAGTCGACTCAATCGCCGGGAACAACCAGGTTGATTCGCGAATGCTCTGGCCGAGCGCCGAGGCTTCGATGTTTTGCGCGGTGTGGTACAGGTTCATGATTTAACCCGAATCCAGCGGGCAGCCGGTGAGCTCGGCCATGGTAGGCGAGGTGATGCTGTCGCAATCGAACCAGTTATAGGCGATCAGGCGGCCAAAGACGATGACGCACGCCCACGCGCTCAAGGAAATGACCGCGCAAATCTTGGACTTTCTCGGCACCGGGCCCAAATCCCAGGCCGCCTTGTCGCGCTCCACCTTGAAAGTGAAGACAGCGATATTGATGGCGGCGATCAGAATCATGAGGCATTTCAGCCTGAACCAGATGCTGTGATAGGTGCGAATCGGAATGGCAAGAAACAGCATTGCACCCGTGATCACCAGCAACGCAAATCCGGCGATCGTCCAGGGCAGGATGCTCGAGAGCATCTGCGAAACAGGTACCTTAGTATAAGAAACGCCTAACAGCCGAAAGTCCACCATAGCAATGGTGCCGACAAATAACATGATGGACATAACATGGGTGGATTCGGTAATCGCATACATGTACAGCGATTCGTGCAGTGCAATGCTCCAGGGCGTGTCTGCCAGTTTGGTGACGAGTTCGTCGAGCATCGATTCCCCGCTGGTTATATATCAGCCACGCTTGCGCTTTTATTAAAGTCAGAATAATCAAGGGCGAAATAGAAATTGTATTGCAATGACAGCTATCTAAAGCGATTATAAGCAGCGATTATACGGGCCCTTTTCGCGCCGTCCAGCAATGAGCAGGGTCGAAAGCAAGATTTAGACACCTGGAGATCTCGAATGAAAGTACGCACCGGTAAAGCTGCGCGAATTGCAGCCGTCTTGATCGCCGCAGCCGCCATCGGTGCGCCGGCGTTGGCGCATCACGCATTTCAGGCCGAGTTCGACGGCAATCTGCCCATCATGCTTCAAGGCAAAGTGACCAAGGTCGAATGGATCAACCCGCACACCTGGGTGCACATGATTGTCGTGACCGACGGCGTGCCGCAAGAATGGATGGTCGAGGCGGGCACACCCAATACACTGCTGCGCGAAGGCCTGACGCGCGACTCGCTGAAACCGGGCGAGCTAATCATCGTGCGCGGTTACCGCGCCAAGGACGCGCGCTGCCGCCCGGCCTGCAAGGCGAACGGGCGCGACGTCACCTTCACCGATGGGCGCAAGGTATTCATGGGATCGAGCGGCACGGGCGCGCCGAAAGACGGTGCGGACCCGAACGATAAATAAAGAATCAGTCGGCAGTCGAACGATGTAAACGAGGGGGCGTTCTGAATAAGAAGACGAAAGGATGGGCTCTGCTGACTTTAACCGGCTCAGTGGCAGCACTGACCCAGAGCTATGCGGCGCCGACGGCTGCCGCGCGCAAAACACCCGCCAGCGGCGCGATCGAGCGCGTCGGCGGACACCCCAACTTCAGCGGAGTCTGGTCGGTCATGAACACGGCCAACTGGAATATCGAGCCGCACCTTGCGAGCGCCGCGCTGGAATTGCGCCCGGGGCCCGTGGTTCCCGTGCCTGCCAAAGCGGTCGTGGCATTAGGCGCCGTGGGTTCCGTCCCTGCCGGCATGGGTGTGGTCGTGGGGGGATCAATTCCTTACACGCCCGAGGCGCTGACCCAGAGGCAGGAGAATCAAAAGCACTACCTGGAGCGGGATCCAGAAGTGAAATGCGACCTGCCTGGCGTGCCCCGCGCCAACTACATGCCCTTTCCGTTCCAGATTGTGCAGTCCGCAAAGACCTTGCTGATTTCGTACGAGTATGACGGCGCGGTGCGCGACATTCTCTTCAATGATCCGGGTCCGGCGCCGATCGACAGCTGGATGGGTCAGTCGGTCGGAAAATGGGACGGCGATACGTTGGTGGTCACCGTTACCGGACAAAACGACAGCACCTGGTTCGACCGCGCGGGAAACTTTCATTCCGGCGGTATGAAGGTGGTCGAGCATTGGACCCTGATGAATGAGAACACCATTCGCTACGAGGCCGAGATCACGGATCCCGCGACTTTCACCAAGCCGTGGAAAATGAGCATGCTCATGTATCGGCGCCTTGGCGAGGATGCGCGGCTGCAGCAATTCAAATGTGTCGAGTTCGTTGAAGAACTAATGTATGGCGACTTGCGTAGGGAGCCCCTGAAATGAGCAAGAAATTCACTGCTTTGGCTTTAGGCGCGGCGATTTCGGCATTGTCGGCATCGGCGGGTGCCGCCGCGACGGATGGCGCGTATAAGGCACCGCTCAATGCGTATGGCCAGCCCGATCTCGAAGGTACTTGGACCAATGCAACCCTGACCACGCTCGAACGGCCGAAAGAATACGGCACTCGCAAGGTCATGAGCGCAGAAGAGGTCAAAAAGATCGAGGGCGACGACGCGAAGATGTATGCGGCTGACGCTGCGCCGCGCGATCCGAAGGTGAAGACCACGGATTTACCGCACGAGTGCGGCAAGGGCTTCAGCGGCGCGGGCTGCGGCTACAACGCGGCGTGGATCGATCCGGGCAACACCATCATGCGGGTCAGCGGTGAGCCGCGGACCTCGTTTATCACGGACCCCGCCGACGGGCGGCTGCCGCCCTACAAGCCGGGTGTCACGGTTCCCAACATGTACATGCGTGCGCACTATGGCGAGAACCCCGAGAACCAAACGCTGGCGGAACGTTGTCTGACTTCGTTTGGCTACAGCGCGGGTCCGGTGATGCTGCCGCTGCTTTACAACAATAATTATGAAATCGCGCAGAGCAAGAACACGGTCGCCATCGTGGTTGAAATGGTGCATGACGTGCGCATGATTCACATCGGGGCCAAGCATCGCACCGACGGTGAGCGGCCGTGGATGGGCGATTCCATTGGTTGGTACGAGGGCCCGTCTCTGGTGGTTGAAACTACCAACTTTCCGGAGGCAACCGCATTGCGCGGCGCCTGGAAGGAACTGAAAGTCACCGAGCGCTTCACCCGCGTCGGATCGAATCGCATTCTCTACCAATTCAAGGCGGAGGACCCCACAGTTTGGGATCGCCCGTGGAGCGGTGAATACGAATTTACGCCTTCGAAGGGGCGGATTTTCGAGTACGCCTGCCACGAAGGCAACTATGCGTTGGAGGGAATCCTCTCCGGTGCTCGCGCCGATGAGGCGGCTGCTGCCGAGAAGGCCAAGGCGGCAACGGCCAACAAGACGGCGGCGGCATCTCCGGCGCCAAGCGGCACGAAAAAACAGTAAGTTTCAATATTCGGCGATTTGAAACATGCCGCATCCTTAAAGGTGCGGCATTTTTTTAGCTTTGATGGCGCGTGCTGACGACGGGGTGCGAGCTGGACAAGCCTCCATCGACTGCGATGGCTTGACCGTTGACATAAGAGGCCGCATCGGAGGCGAGGAATAATGCAGTTTGAGCAATCTCTTGCGGTACGCCGTAGCGCTGAAGGGGATTAAGTTGTCCGATCTTGCGCTCGCTGCCGCGCTCGCGGGCGCGTTCGAACATCGGCCGCGTCATGCCGGTTTCGATCAGGCCCGGACAGATGGCATTGATGCGTACGCCCGTTCCCGTCAGCTGATAGGCAACCGTTTGCACCAGACTGATCACACCGGCTTTGCTGGCGCTGTATGGGACTCCGCCCGCGCCGGAGCGCAGGCCGGCGACGGATGCGGTGCAAATGATCGATCCGCGCCTCTGCTTTACCATCTCCTTCGCCGCGTACTTTGCCAGCAGAAAGGTGCCGATCAGATTGACCTTGAGCACTGCTGTCCAATGATCCACCGTTTCTTCCAAAAACGGCACCAGTCCGCCGCTGATGCCGGCATTCGCATAGCAGGCATCGAGGCCGCCGAATTCCTTGAGCGCCGTGGCCACCGCGCCGGCGACATCGGCCTCGGCGGAGGAGTCCTTGACCAAGGCAATGGCGCGTCCACCCGCCGCGCATATCGCCATCGCGGTTGCTTCAACTTCGGTAGCGCGGTCCAGCGCGACGACCGCCGCTCCCTCTGCGGCGAACAACATGGCGCTCGCGCGCCCAATGCCGCTCGCGGCGCCGGTCACGATGGCCGTTTTGCCCTTCAGTATGTCCATGGAGTCCAGTATCGCCGTATGTTCCGCCGCGGGCAACCAAGCCAGGCGCCGCAAATTGCCCGGTTCGCTTTGCTTGCAGTAGTGGATATAAACCCGATCATACAAGCGAGGCGTGACCGCTGCGCGGCGTTCACGTTTCAAGCGCCACGGGTTCGGCCTATACTTCAGCGCCCCGCATTCACAACAATTTTTTGCTCTCGAGGGTAGCTACATGACCGATGACTCAAACAAGATTTCCCGCCGCGAATTCACGGCGCTCTCGCTGGCCGCGGGCGTCGCTGCCGCGGCCGGTTCTTCCGCCGCCGCTGCAGCCGAAATGGTGGACAGCGACGTCGAAATTAAAACCGCCGACGGCACCTGCGACGCCGCGCTGATCCACCCGAAGGGCAAGGGGCGATGGCCGGGCGTCATCTTGTTCGTCGACGTGTTTGGTTTGCGGCCCACGATGCGCGACATGGCAAAGCGTTTGGCGGCCAACGGCTATACCGTGCTCGTGCCGAATCCTTACTATCGCACCACCAAGGCGCCGGGCCTGCCGATCACGCTTGATTTCGCCAGCGCGGATGATCTTGCGAAAATCGCCAAGGTGCGCGCGCCGATGACGGACGCCGCGGTGATGTCCGACACGACTGCTTACGTCAAATTCTTGGACGCGCAATCCTTGGTCAACAAAGAAGCAAAAATGGGCGTGTTCGGCTATTGCATGGGAGGCCCGATGACCATGCAGGCGGCCGCCGCGAATCCGACGCGGGTGGGCGCCGGGGCTTCCTTTCATGGCGGCGGCCTGGTGACCGACAAGCCCGACAGTCCGCATTTGAAAGCGCCGCAGATGAAGGCGCAATTCTATTTCGCGATTGCAGCGAACGATGATCAGAGGCAACCCGACGCGAAGACCAAGCTGGCGGAAGCGTTCAAGGCGGCCAAACTTCCGGAGAGACAAGAAGTCTACGACGGTTGCATGCACGGCTGGTGCGTCAAAGACATGCCAAACGGGCCCGACGGTAAGCCGCTGTACAACGAGGCCGGCGCCGAAAAAGCATGGGGCGAATTGATCGTTCTGTACAAGCGCGCCGTCGTCTAAGACGCTCGAGAGAGGCGGCGGCGCGTAACGCCCGCCGCCCCGATTGATTCCTTCGGCGGGTGGTCTTTCCCGCCCGCCGAAGCGTCGCCTTTTGCTTCTCAAATGGGTCTCGCCGCTGTTACATTAGTCGGCCAAAACCACGGAACCCAGTTCTGCAGAGTGGAATAACGAATGAGCACGAATAAGGCTGGCTTTGAGCTCAAAGACGGCATCGCGGTCCTGAAATTCGACAATCCGCCGGTCAACAGTCTAGGGCTCGAATTGCGTCGGGCGATTGTCGAGGGCATCGAACGGGCAAACGCCGATTCCAAAATCGAAGCCATCATTCTAATCGGCGCCGGCGCAGGATTTTCCGGCGGCGCCGATATTCGCGAATTCGGCACGCCGAGAGCTTCCGCGCAGCCGCACCTCATGACGGTCATCAGCACGGTCGAGGGCAGTGCCAAGCCGGTCATCGCCGCAATCGGCGGCGTGTGCATGGGAGGGGGGCTCGAGCTGGCGCTGGGTTGCCACTATCGCGTCGCGGCTGCCGGCGCAAAAATTGCGCTGCCGGAAGTGAAGCTCGGACTTCTGCCGGGCGCAGGCGGCACCCAGCGCCTGCCGAGAGTGATCGGTGCGGAGGCCGCGCTCAACATGATTGTCTCCGGTGCGACCGTTCCTTCCGAAAAACTTCGTGGCACGCCGTTATTCGACGCGTTTGCGGAGGGCGACTTGCTGGATGCCGCCGTCGCCTTTGCGCGCAAGGTAGTGACCGAAAAGCTGGGCGTGCGGCGCGTCCGTGATTTGAAAGTCAACATGCCGAATCATGAGGCCTTTTTCCAGTTCGCGCGCAATACCGCGAAGGCGGTTGCCGGCCGCTATCCTGCGCCGGTGGCGTGCGTGGACGCGGTCGCCGCCGCTTTCGACCGGCCCTTCGATGCGGGCATCAAGCGGGAGCGGGAATTATTCACCACGCTCATGCTCTCGCCGGAGTCCGCGGCGCTGCGTCACGTGTTCCAAGCGGAGCGCGCCGCATCGCACATTCTCGATGTGCCGAATGACACGCCGACCCGTCCCATCCGCAAAGTCGGCATCATCGGTGCCGGCACGATGGGCGGCGGCATCAGCATGAGCCTCATCAATGCGGGCATTCCGGTGGTGCTGTTGGAGATGAAGCAGGAGGCCCTCGACAAGGGGCTCGCCACCATGCGGCGCAATTACGGCGGCGCCTTGAAGAAAGGCACCTTGACGGAGGCTGCGCTCGATCAGCGCCTGGCGCTGGTCACGCCGACCCTCGATTTTGCGCAGCTGAAGGATGTCGATCTGGTCATCGAAGCGGTGTTCGAGAGCATGGAGGTCAAGAAGGAGGTCTTCGAGAAACTCGATCAAGTTGTACGGCAAGGGGCGATCCTCGCCTCCAACACATCGGCATTGAACCTGGATCAGATCGCGAAGTTCACCAAACGCCCGCAAGACGTCATCGGGCTGCATTTTTTTAGTCCGGCCAACGTGATGCGATTGCTGGAAATCGTGCGCGGCGCCCAGACGGCGAAAGATGTGCTGGCAACCGCGATGCAATTGGCCAAGAAGATCGGCAAGGTTGCGGTCATTTCCGCTGTCTGCGATGGATTCATCGGCAATCGCATGGTAGCCCGCTACGGCGCCGCCGCGCACGATCTCATCATGGCCGGCGCGCTGCCCAACCAGGTCGACAAGGCCCTGGAGGATTTTGGCATGGCGATGGGGCCGTTCCGCATGAGCGATCTGGCCGGACTCGACATCGGCTGGGCCGCGCGCAAGCGCCGCAAGGCCGAGTTTCCGGATCGGGACCTGTCGAATGTCGCCGACGAATTGTGCGAGGCCGGACGATTCGGACAGAAAACGGGGGCGGGTTTCTACCGCTACGAGGCTGGCTCGCGCAAGGCGGTCCCTGATCCCACCGTCACCGCGATCATCGAGAAGTATCGGCAACAGAAGGGCATCACGGCGCGCAAAGTATCGAGCGAGGAGATCGTGGAGCGCTGCATCTACGCGCTGATCAACGAAGGCGTGCGCATCGTCGAGGACGGGATCGCGCAGCGCAGCTCCGACATCGATATCGTGTATCTCAACGGATATGGCTTTCCGCCGTGGCGCGGCGGACCCATGTTCTATGCCGATCAGATGGGACGCCTCGCAGAGAACGGCAAAACATTCAGCGCATATAAAGGATCTGACAAGTGACAGAAGCCGCCATCGTATCCACCGCGCGCACCGGGCTCGGCAAGAGCTGGAAGGGCGCCTTCAATATGACTTACGGCGCCACGCTGGGCGCGCATTCGGTACAGCATGCAGTGGCGCGTGCCGGCATCGACCCGGCGGAAGTCGAGGACGTGATCATGGGGTCGACTTTCGGCGAGGGTACGACCGGCGGCAACATCGCACGCCAGATCGCGCTGCGCGCCGGTCTGCCGATCACCACCGCGGGTTTGAGCATCAATCGATTCTGCAGTTCGGGATTGCAATCGATTGCCTTGGCAGCGCAACGCGTCATGACGGAGGGCGCGGAGGTCATCGTCGCCGGCGGCCTTGAAAGCATTTCCTGCGTGCAGAATGAAGCGAATACGCACATGCGCCGCGATCCTTGGATCGATGAGCACAAGCCGACGCTGTTCTGGAGCATGCTGCAGACCGCGGAGACGGTTGCCAAGCGCTACAACATTTCCAAGGAAGCGCAGGACGAGTACGGCGTGCGCAGCCAACTGCGTGCGGCCGCCGGCCAGGCTGCCGGCAAGTTCAAAGATGAAATCGCACCCATGACCACCACCATGGGCGTGGTCGACAAGAATACCGGCGCCATCGGCACCCGCGAGGTCACCATTTCGAGCGACGAGGGCATCCGGCCGGACACGACGCTGGAAGCCGTTTCGAAGATTCGCTCCGCGCTGCCGGGCGGGGTGATCACCGCGGGCAACGCCAGCCAGTTTTCCGACGGCAGCAGCGCCTGCGTGGTCATGGACGCCAAGCTCGCGGAGAAGCGCGGTCTCACGCCCTTAGGGTTTTTTCGCGGCTTTGCGGTAGCCGGATGCGAGCCCGATGAAATGGGCATCGGTCCTGTGTTTGCGGTGCCGCGCCTGCTGAAGCGGGCCGGGCTCAAAGTCAGCGACATCGATCTGTGGGAGTTGAACGAAGCTTTCGCCTGCCAGGTGATTTATTGCCGCGACAAGCTCGGGATCCCGGACGAGCGCCTGAACGTCAACGGCGGCGCAATCGCGGTGGGTCATCCCTACGGCGTCAGCGGCGCGCGCCTCACCGGCCACGCGCTGATTGAAGGCAAGCGCCGCGGCGCCAAGCTGGTGGTCGTCACCATGTGCATCGGCGGCGGTCAGGGGGCGGCGGGTCTGTTCGAGGTGGCCTGATGGGTTTACGGGATCTATTCGAGCTCAAGGGCCGCGTCGCGCTGATCACCGGCGGTTCGCGCGGACTCGGCCTGCAGATTGCCAAGGGCCTGGGCGAGATGGGCGCCAGGATCGCCATCAGCGCGCGCAAGGCGGCCGAGCTCGAGGACGCCAAAGCCGATCTAAAAAAACATGGCATCGACGCATTTGCCGTGACCAATGATCTTTCCAAGCAGGAGCAAATTCCGGCGCTGGTCGATGCGGTGGTCAAGCACCACGGCGGCATTCATATTTTGGTGAATAACGCCGGCGCCAGTTGGGGCGCAAAAGCCGAGGAGCATCCCCTCGACGCGTGGAATAAAGTCATGACGTTGAATGCTTCGAGCGTATTCGCGTTGAGCCAGGCGGTGGCCAACCGCTGCTTCATTCCGCAACGCTCGGGAAACATCATCGTCATTGCCTCGACCGCGGCGCTGCGCGCTGGAATGCAGATGAAGGCGGTGGCGTACTATTCCTCGAAGGCGGCGGCGCTGCATCTGACGCGCGCGCTCGCGGGCGAATGGGGTCCGTACAATATTCGCGTCAATGCCATTTGCCCGGGATTCTTTCCTTCGAAGATGGCAAGCGGCGTGCTCGATACGATGATGGCGGAAGTGATCGCGCGCACGCCGTTGGGCCGGATCGGCGGCGACACCGATCTGCAGGGCGCGGCGGTTTATCTGGCGTCGGACGCATCGCGGCACGTCACGGGGCAGTACATCGCCGTGGATGGCGGCGCCTCGAGCACATGAGCTTGACTGCGCGGCTAACAGAGACTCGCCTGTTCCATACAGGCTCGATTCCGTTGCCCGCTGCGCGTGAACTGCACTTCGTCGCCCTCTGCGAGCACCATGCCTTAATATTAACTCGCCGCGTGCCGCGGCGCATGAGCTCATACATGTCGTCGGGCGCCCTTCGCGTAACGCCTCGAATCGAGCTGCGCGCAATGGCTCAAGCCGGCAGGGTCGTTTCCATCGCTGGAGAACTCCGATGAACATCCCCGCGGCGAGCCTGCGGCAGGCCCCGGCGCAGCACAGCTTCGACACGCAGCGGCTCAACGCGTGGATGCAGACGCATATCGCTGGATTCTCGGGCCCGATCGAAGTGCAGCAATTTACCGGCGGCCAGTCTAACCCCACCTTTTTGGTGCAGTCACCCTCGCGCCGCTATGTGCTGAGACGCAAGCCGCCGGGCAAGCTTCTGCCTTCTGCGCACGCGGTCGACCGCGAGTTTCGCGTGCTCGCGGCGCTCAAGGACTCCGCCGTGCCGGTGGCGCACGTGCATGCATTGTGCGAAGACTCCGAAGTGATCGGCAGCGCGTTTTATGTCATGGACTACGTGGACGGGCGCATCTTTTGGGACGCATTGCTGCCCGAGGTGGGGGCGCCGGGACGGCGCGCAGTTTATAGCGAGATGGTACGGGTGCTGGCCGTCTTGCATTCCGTGGACTATGCCGCGGTGGGTCTTGGCGACTACGGCAAGCCGGGCCACTACGTTGAGCGGCAGGTGTCGCGCTGGACGCAGCAGTATCGGGCCTCGGAAACCGAGAAACTCGAACCGATGGAACGGCTGATCGAATGGCTGCCCAAGCATATTCCCGCCGATGAACAGACCTCCATCGTGCACGGCGACTTTCGCCTCGATAACACCATATTTCACCCCACGGAGGCGCGGATTCTTGCGGTTCTCGACTGGGAACTGTCCACGCTCGGCCATCCCCTGGTAGATTTCGCTTATTACTGCCTACGCTTTCACTTGCCCGTCGCCGAATTTCGCGGCCTTGGCGGCGTGAATCCGGAGAGCCACTCGCTCCCCAGCGAGGCGGAATCGGTGGTGCAGTACTGCCGCTTGCGCGGCATTCCGCCGGTGCCGGCAAAGGACTGGGCTTACTACCAGGCTTTTTGCATGTTCCGCCTGGCCGGAATTTTGCAAGGCGTGCTGGCGCGCGCCCTGCAGGGGAATGCCTCGAGCGCCACGGCGCTGCAGGCAGGCCGCAGAGCCCGGCCGCTGGCCGAGCTTGGCTGGAAGCGCGTACAACAAACATTCGACGCATGAATTAATTCAAAGGATTCCCATGGATTTTTCGCACAGTGAGAAAGTTCGTGATCTGCAAGAGCGCATCGCCCAATTCATGGAAAACCATGTTTATCCGGCCGAGCCTCTGTACCACCAGGAGCTTACGGAAAATCGGCGCGCGGGCAATCCCTGGCAAGTAACCAAGGTCGTTGAGGATCTGAAAATGAAAGCCCGGTCCGCGGATCTTTGGAACTTGTTTCTGCCGCATTCCGAGCACGGCGCGGGTCTTACGAATCTTGAATATGCGCCGCTGTGCGAAATCATGGGGCGCTCGCATATCGCTCCCGAAGCGTTCAACTGCTCGGCGCCGGACACCGGTAACATGGAAGTGCTGGCCCGGTATGCCACCCAGGCACAGCAGCAGCGCTGGCTGGCGCCCTTGCTCGACGGCAAGATCCGTTCCGCCTTCGCCATGACCGAGCCCAGCGTCGCCTCGAGCGATGCCACCAACATTCAGTCCTCCATCATCCGCGACGGCGACAGTTATGTGATCAACGGCCGTAAGTGGTGGACTTCCGGTGCCGGCGACCCGCGTTGTGAAATTTTGATTTTCATGGGCAAGACCAACCCGGAGGCCGGGCGCCACAGCCAGCAGTCCATGATTCTGGTACCGATGAAGACGCCGGGCGTCAAGGTGCTGCGCACCTTGACGGTGTTCGGCTACGATCATGCGCCGCACGGGCACGCTGAAGTCGATTTTGTGAATGTGCGCGTGCCTGTGGAGAACCTGCTGCTCGGCGAGGGACGCGGCTTCGAAATTGCACAAGGGCGCTTAGGTCCGGGCCGCATTCATCATTGCATGCGCACCATCGGCGTCGCCGAACGCGCCCTGGAACTCATGTGCAAGCGCGCGCAATCCCGAGTCGCGTTCGGCAAGAAGCTGTCGGAGCAGGGCGTCACGCTGGAGCGCATTGCCGAAGCGCGCATCATGATCGACCAGACCCGCTGGCTGGTGCTGAATGCAGCCTACATGATGGACACGGTCGGCAATCGCGCGGCGAAGGCAGAGATCGCCATGATCAAGGTTGCCGCGCCCACGATGACGCTGAAGGTGCTCGACTGGGCCATACAAATGCACGGCGGTGGCGGGGTCAGCGACGACTTTCCGCTGGCGGCGCTATGGGCCGGCGCTCGAACACTGCGCCTCGCGGATGGTCCTGACGAAGTGCATCGCGAGCAGGTCGCCAAGCTGGAGCTTTCTCGCTATCGACCGAAGGGCCCGGATTCCCACACAGGCTCCTAGTTCATGCCCAACGCGCACTTCAAATTTTGGCCCAGCCAGGCGATGCACAATCTGATCGCGCCGGCCACCAATATGTTCTACAACGCTGAAGTGTCGGCGCGGCGCTTTCCCAACAAGCCGTTTCTGATCTACTACGATACAAAAGTGAGCTTCGCGGAATTTCACGACGAAGCGATTCGAATCGCGGCATATCTGCAACATCGCTGCGGCATTCGCAAGGGCGATCGGGTGCTGCTGCTCATGCAGAACAGCCCGCAGTTCATGATCGGTTATTACGGTATTCTGCGTGCCGACGCGGTGGTCGTGCCTTTGAATCCCATGAATTTGACTCAGGAAATTCTGCGCTATGCGCAAGATGCCGGCGCGAACACGCTGCTGGTGTCGCAAGAGCTGTATCCGCGCGTCGAAGCGTTGCTCAAGAGCCAGGATCTCAAGCATGTGATTGTCGCGGCGTATTCCGATTACCTGAAGGAAGCGACGACGCTGGCGGTACCGGAGTTCATCACCGCTCCCAGAATCGACCACACAGCGCCGGGATTGGCGCTGTGGAAGGACGTGCTGGCCGCTGACTTGAAGCCCGACCCGCTGTCCGCGGGCCCGGACGATTTGTGCGTCATGCCCTATACCTCCGGCACGACCGGAGAGCCCAAAGGTTGCATGCATACACACCGCTCCGTGATGCACACCACGGTGGGCGGCATGCAATGGTTTGCACTGCAGCCCGAACTGACGCTGCTGGCCGTCGCGCCGATGTTTCATGTGACCGGCATGCAAGGCGGCTTGAATGGTCCGCTGTTCACCGGCAATACTATGGTGCTCCTGCCCCGCTGGGACCGCGAAGTCGCCGCCCAGTGCGTGGAGCGCTACCAGGTGACGAGCTGGACCGCCATTCCCACCATGATTCAGGATTTTTTCTTGAACCCTAATATCGACCAGTATGATTTGTCGTCGATCCGACGCTTAAGCGGCGGTGGGGCCGCCATGCCGGCGGCGGTGGCGCAGCGTCTCGCGAACGTCGGCATCACTTATGTTGAAGGATATGGGTTGACCGAGACCATCGGCGCCACGCACATCAATCCCGCCGATCATGCGAAGCAGCAGTGCTTGGGAATTCCGATCTTCGACACCGACTCCCGCGTCATCGACCCGGCGACTTTGCGTGAATTGCCGCCGGGTGAAGTCGGCGAGATCATCATGCACGGTCCGCAAGTATTCCTAGGCTACTGGAACAGGCCCGAGGACACGGCGCAGGTTTTCATCGAACTCGACGGTAAGCGGTTTTTTCGCAGCGGCGATCTCGGCAGAATGGATGAGGACGGCTATTTCTTCATCGTCGATCGCTTGAAGCGCATGATCAACGCATCGGGTTACAAGGTGTGGCCGACCGAAGTCGAATCGCTCATGTACCAGCATCCGGCGGTGCAGGAGGCCTGCATCATCGGCGCCAAGGATGCGCATCGCGGCGAGACGGTCAAGGCGGTGATCGTGCCTAGGCCTGAGTGGCGCGATCGTGTTGAAGCGCAGGCCATCATCGACTGGTGCCGAGAACACATGGCGGCCTACAAGGTGCCGCGTCTCATCGAGTTCGTCGAGGCGCTGCCGAAGTCGGGCTCCGGCAAGATCATGTGGCGCGAGCTACAGGATCGTGAAAATGCGAAATCGACATCCACATCCACCATGGCGACACCCTCATGAAAGCATTGCTCAGCCGCCGGCCGGGTGGTCCTGACACCCTCACCTTGGAAGACCTTCCGGATCCGAAAGCAGGCCGCGGCGAAGTACGCATCCGCGTTCGCGCCGTGGGCGTCAATTTTCCGGATCTGCTGATCATCCAGGATCTCTATCAGATCAAGCCGCCGCGGCCATTTTCGCCGGGCGGCGAACTGTCCGGCGTGGTCGAAGCCTTGGGCGAGGGCGTCACGAATCTGCAGACCGGCGATCGAGTTCTCGTCAGCCCGGTGCGCAGCGCCATGGCGGAGATGGCCATCGCACAGGCCGGGAACTGCTGGAAGATTCCTGACGCCATGCCATTCGACCAAGCCGCCGCGCTGCTCATGACTTACGGCACCTCGCAGCACGCCTTGCAGGACCGCGCTCGCTTAAGCGCGGGAGAGACGTTGCTCGTGCTCGGCGCCGGCGGCGGCGTCGGACTCGCGGCCGTGGAACTGGGCAAGGCGATGGGTGCCCGCGTCATTGCGGCTGCCTCGAGCCTGGAAAAATTGGCGCTGGCGCGCGAGCACGGCGCCGACGATGGCGTCCAGTACAGCCTAGGGCCGCTCGACAAGAATGCCGCGCGAGCGTTGACCGACCGTTTCAAGGCGGCCTGCGGCGCTTCCGGCGCCCATGTGATTTACGATGCCGTTGGCGGGGATTACAGCGAGGCGGCGCTGCGCGCCATCGCGTGGCAGGGCCGGCATTTGGTGGTGGGCTTCACGGCAGGCATCCCCAAGTTGCCGCTCAATCTGCCTTTGCTGAAGGGATGCGAGATTGTCGGCGTGTTCTGGGGCGAGTTCACCCACCGCAATCCTGCGCTGCATGCAGCGAATGTGGCCCGGCTCATGGCGCTGTATCTGGATGGTAAAATCAAGCCGGCCGTGACCGAGCGATTTCCGTTGGCGCGCGGCGGCGAAGCGATTGCCCGTCTAGGGTCACGCTCGGCGCGCGGCAAAATCGTCGTTACCGTGGACTGAAGCGCCCTCAAAAGGAAGCCAAATGGATCTCAAATACAATTCGGAAGAACAAAAATTTCGCGCCGAAGTGCGCGCATTTTTCGATGCCGAACTGCCCACGGACATTCGCACCAAGCTGCAGCTGGGGAAGCGCATATCGAAGGACGATATGGTGCGCTGGCAGAAGATTTTATTCCGCAGGGGCTGGGGTGCCCCGAATTGGCCCAAGTCCTTCGGCGGCACGGGTTGGGACATCGTGCAACAGCATATTTTCGAAGAGGAACGCGCCGATGCCTGCGCGCCGGGCCAAAATCCTTTCTCTCTGAAAATGCTCGCGCCTGTGATGCAGACTTTCGGCAACGCCGCGCAGCAGGAATACTTTCTACCGCGCATTCTTTCGGGCGAGGACTGGTGGTGCCAGGGGTATTCGGAACCCGGCTCGGGCTCCGATCTGGCCTCGCTGCGCACCAGCGCCGTGCGCCAGGGCGATCACTACATCGTCAGCGGCCAGAAGACTTGGAACACCCTGGGCCAGTATGCGGACTGGATCTTTTGTCTGGTGCGAACCAGCACTGAAGGCCGGCAGCAACAGGGCATTTCGTTCTTGCTGATCGATATGAAATCGCCGGGCATCACGGTCCGGCCGATCATCATGCTCGACGGAGAGCATGAGATTAACGACATTTTTTTCGACAATGTGAAAGTTCCGGTGCAGAACTTGATCGGCGAGGAGAACAAGGGCTGGACGTACGCGAAATTCTTGCTCACGCACGAGCGCAGCGGCAATGCCGGCGTCGGCATTTGCAAGCGGGCGCTGAAGAAGCTCAAGGAAATCGCCGCCGAGCAGATGTCCAACGGCCGCCCGCTCATCGAAGACTCGCGTTTCCGCGATCGCATTGCCCAGGTCGAGATGGAACTGATGGCGCTCGAGATCACCAATCTGCGGGTGCTGTCGGCCACCGCCAAGGAACAGCGTGCGCTCGGTCCGGAAGTCTCGGTGCTCAAGATCAAGGGTTCGGAAATCATTCAGCAGCTTGCCGAGCTCAAGATGCATGCGCTGGGACACGATGCGCTGCCTTACGTGCGCGAGGCGCTCGATATGGATTGGGTCGGCAATCCCTTGCTGGGGGCGCATTACCGCTCCTACGCACCGCCGATCTCCGGACAATATTTCAATCAACGAAAAACTACCATTTACGCCGGATCCACCGAGATTCAGAAGAACATCATCTCGCAGATGATTCTCGGCTTGTAAAAGAGCACCCATGGAATTCAATTACAGCGAAGAACAACTGGCGCTACAGGACACCCTGCAGCGCTTCATTTCACGCGACTATGATTTTGGCAAGCGCCGCCGCTTCTCCGCCTCGCCCTTGGGGTATTCCGCCGAAGCCTGGAACCAGTACGCGGAACTTGGGTTGCTGGCGTTGCCTTTTCCCGAAGAGTACGGCGGCCTGGGCGGCACCGGCGTCGACGTCATGGTGGTGATGGAGCAGTTCGGTCAGGGATTGCTGCTGGAACCCTTTTTGAGCACGGTGGTGGCCTGCGGTGGGTTGGTGCGCGACGCGGCCTCCGACGCGCTGAAGCAAAAACTCCTGCCGCAAATTGCAGCGGGAAAGCTGAAACTCTCGCTGGCGGCCTACGAGGCTGCCGGGCGCTACGATCTATCCTACGTAGCAACTGCAGCAAGTGAGAGCGGCGGCAACTGGCGCCTCTCGGGCCGCAAGACGGTGGTGCTGGACGGCGCGTCCGCCGATTACTTCCTCGTGTCAGCGCGCAGCAGCGGCAAGGTCGGCGATCGCGACGGCATTTCATTATTTTTGGTGCCGCATGATGCGACGGGACTCACCATCGCCGCCTATCCGACGCAATCGGGCGCGCGCGCCGCAGACTTGCTGTTGGAGGATGTCGCGGTAGGCGGGGAGGCGCTGATCGGCGAGCCGGGCCGCGCCCTATCCCTGATCGAGCGCGCGGTAGACCGGGCCGTCGCGGCGCTGTGCGCAGAGGCTGTCGGCATCATCAACGCGTTGAATCAGGCGACCTTGAATTATCTCAAGACGCGCAAACAATTCGGCGTCGCGATCGGAACGTTCCAGGCGTTGAAGCACAAGATGGCTGACATGCTCATCGCTGCGGAGCAAGCGCGCTCCATGGCCATCATCGCCGCGGTTCACGCCGACTCGAACGATGCCGCCGATCGACATCGCGCGGTATCCGCAGCGAAGGCCTATATCGGGCAAGCCGGCCGGCTGGTCGGTCAGCATGCCGTGCAGCTGCACGGCGGCATGGGCGTGGTGGACGAGCTCATCGTGAGCCACTATTTCAAGCGGTTGACCATGATTGATCTAAGCTTGGGCGATGCCGACTACCATTTAGCGAGCTTCAGCGACACACTGCGTCCCGCCTCGTAGATAACTTCAAGCCTCGTGGTGCGCGAGCTCCTGCTTGCGCACGTCCTTGTCCATGGTTCGCGATGCCGCAAACAACACTGCGGCAGCGGCCAGGGCGAGAATGGGAATGATATACATCGCGTTGTGCAGACCGGCGGCCTTGAATGCCTCCGTCATGGTGCTCGCACCCGCCTCGATCATCGCCTTGTGCGCGAAATGATCGCTCAAACGGCCGGTTGCCCAAGGACCCATGCTCGCGCCGAGGATGTACATGAAGCAGAAGTAGAGCGCGACCGCGATGCCGCGCAGGCGCGGCTCGATCACATCCTGAATGGCTGCGTAAACGGTGGCATAGTAGACATACATGGTGATGGTGCCGAGCGCCATCAAAATGATGTAGGCGGTGATGGCGCCCTCGGGTTGATTGATCGCGAAGAAAATACAGGGCGCGGCGATGGCCATGGCGGAGGCTGACAAGACCAAGCGGCCGTTGCGGCGTTTGATACTCATTTTGTCGGCGAGCCATCCGCCCACCAGCAAGCCGATGGCGCCCACCGCGCCCACCGAAATCGAGGAGACGTAGCTCGCATTGAGCAGGCTCATATGATGGAAGCGCTGCAGGAACGCAGTGTTAAACGTGTTGATCGCATACATGTTGAAGTTGTGAAAGATGCCCGACATGATGATCCACCACATCGTCGGCAATCCCAGCACTGTGATAAACGCGCTTTTGGTCGCCGTACCGGCCGTCGTCACCACTCTGCCTGCATCGAGCGCGCCGCGCGCCGGCTCGGGGATGCGCAGCGCCATCACCGCGAGAATCACTCCGGGCACGCAGGCAAACAAGAAAGCCGCGCGCCAACCGAATTTCGTGGCGAGTGCGCCGGCGCTGATATAGGCGAGGAAAATGCCCGCCGGCAGCCCCAACATGAACACGCCCATGGCCTTGGCGCGCTGATTGGGCGGAAACAAATCGCCGATGAGCGATTGTCCTGCCGGTGCGCAGGTGGCCTCGCCGACCCCGACCCCGAGCCGTGCGATGAATATCTGGGCGTAGCTCTGCGCGAAGCCGGTTGCAGCGGTCAACAGGCTCCAAAATAGGGTGCCCAGAGCGATGAGCCGGTTGCGATACCACTTGTCGCTGAGCGTGCCTAAGGGCAGGCCCACGAAGGCGTAAATCACAGTGAAAATCGAGCCCAGGAGTCCCAGCGCGGCATCGTTCAAGTGAAATTCGAGGCGGATCGGCTCGGCCAGTGCACCCAGCAATTGGCGATCGAAAAAATTCAGCAGGTTGATGGCGAACAGCAGGAATAGGGCGTATTTGGCACCACTGGCCGCTTTGGTGATGAGGCCATCGGCCGGCGCGCCGCCTTCGATTGATTGCGGACTAACGGACATCTGTTTTATTCCCCCGCTACTTGAATTTGACCCGCGCGGTCAGACCGAAGGTCCGGGGAGCGCCGAGATAAGAAGTAATCGTGTTGAACTGGAACGGCGAATCGAACGCCACCGCGTAATAGTACTTGTCGGCCAGGTTGGCGCCCCAGGCTTCAATTGCCCACGATTCATCCAGTGCGCCAAAGCCGATGCGGGCGTTGAGCAAGCCGAATCCTTCCTGTATTTTTCGAGGGTCGAGGTCGGATCCCGTGTTGTATGAGGAGTTATACTTCTCTTCGACACTGGTGCGAATCCCCAACGTGCCTGACACGGGCAGCAGATACGAAGCCGACAGCGCTCCGGACCAAAGCGGCGCGAAAGACAGGCGATTGTTATCGCGCGCCGTGCAGCCATTCCCCGGACCGCCACAGAAATCGGGCAGGGCGTTGCCGAAATTGTCGATGTTGGTCAGGTCCTGGGTCACGCCGCCCGCGATGGTCAGTCCCGAGATCGGAGTTGCCCAGGCGAAATCGACATCGACGCCCTTGGATACCACTTTGTCCAGGGAGGTCACAACGAATTGGATGCCGGTGAAGGTGTTGAGCTGAAAGTCGGTGTACTTCTGATAGAAGACTGCCGCATTCAGGCGCAAGGTTTTGTCGAACAGAGTGGTCTTGATGCCCACTTCGCCCGACTCCACGGTTTCGCGGGGAAAATGCGTGTTGTAGTCCGGAGCCAAACCGATTGGGTCGGCCGCCGACGGCGCGGCAGTGACGCGCGACAGGTTAAAGCCACCCGCCTTGTAGCCATTCGCAGCGGAGGCGTATACCATCGCCTCCTCGTTGAAGCGATAAGACAGCTTAAGCGTGCCCGACAAATTGTTTTCGGTGTTCGACTGATCGAAGCCGGTGCCCGTGAACTTCGGATCAAGTCCCGAAAAGCAACCATACCCAATCAAAAATGCCTGCGCATTGGTTCCGGCTATGGGCGGGGCAAAAAGGCCTGGGGAGCCAAGCAGCGCAGCACAGCCCGGTCCGCCGCCCGTGTCGTTGAAGCTTGCCGTCGCCGTTTTCTTTTCTTCGGTGCCGCGCAAACCGAACGTCAGATCCAAGCCTTGCGCGATGTTCCAGGTCTCATTCGTGAACAATGCAAAGCTTCTCGCGGTCTGTTGATAGCCGTCGTTGTAGCCGGTGCCGAAAAATGTCGCACCGGGTGCATCACCGGTCAGCTGCGATACCAGCAGCGGATTGACAGGTCCGCCAATCGATGCCGATGCCACTGCGCTGATATAGGTTTCAAACTGATCGCCAATGGCGCCCAATGTGCGCGTCGTCAGAATTTCATTATTAAAGAATCCGCCGACGAGCCAGTTCAACGAGCCGGTCTTTCCGGCCAGGCGCAGCTCTTCGCTGAATTGTTTGAAATCCGTCGAGTTGGCATTGCCGTCATCGGGAAAGGACAATAGATCAATGCCCGTGTAGTCGACATCGTTGCCGCCGGCGACGGTGTTGTCGCGCCAGGCGGTAATCGAGGTCAATTTTCCAAATCCGAGATTCCAGTTCAGTTCGCCCGATATGCCCATGTCGCGCACGTGCTGGGTGATGATTTGATTGTCATAGGCGACGTAACTGTTCGGCAGGCGAACCACCCCCGGCTGGCCGATGAGTGGCGAGTCGCCGAGCGCGCCGGTTTTGCCCCCCAGCGCAGGCGTGGAGGCGAACACATTGACCAATCCTTGGAATGGACCGGGATATTCCACAACAGCGCTGCAGCAGGATTCGTTGCGCTTCGCATAGTCGGCAATGATCAAGAAATCCACATTGTCACTCGGCGTGATCAGCAACTGGCCGCGCGCGTTATAGGCGTGGCGGTCGTTGGTGTTATTTTGCGTACTGGGGCCGACGCCGTTCACGACCTGAAGGAAGCCGTCATTTTGTTGGAAGCCCATGTACAGGCGGCCTGCCATGATATCGCTCAACGGTCCGGTGACGGATGCGCGGGCTTCGCGGTCGTTGAAGTTGCCGCCCGTCACTTCGGCCGTGGCGCCAAAGGTGCTCGAAGGTCTCTTGGTGGTGATGTTGATGACGCCGGCGTCATTGTTCTTGCCGAACAATTCGCCCTGAGGTCCATAAAGAACTTCGATTTGTTCGATCTCGCCGAGGTCGCCGAAGGCGACGCCGTTGCGCGGCCGGTACACGCCGTCGATGTTCACGCCAACGGAGGATTCGAGCCCCGGATTGTCGCCGACCGTGCCGATGCCGCGAATGCGCGCCGTGGTGATCGCTTCATTGCCTTCCGAGGTGACCGTCAGACCCGGGGTCAAGATCGCGAGGTTTCTAATATTGGTGATGCCCGCGTCCTGCACTTGCTGCGAGTTGATCGCGACCACGGAAATGGGCACGTCCTGCAGGTTTTCAGAGCGCTTTTCTGCGGTCACGATGATCTCTTCCAACACCGGCGGGTTTGAGGTGTCCGCCGCTATCGCGTGCGCGCCGCCGCAAGCACCGGACATGGCAAGGACTAGATAAATAGCTCGTGAGGTCACAGTTTGATTCGTCATGGGGTCTTGCACCTATTTGATCGATGGTATTTGCGCAATCCGCTGCGGCTGCCACGTCTCGCCCAAAATTAGGGCCTAGCGTCAGAGACATCGAGTCTCCGCTTTCCTAAAGACTGGTGGACGCACTCCCGCCAATTGCGTATGTTGAGCCTAAGGAAACCGTGGCGCAAGCACCACGCTTTCCGCGACATTTGGTTGACAAACGGCGCCACGTGCTTGATTTGACCGCTAGGAAGACTGGAATTTATTAGTGGTATAAAAGGTACAACATGAGAAACCCAGACCCTTGGCGGCCCCACGAACCGGAGCCCGATGAGCCTCCGAACACCCGGCGTGCAGCGCTTATCGGACTTGCCATGATCGTGATCCTGGTGATCGCGGGTTTAATGTTGACGCACACGCTCGGCGCCATGGCGCGTCTACAGGATTGCGCCCTGTCAGGCCGCTCGAACTGCCCCGGCAACCCGCCGAAATAGGAGCCTATCTGCGTGGCCTTGGGGCTTTATACCTCGTTGCTGCTAGACTGACTGCTTCCCCCTCGAGAAAAGCATGAGCGTACTAAACTCATTTCATCCGGCCGTTGCCGCCTGGTTTTCGCGGACCTTTGATGCGCCTACCGAGGCGCAGATCCACGCGTGGCCCGCGCTGGCCGCCGGTGAGCATGTTTTGGTGGCCGCTCCAACGGGATCCGGCAAGACATTTGCGGCGTTTCTGTCGGCCATCGACCAACTCGTGAAAGAGGGCCTTCAAGGACCATTGCCGGACGAGACGCGCGTGGTGTACGTCTCGCCGCTGAAGGCTCTATCGAATGACATCCAGCGCAATCTCGTGGCGCCGTTGCACGGCATTCGCGAGGAGTTGGCGGCCTTGGGGTTGGCGGACGTCGAGATTCGTGCTGTCGTGCGCACCGGAGATACGACGCAATCTGAACGCGCCGGCATGCGGCGCAGAGCGCCGCACATTGTGGTGACCACGCCCGAGTCGCTGTACATTTTGCTGGGCTCGCAATCCGGGCGCAACATGCTCGCGACCTGCCGGACCGTGATCGTCGATGAAATTCACGCCATCGCCGGCAACAAGCGCGGTGCGCATTTGGCGCTGTCGCTGGAGCGGTTGCAGGCCTTGGCCCGCAACGCGCTCACCCGCGTCGGACTGTCCGCGACGCAAAAGCCGATCGAGGAAGTTGCCAAGTTTTTGACCGGCGCGCATTCGATGCGCTGCACCATCATCGATAGCGGCCATGTTCGACGGCGCGATTTGGCTCTGGAGGTCCCGTCGGCGCCGCTCGAGGCGGTAATGTCGGGCGAGGTCTGGACGCAGGTCTACGATAGACTGGCACTGTTGGTGTCGGAACATCGCACCACTCTGGTATTCGTCAATACGCGCCGCATGGTCGAGCGGGTGGCGCGGTATTTGTCTGAGCGCCTCGGTGAGGAGAATGTCGCCGCGCATCACGGCAGCTTGTCGAAGGAGCGCCGCCTGAATGCCGAACAGCGGCTGAAATGCGGTGATCTAAAGGTGCTGGTGGCCACGGCCTCGTTGGAACTCGGCATCGATATCGGCGATGTGGACCTGGTGTGTCAAATAGGCTCGACGCGTTCCATCAACTCGTTCTTACAGCGGGTAGGGCGCGCGGGGCACTCGGTCGGCGGCATCTCGAAAGGCCGGCTTTTCCCGCTATCCCGCGACGAATTGGTCGAGTGCGCAGCGCTGCTCGATGCGGTCCGGCGCGGCGAACTCGACCGGCTCAAGATCCCGGAAAATGCTCTCGATGTGTTGGCGCAGCAAATTACCGCTGAGGTCTCGGCACGCGAATGGTCGGAGGACCACCTGTTCTCGTTGATGCGCGGTGCGTATCCCTACCGCAATCTGAAACGAGAAGAATTCGATGAGTGCGTGCG
Source organism: Steroidobacteraceae bacterium (assembly GCA_039924385.1). Classification (GTDB taxonomy): domain Bacteria; phylum Pseudomonadota; class Gammaproteobacteria; order Steroidobacterales; family Steroidobacteraceae; genus Bog-1198. The sequence goes on from JBDTAV010000109.1 coordinate 68,438, forward strand.
CATGCTGGCGGAAGGGTTCAGCACGCGGCGCGGCCGCCGCGGTGCGCTGCTGCACCACGATGCCGTCAATAAAATGCTGCGGCCGCGCAAGGGTGCGCGCCTGACCGCGATCACCTCCGGGGGTGCCATCCCCGACAACGCCGATTACCGCGTCATGCTCGAGCCGGAGTCCATCGTGGTCGGTTCAGTCAATGAAGACTTCGCCGTTGAGAGCCTGCAGGGCGATATATTCCAGCTCGGCAATACGTCTTATCGAATTTTACGCGTCGAACGGGGCACGGTGCGCGTCGAGGATGCGCACGGCCAGCCGCCCTCGATTCCCTTCTGGCTGGGAGAGGCGCCGGGCCGCACCATGGAACTGTCAGCGGCGGTCTCCGATTTGCGCAAGGAGATTGAGCGGCGCAGCGGCGGCGAGCCGCCCTCGGCGCTTTGCTGGCTTCAGGAAACGGTGGGCCTCGATGAGGCGTCCGCGTTTCAAATCGTGCAGTACTTGAGCGCCGGCAAAGCGGCGCTCGGCACGTTGCCGACGCTCGATACGGTGGTGTTCGAGCGCTTCTTCGATGAGTCCGGCGGCATGCAGCTCATCATTCATTCGCCTTTCGGCAGCCGCGTCAACCGGGCGTGGGGCCTGTCGCTGCGCAAGCGCTTTTGCCGAACCTTTAATTTCGAATTGCAGGCCGCGGCCACGGAAGATCACATCGTGCTGTCGCTGACGCACGCCCATAGTTTTGAACTTGCCGAGGCGGCGCGCTATTTGAATTCCAACTCTGTCCGGCAAGTGCTGATCCAGGCGTTGTGTGCGGCGCCGATGTTTGAGGTTCGCTGGCGTTGGGACGCCGGCATTGCACTGGCGCTGCCGCGCTTTCGCGGCGGCAAGAAAATCCCGCCGCAAATCGCGCGCATGAACGCGGAAGACCTGTTGGCCTCGGTGTTTCCGGATCAGGTGGCCTGCGCCGAGAATCTTCCGGGCGAGATCGAGGTGCCGGATCATCCATTGGTCCGGCAAACCATACGCGATTGTTTGGAAGACGCGATGGACATCGATGGTTTCGAGGCGATGCTGCGCAGGTTGGAGAGCGGCGCGATTCGCGTGGTGGCGAAGGACCTCACCGAGCCCTCGCCCCTGGCGCTCGAAGCGCTCAGCGCGCGCCCCTATGCCTATCTGGATGATGCACCCCTCGAAGAGCGGCGCACGCAAGCCGTGATGAGCCGCCGCTGGTTGGATCCCAGCGACGCGGCCGACATCGGCAAGCTTGACCCAGAAGCGATCGCGCGCGTGCGGGCTGAGGCGTGGCCGGATGCCGCCACACCGGATGAATTGCACGACGCGCTGCTCTGGCTCACCTTCATGACGCACGAGGAGAGTCGCGCCGATCCGGGATGGCCCGCATTGATGGAAGATCTTGCCTTACAGAACAGGGTGGTGCGTGCACCGCTCAAGGATCGCAGCCTGTGGGTGGCCGCCGAACGTCGCGCGCTATTTGAAGCGCTGGACGCCTCCCTGGTTGATATCGTGCGCGGCCGCCTCGAGGGCTTGGGTCCCACCACGGCCGCGCAAATCGCCGACTCGCTGGGACTTGCGGAGGCGCCGATCAACGGCGCGCTGATCGCGTTGGAGTCTGAAGGCTTTGCCATGCGCGGCCGCTTCAGCGGCGAGTCCTTGGCAGATGAATGGTGCGAGCGCCGCTTGCTGGCGCGAATTCATCGTTACACCGTGAAACGGCTGCGGGCAGAAATCGAGCCGGTCACTGCCCGGGATTTTCTGAGATTCTTGAGCGAATGGCAGCGGGTCTTGCCGGGCGCGCGGATGCAAGGCTCAGATGCGCTGAGCGCGATTCTGTCGCAACTCGAAGGTTTCGAATCACCGGCGGGCGCCTGGGAGACCGAAGTGATCCCAGCGCGGATCACCGAGTACGAGCCGCAGTGGTTGGATGAACATTGCCGCGCGGGCCGCGTCGTCTGGACACGCCTGGCGGCTCGCGGCTGCACGCGCAGCGATGCCGCGTCCGCACGCGGCGCCTCGCCGGTTCGCTCCACGCCCATTGTTTTGCTTGCCAGGCGCAATGTACCGCTCTGGTCGATATTCGCCGATCAATCCGATGTGGCGCTCCTGACCTCGAAGGCGCAGGCAGTGGCGGATTTTATCCGCGAGCACGGCGCATCGTTCTTTGACGAGATCGCCGAGAGCGTCCGGATGCTCCCAAGCGAAACGGAGGAATCGCTGGCTGAGTTGGTGGCGGTAGGACTGGTCAATTCCGACAGCTTTGCGGGCCTGCGGGTGCTCCTGATGCCGAGCGGCCGGCGCGGCGGACGTACAAACTCCTCCTCAGCACGGCACAAGCGCCGCCTGGCGCTGTTCGGGATGGCCGATGCGGGGCGTTGGGCACTGGTGCGCCGCCAAGCCGCGCAATCCACTGAGCGCAAGGATGAGGCGGTCGAACAGATCGTCCGCACGCTGCTGCGCCGCTGGGGCGTGATTTTTTGGAAATTGCTGGCGCGCGAAGCGGAGTGGCTGCCGCCGTGGCGCGAGATCTTGAGCTGCTGCCGCCGGCTGGAGGCCCGTGGCGAAATTCGCGGCGGCCGTTTTGTGGCGGGATTTTCCGGCGAGCAGTTCGCGACGCCTGAAGCCATCGGATTGTTGCGCGACGTGCGCCGCAAGCCGCTTAGCGAAGCGTACGTGTCGCTCTCAGCAGCCGATCCGCTCAATCTCATTGGGATTTTGACGCCCGGACCTAAGCTGGCGTCGTTGGCCGGCAATCGCCTGTTGTTCAAAGACGGACTGCCGGTGGCCATACTCGCTGCGGGTGAGATTCGTTACCTGGAGGAATTGCCGCCAAAAGAGCAATGGGAGGCGCAAGTGGCGCTGCTGCGCCGTCACATCCCCGTGGTGCTCGACGATTTGGAATCACCGCCGGCGCAGTAGAGGCTTGTTATTTCGCGGTGACCAAGGAGGCATCCCAGCCGCCGCCGAGCGCTTCGATGAGCGCCACGCTGGCCTGCAACCGGGAAGACAGCACTTGCAGGGCCGTTTCTTCGGCGCTCAATCTTGTGGTCTGGGCCGTAATGACGCTGCTGTAGGGGACCGTGCCGGCCTTGTATTGGTTGAGGGTCAGCGCTTCGGCCTCCCGCGCCTTCTTGACGGTTTCGTCCTCGATCACGCCTTCCTGCTCGAGCACCCGCAAGGTGACGATTTCATCCTCGACCTGCTGAAAGCCGCTCAACACCGTTTGCCGATACGCATCCACGGTTCCTTCGTAGGCCGCGCGTGCACCGCGCACCTGCGCACGCACCAGTCCGCCGTCGAACAGCGTTTCGGCGAGCGCAGGCCCGACCGCCCAGATGCGATTGGAATTTCGGAACAGTCGGCTGAAGGTGTTGTTCGAATACTCATCCTGACCCGTCAAGGTCAGGTCCGGAAAGTATCCCGCCTTCGCGACGCCAATTTGCGCGTTGGCCGCCGCCATCCTGCGTTCCGATTCCGCCACGTCAGGCCGCCGCTCCAGCAGGGTGGAGGGCACACCGGCGGGCACCGTCGGTACTTCGGAACGCATGGCCGAGCCGGCCAACGAGAACTCCGCCGGCTGCTTGCCGATCAGCACGGCCACGGCGTGTTCGAGGATGGCGCGCTGGATCTTGGCATTGACCTGCTGTGCCTGGCTCGAGAGCAGTTGTGTTTCGGCCGTGACTACATCGGCACGCGCGGCGACGCCAAATTTATATCGGCTCTCCGTGATTTTCAGCGATTGTGTTTCGGCGACGACGGTGTCGTCCAGCAGTTTTTCCAATTGATCCTGCGCGCGCAGCTCAAAATAATCGGTCGCAAGGTCCGCCTGCGCCGACAGCCGCGCCGCTGCGAGCGCCGCCGAATTGGCCTGGGCGGTGGCCACGTTACTCTCGGTGTTGCGCCGAATGCGCCCCCAGATGTCGATGTCCCAATTGGCCGAGACGCCCGCCGTGAAGGTATTTTGCGTGCGTGTGGCGGTGCCGACGGGCGTGCCCGCGGCATTGGTCACCACCTCAGGCGCACCTTGCCGTTGTGCCCCGAGACTTGCCGCAATGGTGGGCCAGAAGCCGGCGCGAGCCTGCGCGACCAAGGCCCGCGACTGCTCGAATGCGGCCTCGGCCGCCTTGACGTTTTGATTGGAAATGTCGATTTGCGCCTCGAGTCCATCGAGCACGTCGTCATTGAAAATCTTCCACCAAGGACCGCGCGACAGCACATCGTTGGGTTCGCTCGGCTTCCAGTCGCCGGCCTCCTTGAAATTCGCGGCCGCATCGAATGGCGGACGATGATAGTCGGGCCCGACCGCGCAGGCGGCGGCGAGCGCGGCGCCGAACATCACAGCAGTACTGCGCGCGAGCCGCTTGATCATGTCGGGACTCCGATGGGACCGATGCCCCGATCGCCTGAATCTTTCCTCTTGAGCCTCTGCGGCGGCGAGTACTTGCCATCCTTCAGATGTTTCCAGTAGCGGCGCAAGTAGAGATAAATCACCGGCGTGGTGTACACCGTGAGCAACTGACTGACCAGCAGGCCGCCGACGATGGCTATCCCTAAAGGCCGCCGCATTTCAGTACCGTTGCCGGTGGCAACGGCCAGCGGCAACGCGCCGGCTATGGCGGCGCAGGTGGTCATCATGATGGGCCTGAAGCGCAGCCGGCAGGCGTGTTCGATCGCCTTGAGCGGATCCATTCCCAGCGTACGCTCGGCATCCAGCGCAAAGTCTACCATCATGATGGCGTTCTTTTTGACGATGCCGATCAAAAGCAGAATCCCCAGAAATGCAATCAGGCTAAATTCGGTGCCGGTGGCGATGAGCGCCAGCAATGCCCCCAGTCCGGCGGAAGGAAGCGTCGAGAGTATGGTCAGCGGCTGACCGTAATTTTCATAGAGCATGCCCAATACCACGTAGATCGCGACGATCGCCGCCAAGAGCAGCAACGGTAGATTGCCGATACCCTGGCGAAACAGCCGCGCGGTTCCGTAGTCGCCGCCCCGGATGCTCACAGGCACGTGGATGTCCGCCATTTTCTTGGTGATGGCATTTGTCGCCGTGCCGAGGGAGACGCCCTCGGGCAAGTTGTAGGAAATGGACGTGGAGACGGAGGTGCCGGTGTGATTCACCGACACCTGCGTGGTGCCCGTGACGAAATGGCTGAATGCGGAAAACGGTACCATGGTCTCCTTCGCGACGCTGACGGCTGATCCGGTCGAGGTATTGCCGCGGCCGGCGTTTGCCAGGGAATTGGCCGCCAGATTTCGCGCCACGTCTTGCGCCACAGAAGCGCTGGATGCCTCGCTCGACGGTTTCAGCACCGTCGTTCCCGCCACCGCCTGCGTCAACTGCGTGCCGGTCGGCGCGCCGCCGGCTGTGCTGACATACAAACTCTTGAGAATCTCCGGGTTTTGCCAGAACTCCGGCGCCACTTCCATGACGACATGATATTGCTGCGGACTAAAGGGATTGTAGATGGTTGAGACCTGCGCCTGGGCAAAAGCATCGCCCAGCGCGTTATCGATTTGTATTTCCGACAGCCCCAGGCGGGACGCACTATCGCGATCCACGATCACGTCGGTCTCGAGACCGCCCGGCTGCAGATCCGTGTCCACATCGGTGATCTCCGGCATGTCCTGCAGCGCAACTCTCAGCTTCTGCGACCAGGTGCGAAGTTCAGTCAGATCATCGCCCAGCAATGTGAATTGATATTGCGAGTTGCCGCTTCGGCCGCCGCCGCCGCCGCCGCCGCCGAAGTCTTGTATGGCCTGCAAGAAGGTATTCACGCCGGCAACGCGGGCGAGCTTCGGGCGCAGCCGCGCGATCACGTGGTCGGCCGAAATGCGCCGCACCTTCAGCGGTTTGAGCGCAACGGTGACATTGGCGCTGGGGCCGCTGGAGGAGCCGAAGCCGCCGGAGCCGACGGAGCCGGTGACCGTGCCCACCGCCGGGTCCGCCTGGATGATGGCGGCGACCTCTTGCAGTTTGCCCTTCATCAGCTGAAAGGAGCTCGCCGCATCGCCGCGGATGAAGCCCCGCAATTGACCGGTATCCTGCTGCGGAAACAAACCCTTGGGAATCACGAAATACAGGAAAAAATTCAGTCCAATCGTCGCAAACAAGATGAATACCATCACACGCCGGTGGCGCAGTGCCCAGTCGAGCGTGCGTGCGTAATTGTCGCGCAGGTGTTCGAAGCCGCGTTCGAAGCCGCGCGCGAATCGCGAGGGCGCGCGATTGCGTTCGGACCGCAATAGCAGCGAGCACATCATCGGCGTCGTGGTGAGCGAAATCACCAGTGAGATCAGGATCGCCACCGACAGGGTCATGGCGAATTCGATGAGTATGCGCCCGAGAATGCCGCCAATCAGGATGAACGGAGTGAATACCGCCACCAGCGACAAGCTCATCGACAGTACGGTGAATCCCACTTCTTTGGCGCCCAGCAAGGCCGCGCGCATGCGCGTCATGCCGGCCTCGATGTGCCGCGTTGTATTCTCCATGACCACAATGGCATCGTCGACGACGAAGCCTGTGGCTATGGTGAGAGCCATCAGCGAAAAATTATCAAGCGTGTAATTCAGCAGATACATGGCGCCGAACGTACCGATCAGCGACACCGGCACCACCGTCGCGGGAATCAGGGCGGCGCGATAGCTATTCAAGAAAATGTAGACCACCAAAATCACGAAGGCCACGGACAACAGTAGCGTTTGTTCAACCTGGCGCAGCGAAGCGCGAATGGTGACCGAGCGGTCGAAACTCACCACCAGGTCGATCTTTGAGTCGATGGAATTCTTCAGGACCGGAAGCTCGGCCTTCACCGCGTCGATGGTTTGCACGATGTTGGCGCCGGGCTGCAGATAAACGGTCACGAACACCGCCGGACTGCCGTTGTAGAGTCCGTAGGTGCGGACATTTTCAGTGGCGCCATCCTGCATATCCAGTACCGTTGCCACATCGCGCAGACGCACTGGCGCGCCGTTGCGGTTTGCGATGATCAAGTCGCGATAAGGCCCCGCATCGCGCGCATTGTCATTGGTATAAATCTGATAGTGGAGCTCATCCGTTTCAATCGCGCCCTTCGGCGCGTTGGCGTTCGAGTTCGAAATCGCCGCGCGCACATCCTGCAGGCCGATGCCGTACTTGGAAAGCGACAGCGGATTGATCTCCACGCGTACGGCGGGCAGTGCGCTGCCGTTGACGCTGACGCCGCCGACGCCGGGGAGCTGCGAGAGACGCTGTGATATCACGGCGTCAGCCGCATCGTAAATCTGCCCCTGCGTGAGCACATCGGATGTCATGGCGATGTACATCACCGGAAATGCCGAGGTGTTGATCTTGCGATAGGAAGGATTGCTGGTGAGCGATGTCGGTAGATCGGCGTGCGCGGCGGAAATGGCGGCCTGCACGTCGCGTGCGGCACCGTCGACATCCCGGTCGAGGCCGAAGGTAAGCTGAATGTTCGTGCTGCCGACGCCGCTGGTGGAGGTCATATCATCCACGTCGGAAATGGCGCCCAGGTGGCGCTCCAAGGGAGTGGCAACCGTGGCCGCCATAACTTCCGGGCTGGCGCCGGGAAGGTTCGCGGATACGAATATGGCGGGCACATCGATGCGCGGCAGCGGGGCGACCGGCAAGAGCGTGAATGCGGCAATGCCACACAACGCCACGCCCAGTGTCAACAACGTGGTCGCCACCGGCCGTTTGATGAAGGGGGCGGAAATATTCATGCGGAGCCCTCCGCCAATGGCGCGTCGGGCTCAGGCGTCGGCGAGCGGCCGCGCCAGCGTGCGGCAATGCGATCGAAAGCCAGATAAATCACCGGCGTCGTGAATAGCGTCAGGACCTGGCTGACCAGGAGACCGCCGACGATGCTGACGCCCAGGGGATGACGCAGTTCGGATCCCGTTCCGGTGCCGAACATCAGGGGCAGCGCACCGAAGATCGCCGCCACCGTTGTCATGAGGATTGGACGAAAGCGCAGCAGGCAGGCTTTGAAAATCGCGTCGCGCGGCGACAACCCTTCATCGCGCTGTGCCACGATGGCGAAATCGATCATCAATATGGCGTTCTTCTTCACGATGCCGATGAGCAGAATGATGCCGATCAACGCGATGATGGTCAGATCATCGCCGAACAGCATGAGGGCCAGCAACGCACCGATGCCTGCAGACGGCAAAGTCGACAGAATCGTGATCGGATGGACAAAGCTCTCGTACAAAACGCCGAGCACGATGTACATGACCATGACCGCTGCGATCAGCAACAGCAGTTCGTTGCTCAGATTGCTGCGAAACGCCAGCGCCACGCCCTGAAAAGTCGTGCGGATGCTGGCGGGCAGGCCGAGGGTGCGCTCGGTATCCTCGATGGAGGAGACGGCGGCGCCCAGTGACGTGCTCGGGGCGAGATTGAAGGAAACTGTGGTCGCCGGAAATTGGGCGATGTGACTGATCAGTATCGGTCGGGTCTGCACTTCGACCTTGGCGATCGCCGACAGCGGCACCTGGCCGCCGGACGCTGAAGGCAGATAGATGGACTGCAGGGAGTCGATTGAACGGTAAAAAGCCGGATCCGCCTCCATGATGACGCGGTACTGATTCGACTGCGTAAATATCGTCGACACGATGCGCTGGCCAAAAGCATCGTAGAGGGCGTTGTCGACCGTGCCCACGCTGATCCCCAAGCGCGCGGCACTGTCGCGGTCGATGGTCACGTAGGCCGCGAGACCATTGTCTTCCTGATTGCTGACGACATCCGCGAGTTGCGGCATTTGGCGCAATGCCGTCACGAGCTTGGGAGTCCAAGTCGACAAGGCGGTCGCATCCGCGCTTTCCAAGGTGAATTGGTATTGCGTGCGGCTGACGGTGTTGTCGAGGGTCAGATCCTGAACCGGCTGCATGTACAGGGTGATGCCGCCGACATCCGCCGTTTCGCCCTTCAGCCGCCGGATCACATCGGTCACCGTGGTGGAGCGATCCGCGCGCTTTTTCAGGTTGATCAGGAAACGTCCGCTGTTCAAGGTGACGTTGTTGCCGTCGACGCCGATAAACGATGAAAGGCTCACCACGTCGGGGTCTTTGAGAATTGCGGCGGCAAGGGATTGCTGGCGCTGCGCCATGCCCGCATAGGAAATCGACTCCGTCGCCTCGGAGACACCCTGGATCAGGCCCGTGTCCTGGTCCGGGAAGAAACCCTTGGGTATGAGCACATAGAGTAGGCAAGTTAAGATCAAGGTGCCGAGCGCGACCCATAGCGTCAGCCGTTGATGGTCGAGCACCCAGTCCAGCCGCCGCCCGTACCAATCGACCACCGCCGTGAACCACTTGCCGGATTCGGTCTGTGCGTGCTCGTTTGGCGGGCGATGCTTGAGCAGCTTCGCACACATCATCGGTACCAGCGTCAGGGAGACCACGGCGGAAATCAGGATGGTCACGGCTAGTGTGACGGCAAACTCGCGAAACAAACGCCCCACCACGTCTTGCATGAACAGCAGCGGAATGAGCACGGCGATCAGCGATACCGTCAGCGAAATGATGGTGAAGCCGATTTGCCCGGCGCCCTTCAGCGCGGCTTGCAGCGGCGTTTCGCCCGCCTCGATATAGCGGGAGATGTTTTCGATCATCACGATGGCGTCATCGACCACGAATCCGGTGGCGATGGTCAGCGCCATCAGCGACAAATTGTTGAGGCTGAAGCCCGCGAGGTACATCACCGCAAAGGTGCCGATGAGCGACAGCGGCACCGACAGGCTCGGAATGATCGTCGCCGGAATGTTGCGCAAGAACAGCCAGATCACCAGCACAACCAGGATTACCGCAAGCACCAGCTCGAATTCGACGTCCGTTACGGAGGCGCGAATCGTGGTGGTGCGGTCGGTCAGCGGCACCACATCCACGCCCGCGGGCATGTCCGCCTGCAGCGAAGGCAACAAGGCCTGAATTCGGTCAACCACAGCGACGACGTTTGCACCGGGCTGGCGCTGCACATTGAGTATCAGCGCCGGTTCCATGTTCATCCAGCCGCCGAGTTTGGAATTCTCGGCGCCCGACACCAGCGCCGTGACGTCCTTGAGGCGTACCGGCGCGCCATTCTTGTAGGCCACTACGACATTGCCGTAGTCATCGGCGTTTCTGATCTGATCGTTGGTGTTGATCGTATAGGCGTTGGTGGGCCCGTCGAGCGTGCCTTTTGGTCCATTCTGATTGGCGTTGTTAATCGTGGTGCGCAAGTCGTCCAGATTGAGGCCATAGGCCGCCATGGCGCGCGGATTGGCCACGACTCTGACCGCTGGCCGTTGGCCTCCGCTGATGCTGACGACGCCGACGCCCTTGATTTGCGAAATTTTCTGTGCGATGCGGATGTCGACCAGATCCTCAACGTCGGTCAGGGGCATCGTTTTTGACGTAATGCCGAGAATCAGCACCGGTGCATCGGCGGGATTGACCTTTGCATAAATTGGCGGCGCCGGCAGATCCTGCGGCAGCAGATTTTGTCCGGCGCTGATCGCCGCCTGCACTTCCTGTTCCGCCACGTCGATGGCGATTGCCAAATTAAAGGTCAATGTGATGACCGAGGCGCCGGCGGAGCCGGTCGAAGACATCTCGCTCAAGCCCGGCATCTGTCCGAACTGCTTTTCCAGCGGCGCGGTGATGGCCGAAGTAATCACTTCGGGACTGGCCCCCGGATAGAAGGTCTGCACCTGGATGGTCGGGTACGCAACTTCCGGCAGCGCCGAAAGCGGCAGCTGCAGGTAGGCCATCGCGCCGACGATCAAAATCGCCACCATCAACAGTGTGGTGGCGACGGGACGCAGTATGAATAGGCGCGAGGGATTCATGCGCTAGAAGCCTCCGTCCGCCGTCGCCTTCATTGCGATTGCGGCGGCTTGCTGCGCGACCGCGCGCGCTGCGCGCCCGGAGCGGCGGGACTTCCAGGCTTGCCCGGCTGTGCGGCCCCGCCGGTGGGGGCTGCAACCGGCGCGGAATTCGGCAACAGAACTTGCGCGCCTTCGCGCAGACGATCGCCGCCTTCGGTGACAACGATCTCGCCGGCCTTGAGTCCGGCGGTAACCGCGACTTTTTCGCCGTCCACCACTCCCAATGTCACGGGTCGAACCGATACGGTTCGGTCCGCATTCACCAGGTACACAAAGGTCGCGGTGACCCCGTTCGGCGCGCCCCGGCGTACCGCTGCGTTGGGCATGATGACTTGATCGTGCAGGACCTGCACCAACAGTTGAATGTTGACGAACTGATTTGGAAACAGCGCGCTATCTGCGTTGTCGAATTGCGCCCGCAATTTGATGGTGCCGGTTGTCACATCGATTGAGTTGTCGACGGTAAGCAGTTTGCCGTCGGCGATCTTGGTGGCACTGGTGCGGTCGAACGCCGCGACGTTCAAGGTAGCGCCCTCATGCAGCTGTTTCATGACGGCAGGTACATCGTCTTCGGGGATGGTGAAGATAACGGTAATGGGCTGGAGCTGGTTGAGCAGCACGATGCCGTTCGTATCGCCGGGCGTTACGTAGTTCCCCTGGTCGACTTGGCGCAGCCCGACCCGGCCCGTCACCGGGGCGATGATGTGCGTGTACACCAGATTCACCTGAGCCGTTTTGACTTGCCCTTCATCGGCCTGAATGGTGCCCGCATACTGGTCAACCAACGCGCGTTGCGTGTCGAGCTGCTGCTGGGCAATGGAATCTTCTTTGACCAATCCTTCGTAGCGCTTCAAATCCAATCTGGCATCGGCTAGCAATGCTTGATCGCGCTTCAGGTTGCCTGCCATTTGCTGTAGTGCGGCCTGGTACGGGCGAGGATCGATTTGCGCCAGCGCATCGCCTTGATGAACGAATTGCCCTTCGGTGAAGAATATCTTTTGCAGTGTCCCGTTAATCTGAGTTCTGACGGTGACGGTGGCCAGGGGCGTCACGGTGCCAAGCGCCGGAATCTTCACTTCCATGTCGCCCGAAACCGCCGTGGACACCGAGACTGCAACCGGTCCGGTTTGGCCGTTGCGGCCGCGCGGGGGCGCGGCCACCGGCTGCTTGCTGCGAAGATAGAGCACGAATCCCGTCAATAGCGCCACGATAATCAGCGCAATGAGCAATGCTCGCCAGTGTCGGGCGATGAAGGGTCTAGAATCTTGCAGCGACGCCAGAAATTGAGGATCTTCTTGTTCAGTTGTCACTAATTCACCAATACGCGAGCCCATGCCGTGGCACGCACTGCCAAACGATCATCCCGGGCGAGCCGCAGACTATAACCAGATTCGACCCTGAACTACACACCGATGACCGGCAGCATGCAGGTAGAGCCGGAGAAAACTCGAAAGTTCATCGGCCAATGTAAAGTAATGTGAATGTTGCCTCCTATCCGGGCGACCCGCGCCGCGCCAGAGAGGCCCGAATCGGCGGAATCCCCTACGGCGCGGGTGCTAGAATTCGCGCTGCAAAAGATATAAGGAGCCTCGATGAAATTGATGCAATCCCTGACATGCGCGGGCCTGCTGGCATCGGCGGTTTCCCTGCCCGCCCACGGCGCCCAGGTATGGACCGAAGGCGTGAACTATTTTCTGATTCAACCGGCGCGCACGCCGTCGGTGCCCCCGGGCAAAGTCGAAGTGACCGAGGCGTTCTCCTATGCCTGCCCGGCCTGCAATATTTTTCAACTCACCATGCACAAACTAAAGCAGGCCATGCCGGCAAACGTGGTGGTCGACTACCTTCCTGCGGCCTTCAATACCGCCGAAGATTGGCCGATGTTTCAACTTGCCTACGTGACCGCGCAAATACTCGGCGTGGATCAGCAAACGCACGATGCCATGTTCGACGCTGTGTGGAAGGGCGGCGATTTGAGCATTACCGACTCATCGACCCACGCCCTCAAGACCCGCATGCCCACGATTGAGGACGCCGCCAGGTTTTACAACCAGCATGCCGGGGTGACGGTCGCAAAATTCATCGCCGCATCGAAGTCGTTTGCGGTGGACGTGAAGGTACGCACGGTTGAGGACCTGATCATGGGGTACAAGGTTGATCGCACGCCCACCATCATCGTCAATGGCAAGTACCGGCTGCATGTCGAATCGGCGGGCGGTCCGGAGCAACTGATCGACCTGGTCAAATACTTGGTCGCCAAGGAAAGCAAGTAGAGCTCGCGCGACGGCCCGAGCCGGCATTATGAAAAATCTGTTCCTCGGGCACCCCCGGCTGTGGACCTCATTCATCGTCGGCACCCTGCTGTTCTTTTTTCTGCCGCGCGAATGGTCCACCTTGAGCCGCGTGCTGGTGTGCTGGAATGGCGGGGTAATTTTATTCCTCGCGCTGATTTCATTCTGGATGGCGCGCCTCACCGCGGTGCAAATTTGCACGCAGTACATCGAAGAGGACGAGACCGCGCCATTCATTCTGCTTGTGGTGATCATTGCCGCGGTTGCCAGCTTGTTTGCCATCGTCGAGCCGCTTGCCACCATCAAGCAAGTGAGCGGTTCAGTGCGCGCGGCGCACTTTGCGCTGGCCGCGCTGACGCTGATCGACTCGTGGCTGCTCGTCCCGACCGTCTTCACCACGCACTATGCGGATATGTTTTACAGCGCGCCCGCCGATGATCGGCCGCTGCACTTCCCCAATACTCCGGAGCCGGTGTTTTGGGACTTCGCGTATTTTTCCTTCACCATCGCCGCGGCGTGTCAGACCGCGGACGTCTCGACACAGCATGCGGACATCCGCCGGGTTGTGATCGCGCACACGCTGATATCGTTTTTATTCAACGCATCGATTTTGGGATTTGCCATCAACGTCACCGCCGGACTCATCGGCGGGAGCTGAAGTCCGCACCGAAGTGTCAGTTGGCGGCCGCTTTGACGATTTCTCCGCCCTTCATGACGAATGCCACTGACTGCAGCCGCGAGACATCGGCGAGCGGATCACCTGCAACCGCGATCAGATCGCCGTAGCGCCCGACGGCGATGGCGCCGACGTCAGCCTGCCTGCCTAAGGCCTCCGCTGCATTCGCCGTTGCTGCCTGAATCGCCTGCATGGGCGTCATGCCCCATTTCACCATGGTGACGAATTGGTGCGCGTTGTCGCCGTTCGGATAGACGCCCGCATCCGTGCCAAAAACCATTTTGACGCCGGCCTTCACGGCCGCTTGAAATGTTTGGCGCTGCTTCAGGCCAATGACGCGTTCCTTTTCCAGCGATTCCTTGTAGACGCCGTTTTTCTCACCTTCGGCCATGATGTAGTCGTCATTGTAGATATCCATCGAAAACCAGGTGCCATGCTGCTTCGCCAGCGTGAAGGCCTCTTCATCGGCGAGACTGGCGTGCTCCACAGTATCCACGCCCGCGCGGATGGCATCCTTGATTCCCGAGGTCCCATGAGCATGAACCGCGACTCTCAATCCCAGCATGTGCGCCTCGTCCACCAGCGCCTTCATCTCGGCGAGGTCGTACTGTTGTGCGCCGACCGTATCGGTTTTGGAAAGCACGCCGCCGGTGCCGCAGAATTTAATGACTTCCGCGCCGTATTTGCGCAATTTGCGCACGGTTGCGCGGATTTCCTCGGGCCCGTTGGCGACATTGGGCCGTTGCATGGTAACCGAAGGCGGCAATTCCGTCGCATCGCAGTGGCCGCCGGTGGCGCCGATGGCGTAAGTCGCAGGAACGATGCGCGGACCGGTCACGATGCCCTGTTCTATGGCTTGTTTGATGGCGACATCATCGAAATTTGCGGAACCCACGTTGCGAACCGTGGTAAAGCCCGCCTCGAGAGTTTTCTTGGCGTTCGCCACGCCGACCACTGTCCAGAAGTTGTCGGTAAATTGCAGCCGGCGATATCCGCTGTAATGCGGGTCGGAGGTCAAATGCGTATGCATGTCGATCAATCCGGGCAGCAGCGTCATTCCTTTCAGGTCGACGCGGCGCGCGCCCGGCGGTATGGCGATGCCTTGACCGATCGAGGAGATGCGCCCATCGATAATGGTGACAGTAGGGTGATCCACGATCCGTCCGGTCAGCACATCGACCATCCGGTCGGCGCTGACCACGACGGTATCGGCGAATGCCGGGGTCGGCGCGGCAGCAGTAAGCGCTGCACCGGCAATAATGCCGGCGCGTAAAAAAACAATCGATCGCATTTGCTCATCCCCTTAGGCGTTTTACGCAAAGCTATCACAACATCGGCGCTGCCGGTTCGACGTCCGACAATAAGACCTGAAGCCGCGGCGCCTGCGCACCACGTACCGACGCGTAGGCCACGATGTGTTCCACAATGTGCTGCACATAGCCCCGGGTTTCGTTGTAAGGAATATTCTCAATCCACACATCGGCATCCATGGGTTTGTGCGGCAGCCAGCGCGCGATCGCCGCGGGGCCGGCGTCATAGGCGGCGAGGCTCAGGGTCAGTTGCTCGCCATACCGGTCCAGCAGTTCGCGCAGGTAGGCAGCGCCCAATGGCACTGCGATCGAGGGGTCAAACAGGCCGTCGCGCGCCGGCGGTGAAAGGTGCCAGCGGCGTGCGACCGCCGACGCGGTCGAAGGGACCATCTGCATCAGGCCGCGAGCATCCGCACGCGATACCGCATCCTTGCGAAACAGGCTCTCCTGCCGCATGACGGCCAGTATCCAATCCTGCGGCAGTTGCGCGAGTTTGCCGGCCCGGCTCACCGCGTCCAAGAAAGGCCGCGGGTAGCGCAGCGTCACATCATCGAATTCCCCGGTTTGCGCCAGGGTCGTAATGGACTGCGCGAACCAACCCCAGCGCGAGGCGAGCAGCGCGGCCTGCACCTTCAAAGTGTTGTCGGCGCCGTCCAACGCCGCGATCCATTCCGATCCCGCCTCATCAGTCATGTCGCAGTCGAACAACTCATGCGCGCGAATCATCCCCGCCTTCTTCGACAACGTACTTTGTGCCGCCGCGTCAAGCGGCGAGGGGCGCACATTGAGGTTATAGGGTTGTGCGACGCGGTCCGCTGCGAGATAGCCATAGTAGTCCCGCAGTCCGGCAATTTCCTCGAACAGCGCGGCGGACGCTGCATCGCCTGAAGTTGCGGCTATGGCGCGCGCGTGCCAGTAACGCCAGCGCGGCTGCATCGCCAGGGTCGGCGGCATCTGCTCTATCCAGGCGAGCGCGCGCGCGAAATCGCCATTCCACAGCGCGGCGCGGACGCGCCATTCCTGCACTTGAGCATCCACCGCGACGCTCGGAAGATCGTCGAATGCCGCGAGCGCGCGAGGATCGCGATCATATGCGGCGCCGAGTGCGGCAGCGCGCCTGAGTCGATCCTTGAATTCCGGCGCCAGGCCTTCTCGCGCCGTTAGTTTTGGCAGTAAATCCAGGGCATTACCCGGTTCGGCGCGCGCGAGTTTCTCAAACCCTGCGGCCAATGCCTCAGGCTCGACCGTCAGTGAAGGATGCGTCGCCAGAACATTCAGCGCCGAGCGCGGCGAATCCAGCAAATCAGACCACTGCAGCAGGGCCGCGCGGCCGTCGAGCGGCACATCGGCTGCGAATTCTCGCGCCAGCCGCGGCGCGTCTGCAGACAATGCCGCCCGCGTGCGAGTCTCGGCGAGCGCCGCTGTCAGCAAACCCTGCTGGCGCAACCACGCAAAGACATCGGCGCATTCCGCGGGGGCTTTTTGCGGGATCATCCAGCGAATCAGTGCGGCCGCAGCCAGCCCTTGCGTGTCATTTGTGGACAAGCGTCCTTCGAACCGATCACAGACCAACGAGGGATCTGCGACTTCGGCGGAGCGGGGCAGGAACCAATCCCAGCGCCGTCGCTGCGCCAGGCTTGCGAGCCAGTCCCTATGCAGACCGCGGATAACGGGTTGTCCGGCGTGCGCACGCAGAAAGGCATCAATCGCCGCGTCCGTGCTGTCGTCCGTCGCAGCGGCCAGGTCGCGCCGCAATCTCGCTGCGACCAAATAATCGTGGATGGCGTACTGTTCCAGCGCGGGTGAATCCGGAATATCCGGCTGATGCAGCCGGATGCGCTGCATTGCTGCGACGAATTCGTCGCGGATCGGAGCAATTTCCGCAGCAGGCTGCGCTGCGATGGGCTGGGTGAGCAACAGCTGCGCAAAGGCACAGACAACGGCAGCACCCAACGGCGTTTTCGGCGAAGTCGACATCCTCGTATTATGGTGCCGGAATGCACCTCGCATGAAATCTAAAGTCGTTGCGATCCTGGAATCGCCGAAAAATCTGAATGGCTCGATTGTTGCTTCAATAGGCCCGGTTTGCTCGCGCGCCCTGCGACGCTATGGAGTTACGCCGGCTTTGGAAGCCAGTCGGCCAAAATTGGCCGCCATGATGGCTGCGCTTGACACGGCTTTGAGACGGTAGAGGGGCTGTCTGAGCTCGCACGGGTGCCGGGTGTCGGCGCATCACCGACAAATGCACGGCTTGCTGTCTGACGAAGCCGGATTCAGATGTTCTCGGAAAAGCCCGCGCGGCGGTGTATAAATACGAGCGCGCTATCGCGAGCTTCAGGAGTGACTTCAGTGGCCAAGAAAAAAGTAAAATCGAAACCTTTTTTGACGGATGTAAAAACGCTGCGCGATCGGGCGCGTAAACACCTTGCCACAGGCGGCCTGACTTTTACGTACAAAGGCGACGTCAAGAAGGCGATCGATATTCTGCAAACCGTTCTGGCCACCGAAATTGTTTGTGTGTTGCGTTACACCATGCATGCGATCGCGGCCCAGGGCATTTCCAGCGAAGGCGTCAAGGCAGAGTTTGCGCAGCACGCCAAGGAAGAGCAGGGCCATATGAACGAAGTCGCCGAGCGCATAAATCAGCTTGGCGGCGTACCCGATTTTAATCCCGACGGCTTGACGTTGCGTGCGGCCTCTGAATACGGCACCGCAGGCAATCTGGTTGAGATGATCAAGGAAAATCTGATCGCGGAGCGAATTGCGGTGGATCACTACCGCGAGCTGATACGATATTTCGGCGATAAAGATCCTGGCACGCGCACGATGTTGGAGGGAATTCTCGTCGTGGAAGAAGAGCATGCGAATGATATGCACGATCTTCTCGTGGCGCACGAAGGGCGCCCCATGCTTCCTGGCTAGAACGAACCCGCGGGCGATACGTTAATTAGCTCCGCCTACTGCGGGGGAGTCGCTGGCGGGGAAGGATTCCTCCAGCGCCTCATCCAGCAACTCATCCATGTGGGCCTTGTCGGGCGCTGGGTGCTGCTTGCGCATATACGCCGCGGCATAAGAGCAGGCGGGATTGATCGATAACACACGCTCCGCAGCGACTTGCAATGCCGCGCGCATCAACTCGGCCGCGATGCCGCGGCCGCCAATTTCGGGCGCAACACGAGTGTGCGTGATGGTCATCACACCATCGGCAATTGTGTAATCTAATTCCCCGCGATGGCCGTCAACCTCGGTGGTAAATCGCTGCGCGTCCTGATCATGCCTAATGGTGCTCATTGTCCTTTGGGTGCTCCGCTGGATGTTCCGCCGGATGCTCCGCCGGACGAGGAGCTGGGCGAGCCTCCGGTTTCGGCGCAGGCCTGGACTCAGTGTGCGCCGGTTCGCGGCGCTGCTCAACCGGGGTTGCCGGCCGCGGCGGCGGCGCGGCGTTCCGCGGTGCCGCGGGCTCGCGCGCAGGTGCTCGCGTAATCTCGCGTGCGGGTTCTCGCGCAGGTGCTCGCGTAATCTCGCGTGCGGGTTCTCGCGTAGTCTCGTGCGTAGCCGTCTCGCGGCTGGACTGCGTAGGCCGTTCTTCGCGAGCAGGCGCAGCCCCCGGCCTTTCCGGCGCCGGACGCGGCGTGCTCAATCGCGGCCGTGGCGCGGCGCGTTCCGCGCCGGCGGTCTCATTTCGAGCAGGGGCGGCGTTGCGTGCCGGGATAGGGTTGGAAAAATTCCCCGCGCGCGGCGTCGCGGCTATCGGCGGATGACCGTGATTGTTGCCGGCGCGTAGGTCCGGCCGGCCGCGTGCGGTTTGCGCTTGCTCGCGTTGCGACGACGTCTCTCCGATGTGCCTGCCACGCGCGGCCGCAGCTTCCGCCGCGGTGGGCTCGGCGCGAACGCCGCCATTGCCGCCATTGAAGCTGACGCGCCTTACATTGATGTTGTTCACGATGGTCTTGTTATAGACATTGGTGATGTGGGTCGAACCGATGTTCACGACCGCGCGGTTATAAAAGAGATGACCGTCCCGCCAATAGCCGCCCTCGTAGCCGCGGCCGGCATAGCCGTAGCCATAGTCGACGCCGCCATAAAATCCTACCTGCGGGCCCCAGTATCCGGCGTGCCACATAAATACTGAGTCTTCGGCTCCCCAGTACCCGGGCGTCCATAAGTAGTCGGCCTGCGGTGCTTCAACCCAGGTGCCAGGGACCCAATAGTAGTCTTGGACATCATCCCCCCAGGCCCAATAGCCCGGTGTCCAGACGTAGCCGTCGCCGGGAATCGGCGGCTGATCATAGACCGGTAATTCCGGCGGAGCGATGCTGACCGAGACGTTGATTTGGGCCGAACTTAAGGCCGGCGACAACATTAGGAGTAACGCCGGAAGGACAGACAAACGCCAGGACTTCGAGAGCATGATTTTCTCCGAACGAATGAGAAGCGCGTTGTCGCGGAAATTCTTGTAGGGCCACTTTACAGAGAAGGCGGCGTTGTCTTAATCAGCGAGCTGCGGTCACGCCTGTAGGATATGGCTTATAGCACCCACTAGGCATTGCCCGCTGCTAATATGATGGTTTCCCTATGACAGCCGCCCCGGTAATAGCCCAAAACGCGGATGTCCGCTTCCTGGGGAAGCTGCTCGGCGACGTCATCCGCACCTATGGGGGCGCCACGCTGCTCGATCGGATCGAGGCGATTCGCGCGGCATCGGTGGATCGATTCCGCGGAATCGCCAATCCGCGGGGTCTGGCCGCTGGCTGGGAGATTCTGACCCTCGATGAAACAGTGGCCTTTGTCCGTAGCTTCATGCTGTTTTCCATGTTGGCGAATCTTGCCGAGGATCGGCAGGGCGCTGCTGCGGAAAAGGACAGCACCTTGGAATCCGCTCTGGCCTTCCTGGAAGCTCAAGGTGTCACGCTCGAGCAAGCGGCGGCGCTGCTGGAGCACGCGCTGATCACTCCCGTGCTGACGGCGCATCCCACCGAGGTAATGCGCAAAAGCATGTTAGATCACCGCAATGCAATCTCGGCCTTAATGGCGCGGCGCGATTCGGGACTGCGAGAAACCGTTGCGGGGGAGGTGATCGAGGAGGCCATTGCTGCGCAAATTGCCTTGTTGTGGCAAACGCGAGCGCTGCGGCGCGAAAGACTGTATGTCGCCGACGAGGTCGATACGGCGCTGACTTACTTAAGAGACATATTTTTGCCGGTCATGCCTGCGCTGTACGCCCGGTGGGAGCGCTTGCTGGGGAAGCGACCGCCGAGTTTTCTGCGGCTCGGCTCATGGATTGGCGGCGATCGCGACGGAAACCCGCACGTGACCGCGGAGTCGCTGCGCCTGGCATTGGGCCGCGCCAGCCAGGCGCTGCTCAGCGAATATTTGGAGCAGCTCAACGCGATCGGCGCGGAACTGTCGCTTTCGAGCGAGCTCGCGGTGGTTTCCGAACCGCTTGCGGCCCTGGCGAAGGCCGGAGGAGATCTCAACGCGGCGCGTGCCGACGAGCCTTATCGGCGCGCCATCACCGGAATGTATGCGCGGCTCGCCGCGACCTACCAGAATCTCACCGGCCGGGTACCACCGCGGCCCGCGACGGTCGAGGCGCACGCCTATCCGGATTCATCGAGCTTTCGCGCGGATCTGCAAATTCTCGAGGACTCGCTTAAGTCCGAGAGCCGGGTACGCCTGAATGGCGGCGGCGCACTGGCACGCCTCAACCGTGCGGTCGAAACCTTTGGCTTCCATCTCGCGACGCTCGATCTTCGGCAAAACGCTGACGTTCACGCCAGGGTCGTCGCCGAGCTGCTGCGGGTGGCCGGGGTAGCGCCGGACTACCAGGCCCTCTCCGAATCCGAACGCGTCGCACTTTTGCGGCGCGAACTGGTGAGCGAACGATTGCTGGCAAGCCCGTATTCGCGCTATTCGGCCGAAACCCTGTCGGAGCTGTCCATCGTGCGTGCGGCAGCGGAAGCGCATCAGCGCTACGGCGCCGAATGCATCCGCTTCTACGTTATTTCCAAATGCGAGAGCGTTTCGGACTTGTTGGAGGTCAACGTTCTTCTCAAGGAAGCGGGTCTGTATCGCGGACAAGGCAGCGTATCGGCCGCAATCATGGCCGTGCCGTTGTTTGAAACCATTGCCGATCTGGAAGGTTCGGCTAAGATCATGCAGGCATGGCTCGGCGTAGCCGAAACCGCGGCAATTACCCAAGCCTTCGGGTTTCAAGAAGTGATGGTGGGTTATTCGGACTCGAATAAGGACGGCGGCTACCTGACGTCGGTCTGGAGCCTGCATCAGGCAACCCGCGCGCTCGCGGCCGTGTTCGAGAAATACGCGACTCCCATGCAGATATTCCACGGCCGCGGCGGCGCCGTCGGCCGCGGCGGCGGATCATCGTTTGCGGCAATTCGTGCGCAGCCCCATGGGACGGTGCGCGGACGCATCCGAATTACCGAGCAGGGAGAAATCATCGCGGCGAAGTACGGCACACGCGAAGGCGCGGCCACCAACCTTGAATCCATTGCGGCGGCAACCGTGCTTGCCTCGCTGGAAATGGCTTCGTTATCCGAAGACAGCGCGCGCCGCTTCGCGGCGGCCATGGATGAACTATCCAAAGAGGCATTTCTCGCCTATCGCGCGCTGGTATATGAAACCGAAGGATTTGCGACATTTTTCAGACAATTGACACCGCTGCTGGAAATCTCCGAGCTCAAGATTGGTTCGCGCCCGGCCTCGCGCACCAACTCGCAGCGTATCGAGGATCTGCGCGCAATTCCGTGGGTCTTTAGTTGGGCGCAGGCCCGGGTGATGTTGCCGGGATGGTATGGCGTGGGCCAGGCAATGCAATCGGCCGATGCCGGACTGCTGCGGGAGATGCGCGACGCGTGGCCATTCTTTCGCGCCACGCTCGATAACTTGGAAATGGTGCTGTCGAAATCGGACATGGGAATCGCCGCCCGCTACCTCACGCTGGTCAAGGATCAAGCCATGGGCGAGGTGTTATTCGGACGCATACGCGATATGTGGCTGACGACCCAGGAAAGCCTTCTCGCCGTCACAGGGCAAACACGGCTGCTCGAAAAGCATCCGGCGTTGGATGCCTCCATCCGGTTGCGGCTGCCCTATATCGAGCCGCTGAATCTGCTTCAGGTCGAACTGCTCAAGCGTCATCGTGCCGGAGAAACGGATCCGCGCGTACGCGAAGGCATTCAATTATCGATCAACGCCATCGCGACGGCCCTGCGGAACAGCGGCTAGGCATGACCGAACGCAGTGAGTTTGGGCCATGGAATCCCGGCATCGAATCGCAGGTGCCGAAGGAATTGCGCCACCTGGCCACGATCTTTCGCGCCGAGAACGTTTTTACCAGCGCTGCCGCGGCGAGCGAACTGCGCGGCCTGACCGGATTCAACTTGAGCGAATTGGTGGTATTTCGTCCGCAGCGTCTGGCGCTGCATGAACTCCTGGTGCGCATCACCGCAGATTTCGAAGTCCCCGACGGCACGCGCATCGCGGACCTCGGCTTGAATTTTCGCGAGATTGCGCGGCTGCTGCTGTCGCGCTGCCTCGAGCCCGCGATGGATGTCATCGAGGAGACTTATCGGCGTACGGGGCGAGACGCGAATGACATCATTGAGTCTGCGCTGTCGCGCTTGAACCGTAATTGGGGTCCGCCGGAGATCGCGGAATTCGAAAAACTCGCCGCCGCAAACGGCGATGCGGCGGGGGCTGCCGGATACAAGAGCTTGGCGCGCGTGCTGCTGGCTCTATTCACCACGCAAGGTGCGGCGTGGGGAACGAAGCATCTCATCTCTTCCATGGCCGTCGGGATGGCCTGCAATGACTTCGGCAGCGACTGCATCGGGCAAGCTATTGCGCCGCTGCTGCACGCAGCCGCGCGCGAGCAAGGATACAAACAGCTTCCACGTCAGGAACATCCCGTCGTGATCAACACGAAGGGTCCCTCGGCCTCGGGCAA
>JBDTAV010000110.1:0-9989 GCA_039924385.1 Steroidobacteraceae bacterium
CGGAATATTTCGACGTCATAGTCTTCAACGAAGTGCTGTGTTGCCTGCGCGATCCGCTGCGCACCGTGGAGCGATATGCGCGTTCGCTGAACCCCGGCGGTGTTCTGTTGGTATCATTGTGCACGGCCGCGCGCGGCAGTTCCGCAATACTGTCGCGACTCAAGCGAGCATATATGACCGTCGATGAAGTTCGCGTAGTCCACAGCGGCAGGAAGGTTTCCTGGGTGTGTACCGCGTTGCGCCCCGCGGCGCGTAGCTAGCGGGTTTGATGGATTTCGGAGACACGATGAGCGGATCATCCCAGTACTTGTTGCTCGCGCACGCCACCAATGGAGTGCTTGCTCCCAAGGCTCTGATTACCTCATCGCGCGCAGGCGCTTTGTGACCCAGCCAGCGGTATCGGTGATTCTGCCGACGTTCGGGCGCCTGCAGTACCTGCGTCCGACGGTGGTCTCCGTTTATCGCCAGACCTTCCAGGATTGGGAGCTCATCGTTGCCGACGATGGCTCGGACGCCGAGACCCGGGCATATCTGCGTACACTCGAAGCCGACAGCCGAGTGAGGCTGTTGTGGCTTACGCATACCGGCGTCCCTGCCATCGTCCGCAATGCTGCGCTGCGCGAGGCGCGAGGAGAATATGTCGCATTCCTTGACTCCGACGATTTGTGGGCGCCCGATAAGCTGGCCCAACAAGTCGCGATCCTGCGCTCTCGACCCATGTGCGGTTGGTGTTATACGGCGGTTTCCCACATCGATGGCTCCGGACAGCGCTTGACCGAGCCGCTTTTCGGGCCTTGGCTCCCCTGTGCCGGCGCAATCTTCGAGCGCCTCGTGACCGGCCCCGTGGTGATCCGCACTCCGAGCGTGCTCGCGGCGCGGGAATTGGTCGCGAGGGCCGGCGGCTTCGATGAGAGCATTCGCTCCGGCGAAGATTACGATTTGTGGCTACGGCTGGCGTTGATGAGCAATGTGGCGCTACTCGACGAACCACTCGTGCAAGTGCGTCGCCACGAAGCGAATTATTCCCTGGACTGGGAAATCGCCTTCAAGGGCCGCGATAACTCGTTGCAAAAACTGCAAGCGATAGTCGACATCGACAGGCGCGCGCTGCTGCGCACGGAGCGCACCCGAAACGCGCTGACACTGGCTGCGAGGCACGCGTCGCTCGGTAACCCCGCTCACATGCTGCGCGCGCTGTACCGGGCTCTGCCGTACTCATGGAGAAGCTCTCTCTGGTGGCTCGCACTGGTGAAGACGCCACTGCGTCCCTACGTACCTCAACGCCTGGTGGACGCCTGCCGCAGGCGCCGCAGCGCCGCAGCCTTATGATCCCTGTTGCTGGAGCTGTGGCCACGCTCGCGCCCTTTTTTGCGGTACTTACCGACGGGCAGCTGATCGGTCGCAACCCCTGCTGCGCTGGCTCTATCAAGCATCTTGGTTTCGCAACTCAGCGCGTCCCCTCATGAGCCCGCCGGCGCCGTTGCCGGTGCAGGCGTTCATAAGGAGTAGCTACGTGCAGCAGGAAGTTCCACAATCCGCGTTCGCCATTCACGAGAATTCGCGGCAGCCGCAGGCGGTCATCCGACGCCCGCGCCACGCCCGGCAAGACCGTGACTGCCGAGGTGTAGCCGGCGCGCCGCACCGACTCAACGGTATCGGCGGTGAAGTCCCCGAAAGGATAGGCGAAATGTTCGATCGGGACGCCGAGCATGTTGCGCAAAGCAACCCGACTCTCCGCGATCTCCTCCCGCGCCGCATCCGGCGGCAATTCGTGCAGCCGCCGGTGCGAACACGAGTGCGAGCCCACCTCCATCCCGCCAGCCAACCACTCATCGATCTGCTGGCGGTTCATCAACGGTTTTGTTTCCTGCAGATACTGCGCATCCCAGCGGTTGTAATCTCCGAGAGCGCCGCTCACCACGTAACAGGTGGCTCGGAAGCCATAGCGCTTCATGAGTGGTGCCGCCGTCGTGAGAGTGTCGGCGTACCCATCGTCAAAGGTGAACGCGACGCACCCGCGCGCCGTGCCAGTGCGCAGCCGCGCAATGCCTTCACCCGTGGAGACGCCACGCAAGCCGAGACGTCGCAACGTCCACAACTGTCGCTCGAATTTGTCCGGGCTCACGTACAGCAGCTTGAAGCGCGCCTGCGGGGGCGCGAAGCCTACATTGTGATAACAGAGAATGGGAAGCGCCGACATGACCGATAGCATATTACCCGCATCTTCCGTAAGCATGCATCGAGCAACGTGAGCCAATAGCTGCTCCGAGACGATGATCCAAGTGCCAGCCGATACGTCAGCACGACGGCAACCATCCCGACCAGCACATGCACCGCCCGTATGGCCATGAGTGGCGGCAAACCCAATCGAACCAGCGGCGCCATCGGCCACGCTTCGAGCGGCTTGCCGTCTCCCAATGGTTGCAGCCATTCACCGGCTTCGATCAGCCTCCAGACCCAACGCAGTTGCGAGCCTTCATCCTCGAACGCTGGCAGCGCCATCAGGTGTAAGAACGCAAACGAACCAAGTAGACACAAGACGGCGATCGGCAATAACTCGCTTCCGACCTTATTCATTGCCGAGTGTCCAATCCCGTCGGCACTGTGTCGCCCGGGCGATCACCGTTTTTTTTTCATCACTATCAAGAAGTGATCGCCGATCGAACGCAGCAACCGCCAGCCGGCCGTGCGCCGATCGGTCCGCCACAGCCATTCATACAGCCGAGGATGCCTGTCTTTCGTCCAGGTCATGTACGGCGGCGGGACAAACACGCATAGCCCCCGATAGTGTTCGAGGGTGAAGTGGCGCTCGAACCCCCGATAAAACTCGCGCGGCGTGTAGTAGCGGGTCCAAATGGTATGTCTGTTCATTCCCACCGGCACGACATTGCGGGCGAACCGCATTTTCACCCGCGGCCAGTTCCTCCGCCACGCGTAATGGGCGATCTCCCACGGGCAGACGCGACCGACCACTGTAAACACCATCGCCGCGCCGGGCTTCAGCAACCGTGCGCATGCAGTCGACACTTCGGCCAGGTCGGGTACGCAGTTGAGCGGACCGAGATCGGAATAGGCCCCGTCGAACGTGCCCTCGTCCTCGAGCAGGCAAAGCTCATGAGCGCCGACGGCTATCGCTTGCACTCGATCAGAAACTGATTCCTGTCGCGCTCGGTCGGCCGTCCGCGCAACCATTTGGGGCGACCAATCCGTGGCGGTTATGCAGTGTCCTCGCTGGGCCATGCGAACGGCGTCCAATCCAGTACCACAGCCAAGGTCAATCAACCGGCTATTTGGCGCGAACGTCTCGTCCAGCCAACGCCACATCTCATCGCGCATGTCTTGGATCAGCGAATTATTGCCGCGCGGACCATCGTAGTCGCCAGCAACGCTATCGAAGGCGTCTTGTGTATCGCGAAGTTGTGTCAGCGGGTCAATCTGGGGCATTGGGCTTTAACTGACAATGGCCGGTGACTCGTCTGTCCGCTGTTCCCGGGCCAGTTCCGCTCGGTTCCAAACGAAATACACGCAGGCTGCGAACATCGCCAGGAGAAGAAACAATCGGGGATAGGCCAGCACCGTGAGCCCGCCTCGTCCTTCAAATGGGATGGTAAACCTATAGGGAAAGAATCCGATGAGCGCGTAGGTGCCGAGAATGAAGTACGCGCGTATGGGAGTACGATGGCGAAAGAAATATTCGACAAGCAGCCCTACGGGTAACCAGAGCAGCACGAAGTGATAGCTCGCCGTCGCAGGCGCTAGGAGCAATGTGAGGACGCCCAATAGTCCGATTGATGGTGCAGTCGGGTTTCCGACGGCGTTTCGGGCCAGCTTGACCAGCGTGGCAATGCCTGCGAGGAAAATTGAAGCCTTGGTGATGATCACGCCCATGACTTGGAGACGAGGCAATTCGATCCACGGCTGCGGATTCAGCCTCGCATCGAACACGAACAGCCGCCGAAACAGCGTATCGAAAGACTGAAAACTTG
Source organism: Steroidobacteraceae bacterium (assembly GCA_039924385.1). Lineage (GTDB taxonomy): Bacteria > Pseudomonadota > Gammaproteobacteria > Steroidobacterales > Steroidobacteraceae > Bog-1198. Next base: position 3,987 of record JBDTAV010000110.1, read on the forward strand.
CGGTAAAAGGGTCCTGCATACTGATGTTGGCAACGAGATGATTTCCGAGTACGGAGGACAGGAAATCCTCGTGAATCTTCCATCCCAAGACGCCGATGCTTACCAGTGCGACGGCCAGAATTGCGATCGCCCCGCCTAGAACCAGCTTCCATTCCTTTCGAAATGCAAAGTACGTGAGTATGACCAGGGGAAAGTATTTGATCGGGGAAAAAAGGCCGAAACACACCCCGGCCAGCGCGGGTCTTCCTTTAACGTATGCGTAATATCCGAGGACACAGGACAAAGAAACCAAAATGTAGGGCTGTCCGAGACGCAATGCACCGATGACGGCATTGCCGGATAATAAGATGAATACCGTCGAATCGATCAAGCTCCACGAAAGAATCCTGGCTAGTAGAACGACCGCACAGACAAGGCACAGAGCACTCACAACGGTCATCACTCGTAGGGCATTAAGCGGCTCTAATTGAGTGAGAGGAACGAGCAGCAATGCGGTGGGCGGTGGAAAGGGGGAGAATTTTCCTTCGGACGGCTTGCCTATCTGGTAATGGCGCATTTGGTCTTGGAACCACGAGTCATCGTATAGTCGCTCGACGTCGCCTCCATCCGCTACGATCTTCGCAGCTGTGAAATAGCCGGGGAAATCGCTATCGATTTTGGACATAGCCGGCACGAATCCGCGCACCGTGAGAACGAATGCAAGGGCGGCAAACAAAAGAATCGCGACGGGTCGGTTAAAAAACAAGTGCATTGGATTCTGGCGTATTGGGAGCCCCGTAACGGCAGTGAAACAGCCGCGACAAATCCCCGCCGCACCGTTGAGTCTCTTTGGTAATCCGATTGAGATCATACAAGATGATGCGCAATACTAGTTGTTGTCAATTTCAATCATTATCGGCTTCTAAATGGCATAGGAAACTAAGTTGCGTTACCTTGTTACCGGTTGCGCGGGGTTCATCGGCAGTACGTTGACGGAGCAGCTCCTGTCGGACGGCCACGTGGTGGTTGGGTACGACAACTTTTCCACGGGGCAAGAGAGCTTTCTGCGAACGGCGCGCGGCTACGCGAATTTCCATCTGGTGCGCGGGGATGTTTTGGATTCGGCCACCCTGGCAGAAAGCATGAACGGGTCGGAATTTGTGTTTCATCTGGCCGCAAATGCAGACGTTCGTTTTGGCACTCTGCATCCCAGCAAGGATCTCGAACAGAACACGATCGCAACTCATAACGTGCTAGATGCGATGCGGCAAAATGGCGTCGGTAAAATCGCTTTTTCCTCCTCCGGTTCCGTGTACGGTGAATCCTTGACAATTCCGACGCCGGAAGACGCCCCCTATCCTGTGCAGACGTCATTATATGGAGCATCCAAGGCGGCCGGGGAAGGCCTGATCGCCGCTTATTGCTCGGGATTCGGATTTCAGTCCTACATTTTCCGCTTCGTATCGATTCTGGGCGAGCGTTACACGCACGGGCACATTGTCGACTTCTACAAGCAGCTCGAGCGCGACTCCCGCAGACTTTACGTGCTCGGCGACGGGCGACAGCGAAAATCCTATCTGTACGTTCAAGACTGCATTGATGCGATGCTGATGGCGATTGAGCGGTCGAACGATAGAGTAAACATCTACAATTTGGGCAGCGACGCTTATTGCGAGGTGAATGACTCGATCGGTTGGATCTGCGAGACGCTTGGCGTGACTCCGACAATCGAATACGGAGGCGGTGACCGGGGATGGGTCGGGGACAATCCGTTTATTTTCCTTGATACCAGCAAGATCTGTGCCTTGGGATGGAAGCCTAAGCTCACGATTCGGCAAGGAGTTATCAGGACGCTCGACTACCTGAGGGCCGATCGATGCATTCTCGATGTACGCCGATGAGGGTATGCGTTCTGGGCCTGTGTCATCTCGGTTCAGTCACAGCCGCTTGCTTGGCTGCATTGGGACATCGGGTCGTGGGGATCGATTTTGATGAAAGCCGCGTCGCGGATCTGAGCAAGGGTGTAGCGCCCATTTTTGAGCCCGGTCTTGAAGAGTTGATCAAGGGAGGTCTGGCATCGGGCAATTTGCACTTTTCTTCAACGATCAATGAGGCCAGAGACATTGATGTGCTCTGGGTTGCGTGCGATACGCCGGTGGATGATGACGACAACGCAGACACGGATTTTGTCATGGCGCAGATCGAGCGCGCGCTTCTTGGAATGAGCGCGGATGTCGTGGTGCTGGTTTCTTCGCAGCTGCCGGTCGGCTCAATTCGCTGCCTGGAACAATCTGCCGCGTTGAATCGCAAAGGCCGGCCGCCTAGGATTGCGTATTGCCCGGAAAACCTCCGCTTGGGCAACGCCGTGCCTGATTTTTTGCGTCCAAACCGGATCGTCGTGGGTGTCAGATCGACCCGTGACCACGAGTTGCTGCACAGTCTCCTGAGCCCGATCACCGAATCCATCGAATGGATGTCGGTCGAATCCGCTGAGATGACCAAGCACGCAATCAATGCCTTTTTGGCAACATCGGTGGTATTCGCAAATGAAATCGCCGCTATCTGCGAGTCCGTGGGCGCGGATGCGAAGGAGGTGGAACGAGGCCTGAAGACCGAGAACCGAATTGGCCCACGCGCCTATCTTTCGCCCGGTGCAGCATTCGCCGGAGGTACTCTGGCGCGTGACATCGTCTTCCTCAACCGAACCGCGCGTGAACGTGGCGTGATTACGCCCCTGCTGTCATCCGTGCTACCGAGCAACAACGTACACAAGCACTGGGTACAGCGTAAGCTTCGAGCGCTCTTTGCGGACCTTTCGCGGACAACGGTTGCCGTGTGGGGCCTCAGCTATAAGCCGGGTACGGGCAGCGTGAGGCGATCTCTGTCGGTCGATCTCTGCGATTGGATGATTCGCGAAGGCGCGACAATCCACGTGCACGACCCGATGGTGGCCAGCCTTCCGGATCGTTGGCGCGGTGCAATAAAGCGGTTCGACACCCCCCTCGCCGCAGTTCATGGCACCGACGCGCTGGTCGTGGCCACAGATTGGCCTATGTATCGCAGCATTTCTTCCGAGCAACTTATTCAATGCTCAGATCAGCTCGTGGTGCTGGACCCGAATCGCTTTCTGGCGGAATTGGCGGCCACACAGACACGCCTGCAGTATTTTGGGGTTGGAATGTCCCGCAAGGATCCGTGAGTGTCATGGCCAAAGCCCTTGAGAACCGATTCGCAATCATCACCGGCGCAAGCGTTGGTCTGGGTTTCGAGATCGCAAAGAAGTATCTGGAAGCCGGCGCGAGCTTGATGATCTGCGCACGCGACGAGATGCTGCTGCACCGCGCGGCACAGTTACTAAGAACCCTTGCAGGAACCGGGCAGTCCGTGTGTGCTCTGCCCGCTGATATCTCAAGGCTCGAGGATGTGACGGCGCTCATCGAAAGCGCGCTGCGGGAATTCGGCCGTCTGGACGTGCTCGTCAACAACGCCGGAATCGTGGGGCCCAGCGGCGCGATTGACGATATTGACTGGGAAGAATGGGTCCGTGCAATACAGATCAATCTTCTCGGATCGGTCCTGCTGAGCCGCGCGATTTTGCCGCATTTCAAGAAGGTGGCACGCGGCAAAATCATTCAGCTCTCAGGCGGCGGTGCCACAAATCCATTGCCAGGCTTGAGTGCCTACGCGACATCCAAAGCAGCTGTCATCCGTTTCATGGAAACCCTGGCGGAGGAAACGCGTGCAAACCACATTGACGTCAATGCAATAGCCCCCGGTGCGCTCAATACGCGCATGCTTGATGAGTTTCTCGCCGCCGGCCCGGAGCGAATCGGACGTGCGTTTTACGAGCGTTCGCTGCAACAGAAGCGCGAGGGTGGAGCGCCGCTCGCCAAGGCCGCCGATCTGGCCGTATTCCTCGGATCATCTGTGAGCGACGGCATCACGGGTAAATTGATCAGCGCGGTCTGGGACCCATGGGAATCGCTGCCGAATCATCTCGATGATTTAAACGGCACCGACGTCTACGCCTTGCGACGCATCGTTCCCAAGGATCGCGGCCTGACCTGGGGGGACGGCGGTTGAACATCGGCATCATTGGCTGCGGCGCCGTCGGCCGAAGGCGGGCTCAGCATTTGGCGGGTGCCCGGCTTGTCCACAGCATCGACACCTCTCTGGCGCGCGCGCGCCACGTCGCATCCTCGAGCGCAGGCTGCGTTGCCGGCAGCGACTGGCGCGAATTGTTGCATCGTACCGATATTGATGCAGTCGTCATTGCCACGCCGCAAGACGCTCAGGTCGAGATCGCACGGGCCGCCATTAGCGCCGGAATCCATGTGCTCGTCGAAAAACCTGCCGCGCGGCACGTAGATGAGCTGCTCGGCCTACCGCAGCTCGCCGCCGACCACAATGTTCGCGTCCGCGTGGGTTTCAATCATCGGTATCACCGGGCCTTCCAGCAAGCCAGGCGCCTCGTCGACTCAGGCTTATTGGGTCCCCTGCTGTTCCTGCGAGCCCGCTACGGACACGGCGGCCGGCTCGGTTACGAAGGCGAATGGCGTGCGCAGCCGCAGCGCTCCGGAGGCGGCGAATTGATCGATCAAGGGGTCCACCTGATTGATTTGGCGCGTTGGTTTCTTGGCGAATTTGTCGATGTTACCGGCTTCGCACACACTTATTTTTGGGATATGCCGGTCGAAGATAACGGCTTCATGTTGCTAAAGACGGCGACACAACAAGCAGCGTTCATGCATGTCAGCTGCACCGAGTGGAAAAACACTTTCTCTTGGGAGCTGTACGGCCGCGAAGGCAAGCTTCAGGTTGAGGGGCTTGGCGGCAGTTACGGCGTCGAAAAGCTATTTTGGTACAAGAACCTGCCGAAGATGGGGCCGCCGGAAACGACGATCTGGGAATATCCGATGGAGGATAACTCCTGGGAAATTGAAATGGCTGAGTTTTTAGAGGATATCCGCAGCTCACGGGAGCCATCAGCAGGGCTCAATGACGCGATAGCGGCGCTTGCCGTGGTGCGTAAACTGTACAGAGAATCTGGATATGATCATAGCGCGTAGCCCGCTGCGCATTACGTTGGGGGGTGGCGGAACCGACCTTGCTTCCTACTATGGCGCGCATGAGGGATTTTTGATTGCTGCCGCAATCGACAAATATGTTTACGTCAGTGTGATGCGCCCTTTCAGCCCTGGTATTTATCTTAAATATTCTTCGTTAGAGCATGTCGATAGGGTCCCGGACGTCAAGCATCGCATCATCCGCGAAGCGTTGGAAATGCAGAAGCTGGACAATCCGCAAATAGAAATTAGCACCCTCGCGGACATCCCAGCCGGTACCGGCCTAGGTTCTTCCGGCAGCTTCACCACGGCATTATTGAAGGCGCTGTACACGCACCAACGAAAGATCGCTCACGCCCAAGAACTGGCGGAACTCGCGTGCGAAATTGAAATCAATCGCTTGGGCGATCCGGTCGGCAAACAGGATCAATTCATTGCGGCATTTGGCGGAATTACCTGTATGACGTTCCACAAAAACCATCGCGTTACGCTTCAGCCCCTGCGACTCTCCAGCAAGACAATGTTCGATCTTGAAGACAATTTACTGCTTTTCTTCACCGGCTTTAACCGCGCCGCAGCGAGCATTCTGAAAGATCAAAATGTCCGTTCTATGACCGGCGACGCCGATATGCTGCGGAACCTCGATTATGTCAAGGCACTGGGGTACCGTAGCCAGGAAGCACTGGAATCCGGTCATTTGGAGCGATTCGGCGCGTTGATGGATGAACACTGGCAGCACAAAAAGCGCCGCTCTGGCGGTATCAGCAACCCCCAGATTGATAAATGGTACTCACATGCCATGAGAAATGGCGCCGTAGGCGGGAAGTTGGTCGGTGCGGGCGGCGGCGGCTTCCTGCTGGTCTTCACGCCGCGTCCCGAGGACGTCCGCCAGGCGATGGCCGCCGCGGGCGCGTTCGAGCTCCCGTTCGACTTCGAGTCCCAGGGGTGCTCCGGCACG
>JBDTAV010000111.1:0-6283 GCA_039924385.1 Steroidobacteraceae bacterium
TCGCCGCATTCTCAGCAACCGGCTTCGCAGGAAGCGCCGCCGGATCAACAATCGGCGCTTCGCCGTGAAAGGCCGCTTTCCATCTATTGCCGTCCCGAACATACACTCCTGCCGCCCAACTGCCGGACGGGATCTTTTGTCCGCCGCATATGCCGTTAACGGTGATCTTGTGAGTGATCAGCGCCGCATTCCGGCCAAGCGGAGTCATCTGCTCGTCGGAAAGCGCGTAACCCTTGATCTCGCAACCAGCGCCAGTGTATTCCTTGGTCGCCGATGCCTTATCGAGCCTGCCCAATGAACCCCAGCCAACAAAATTGTCCGAAAGAAATGTATCCCAAAACTTTGCGTCTTTGGACTTCCAAGCCTCGTACGCGCTCTTTTCGAGCGATACGAGCGCAACCTTTGCGGGCGCTGCCGCGACTGTGTTCTCCCCCGTTGTAGTGGCGTTTGCGCCAGCAGTGAAAACGAGAGCGGCTGCCGCAGTCAAACCGAAATGCCCGATCCTGCGCATTTTTGTCGCCTCAATATTGCTCATAGATTTAAATTTAATGAGGCATACTCTCCAACGATATATCAAAAAATGAGTCTTTGGAATACGCGAACGTTTGATTCACTGTCGAAACGTTCTGTTTGATGCCACTAAGATACGAAAGATGGCGAAGAGTCTCCGACGGTTTGGCTTCGATTCACTCCCGCTCAATTGTCTCCGGCACGTGTAAGCCTCTGACTTAAAACGCCTGTGCAGTCTACGGCTTAATTTTTACCGTCAGATATACCGTCAGAAGATGTCGCTTGGTGGCGATAGATACCGATTGATCGCGAAAGCACGAACGCCTCGCAGCGTAAAACCTGGTGCGCGGCGACTATCACTTGCGGCGAATATCTCTGCCGTGCGCAAGGGAGTTCTTGGTTAAAGTTAGCTATTGAGAACATGCGTCAGTCCTTTCGCCGGGCGCAGTAACCCAGAAAAGCCGCGCCAACAAAGCGGTCGCGACCGGGAACACGCCGACTTAGCCGACCACACCAATGTTTCGCAGTTGCATATCGTTGGCGATCACGCCGCTGAGACCTGCAAGCGCAAGTACGCCGCTCACGGTCATCAGAACGCGTACCCACGCCGCGAGCCGACTGCCACTAAAGGCCAGCTGCGCGAACAGCACGGCTAGTGCGAAGAAAACGTCCCACGCCAAAATTTCGAGCATATAGGCTATCGACGGCCACCTGAACGATATCAACAGTGGCGCCCAAGACAAGTTTGCAAAGGCCGCCTCGCGATTCACGATAAGAATTACGAAGTGCACGCTCATCGTCAGGCCGGTGAGCAGTCCGGAAAACACCACTGCGACCAACGTGAAGCCTTTTGCGCGTGCTGGAGACCAAGCATATACGGCGACAAAGAGCGCGACGAACAGGGGCATCATGGTGCAGATCAGGACTTCGAGCACCGAGAAATACGGATCGCCTATTGGCTCGGCAGGCGACGGCAGCAGTACGAGTCCGATCATCAGCGTGACGGCATAAGCGACGCTCAGACAAGTAATCCCCAAAGCCGAAGTAATCCCCAGGAGGCGGGTGTTACGTGTAAAAGGCATGGCGTTGGATTCTGGCTTTTCGGAGCACAATCAATGATTCTTGGCGGAAACTTGCACGCGATTGACATCGTACAAAACCGAAACGACCGCGCTGCGGCGTGAACCGACATCGACAAATGACCGGATTTCAAGTCGGACCGGCGTCCAACACGGACCACGTGAGTTGGCCAGCGGGTTCAGCGGTTTCCGCGGTTTCCGCAACATACTGCGTTTAGCGTTGGTCCACCATGGACGCCGGCACCTGGTCAGCCGAGCTCGTCGGTTCACAGCCGCCGCCTTTTTTTTGTTTGGCACGATATGCCTACGGCGGGACGTTGGCCCGGCTAAGACCCGCGAGGACTGGCATCACAGCGAAGGCAGCCTGTCCCGCCAAGCCAATAAGTCCAAGTGGCGTTACCAGTACTGCTGCCCAGTCCGCAACGCTTTGCCCACGCATGAGCGCCGAGAGCACCGCTTCGCATACCATTGTCAACGTGAACGCGACAATTCCCATTGCTGCGCGTTGCGGTAGTGAAAGCGATCGATGACGTACCAGCCGCTTTGCAACGACCCAACTCGCTGCGATTATGATCGGAACCTCAAGCAACACCGCTGCCGTCGCTCCCAGTCGCGGAGCAATGATCAGCGTGCGCGCGACCCCCATTGCGAAGGCAAGCGAGAAGACCACGACGAAATAGAGAAGCCCTAAGAAGCATGCGGCGGCCATGACGTTCTTTAGCACATATGTCAGGCGGCACACACTGTTTGCGAGTTGAGGATGTAGCCAGATGGCGGTTCACGGGCCGCTCCGGGCAAAAAATGAGCATTTAAACCGGCTTCGACTGAACCGTTTTGGTAATTTTGTTCAGCGCGGTTTTTGATCGCCGCGGCCCAAGGTTGCGGGCTCACGTCAAATCATGGAAAACCAATACGGACTTTTCGAGAGCAGCACAGCGTGGTCCCTGCGGTCCAGGCATATTCACTCCCACTCAATTGTCTCCGGCACGTATATGTTGCTGAATATATTAGTCTTCATGGACCCCCATTTCGTTTTTACCGTCAGAACCTACCGTCAAAAAATGTTGCTTGGGGACGATAGATGCCGATAGATCGCGAAAGGTTCGCACCCGCGCGCCGCGAAACCGGATGCCGCCGCGACAATCACTCATATCGATAGTCTATGAAGTGCTCACTGCGGTAGTTCAGCAACGTCCACTGATGGGCAGCTCATGGTTTCAGCTAATTGCAGCTGTCGCCGGCTTGAACGCAAACGCAAAGAATGCCGCAACGACCAGAAACAAAAACGACATGATGTAGTTCCAGGCGAGCTTTTCCTTGAGAAACGTAGTCGCAAAGGCAACGAATACCACGAGGGTCACGGCTTCCTGAATAAGCTTGAGTTGAAACCCAGAGAATTCCCCAAAGCCAATTCGATTGGCAGGCACCGCAAAGCAGTACTCGATCAACGCGATGCCCCACGATACGAGGAGCGCCTGCCATCAGGTGCACGTACCAGACAAATGTCATGAATACATTCGAACAGATAAGCAGCAGAACGGTCGTCATGGCTTTGCCTCGCGAAATTGCATGTCTTGGGTCTCAGACAAAAGGAGGTAAAGGATACCTAATGCTGCCAGCGCAATCGCCGCCAAGAAAGGCATTCCCGGTCAAAACTCATAGTGGTGGACGATGTCGCCCGCGATCGTTTGACTTAGCGTTGCCCCGCTGCCGACCGCCGTGCTGATTGGCCGCCACGAGACGCCGATCATCCACACGTCACTACCGCTTGCACATGCGGCCTTGGCCACACGCTTACCACCAGCGAGCAGTTCCAGCGATTGCTCAGCGAGCAGGGCGTCACCTGCAGCATGAGTCCCTCGGGCGGTGTGTGGGACAACTCGGCCATGGAGGAGAGCTTCTTCGGGACCCTGAAGAAGGAACGGGTCTATCACTAGGAGTACCGCACGCGGGAAGACGCCAAAGCCGATGTGTTCGACTACGTCGAGCGGTTCTACAATCCGAATCGACGACACTCAGGGATCGGATATGTCAGTCCAGCCGAGTTCGATAGGCTCGCTGAACAAACTTAGGGTGGTGTCAGGGGAAACGCGGTCATTCCAAGGACCGCGTGTTCGGCTTTACGCTCGATACTCGATGAGCGGGGGACAAACTTGCCGCGGCAATATGGCCCGGGGACCCCAGATAGATGTCGAGATGAGTTTCCGGTTCACCCCTGCTGTCGGGCGCTAGCGCTCGTCGCCCAATCCGCTCGCCGGCTCAGAGTCGCCATACTCAGTCAGGCTCGACGGCCACACCCAGCCCTTTGGCAGCTTGGCGCACCCGCTCGTCTAGGCTCAGCAGCCGGAGGCCGACGATGGCGGAACGCGCAACAAGAAGCGACGCGAGATGTATGGCATCGAGTGTCCGAATCGGGTCCCCGGGAAACGGCCGCCGCGCCCGATCGACTATCTCTCCAGCGATTCGCAGGACTTGCCAATGGGCTGAAGCCGCCAGAAGGTGCGCTCGACGGTCGGCGGCTTCGGCCTCGGTCAGCTCATTGAGCGTCACCGCCCGCAGCAATACGCGATCACACTCGATCAACGTCAGGTCGGAGGCGGCGATGACTTCGGCCTCATCAAGTAGCCGGCGCACCGCGGGTGCTGTTGGCTCGTCGAGAAGCCATGCCAGCACCGCACTCGACTCCGCGTAGACATTCACCGAGTGCCGCGCTCCTCGTCGAGCAATTGGGCGACGCTCCGTCGACGTCCGCCTTGCTTACGCCGCAGCGCGGGATACAAGTCCGAGCCGGCCGGAGCACCCAGGGTCAGTAGGCCCCGTTTAGCCAGCGACTGAAGTCCCGCCGGAACAGACGGATCCCCCTGCCCTTGCCCGGGTGGCAGAAGCTCAGCCACGACCTCTCCCCGGTCGGTGACTAGGACGCTCTCCCCCAGCCGCACACGGCGAAGGTATTCGCTCAGCTTGTTCTTGAGGTCACGAACGCCGACAGTTTTCATACCGGATATTGTAGCCACCGGTGGCTACCTCGTCAAAAATATCCTCTGCCAGCCCGGGGACCGAGGGGAGATAGACCGCGATCGACGCCGAAACGGTTGAGCTGCTGGCGGCCATGCGACGAGATATGGTTCGCTTCATGGTCGGTCTGCCGGAAAACGAACGTTTACTCGCCCATCACTCCGCGAGGAAATTGACTCTCGAGGCTCTCGTTCACGGCGTTAGCGAGTTGTCGCTCGCCCAGCCAGGCGTTAAGACCGCATCACGCAGCAGCGGCAATACGACATGGCCACCCCCGAACACGAGCGCACCAGTGCGGTAGAATGCGTCGAACAGTGCAACCCCCTGGGCCGAGCCGAGGCGCACAAGTAGCGGCAAGCCAGCCAGCAGACCAAAAAACAACGACAACGCGAGAACACCGCCGCCACGCGAGACGGGCGCTCCGAGCGTACCTATGGGCGCAGCTGACGGTGTTCGGCACAGCCACAATCCAAGGGCGCCGCCCAAACCAATCGCAATGAGCTGAATGAGCGACGAACCGCCGGATAAGATTAGGACGGCGGCAATCGCAGCAATCGCTGCACGTTGCCGATCCGGGCACAGCGTACGGGCCATACCCCACACGGCCTGAGCGACGATGGCTACGGCTACGAGTTTCAGTCCGTGCAATAGACCTGCGCTGATGGGGCCACTTATCGCACCGGCTCCGAAGGCGAATCCCACCATCAGCACCGCTGAAGGCAGCGTGAATCCCGCCCAGGCCGCCAGCCCACCCCAGTACCCTGCTCGGATCAGCCCCAGGGCAAAGCCAACCTGGCTGCTTGCCGGTCCCGGCAAGAACTGACAGAGCGCAACCAGATCCGTGTACGCGGCATCGTCGACCCAGCGGCGCCGAACGACGACCTCCTCCCGGAAATATCCGATGTGGGCAACGGGTCCGCCGAATGATGTCAGGCCCAGTTTGAGGAAGGTCAGCAGAACTTCAAGCGGAGATCCTTCACGCATAGTTGAACAACGCCATGAACCCGAAGTCCATGTGCAATTGTTGATGACAGTGAAACAGCGTGAGACCCGGATTGTCCGCAACGAAGTCGACGTTGAGCTCCTGAAACCCGCCGAGCATCACGACATCCTTGACGACACCGGCAGTGGCCTTCCCGCCAATCTGCGTCAATTCAAAGCTGTGGCGATGCAGGTGCAGCGGATGAATGTCGTCGCTCGCATTGCGAAACTTCAAGCGATAATGTCTCCCTTCGCGCAGCGTATATGTTGGACGCATGTTCTCCATCGAAAACGCTTCGCCGTTCAGCGTCCACTGATTGAATCCTTCAACCGCCGCGTTGCGTTTGACGATCAGCATCTCGAATGTCTCGTCCGGTTGCGCGGGCTGGATATCGGCGCTGCCGAATTGCGAGTAGTCCCAATGAAACGGCTTTGGATCGACCCACTGGGCCTCGCCTTTCCGCCCCGCATACTCGACGACAATACCCATGCCGTGTCGGCGGTCGTCATGGTCGAGATCGCCCATGACCCACACGCCCGGGTGATGCATGTGTACGATCGCTGAAACTCTCTCGGCCGTACCCAGCCACAGCACCGGGACATCAGCAGGCGTTGGCACTGGATTCCCATCAAGTGCCACGACCCGGAATACGTGGCCCGGAAGCGCAAGGCTGCGGATCTCCCCGGCGCTCGCGTTC